>NZ_FPJJ01000006.1:0-387166 GCF_900119375.1 Pseudomonas sp. NFR02
TGGCTTCGCGGCTGGTTTGGCAGCAGCGGTTTTAGCGACTGGCTTGGCAGCTGGTTTGGCAGCAGCAGTTTTAGCAGTTGGCTTGGCGGCTACTTTTGCAGGCGTACGAGCACCCAGTGCTTTAGCTACGGCTTCCTTCACACGGCCAACACCTTGGGCCAGTTTCAGGCTTTCTTGAGCGTCTTTTTTGAGTTGGGAAATGTAGCTGCGGGTTTCGGCTTGGCGATCCTTGAGAGCATCCAGCAGCTCTTCAAGTTCTTTGACCGCGCCTTTGGCTTTGGCTTGTGCCTTGGACTTGCCGGCAGTGGCGGCGTCTTGCAGTTTGGTGCGGGATTTGTGCAGCTTTTCTTGCGCTTTACCGCGTTGCTTTTCCAGTTTGGCGAGCAGCTTTTCTGCATCAGCCAAGGCTTGGGAGCACGCGCTTTCCAGATGTTCGAGCAGGCTGCCCGAAAGTTGTTGGAGCAAGTGCAACGGGGTATTTACAGGCTTCTGTTTGGCCGACATGGTTTACCTCCTGGCTGACGTGGGTGCGGCTCATACTAGCCCTCTGCTCTTACCGCCGCTAGGGCATGTTGACAGTATCCTTTGCGTTGCGTTGCAACGTGCGAAAATTCTTATCGATATAACGGAAAACCGTGCCACTTTTTACGCACTCGCACTGGCATAATCCGTCGCACTTTCGCCGGGAGAATGCCCATGTCGCGTTACCTTTTTCTAGTGTTCGGCTTGGCGATCTGCGTGGCCGATGCAAGCGAGCAACCCTCGTCAAACACCACCGCCGCAACCCCGCACGATCTTGCCTATAGCCTGGGCGCAAGCCTTGGCGAACGGTTGCGCCAGGAAGTCCCCGACCTGCAGATACAGGCCCTGCTCGACGGACTCAAGCAAGCCTACCAAGGCAAGCCACTGGCGCTGGATAACGCGCGCATCGAACAGATCCTCGCGCAGCACGAAACGCAGAACGCCGCCGACGCCCAACGACCTCAAAGCGAAAAAGCACTCGCTGCCGAGCAGCAATTTCTCTCAAGGGAAAAAGCCGCAGCCGGCGTTCGTCAGTTGGCCGATGGGATCCTGCTCACCGAGCTGACACCCGGCACTGGCAACAAGCCGTTGGCCAGCGATGAAGTGCAGGTTAAATACGTGGGCCGACTGCCCGATGGAACTGTCTTCGACAAAAGTACGCAACCGCAATGGTTTCGCCTCAACAGCGTGATCAGCGGTTGGAGCAGTGCATTACAACAGATGCCGGTGGGTGCGAAATGGCGTCTGGTGATTCCTTCAGCCCAGGCCTATGGCGCAGACGGCGCAGGTGAGTTGATCCCCCCCTATACGCCGCTGGTGTTCGAGATCGAACTACTCGGCACTCGCCACTGACCCATAAAAAAACGGTGCGACATGCGCACCGTTTTTCTTACCTCGCCACCAGCTTCAAGCCTGGGTGGCGGGTTCTTCCTTATGAGCGTTGTGCAGCACTTCGATCAAGCAATCTTCCAGCTCGAAACGCTCATGCAACAGCGCCCCCAACTCTTTGAATTTTTCCGCGACACATTTCCCGGCATCACACAGGTCGGTGAACGCCAGCAGCTTTTCAGTGATCACATCAATGCGCGGATAAAGCGTCTCAGCCAACTCCAGGCCACGCTGATCATCGAAGGCTTCGGCCTCCTTGGTCAGTTGCTCGTAGACGCCGAAATGGCCGGCAGACACGTAGTCCACCAACACCTCACAGAACTCCTGCAACGGCTTGCGATTCTCGCCCAACGCTTCGGGCTTGGCGCCGAGAGCATCAAAGGCCCGAACCAGTTCGTGACGTGCCTTCAACCAGCTGTCGATCAGCTTGTGCACCCCACCCCAGCGTTCCTGAGCATTCTGACAACTTTCCAACATGATGATCTCTCTTCCCTATTGGGGCGCCGCAGCTCTGTACCTGCGCAACACTTCAAGGATGAAGCAGCAGACGGACAAGGCCGCGTCTGACAAGCGGTTTGGATAACGCGTGCGGGCCAGATTATGCCCGCATGACTATGGCTTCAAGGTACGCAGGAGAGAATGTTCATACAAGTGTTTAATCCGCTCCTACAACCTGAGTCTCGTTTTCAATGTGTTGCGAGGCGCAAATGCCTGCCGAACAACAGCCGTGACACCTGCATGAACCCCAGGATCAGCATCGCCACAAAAAACAGCAGGCTCCACTCAGGCAGGCTCAAGTCAAACAGCGTCCAGTTGATTTCAACGCAATCGACCGTGCCATTGAACACCGAGCGCATTGCCTGCCAGACAGACAGGTTTTCAAGCATGTCCTGCAGGCTGGGCCAGCAATCCCCCACCTGGCTTGCCGGCCTGTTCTGCAACAGGACTTGCCGGCCTGCGGTGATGGCGCCCAGCAACGCACAGCCCATGCTCGCCAACCCATAAAGACAAAGGCCGGAACGCCCAGGTTTGTGAAGCGCGGCAATCAGGTTGATCAAGGCAAAAGAGGCGAGGAACAGGCGTTGTACCTGGCATAGAAAACAAGGTCGTAGCAGCGCACCGTATTGAAGGTAGTAAGACGCGCCCAACGTCAGCGCACCCGCCATGAACGCCAGGAAAAACAAAGAGCGTAAAGGGGCCAGAGACATTGTTTATCCGCACTGCAAGAGATAGGTCGCTACGGTAGAGGAAAGGCCCGACCCCTTTCAATACGCCCTAGAGCGGACTTTTCCTCGAAAACATAAGGACATCCCGCCACGGGCCCGAGGAAAATCAGCCAAGACAAGTAGGAATTAGTAACAAAGCCAGTTAAGCCGAGGGGTTGCAGGGTTTGAAGGGTTGGGTGTCAGATCGGTCCTAGCCAACCCATCCACCCTTTCCTACTTCAAACTCGCGCAGGCACTGGCAGCGGCGAGGACAGCAGGCGATCGTCGAGCAACCCCAAGCCCTCCTGAAACAGCTGGTTGCTGCGCTCGGTATCGCCCAATTGGGCCAGCAGGCGAGCCAATTCGGCGCAGGCTTCGGGATTGCGCTGTACTTGCAGGCTGCTTTCCAGATAATCCCGCGCCTTGCCCCACAGACTGTTTTGCAGGCACAGACGACCCAGCGTCAGCAGCAGGCTGGCATCGCCTGGATGGTCCTTGAGCCAGCCTTCGGCAAACTTCAGTTGCCGCGCAGGATCACTGCCGCGCAGCAGGCCATACAACCGGATCAGGTGACTGTCATAACCGCGTTTAAGGGCGCCACGCAGCACTTCTTCGGCCTTGGCATCCGCGCCCAATCGACGCAGTTGGTCGGCATACGCCAACACCAGTTGTGGCTGTTGGCGCTGGGCAGCGGTCAGTTGCTCCCATGCGCGTTCCAAGGACTGCAACCCGGCTTCGCCTTGCTCTTCACGCTGGGCCGCCAGGCTCAGGTTCTCGCCCCAGGCGCGACGCTCCAGCTCGGCCAGCTCATTGGCGGGCAAGACTTTGTCCTTGCGCAGCTCAGGCAGCAGGCGAATCACAGACGACCAATCGCCACGCTGCTGATGCAGACGTTGCAACTGTCGCAGTACTTGCGCGTTATGCGGATGACGCTCATGCATCGCCTGAAGAGTGACCAGTGCGCCTTCCGTATCGCCACGGTCCATCTGCAACTGCGCATGGCTCAGTGCAATGGCCAGTTCGGCCTGGGGCTGGCGTTCCAACGCACGCTCCAGCAAGCCGTCGGATTCCTCATAACGGCCCTGTTCATTAGCCGCACGGGCGGCACCGATGTAATACAGCAGGGGTTGGCGCTCTGCTTCGGCGGCGCGGTGCAGGTGGCGTTCGGCGCTGGCCCAGCGGCCCTCGGCGAGGTCCATCTGGCCTTGCTCGATAGCGATCTGCACACGACGGCTGCGGTTGCGTCGTGACCAGGGGTTGACCACGCCACCGGATGTGGTGACCAGGCTCCATAACACGCGGATCAGGTAAATCGCCAGGCCAATGGCGAACACCGCCACCAATGTCGCCCACAGGCTTGATTCGTAATGCAGCAGGTGAGGATAAGTAATCAACACGTAGCCGGTGTGTTTCGAAATGCCCACACCCAGGGCCAGCGCGAGCGCAATCGCGAGCACCAGGATCACATAGAAACGCTTCATCAGCTCTACTCCTGGGTCGCCGGTTTGCCAGCCGAAGCCTTGGCTTCGTCGGCAGACTGATGACGGCGTTCAAGGTACGCCTGCACAGCAGCCAGGCTCGCAGCCAGGTCAGGCGTGACCACCGACACCGCCTTGGGCTCAAGCTCGGCAATACGCGCCAGCATCGCCTTGCTCTGCGGGTTGTCCTGGTTGAAGTTGTCCTGCAATACGCTGCGCGCTTCTCCCAACGAGCGGCTGTACACCGCCGCCTCGCCGTTAAGCGCAGCCCATTGGGCTTGCTCCAGCGCCAGGCTCAAGGCCAGCCGCACTTGGTTCAGGCCTTGGCCTGCCAACAAGGGACGGATGTTGTCATCCGGGTTGAAGTCGATGCGGAAATAACGGGAGATCTGCTCCCACCACTGGCTCAACTGGTTCTGCGTATCGCTGGTGGGACGCCCCTTGGAAGCAGGCTCCGTGAGCTGATACTCCGGGGCAATCGCCGCCAGTTGCACCACCTGGTCACGCAAGGCAGCCAATTGCAGGTACAGGCCGGTACGGTCCGGTTGCTCGGTGCTGCGCAGCGCGGCCAGGCTCTTGGCCAATTGCTCCCGTGCAGCGAAAGCCCCTGGGTCGCTCTGCTCGCGAAGAATTTCGTCGGCCCCCTGCACCAGCGACTGGGCGCTGTTGATGTCTTGCAAGGCGGACAAACGCAAGCTGGCCAGACGGATCAGATGCTCGGCCTCGGCCAGGCGCCAGTCCTTGCGGCTGGCACCCAACACGGTTTCCAGACGCTGGTTGAGACGCTGCTGATCACCCTGCAACTGAGTGACCAGGCGGCGACGCTCTTCCAGCTCATCCGCACCCGGCAACTGCGCCAGGCGGGCGGCCAGCTGTTGTTGGCCTTGCTTGAGGCTCTGGGACTGGTCATCCAGGGTCTGCACCTGGCCCAGTTGGTGCTGGCTGCTGGCTTGCAGGGCACGGACCTGCCAGATCCCCCAGCCGCCGGCGGCTACGCCCGCAGCGCCCAACAGCAAGGCGACGACTGCCAGGCCATTGCCACGGCGTGGCGCGCTGACCGGTGTCTCGACCGGCGCATCAAGCGCGGGCTGAGCTTCATCTTTAGGCAAGGCTGTTTCGCTCACGTATCCGTCCTTTGCGTATCAGAGAGTGGGAACGGGATAGCTCCCTAACGCCACTAACAAAGCCGCGGCACTCGCGCCGCGACAATCCACAACTTTTTCTGCACCCGCGGCCCGCGCCATTTCATATACACGCGGGCTGGGCACGAACAACGGCAGCTGTGCCACCTCTGGCCAATCGGGGCCGGCTAACGCGTGCAGGTGTAAAAAACCCTGCCCACTGCTGACCACCAGGCCGTTCAAGCGTTCCAACTGGATGCGTTGCATCAACGCGCCCTTCTCATACACCGGAAGAAAACGCCGATACAATTCCAGGTAATCGACACTAGCACCTTGCTCGCGTAAACGCTCTGCCAGCAACTCACGCCCGCCCTCGCCGCGCAGGATCAACACCCGGGCACCCGGCGCTGCAATAGCCTCGCGCAAGGCGGGCAGTTCAAGCAAGGCCTCGCTGTCATCGCCCGTGGCGGGAAAGTGAACGTTGAGGCCATGATCGGCCAATATCTGGGCCGTGGCCGCGCCGACACTGAACCAGGGCATTGGCGGCACACTGCCCCCCAACCGCAGCAACGCCAGGCGCGCAGCCGGCTTGCTCACCACGATGACGGCGCGATAGCGCGGCAGCGCGCCGAACACCGCGTGTTGCTCTGCGGTCACCGGCAAGGCTTCAGTCTCCAGCAAAGGCAGGCAGTTGCTGTGAATACCGCTCTGGGCTAATAACGCCGCCAGGGCCGTCGACTCCTCGGCAGGCCGCGTCAGCAGCACTCGCCAGTCGGTCACTGCGGGCCGGCCTCGCCATAGACTTTTTGCAAAATGGTACCCGCGCCTTTTTCCAGCAACGCTTCGGCGACCTGAATCCCCAAGGCCGTGGCATCACGTTGCGGCCCACGTACCTCGGCGGTCAGCAGGTTACCGCCGTCCGGATCACCAACCAGGCCACGCAGCCACAGGTTCTCACCCTCGAGTACGGCATAGCAGGCGATGGGCACCTGGCAGCCACCGTTGAGGTGTTTGTTCAAGGCACGCTCGGCGGTGACGCGCACTTCGGTGTCTGCGTGATCGAGAGGTTTTAGCAGCGCATGAATTTCGCTGTCGGCGGTGCGGCATTCGATTCCGACTGCACCCTGCCCGCCAGCGGGCAGGCTGTCTTCGACGCTGATGGCCGAGGTGATGCGGTCTTCAAAGCCCAGGCGGATCAGGCCGGCAGCGGCGAGGATGATCGCGTCGTATTCGCCGGCGTCGAGCTTGGCCAGGCGCGTGTTGACGTTTCCACGCAAAAAGCGGATCTGCAGGTCGGGACGCCGCGTCAGCAACTGGGCCTGGCGACGCAGGCTGGAGGTGCCAACGATACTGCCCAGCGGCAATTCGTCCAGGGACGCGAAGGTGTTGGAAACGAAGGCGTCGCGCGGGTCTTCGCGCTCGCAGATACAAAAAAGGCCCAGGCCTTCAGGGAAGTCCATGGGCACGTCTTTCATCGAATGCACGGCGATGTCGGCTTCGTTGTCCAGCAGCGCAGTTTCCAACTCCTTGACGAACAGGCCCTTGCCGCCGATTTTCGACAATGGCGAGTCCAGCAGCTTGTCGCCGCGACTGACCATGGGCACCAGGGAGACCTTGAGGCCGGGATGGGCCTGTTCAAGGCGTGCTTTGACGTATTCGGCCTGCCACAAGGCCAAGGCGCTTTTACGGGTGGCGATGCGGATTTCGCGAGAGGACATGGATCAATCCGTACTGAATAGATACGGCGGATAATAACAGCTCAGGCAAATACGCTTTGATTTGAATCAGCAAGTGCGGGGCCTCCCTGGCCACGTCGCACCGGGATAAGGAATGCAGACCGCGCCGCAACCCTTGGGCTAAAGCTGCTGCATCATCTTGCGCACGCCAGCGACATGGCGTCGGCTGACGATCAACGCATCGCCATTGAGCCCCTTCAGGAATAGCTGAAAGTGCCCCAGGGGCGTGCGCTGCAGGCGCTCGATGCGTTCACGGGCGACCAGCGCGTTGCGATGAATGCGCACGAAACGCTCGCCAAACTCGTCTTCAAGCGCCTTGAGCGGTTCATCAAGCAACACTTCACCGGTCTCGTGGCGCAAGGTCACGTATTTGTGATCGGCAATAAAGTAAACCACCTGGCCGAGTGGGATCAGCTCGATGCCCTTGCGGGTACGTGCGCTGATATGGCTGCGTGGCCCGTTACCACTTTGCGCAGCCGGTTGCGTCAAGGCAGCCAGTTGGGCGCGGCTGGGACGCTCGGCTTTTTTCAAGGCTTTGAGCAAGGCTTCGGCAGTGGCCGGCTTGACGAGAAAACTGACACCGCTGTCTTCCAGCGCTTGTGCAGAAAACTCATCCTGCGCCGCACACAACACCACGGCGGGCGGCGATTCGCGTTCGCTCAAGCGGGCGGCGACCTGCAGGCCATCAAAGCCCGGCATGCGGATATCGAGCAGCACTACATCCGGCTTGTGGCTGTCGATCAGCGTCAACGCCTCTTCGCCGCTGGTGGCGCTCGGTTCAAGGACTGTATAACCCTCGAGTTCACTGACCAGACGGCTCAGTCGCTCGCGGGCTTGGGGTTCGTCATCAACGATCAGGACATTCATATTGCGCTGGATTCCTGCGTGAGTCTCGCACAAGGATAGCGTAGACAGGTGCGGTGACTGACGTCACAGCGATCCACGCTAAGACTAGCGCGAGCGGCAAAAAGTGCCCTGAGAATGGCACCCAAATTTACCCGGACCTGTTCAATAGCGCCCAAGACCCGCTGCCTTCGGGCATCGTCGTAGGGTTCACTGATAAACAATCCGAATACCCCCCTGTTTAATGGATAGTCTGGTTATGACCGCATCACCCGACTTTGGTGCATTCACACACTATCAGTCCAACTGTAGACGCTCACTGAGGCGACATTGCTCAATCGTCAAATATCGTTTCAATAAGTACCTGCCCCCAGTCTCGTCCCGGATGCGGTCGGCGGCAAGGCACTTAGCCATCTCTTACACAAATAAAATTGCCGATCACCCGCAGCACCGCCTCCACGGGCAACCCTGTTATGATCGCCGGCACACCTTCATGCCTCTTTTAAGCAGATCACGAGCGAATCCATGAGCACCGACAAGACCAACCAGTCCTGGGGCGGCCGCTTCAGTGAACCCGTCGACGCCTTCGTCGCGCGCTTCACCGCCTCCGTCACCTTCGATCAACGCCTGTACCGCCACGACATCATGGGCTCCATCGCCCACGCCACGATGCTGGCCAAGGTCGGCGTGCTGACCGACGCCGAGCGTGACAGCATCATCGACGGCCTGACCACCATCCGCGGTGAGATCGAGGCAGGGACGTTCGACTGGCGCGTCGACCTGGAAGACGTGCACATGAACATCGAGGCACGCCTGACCGATCGCATCGGCGTGACCGGCAAAAAATTGCACACCGGTCGCAGCCGTAACGATCAGGTCGCCACCGATATCCGCCTGTGGCTGCGCGATGAGATCGACCTGATCCTGGGCGAAATCACCCGCCTGCAAAAAGGTTTGCTGGAGCAGGCCGAGCGTGAATCGGACACCATCATGCCCGGCTTCACTCACCTGCAGACCGCACAGCCTGTGACCTTCGGCCACCACCTGCTGGCCTGGTTCGAAATGCTCAGCCGCGACTACGAGCGCCTGGTCGATTGCCGCAAGCGTGCCAACCGCATGCCGCTGGGCAGCGCTGCACTGGCCGGCACCACTTACCCGATTGACCGTGAGTACACCGCACAGTTGCTGGGCTTTGACGCCGTGGGCGGCAACTCCCTGGACGGCGTGTCGGACCGGGACTTCGCCATCGAATTCTGCGCCGCCGCCAGCATCGCGATGATGCATCTGTCGCGCTTCTCCGAAGAGCTGGTGCTATGGACCAGCGCGCAATTCCAGTTCATAGACCTGCCGGACCGCTTCTGCACCGGCAGCTCGATCATGCCGCAAAAGAAAAACCCCGACGTGCCAGAGTTGGTGCGTGGCAAGAGCGGCCGTGTATTTGGTGCACTGATGGGCCTGCTGACCCTGATGAAAGGCCAACCATTGGCCTACAACAAGGACAACCAGGAAGACAAGGAACCGCTCTTCGACGCCGCCGACACCCTGCGCGACTCGTTGCGCGCCTTTGCCGACATGATTCCGGCGATCAAGCCCAAGCACGCGATCATGCGTGAAGCGGCCCTGCGCGGGTTCTCTACCGCGACCGACCTGGCGGACTACCTGGTGCGCCGTGGCCTGCCGTTCCGTGACTGCCACGAAATTGTCGGCCACGCCGTGAAGTACGGTGTGGACACCGGCAAGGACTTGGCGGAAATGAGCCTGGAAGAACTGCGCCAGTTCAGCGACCAGATCGAGCAGGATGTGTTTGCCGTGCTGACCCTGGAAGGCTCGGTGAATGCCCGTAATCATGTGGGCGGCACTGCGCCGGCACAGGTCAAGGCGGCGGTCGTGCGCGGCCAGCAATTGCTCGCCAGCCGCTAAAATTGTGGGAGGGGGCTTGCTCCCGAAGACGGTGTATCAGACAAGAAAATCTTAGCTGACCCACCGCCTTCGGGAGCAAGCCCCCTCCCACATTGGTTATTTCTTGGCCGCAATCATCGCCATGAATGCCGGCATCGCCGCCTGCCTGTCCGCCTCTACCTTCTGCGCATTGGGCATCCCATTCAGGCGCGCCAACAAGGCTTTCGCCTTCGGCAACGGCTCCAGCAGATCCAGCCCAAACAGCTTCTCGCCCACACCGCAGGCCAGGTTCAGGCTGTACATGAAATACAGGTCCGCAAGGGTGAAGCTCTCCCCCGCCACATAAGGCGCGAACTTCCCGTGCCGGCCTAAGGTACCTACTCCAAGCAGCAGCTCGGCCCTGGACTTCTCCTTGATCGCCTCCGGCACCGCCATGCCGAAAAAAGCCTCGGCGAAACACGCCCGCGCAGGCAGTTCGATGTACAGCTCGATCTCACGGCACAGCGCCAGCACCTGAGCCCGCGCAAACGGGTCGGCGGGCAACAGCGCCGGACCTTCCTGGGTCTGTTCGAGGTATTCGAGAATGACGCTGGTTTCGTTGATGAACCCCTGCTTCACACCCAGCACCGGCACTTTGCCGCGGGGGCTTACCGCCAAGGCTTCGGGAGTTTGCCCAGCATAAAAAGGCACCTCTTCGAAGGGCAGTCCTTTCTCCAATAGCGCCAGCTTGACCATGTTGTAGTAGTTGCTGACCGAAAATCCGTAAAGCTTGAGCATCGCAAAGCCTCCAGGCCGGGTGTGGGGTTGGCTGCAAGAGTTATAGATCCTCGAGGGCACCCTGACCAGCAGCATCACCCACCTGAATGGGGGTAGACTGACGCCCTTTCCTTGAGGAGCCTGCCATGAGCGAGCCGACCGATATCGACAACGACGAAGAAGAATTCACCGAGACCACGCTGATCGAAGCCATCGAGAACCAGATCGAGAGCGATAACCCGCCAGCGGCCAAGGCTACGTTCAACAAACTGACCCTGGTGGGTTACGAGCGCGAAGATATCCTGAATCTGATGGCTCACGTGCTGGCGTTCGAGATCGACGCCATGCTCGAAGATGACCGCGCCTTCAATACCGAGTGGTATGAAACGGCACTGCGGGCACTGCCCGAGCTGCCGCCGGAAAAGGAATAACCCCGGCACGCAGCAACACGCTGGACAGTTCGGCAAAGTGCGTTCACCTTATGGCCTGCTAGCCTCTAATAAATTTTAGAAAGTCTGGAGTCCTTATGTCGTATACCCCTGAGTTGGTTGCCGAACTGGAAATCCTTGTACTCTTCCCCTTGGACAGCACCAAGGAAGGCTTGAAAGTCCATCAGACTGCCGCCCCTACTGCCATCGCCGCTGCCAAGCGCCTCCATGCCAAAGGGCTGATTGACCAACCGGACGGGGGCTACCTGACGAGCCTTGGCCGGGACGCTGCCGAGCAAGCCCAAACCCTGCTGACCATCCTGACCACTGCCAACACCAAAGAAGCCGCCTGATACTTGATACCGCCCATGGAGTCCGCCGCCTGCGGATTCCGCGGGTGTTGCTGCGCGGCATACGAAATTCTGACGCCAAAAAGCCACTTCCCTCTAAAACTCCTACGCTACTGTCTGTAAACTCCTGCATGGCCGCCCGCGTCGGGCTGCGAGCCACCGAGTTCGACATGACCCGCACCCATGAAATCCGCCCCGATCTGGACGAAGGCATCGACCGTAAGGTGCTGACCCAACTGCGCGCGCGTTTCATGACCCTCAATCAAGGCCGCATGGCCCGGGCCGTCGAGGGGCTGACGCCACGCCAGCAAAGCGTGCTGGCTTTGTTGCCGCTGTTTTTCCACGTCAATCATCCGCTGTTGCCGGGCTATGTCTCCAGTAACACACCGGCTGGCCTGTCGAATTTCGAACCGGACGCCCAGGCCTTGGCCGATGCCCAACGCCTGACACGCTCGTTCTCCTATAAACCGCGCCATGGCAACCCGCCTACGCCGATCCACGGTTTGTTCCTGATGGGCAGCCTTGGCACGCTGGCGCAGGCCGATCAAAGCGATATGGACGTGTGGGTATGCCACGCTCCCAACCTGAGCGAGACCGAGCTGGCCGAGCTGCGCAAAAAGTGCCAACTGCTGGAAACCTGGGCCTTGAGCATGGGTGCCGAGGCGCATTTCTTCCTGATCGACCCGACGCGCTTTGTGTTGGGTGATCGCGATACGCCACTGAGTTCCGACGACTGCGGCACCACCCAGCACTACCTGCTGCTGGATGAGTTCTATCGCACCGCGATCTGGCTGGCCGGGCGCACGCCCATCTGGTGGCTGGTGCCGGTCTACGAAGAAAACCGCTACGCCGAATTTACTCACGCCCTGGTGTCCAAGCGTTTTATCCGCGTCGATGAAACCCTCGACCTCGGCCATCTGGCTCATATTCCTCCGGGGGAGTTTATTGGCGCCGGGCTGTGGCAACTGTTCAAGGGCATCGAGTCGCCCTATAAATCGGTGCTCAAGCTGCTGCTGACCGAGGTCTACGCCAGCGAACACCCGAAGGTGCAATGCCTGAGCCTGCGCTTCAAACAGGCGGTGTTCAGCCATCAGGTAGACCTGGATGAGCTGGACCCGTACATCATGGTCTACCGCCGCATCGAGGAATACCTCAAGGCCCGCAACGAGCTGGAGCGCCTGGAACTGGTGCGCCGCAGCCTGTACCTGAAGGTCAACCGCAAGCTCAGCGCCGGCCAGCGCACCGCCGGTTGGCAACGGCAGCTGCTGGAACGCCTGGCGCATGAGTGGGGCTGGGACACGCGCCAACTGGCCCTGCTGGACAGCCGCAGCCAATGGAAAGTGCGCCAGGTCGCCTCCGAGCGCCGTGCTCTGGTCAATGAGTTGAACTACAGCTACCGCTTCCTCACCCAGTTCACCCGCAGCGAACACACCGCCAGCGCGGTCAATAAACGCGAACTCAATGTACTGGGCCGCCGCTTGTATGCGGCGTTCGAGCGCAAGGCCGGCAAGGTCGAGTTCATCAACCCCGGCATCGCCCCGGACCTGGCCGAAGACACTTTGACCCTGGTGCAGTCGCCCAACCGCAAGGAGCCGGGCCAGCACCATTGGGGCCTGTATAACGGCAACCTTACCGCTCTGGAGTGGGAACACTTCGCCCCGATCAAACGCAGCCGCGACCTGCTGGAAATGCTCACCTGGTGCCATCGCAACGGCGTGATCGACAGCAGCACCCGCCTGGCGCTGCACCCCGGCACCAGCGACATGACCGAGTTCGAGCTGTTCAACCTATTGGGCAGCCTGCAACAGACCATCGCCCTGCCCCTGTCCAGTGTCGATGAGAGCCGCTTGCTGCGCCCGGCAGTGCCGGAAGAGGTGCTGCTGTTGATCAACGTTGGGGTTGACCCGCTCAAACATCATCGCGACCTGAATATCCTGATGACCACAGAGCGCACCGACTCCCTGAGCTATGCCGGCGTGCGCGACAATCTGGTGCTGACCCTGGACCAGGTCACGCTCAACAGCTGGAACGAAGTGATGGTCAGCCGCTATGACGGCCCCCACGCCCTGCTCGACTGCCTGCGCGACTACCTCAACCAACTGCCCTCGAACCATCTGCCACGCCTGCGAGTGCGTTGTTTTTGCCACAACCGGGCACAGTTCATTGCCCAGCGGGTGGAAGAGGTATTCGACACCGCGCAGCATCTGCTGCTCGGCCAGGGCAATCATCGCTACCTGCTCCAGGTGCAGCAGCATTATCACGTCATGGAACTGGTACCGGGCCAGGCCACCCATGTGTCACTGCCGACCCAGGACGCGCTGATCGCCTACCTCAGCGAGGAGCTGGTCAGCTATAGCCCGTGGCACCTGGACGCCATGGCCTTGGAAGACCACGACCTGGCGCTGCTGCTGCCCATGGGCCAAGCCGAGTGTGTGCAGGTGTTCTACCGCGTTAATGAAGGCTTCGCCGACGTCTACGTGCTCGACGAATTCAACGCGCTCTGGCAACAGCGCTTGCCATTTCATGATGAGCAAAGCCTGTTGGCGCCGTTGCAGCGCTTTTTGCAATCGATCCTGTATCGCCGCGAAGCACTATCGTCCCTGGACACCCAGCAACCCGCGGGCGAGATACAGATCCTGTATTACCAACTGTTGCCATCGGGCAGCGGCCGTGCGCGGGGCGTTGAGCCAAGGCCGGCCCCGCAAGACCCGGCCAACAAGGCGTTTTATGACGTGCAGGCCATTATCGGCAAAGGCACGCCAGGCCACGTAGGGATCACCCTGTACTGCAATCAGCGGGAGTTTTCCGAACTGGAATTTGGCGACCAGCTGTTTACGGTGGTCGCCCGGGAGATCGTCGGGCAACGTCGGGAAACCGAGCGTTACCGCTGCTATATCACTGATCTGGATCTGTCGGGACTGCTCGGTGATGTGCAAAGCCCAAGCAATCTGTACCTGCGCTATAAAGCCGAACTGGAACAGTCACTCAATGCGGCCTTGAATCAGGTTTAGAGCGGGAAGGCGCCGCCATCTTTGGGCTGGCCTTCGACGCTGAGCAATTCCAGCTTCAAGGTCTTGCCGCCTGGCGCCGGCCAGTCGATGTGCTGGCCCACTTGCAGGCCGAGCAATGCGCTGCCCACGGGTGCCATGATCGAAATCTTGCCTTCGTCGGCGTTCGCGTGCTTGGGGTAGACCAGCGTCAGGTGATAGTCCTTGCCGCTGCTTTGCTCACGGCAATGCACGCTGGAGTTCATGGTCACGACACCCGCAGGCACTTCATCGTGACCAACCACGTCTTCGGCGCGGTCGAGTTCGGCTTGCAACGCTCGGGCGCCGGGAAACTCGTCGCCCAAGCGGTCGATCAGTTGCTCCAGACGCTGCACGTCAAGACGGGTAAGAATGATGGACGGTGCGGTGGTCATGATTCAGGCAGACTCCTTTTTTCTGCACAAAAAAGCAAAACCCCGCCAGGAAAAGGCGGGGTTCTCACGGACCTCGATGAATGGAGGTGTATCCGGACACTACCACAGCGACACAAATAAACAAGACGCCGTCAGGCGCTCGCCTTGCGCTGTTCAGCCTCGGCGCAGATCACCCGGCGCCGCGCATCGTCGGCAGAGCGCCATTCCCGGATGTCTTCCACGTGGCGGAAGCAGCCCAGGCAGACTTTCTGCTCGTCCAGGCGACACAAACTGATACAAGGTGACGGCACTGCCGGGCTGACATTGCTGAACAGCGGCTTGGGCGGGCGTACGGTTGCAGGCTCACTCACCATCAGACCTCGTCGAAATCCAGCTCGACGCCGGTGTATTCCTGGACCAGTCGGGTGAGCATCTCACCCAGCAACTCTTCACTCTTGTCGCACTGCCATTTGCCGCTTTCTTCATCGTAGTCGAAGTGAACGCCACCGGAGCGCGCCGCCAGCCACAGCTGACGCAGAGGCTCCTGGCGACTGAAGATCAATTGCGGGCCAGTCTCGAACTTGACGGTCAGCACACCGGCCGAGTTTTCCAGATCCACATCCAGGTCGCTGTCGTCGAAAATATCTTCCAGCTTCTCCTGGGTGGCATCCACCAGGTCGTGAAAACGGGCTTCGGTCAAACTCATTGTGGCAACCTCAAAAGTGTCTGGTTTTGCTCAAGCGCCGCACGATACGGGCGAGCCTCGCCGATTGCAAAGGATACTGATTTCATCACGGATGACGGTACGAAATATCCCCAGGCATCGTAGCCTGCTTCCCTACTGTCTCGGCAAACCCCCGCCGGACGGGTGTTGCGGCGCATAGGCAAGCTGGCGGGTGGTCGGTATACTCGGGCGCAATTAATGCATATTCAAGGATTTCGCCATGAAGCGCCTGATCTCTTCCCTTGCTGCGCTCGTCGCGGTCGCTTGCCTCGTTAGTGCCTGTGGCCAGAAAGGCCCGTTGTACCTGCCGGATGACAGCAAAGATCCAAACGAACAGGCGCAATCGTCGCAAAAGCCGTCAAAAGCCCATAAGCACGACACCTACTAAGTTAAGGGAAACTTATGGACGCTTTTAACTACCGGGACGGCGAGCTGTTCGCGGAAGGCGTGGCCTTGTCCGCGATTGCCCAGCGCTTCGGCACCCCGACCTATGTGTACTCGCGTGCGCATATCGAAGCCCAATACCGCTCGTTCACCGACGCCCTCGACGGCGTGCCGCACCTGGTGTGCTACGCAGTCAAGGCCAACTCCAACCTGGGTGTACTCAATGTCCTGGCGCGTCTTGGCGCTGGTTTTGACATCGTGTCCCGTGGCGAGCTGGAACGCGTACTGGCCGCCGGTGGCCAGGCGGACAAAATCGTCTTCTCCGGCGTCGGCAAGAGCCGCGAAGACATGCGCCGCGCCCTGGAAGTCGGCGTGCATTGCTTCAACGTCGAATCCACCGACGAACTGGAGCGCCTGCAAGTCGTTGCCGCCGAAATGGGCGTTCGCGCGCCGATCTCCCTGCGCGTCAACCCGGATGTCGACGCCGGCACCCACCCGTACATCTCCACCGGTCTCAAAGAGAACAAGTTCGGCATTGCCATCGCCGACGCCGAGGACGTGTACATCCGCGCAGCCCAACTGCCGAACCTGGAAGTGCTGGGCGTCGACTGCCATATCGGCTCGCAACTGACCACCCTGCCACCGTTCCTGGATGCCCTCGACCGCCTGCTGGCCTTGATCGACCGCCTCGGCGAGTGCGGCATCTACCTGCACCACATCGACCTCGGTGGTGGCGTGGGCGTGCGTTATCGCGATGAAGAGCCGCCACTGATTGCCGACTATATCCAGGCCGTGCGCGAACGCATCGAAGGCCGCGACCTGACGCTGATGTTCGAGCCGGGCCGCTACATCGTCGCCAACGCTGGCGTGTTGCTGACCCAGGTCGAGTACCTCAAGCATACCGAACACAAGGATTTCGCCATCGTCGATGCGGCGATGAACGACCTGATCCGCCCGGCGCTGTACCAGGCCTGGATGGATGTCACCGCCGTGACGCCGCGCACAAGCGAAGCCCGCGCCTATGACATCGTCGGGCCCATCTGCGAGACCGGCGACTTCCTCGCCAAGGATCGTGAGTTGGCGCTTGAGGAAGGTGATCTGCTGGCCGTGCATTCGGCCGGTGCCTACGGGTTTGTCATGAGTTCCAACTACAACACCCGCGGGCGTACCGCCGAGGTGCTGGTGGACGGTGATCAAGCATTTGAAGTGCGTCGCCGCGAGACGGTAGCCGAGTTGTATGCTGGCGAAAGCCTGCTGCCGGAGTAAGCCATGCTGCTGCGTTTTACCAAGATGCACGGGCTGGGTAATGATTTCATGGTCCTCGACCTGGTCAGCCAGCACGCGCACATCCTGCCCAAGCACGCCAAACAGTGGGGTGATCGCCACACCGGGATCGGTTTCGACCAGTTGCTGCTGGTCGAGGCGCCGAGCAACCCGGAGGTGGATTTCCGCTACCGGATCTTCAACTCCGACGGTTCCGAAGTGGAACAGTGCGGCAACGGCGCGCGCTGCTTTGCGCGCTTTGTGCTCGACAAACGCCTGACTGCCAAACGCCAGATTCGCGTCGAAACCAAAGGCGGCGTGATCGAACTGGACATCCGCAACGATGGCCAGATCAGCGTCAACATGGGCGCCCCACGCCTGGTGCCGGCGGATATTCCGTTCCAGGCCACCGAGCAGGCCCTCAGTTACCCGCTGGATGTGGATGGCAAAACCGTGGAGGTCGCCGCCGTGTCCATGGGCAACCCCCATGCGGTGCTGCGGGTCACCGACATCAATAACGCCCCTGTGCATGAACTGGGGCCGAAGATCGAACATCACCCGCGCTTTCCGGCACGGGTCAATGTGGGCTTCCTGCAGGTGATCGACCGTAACCGTGCGCAATTGCGCGTATGGGAACGCGGCGCCGGCGAAACCCAGGCTTGCGGCACCGGTGCTTGCGCCGCTGCCGTGGCCGCGATCAGCCAGGGGTGGATGGATTCGCCACTGTTGATCGACCTGCCCGGCGGACGTTTGTCCATCGAATGGGCAGGCCCTGGCCACCCGGTGATGATGACCGGGCCGGCCTCGCGCGTATACGAAGGACAGGTCCGTCTATGAGTGAGCCAAGCTAATGACCGATAAGCCTCAAGTACCCGCACACGCTACCCCGAGTGAAAGCCTGGAGGCCGCTGCTGTTGCGGCGTACCTTGAGGCTAATCCGGACTTCTTCGTCGAGCACGAAGAACTGCTGCCGGCCCTGCGCATCCCTCACCAGCGCGGCGATACCGTGTCGCTGGTGGAGCGGCAGATGAAGATCCTGCGCGAGCGTAATATTGAAATGCGCCACCGGCTCTCGCATCTGATGGACGTGGCCCGCGACAACGACCGCTTGTTCGACAAGACCCGCCGCCTGATTCTGACCCTGATGGATGCCACCAGCCTGGAAGAAACGGTGATCGCCGTGGAAGACAGCCTGCGTGAGGATTTCCAGGTGCCCTTCGTCAGCCTGATCCTGTTCAGCGACAACCCGATGCCGGTGGGCCGCTGGGTCACAGGTGGCGAAGCGCAGACGGCCATCGGCGGCCTGCTGTCCGAAGGCAAGACCGTCAGCGGCACCTTGCGCGAGCATGAGCTGGACTTCCTGTTTGGCGCCGAACAGCGCAAGCAGATCGGCTCTACGGCTGTCATCGCCCTCAGCCATCAAGGCTTGCACGGGGTACTGGCCATCGCCAGCCGCGACCCGGCGCACTACAAAAGCTCGGTGGGCACGTTGTTCCTGACCTATATCGCCGAAGTGCTGGGCCGCGTCCTGCCACGCCACACCACCACCCTGCGCGCGGTGCGCTGATCATGGAGCGGCAACTGGACGCTTACTGCGCTCACCTGCGCAATGAGCGCCAGGTGTCGTCCCACACGCTGGAAGCTTATCGGCGGGACTTGAACAAGGTCCTGGCCTATTGCGAAAAGCAGCACGTCAGCAGCTGGAAGGCCCTGGATATCCAGGCCCTGCGCAGCCTGATCGCCCGGTTGCACCAACAGGGCCAATCCTCCCGCAGCCTGTCTCGCCTGCTGTCGGCGGTGCGCGGCCTCTATCACTACCTCAATCGCGAAGGGCTGTGCGACCACGACCCGGCCAATGGCCTGTCACCGCCCAAAGGCGAACGGCGCCTGCCCAAGACCCTGGACACAGACCGAGCCCTGCAATTGCTCGACGGTGCCGTCGAGGATGACTTCCTGGCCCATCGCGACCAGGCAATCCTCGAGCTGTTCTATTCCTCGGGCCTGCGCCTGTCGGAGTTGACGGGCCTGAACCTGGATCAACTGGACCTCGCCGATGGCCTGGTGCAAGTGCTCGGCAAAGGCAGCAAGACGCGCGTACTGCCCGTGGGCAGGAAAGCCCGCGAAGCCTTGCAGCTATGGCTGCCGCTACGCCTTCTGACCAACCCGGCAGACGATGCCGTGTTTGTCAGCCAGCAAGGCCGGCGCCTGGGGCCGCGGGCGATTCAGCTGCGGGTCAAGGCTGCCGGCGAGCGCGAGCTGGGGCAGAATCTGCACCCGCACATGTTGCGTCATTCCTTTGCCAGCCACCTGCTCGAATCTTCCCAGGACCTGCGCGCCGTACAGGAGCTGCTCGGGCACTCGGATATCAAGACCACGCAAATCTACACCCACCTCGACTTCCAGCACCTGGCAACGGTGTACGACAGCGCCCATCCACGGGCCAAACGCATCAAGGGCGGCGACTCATGAGTATCAAGCTGATCACCTTCGACCTGGACGACACCCTCTGGGACAACGTACCTGTCATCATCAGCGCCGAAGCGTCGATGCGTGAATGGCTGGCGACCCACGCGTCCAAGGTCGGCGACCTGCCCCTTGAGCATTTTGCCAGCCTGCGCCAGCAGGTGCTGCAGCGTCATCCCGAACTCAAACACCGTATCAGCCTGCTGCGCCACCGCGTGTTGATGCATGCGTTCGAGGAGGCCGGTTACCCCCAGCCTGAGGCCACAGAGATGGCGGATGTCTGCTTCGAGGCATTCATCCACGCACGCCACCAACTCACCGTGTTTCCGGAAGCCGAGCCGATGCTCAAGGCGCTGCGCCAGCACTTCCTGCTCGGCGTGATCACCAATGGCAATGCCGATGTGCAGCGTGTGGGCCTGGCGGACTACTTTCACTTTGCCCTGCGCGCTGAAGATATCGGCATCGCCAAGCCGGACGCACGGCTGTTTCATGAAGCACTGCAACGTGGCGGTGTGGACGCCAGCGCGGCAGTGCATGTGGGCGATCATCCTGGGGATGACATCGCCGGCGCGCAGCAGGCGGGACTGCGGGCAGTGTGGTTCAACCCCACGGGCAAGGCCTGGGAGGGTGACAAGCGCCCGGATGCGCAGATTCGCAGCCTGACGGAGTTGCCGCCACTGCTGAGTCGCTGGAGCTAACACTGGCCCCAATGTGGGAGCTGGCTTGCCTGCTTCCACAGGGTATTGCAGCAAACCGGTAAATTGCTCCAGGCATGAAAAAGCCCGCAGCGACGGCGGGCTTTTTCTTACAAGCAGGAGGCAGACCTCAGATAGGTCGGCTTCCGTACTTGTTATCCGGCTTCTTCGGTGGATCAGCCACCACGTTGGCCTCGACTTCCTGCACTTTGCCGCCTTTAGCGAGGAATTCTTCCATCGCACGGGCCAGGGCATCGCGCTCTTTGTTCTTGGCTTCAACGCTCGGCAACTCGTCTACCGACACAGCCGCCTTGGCTTTGCCTTTGGCTTTGGGAGCCGCGTCATCGCCAACACTGTCATCGACGTCCTCAGCAACGTCTTCGGCCGCAACTTCAAGACCGTCTTCGGTGTCGTCTTCATCACCTACTTCGAGGTCGTCTTGTTCCAGATCATCGTCGCTCATGTTCTACCTCATGACTTGCGAAAAGCAGATTAGTTATAGCCCAGCTTCACCCTCTGTCGAGGTTGCCGGAAAAAAATCAACATCCACTGAATCACCAGTGGCTTATGCCCCTTCACCGTGCAAGGTGGCGAGGACTTTACGAGCACCGCCATGATCACGGTGCTCGCCCAGATAAACACCTTGCCAGGTCCCTATCGCCAAGCGGCCGGCCTTGACCGGCAAACTCAGCTGGCAGCCCAGCAGACTGGCCTTGAAGTGCGCCGGCAGATCATCCGGACCTTCGTCGTTATGTTCAAACCCTGCGCGACCTTGTGGCACCAGCAGGTTGAAAAAACGCTCGAAGTCACGGCGAACCGCCGGGTCGGCATTCTCGTTGACGGTCAACGAGGCCGAGGTGTGCTGCAGCCACAAATGCAACAGGCCCACACGGCACGCCTTCAATTCAGGCAAGCCGGCAAGCAACTCGTCCGTTACCAAGTGAAAGCCCCGGGGCTTGGCCCGCAGGGTAATCAGGGTCTGTTGCCACATACAGTTCTCCGCCCATCGGCGCGCATTCTAGCGCGCTCTGGGAAAAAACAAAGTGCCGAATACGCCTTCATGCCTGTAAGACATTTGCACCCTTAAAAGTGCTGTGTGGATCCCATCACAAAGTCGATAAAAAACCCATGCGCCTTTAGCCACAGACAAACGCCAGGCAAAAAAATGCCCGGCAAGCCGGGCATGTTTTTTTCGCCTGGTTACAAGTTGTAGCCGCGCTCGTTATGTTGCGCCAGGTCGAGGCCAACCGCCTCTTCTTCTTCGGTGACACGCAGGCCCATGACCATGTCGAGCACCTTGAGGATGACGTAGGTCACGATCGCCGTGTAGATCACGGTGAAGCCCACGCCTTTGCACTGGATCCAGACTTGGGCTGCGATGTCGGTCACGGTGCCGAAGCCGCCCAGCGCCGGGGCAGCGAACACACCGGTAAGGATCGCACCGACGATGCCGCCGATACCGTGCA
Source organism: Pseudomonas sp. NFR02 (assembly GCF_900119375.1). Classification (NCBI taxonomy): domain Bacteria; kingdom Pseudomonadati; phylum Pseudomonadota; class Gammaproteobacteria; order Pseudomonadales; family Pseudomonadaceae; genus Pseudomonas; species Pseudomonas sp. NFR02. The sequence continues at coordinate 21,622 of NZ_FPJJ01000006.1, forward strand.
CGCCGAAAGCGTCCAGGGAGTCGTCATAACCCAGCTTGCGCTTGAGGCTGGTAGCACAGAAGAAGCACACCACACCGGCGACCAGGCCAATCACCAGGGCGCCCATCGGGCCCACGGTGCCCGCCGCAGGCGTCACGGCGACGAGGCCGGCGACCACGCCCGAGGCGATACCCAGTGCGCTGGGCTTGCCGTGGGTGATCCACTCGGCAAACATCCAGCCCAGGGCCGCAGCTGCTGTAGCGATTTGAGTTACCAGCATCGCCATGCCCGCGGTGCCGTTGGCCGCCGCGGCGGAACCGGCGTTGAAGCCAAACCAGCCGATCCACAGCATGGCCGCGCCCACCAGGGTATAGCCCAGGTTATGCGGTGCCATCGGGGTGGTCGGGAAGCCTTTGCGCTTGCCGAGCACGATGCACGCCACCAGGCCAGCCACACCCGCGTTGATGTGCACAACGGTGCCGCCAGCGAAGTCCAGCACGCCCCAGTCCCACATCAGGCCGCCGTTGCCGCTCCAGACCATGTGCGCAATCGGCGCGTAGACCAGGGTGAACCAGATAGCCATGAAGATCAGCATTGCGGAGAACTTCATACGCTCAGCGAAAGCACCGACGATCAGCGCCGGGGTAATGATGGCAAAGGTCATCTGGAAGGTAATGAACACGGCCTCCGGAAACAGCGCCGCCGGCCCGGTGATGCTGGCCGGGGTAACACCCGCCAGGAACGCCTTGCCCATGCCGCCGAAGAAGGAATTGAAGTTGACCACGCCTTGTTCCATACCGGTGGTATCGAACGCGATGCTGTAGCCGTAGACGACCCAGAGGATGCTGATCAGGCCAGTGATGGCGAAGCACTGCATCATCACCGACAGAATATTCTTGGAGCGGACCATGCCGCCGTAGAACAGCGCCAGGCCAGGGATGGTCATGAACAGCACCAGCGCGGTGGCAGTGAGCATCCAGGCGGTGTCGCCGGAATTGAGGACTGGAGCAGCCACTTCATCTGCCGCCATGGCCAGGCTTGGCATTACGATGGACAGCAGGGCTCCGAGCCCTGCGGATTTACGCAGAGTCATATTGTTTTCTCCTGGGGCGTTGGGGTTTGGCGGCTTAGATTGCGTCGGTATCGGTTTCGCCGGTACGGATGCGAATAGCCTGTTCCAGATTGACCACGAAGATCTTGCCGTCACCGATCTTGCCGGTGTTGGCCGCCTTGGTTATCGCCTCGATAACCCGATCAAGATCCTTGTCGTCAATGGCGACATCGATCTTCACCTTCGGCAGGAAATCGACCACGTATTCCGCGCCGCGATACAGCTCGGTATGACCCTTCTGCCGACCGAAGCCCTTGACCTCAGTAACGGTAATGCCCTGCACGCCGATCTCGGACAGTGACTCGCGAACATCGTCCAACTTGAACGGCTTGATGATGGCAGTGACTAGCTTCATGAAAACTCTCTCCCGAATTTGGTGGACTTGCCCCAGGAAAACAAACCCGTCTCAAGTCTAAGCGCAGTGCCTGGCTTTGTAACGCATCGTCGCCTCGGCATTTGCCGTCGCGACGCCAGCGAACCACTGGTGACGAGCCCTGTACCCCGGATCCGTCGGCGCACTGCATTCGTCACAGCGACTGCATCAGTGCATGGGTCATGATCGTCTAAGCAGAAACCTTGCCAGCTCCGTAAAAACCACTGAAATCAATCCATTGCCCGCTTGTGCCCACCTACGGGGCGCCTGCGCGACAGCATTGCGCATCAAAACAGTGCGCGGCCGCCCGCCCCAATGCGCGAAAACCGTGCGCAACAGAGCGTGAAAATGACTATAGACGCTGCGTGATACACTGCCGGCCAACTGTTTTCCGGAATAATGTCCAATGCTCGCGCCCAAAGACTTCCTCGACGCCCTGAGCGGCCACGCCTCTCGCCTGTTCAGCGGCGACACCCCACTGCCCCGCAATGAAATCGAAAGCCAGTTCAAGGCTTTGCTACAGAGTGGTTTCAGCAAGCTCGACCTGGTCAGCCGAGAAGAGTTTGACAGCCAGATGGTGGTGCTGGCCCGCACACGTGCGCGGCTGGAGAGCCTGGAGGCGAAGGTGGCTGAACTTGAAGCCCGGTTGACGCCACCTTCTGCTGAGTGAACGCGATTGTTGTGGGAGCTGGCTTGCCTGCTCCCACACTTGTTTTGCGTTGCCGCCCGGATACGTTCTGTAAAACCTCCCCCGCCCCGCTCCATCCCACCTCGTCTACCCTTGAAAAAACCGCAGGAAGCGGCCCTCCCATTCAAGGAACGAGCATGTCCCTCGCCATTGTCCACAGCCGCGCCCAGGTCGGTGTGGAAGCCCCAGCCGTCACTGTCGAAGTGCATATGGCCAATGGCCTGCCGTCTCTCACCTTGGTGGGTTTGCCCGAAACCGCAGTGAAGGAAAGCAAGGACCGCGTGCGCAGTGCCATCCTCAACTCGGCGCTGCAATATCCGGCCCGGCGCATCACGCTCAACCTCGCGCCCGCCGACCTGCCCAAGGACGGCGGGTACAGATTAGTTAAAGCTATGGCCAACGCACATATAAGTAGCACCTATGGACGTTGAGATGGCTCAATGACTTGTTTTGATCGTCGGGTAGTGTTGCAAATAAGAACTGGCAAATCCGAAGCCGTCACCTCAGGAACACCTCTGTTGACATAGAAAGAATAACGACACGTAGCGACAGGCCGCGTACATGTAAATACATTAACTAAAATTTCCAGATCAAACCGATGTCACTAATAAAGCACCTGATGTTTAGAATGTTAAGCCAGGCGTCACCCTCGCTGAGCCATATGGAGCAGGATATCAATCTAAAAATCTCTACCAACAGTCATTATTCATAGCTAGGACCATTACGTACGTTTGCGGGTCGGAATACACGTCCGATGAACTAGTCTAACTCCGACAAGCCGTGATCGGCGAAAGGCAATGAGGGCATTGTACTACCATGTACTTTTAAGCCAGCTTGTGTTGGTATGCGCCTTTTTTAGAGCAAACTACCGTGGCCTTGCTAGAAACACTGATTTACACGCCATCGCGATTGGAGAACGCCGAATCTGCGGTGTGGGTCCGATCTGACTACGGCAGGATCGCTCAACTTCCACAAATATTCTGGAGTGACGGAAGCTCATGGCGCGAAGCGAATGCATGGCTTGGCGAACTAGCGGCCAATAAAGCAAATGATATAAAAACTGTACATTCGAAGGCTGCAGCATTACTCAACTATGCCAAATGGCTTGAAGTTTCCAAGAATTCATGGATGCAAGTCCATGGACGAAAAGATGAGCGTTGCATCAACAAATTTAGAGGTGCGCTGATTCTTGCTCGACAGGAGGGTTCCTATTCCGCCTCGACAGTCTCATCTCGGATCAGAGTCATTAGACAATTTTACTCCTGGATCGTCAAAAACAATCTCGTAACTTTAAGTACCCCTCTATGGCGAGAGCGCCGGATCAGTATTCAATTCACTGACCGCTATGGTTTCGCCAAGTCTAAAGATGTAATTACTACTGACCTAGCAATACCCCTAAGAAGCAGGAAAAATATTGATCTTGAGGATGGATTGTGGCCTGTTTCGACAGAAGACAGAGAAAAAATTCTTAACTGCGCCCGAGACAATGCTCCATTAGAAATCTACTACATGCTGCTTCTGGGATTTCACACTGGCATGCGTATCCAAAGTATTGGTGACATTAAAGCTCAGACAATAGCACGAGCTATAGTTCACCCGCTGCAAGACGGAATTAGCACTATCGCTATTGGCCCAGGAGCCGACCCTTCTGTTGCTACCAAATATGGGAAGACTGGGCGAATTGAAATACCAACATCACTGGTCCAGCAGCTAAGGGTATACTCTTTGAGCGAAGAGCGGCTATTGCGATCTACTCGCGCTCAACATCAAGACCAAGATATCCTTTTCATAACCAAAGCGGGGAACAGGTACACAAGGGCGGACAGAAATACATCCGGCGCAATAAACACGGCGATGTGTGAATTAAGAAAGATTGGTAAACGACTAGGGATAAACGCACTCATCGATTTTAAGTTCCATCAATCTCGTGCAACCTACGCCACCGAGTATGCCACGTTTGCCCTCTCGATCGATCCAGTTAGTGCAATAGAAATGGTTAGACGAAACCTTCTTCACAAAGACGAAGCAACGACGATGAAATACATAAAATTCATCAAGCAACATCCGTTAATCTCCGAAATCAACAACAAGTTTACCAAACGCTTCCTAGGGCGCTACCATGCCGACCATGCATGAGACGCTAACAAATACATTTACCTTCCCGTCGATAACGTATGGGCATAGAGAAACTCCGTTGAACCTCTTGCCTATACTTTATAAAGGTGCAGCAAAGCACAATGTCCGTGAGGTTCTCGAAGAGATCCAAAAAGGAAACTTCGGTGAAATTCGCGACGAGCGTTTAAGTCTATTGGAACTTATTCACGAGACCCTCAATACCAATGTAATATCAGGAAGGAGTCTATACTCACTTAAAAGAACAATACTAAACATCAGAAACTTCGTGTCATGGTGCGATAGCTTAAACATGACACTCAGTCTAGAGTCATTGGAGCATTGTTTTCTTAAATGGGCTACATTGCAGCGAAATATAATTCTATCCTCCCCTCACAGAAAGTCTAATATCGGAGGTATTGCCTCGTCACTCTGTTCGATATTCGATTCAGTATTGGGTTTAAACTCAGGCTTAAGTTATAAAATAGGCATTCAGCGACCTCGGCATGAGCGAAAACCTTCCGGATCAAAAAATGGCGACAAGCGGAACTTTGAAGAAACTTACAGATTTGGAGCATTTTTATGTGACATAACTGAAGGACTTTCCGAACAAGCCATATGGGGTAATTTACCAGTTATCATACAACTAGCTGATGGAAAACAGCTTATTGAATGGTCTAGATTAAGACCTGCAGAAACCGTCAAAAGACTTAATGATCCAACGCAGCCACTTTATCGTAAACGCGCGACCGAGGCCGCGAGAGCAGCGTATGTAGCAGATAAATCATTTCGCACTAGACACGCACTGATCAATTTGAGAATAGAAGCAGAGCTATTTATCTTCGCAGCCCAAACAGGCATGAACGTCGCGCAGATGTATAATCTCGAACGCACAAAATATAAATTTATCAGCTTAATTGATGGCTATGAACTTCAGGGTTATAAAGAGCGTTCACAATCGTTGTTTACAGCAACGGTATATAGTGAGTATAAAACTCATTTTTCGGACTATTTAACATGGCGTGACGCGATTTTTTCGGATCGGCCATCCCGCTTTTTATTCCCATTCCTTAACGTACGCGGAAGAGCGGACCATATGGTTCCGTCCTTTGGCGCCCTACGTAAACGTTGTAGTCAGCTAGACCTAAAATTTATCCCTCCAAGGGAGCTACGCAATGCAAGAAGCAACTTTTTGTTACGCGAGACCCAAAATCCAGACCTCACGGCTAAGCTATCACAGCATTCCGTTGCTACGTTTTACAAAAACTATCACCGTCCTAATCATCAAATAGCCCAAATTGAAATAAGTCGATTTCATGCGGCACATGATCACATCTTGGCTGCAACGGGTCCTGGCGGTTGCGTCTCCGCACGCCCAGTGCCTGAAGATATCGGCGCGCCTCATATTCCTGAAGCCGACTGTCTCACCCCAAGTGGGTGTCTTTTTTGTGAACAGCACCGCGATATTGACACTGAGGACCACATCTGGTCACTAGTCACTTTTAAATATCTAAAATCCATTGAACTAAGTAAGGCCAACATTCAAAAAAATACTACTCCTAATCCAGCATTGCTCACCATAAAACGAATCAATCAAAAGCTAGTATATATACAAAGTCTTTCTACCCAAGCACAAGAATGGAATGAAACCGCCTGCTGCAAAATATCTGACGGGGACTACCACCCGAAATGGAGCGGCTTTATAAGATTGCAGGAAATGACCGCAGAATGAATATCTCATTGAAATATAATTTAATACTGGGCAGCATTCATTTGCCGGTAGAGGAAAACATAAACCAATGGCCACCACTGGATAATTTTCCGATAACTATAGATCAAATGGGAAAAACCGTTTCCTATTTCGGCGATAGCAAATGGAAATTCACTAGCGTCCGCGGAAGGATCGTCAACATATATTTCCGAAGTAACGATACACATCCTACACTCATTGATGAAGTTAATACTATGAACCTAAAAACAATTCTTGCTTGGTGGTTATGGCGATCAATCACACCCATATCCGTCGACAGCATCAAGACGAAAGCCAGCTTCTTATTTCAGGTATTCAAAGACTGTAGTGACGCCAATATTGACGCGAAGGAACTCTATAAACATCCCCACATGATTAAAAAACTAAAATTCAAACCAGGATCATATTTAAAGAAATTACTGCCCCTCCTGCACATGATTTACGAAAACCGCGCAAGTATCGGCTTTTACATATTAAATCCAGTGAACATCGAAAAACTTTATGCGTCCATAGTGATACCAGAAGCGAAGCAGACGCCTTATATTCCACCTCGCATATGGAAATATCAAGTATCAAGGTTGAATGAGTTCGTACTGGACTATCATGAGGTCAGGACAGGAATAAGAGACCTTTATCAAGAGTGCCTTAATCTTTACCTCAATTATTTTGGGAGCTGGGAGCGTGCATATGCCCCAATAAGTGAGCGTGGACGCCGCTCCACACCTTTCGATTACAGTCGGGACGGAGTCAGGTTTGAAGACTTGGCGCGTAAGCACGGCGTTGAGAAAACGTTACAAAAATGGTTGTATGGGCCTGGCCTCAGCCTCATGGGACCTGGCAAAGGCCTAAATTCGCTTAATCGGTATCTCGGGATGGCAAGCCGCGTTGGCATTGCTTACATATTAAATTTTACAGCAATGAGGATTGATGAGGCTTGGAATCTGCGTAGCGACTGCTTGACCAAAGAGAACGACCCAGACTTCGGGGATTTTTGGACGATTACCGGAGTAACCACAAAGCTTCACCTCGATTCTGATGCTCGATGGATCACTTCTCCTTCGGTAGAGCCATCGATCCGAATGATGGTTCATGTCGCCGAGCTTCGCGAAACCGCTGCCAAGGTTTGCCCGTATTTAGATGCGAAGCATAATGCTGCGGATACTCTATATTTAATCGCGCGTTCATATGAACCATGGGGCATCAGCCTAGGTAGAGGCCTTCCACATATATCTCATTATAATAGTTACGCATCTGTCATAGATCTCAACGATCTACTTTTCGATAGCAATCAAGTCTCGCTCACGGCTCAGGATATCTCGATTGCGAGATTGATCACTCCTTCCTTAGACGGCAAAAAATATCAAATTGGAAAGCGATGGCCGTTTGCTTGGCATCAACTCAGAAGAACCGGAGCAGTGAATATGCAAGCTTCGGGACTGGTTTCAGATTCATCTCTACAATATGCATTAAAACATCAATCCAGAATCCAATCACTGTATTACGCACAAGGCTTCTCAAAACTTATTTTCAACGAAGACGGAAGAAGTGAGTATATCAAAGCTGCGTACGAAACTCGTGCAGTTAAATTGGCGCAGTTGTTTGGCAAGCGGTTCGCATCCCCATACGGACAGAAGCGACAAGACATGTTGTTAGCACCAATCAATCAGGGCAATTTCAAAAAGCTATTAGAGGCAGCGAAAACCGGGAAGATTGGATTCAGGGAAGTGCTGTTAGGGGTCTGCCTAAATAAAGAACACTGTACCAAAGGCGGGATTGATAATATTGTATATTGCGGCGGCGGCCATGGAAGAGGCGCCTGCACCGATCTGCTTATAGACAAAACCAAGCTGATCCAAGTCAAACAGTTAAAGGCAGAGACAGAACTTCTACTCGAAACTGCCCCGAACGACACCCCTTATCACACTGCACTCAGTGCACAGATAAAAGCTGCACAGAATGCAATCTCTATAATTGAGGCAAATTGATATGGCTACTGAACAGAGATTTCGCGAAGCCTTTCAGCGACTAAAAGAACTAAAGCCAGTTATAATATCACGGGATAGTCAAGTATCCCAAAATAACATAGCAAGAGAAGCCGGGCTTGATCCTAGCGCCCTAAAAAAGAGTAGATTTCCACTGTTGGTTGCCGAGATAAAAGAATGGATTAGGGAGAATTCAAAACCCAGTACATCTAGCAGGAAAAATCTCTCGCAATCTAAGGCCAAGCGCCGCACTGATAAACAGATTATCAGCACGCTTAAACTCCAGCGCGACATAGCTGCCAGTGCTCTTTTAAGTGCAGACTTGCTAATACTCGAACTCTACAGGGAGATCACAGAGCTTAAATCCCAATTGCCCAAGACTACGGTCATATCGATTTCCGGCGGTATCTCATCAATTCGCTCTTAAACATAATTTATGTGTTAAGTACTGAGACCATTTAAGCTATTACTGTTCCATATTTTGGAGAAAGGCTGGCAAGCTGGCACTTTCGCTTAGTCAGTCACTTTAGCGGTACCGCGCAAGTGCTAGATCTCAACATAGATATTGGATATTGAAGTATCAACGCGTCAGCGAAAAGCCATTACTGAGAGAGGGCCAACCCCTGCTCTGGTTTACGCTTTATGTCACATTTGGAAAATAGATGCAACTAATCGGAAATAGATGAAACTGACGGCACGAAAGTCATAACAACTGATTTCTCAGAACTTTGACTAAACAGGCATTTTAATAGCTGGTCAGACGACCCAGAAAATCGCGTTCTAAGGGGCACATACCTGCTCTTCACGGACAAAGAACAGGCAGTTTGGAATTGTGTACGGCAAACGCCCGATGTGCGAACGGTCATGAGGAGTTTTTGGTGGCGCTAACGAAATGAACTAGCCTCGGCATGCCATAGACCTACCAGTTCAACGGCTCCTCGGTCTGGCCGACGAAGGTAGTGCCATGCAGGAACGTGTTCCTTTCTTCAGTGGTGGAGAGAAAAACCTAGCGTAGTGCGTGTGCGCCATTTGCTTCAACTGCTCCTTCAACTGCTCCTTCATGCCGTCGTCCTCAAGATTGCGCCCGTCCAGAACCTCATCTGGCATTATCTCGGTTAGATCGATAGGCACCGCGTGAACTGTACCGATCCGCGACCGTAAGTTGACCGAGCAAAGCTCCAGCACCAGGCCGGCAATCCCTTTATTTAATAACAGCTTCAGGACCTTGAGCTTGTCCTTCGACGAGAAATTGTTCATCTTGATCAGAGTGTTGTAGTGCGGCTTGAAGTAGTTGATCAACCCTGCCTCAGCCAAGGACACGACCTCCTTTCTATCCAACCGAACGTTCCGCAAAAGATCCATGTGGGCCGGATCCTGCTCATCAGAAGCCTGGGCCGCCACATTGAAGTCGCCGCCATTGCTGATGATCGTTTTGCCGTGCTCGAATCGGTACAGCAGCAGCAGAACTTCGCGCTCGGGGAAATGCGTTGAGGTTTCGGCAAGGATCTGCTGCAACTTGTTGTGCGACAGCAGGCGATCCAAAGCATTGCGAGACGAGGTTCGGCCAATTGCCTGCCCCACATACAGCACCTCTAGATCGGTGTCGTGCGGCGTCAGCAAACTTTTTGCGGCGGCAATAATCGCGTTAACGGCAATTAACTGTTTTCTCGCAGGCGTCATGATGATCAGTGACGTACCGTTGAGAGCCACCGCGACGTTTTCGATCGGTATCTCTTCAGGGATCGACGAACCGCAGATATCGTAAACGAAAGGGACTGCGGTCATACCGTGTTCGCGCAGTGCCAAAAACTCACCGGAGATTGTCCGGCCGTTCAAGACAAATCCTTCGGGCTTCAAATAAATCCGGAGACGGCGAGCGATAAGATAGATATTGCATCCTGAGAGTGCTTCTTTATTCGCCGGGTTGTCTTTGACGCGATAAAGGTCCGCTGGCGTAAGCATGGCAGGGAAGCTGGAGTAGAGATGAGCAGCTCCTTCCATGGAGAACTGCCGGGTGATGTCGCCTAGGTTGCTCATGCGTTACTCCTATCATTAAGTGCGGTTGCCAGTGTGGAACATGACATTTGCCATCCGCTCCAGACGAAGGAGACTGGTATAAATCCCAACCCGAAGAATGGTAGGTCATGATTTCAATTCTGAAGCAGCATCACATTTTCGAAACCGGCTCGCCCTCTCCTGTCCCTGCGTCACCAATCCCGACAGATCCAGGATAATCAGAGTGCTTGATGACGCAGCGCTCCTGGTGCCGACCGCGCGGACCGCTCAGTCGAGCAGATACTCTGCCGAGAAAAAAAAAGCCCTCCACAGAGTGGCGGGCTTTTGGTTATTGCAGCTGGCGAAAGAAAGGGGACATGTTTCTTCAGCGTTCGACCGGCCTTCCAAAAGGCGTCCAAGCAGATGCTAGGCAAGCCCCTCAGCGGCCAGCTGTAGTGCATTAATCATCTTCATCGAACTCCGCACCGATCCATGAAACATTGCCTTTGGTATTTCTACCCACCTCCAATAGAAATATCTGCCCATTTAATCCCTGCTGTGAGAAATCAATCCCGTCATCATCAGGTGAGTGGCGTCGACTGCCCGGCTGCTTTGGTCGGAACGCCGATAGTAGATAACGGCAATTGTCAGCAAGCGATGTGAAGTAGCACCGGAGGTGGGCAGCGGCTGTTCGATCTGACCAAACTTTAAAGTCGAGCCGCGCTGCCCAGACACCCTCGGGAACATTCTTGTACTCGTACGAACGAGGCTCCAGCCCAGCCTCAACAGCGGCGTTGTAACTCAACGCGCGCCGGGGATCGTCTTCCTGTTGGCGCTGCCCCTGGATTGACCCAGTTGCCGGCGCAAGACTGCACCATCTCCAAACCTGCAGAAATCCGACACAGACAATGATTCACGAGGAGTCAGACTGGGGCAGTGAAATTTCGGCAACTGGGTCACCTCGGCATCGGCGCCGAGACTCACAGACCGCAGGGTGGTCGCCCCAATCGAGCTAGAAATTTCTATCGCGCTTGCAATGTGAACTGGGCGATTCTTGCCGGTAGATACCAGCCAAATGCTGGCCTTCATCTGGATCGTGACTGAAAAGAACGTTCATGGGTGTTTCACCAATCTAGTAGACCCGTGCGGCGCTTATGGGGACCTATTGGATGGACATGCCCGGAAAATGAATATTTAATACCGTTGCAGTTGGATCATTTTATACATCTTCACCACCCAAAGACCAAAAGACATTGGGTGTACCGCAATCACTTACCCTAATCGGCATCAACACTTATCATTAGGCCCATCTTGACCGGTCACGCCATCAAACTGTTGCATTAAAGAACGCAGTGTATTCGTATCTATTGAGCAAGGCGAAATCACCTTGCTCGAAAATAACTCCCTATATGTTGATGGTACGATGAAAGGAGGTACAAAGTTCCCATAGCAGACTGCGTTCGTAACAAACCGATGAACCCTGCAGAATTCCGCGGCATTCAGCCCGCGCTCTAAAATTGCTAGGCTATTAACTATCAACAAATCAAAGCGCGGAGTAACACATGATAATATTGCTGCTGCCTCTTTCATGGAGCTCAATCCTAGAATGGCAAAATACCCCAAACCGTTGAGTGTTTTTTCGATAAACAACCGCTGCAAGGGATCAGCATCAACGATAATTACCCGAAAATTCCTGGCTGCCATCAACTCTACTCATATAAAAGAAGACAAGACGCTGATTAAACGTCGAATTGAATTTTGTGCGTGTATAAATTCTCGGACGATCACCTGTGTCTCGTCTGTTGCTGCCCACATATTTAGGAAAAATCCGGCACCACCCTGCTGGATAACTGTAGCCCGCCAAAGAGTGAGTGGTTTTTATGTCCATCACTATTCTACAGCTAATCACAGCGGATTGCTTATCGACTGCCATTGAGCGATTACGCTTATATACAACTGGAGTGCAGGTGGCCGCGCCGGGCAACCGCGGTACTTTCTTGTTGCGCATATACATGGCGCAGCGATGTAGTCTCTACGATTAGCCGCCAAAGACATCTTCTCAGACGACAAGGTCATTCATGGACTTATAGGCATCGATCCGGGGCGCGAGTCGACTTAGAACATTAAGATGTTGCAACGCCAGTAATATAGCGGCCATATCGGAAGATATCATAAACGTCATCTGCAGCGACTTCCTAACTGTAACGGACTGCCGACTATAGCCGCCAGAAAATCGTGAAAGCCTGGCAGTGTAGAAGCCCTAGTAACTCAGCAATTAAGTTAGGCCCAAAAGCATCGCGGTCAGCAGGCCTAAGAGAAAGTAGTAGACCCTGCGGAGAGAACAAACGACGTAGAGAATATCGACCATCAATCTAGATGGCATGGGCTGCACTTTGGTTGAGAGCGCTTCTACAACGCACTCATGGCACCCCCATAACCAGTACTCCGCTCCCGCTGATAGGACCGGCTGCCGGCATAGCTCCCGCTTTACTCACCAGGGAAAATGTCACATCGTCCGCCCCCACACTATTTGTAATGGAGGTAAGAAACGAACCGTTTACCGGAACTACGCGCCCGCCGCGAACGAGGGCCGTACCCACATCTGCATTGGTCATCATCAGCAGGCGTGTGTCGAATGACGATGAGGTGCCTTTGTAACTGATGGTAATTGGTGTAGTAATTCCGCCATCCGGACAGGAGTAAGTGAGTCTGCGGTCGCTGCGGATGGCCGTGGTCAGCGGGTCCGTGCCTATTGCCCGCTGGTGTACAGTACCGAAGTCTATGTTGATCGGGTTGTTATTGTTGATCGTGCATGTAGAAGGTGAGACCGTAAAGTTATTGGCGGCAGTGTATGTGACTGAGAGCCTCGCCGCTGATGGATCGTAGTTGTTCGTGGCGATGAGACGCAAAGCTCCAAGGGTATCGCCTATTCGAATATCAATCGGATTAGACGGGTTGTTACGCATTACAATATAGGGAGTGATGTTGATCGGATAAAATACCGCATTGTTAGGAATAGTGGCTACCCGTAGCTCAATTGGGACAGGGGTGTCGTAGAAGGATCCGTTAATACGCAGACCCGTTCTCTCACTGCCGAAATTTGGGCCGGGAGTCCAAGGGGATCCTGCGAGGTTGGAAGTTGTCCAATAATCTTCCCGCCAAGAGGGGCCAGCGTCGGGAGTGAATCGGCATTCCAGCCTTGCCCCTTCCAGCATGATACGGCTGCGGTCTGCGTTCAGGGTGACGCTAACGGGAACTACCAGGTTAGGATTGCCATTCTCCCAAGGCCCTCCATTAATCCGACAGTCGACAGCCCGTGCGGTGGTAGCAACGCCTGTCAAGGAAAGAAGCACAACGGCTACATATAGTCGTTTCATGTTGATCTCTAATGACTCATCTTCCGGACATTGCCCAGCGAACCGTCCAGGGGAGATGTAAGGTTTTTAGGCTTTTACGGGTAGTCCAGCGTAAAAGTGGAGGTCACCGTGTATAGGCCGTGGCCAATGGTTTGATCCTGTAACGCATCTGGCTCACCCTGCAGATAGGCTTTAAGTTCAATAACATTGTTGCCAATGCTCAGCACGTGCTCATCGCTTACCGCATTCACAGGCAATTGCTTGTTGCCTGGGGTCTCAATGCCGATCCCAACCCCCGAAGCAGTACTGCCACCGTCCAGTGCGAACAGTCCGGGCAGAGCCAGGTTTTCCCGGCCGCTGAGCGTAATGGTCACGGTCTTGCCGATCGTGGTGTCACAGTCCTCCAAGTGCAGTTTGAAACCCTTGCCCTGTGTGCGCGTGTTGATATAGAGGTGCTTGCTGGTTACGTCCCAGAGTTCCAGCACGATTGCCTCGTCACCTGGCCGGATAGTGCAGGCCTGTTCAACCAGGTTACCCTTGAAGCTCAAGTTATCCGCCGCTTTTCCCTCGGCGATAAATCCCAGGATTAGTACCAGTGCGAACACGCGATAGTACCAATCCTTAGAGATACTTTGATGGTGCATGGTTTCAACTCCTACTCGTACTCGGCCAGCAGCGTTGCGACCGCCGTAAATCTTGCTGGAGCCAGAATTGCACCTGGCCGTTTGACGGGCACAACTTCCAATATCGGCGGTGACGACAGAGTTATGTCCATAGGTGTATTGAGTAGAAACGGCAGGTTGTTCTGAAAAATCCGAATGCCCAAGTCCGGCGCACTGGTTTGTAACGCTGCGCCGTCAAATCCAGTGGATGTGCCGTTAACACTCAGCTTCAGCAACCACGGGAGAGTGTCGGTGCCACAACTGATGATGTAACCGACCCCTCTGCGGTATTTCTCACCGTCGACACGTTTTACCCCTACATCGCCAAAATCGACTTCAATCGTGTCTCCAGCATCAATCGTGCAAGGGGGCGGCTCATTTAGCGTGCCACTAAATGTCAAATTTGCCGATGCACCACTGCAGAGGCCGATAGTGCACAAGAAGAGCAACGTTCGCTGCTGCAAAAATGTCATTGCTCATTCCTTTTCATTGATAGTCGACTACAAGGGTGGCGGTCGCATCAAATGCACCACCCGTCAGCTTGCTGCCCACGCGCTTCACAGGAACCGCCTGAACTTCAGGAAAGTTGGGGTACGAAAAATTCACCGCCGTATTCAGCGGCCAATCTGCGCCATTAACGAAAAGCTTCACCCCTAGGTCCGTCTTGCGAGTCGATAGCACGCGGCTGTCAAACGCAGCCCCCGTACCTTTTAGTTCCAGGGTCAACGCATTGCTGTAAGGGGTATCACATGTGACGGTGTAAGGAACATCTCTACGGTAGTTAACCCCGTCAATCCGCGATGTCAGCAAGTCATTGCCAAAAGGCACATCAAGCGTATTGCCGCTGTTAATGACACACGGCGGAGGCGCAATGATGACCGCGCGAATCGAAAGGTTGGTCGCGGCCTGCACACCCAGGCTTATGGCCCACAGCAGGCTGCTCCCGATACATATGGCCAATGGGCCGTTTAACTTAGCCATTGTTCTGCCTTTACTCATAATTGAGCCTAAATTCCACCACGGCTCTGAACGCGCCACTGGTCAGGGGGGCAGAGGTGCGTGTGGGCCGAACGTTCCAAATCTGTGTGTTTTGGCCAACGGGCAAAAACAAGGGCTGACCTCTTGAGCCCAACTGCACGTCGCGGCCGACGGAGTCGCTCAAATGCAGGCCCATCCCGGTGATGCCTTGCACTTTAACCAGGCGAGGATCATCAGCGTCGGCGGGCGCAGCAAATGCTACCGACAAAACCGGTTGATAAGCACTCCAAGTCAGGTTACCCGTGCGCTCATTGCGCATACGGCCCGCGGTGCGATGACAATCGGTAAATCGCAGTTGAAAGGCCTTGGGATTCGCCTGGTCACCGGGCCGTTGCAATTGACTGGTCGAAACGGCCTCCAAATCAATCGTTTGATGCAGTGAGGCCATCTCCAGGCTGCAGGCAGACTCATGCAACGCGCCGTGGATATTGAGCGTCCCGCTCATGCCTTCGATATACTCCTCATCCTGAGCATGTACTCCCTCCGCCAAAACTAGTAACAATCCGCCCAAAACCCTCATTTTTTGCGACTTCATAATGTTCTCCAGCAGCACTACTGACTCGCCGGCGAGGCCTTCGCGTAGACATTGCAAGTGTCGCCATTGCAGGTAAGGGCCAACAGCGGGCGGCCGCCGTAATCATTCACATACGCCAGGTAAGGGGTTGTACCCAGTTCCTTGACAGTTGAACCGAGAGTCATTGCACCCTTGGGGGGAACCATCAGGGGCACAAATCCCGATACCGTCTTCCCGTCCTTGCTGCTTCGCGCATCCACCAACGTTATATAGTAGGGCGTAGGATTATTAACCCGGTAATGATCCCCTTCACGAGTCAGCGTTAGCCTCTCCTGCCAGGGGGTCGACAAATCCTGTTGGCTTGGAGCAATCGCTTTCGGTCGATAGAACAACTTGATACGGGTTTGCAGCGCAATTTGCAGGGTATTGGACTTATCGCTGCGCGGCGGAATTTCCCTCAAATTAAAGTAATAGACCGTCTCTCTGTCCTGCGGTAACGTCTTGGCCGCAGGCATCGCCTGGACTTTCATTTGGCTTTGTTTGCCAGGCTCCAATCGTTGAACCGGAGGAAGTACGATCAAAGGGCTAGTAATTTTTTTACCCGACTCATCCTCAATCCAACCCTGAGCCAAATAGGGTAGCTGAGTATTATTGTTTGTGATGTTCACGCTGGTGGCATCTTTTCCGCCATCGAAAATAATTCGGGTACGATCTAGGCCAACAGCAGCATTTCCGCTCTGGCTCAATCCAAGCGCCAAGAGCGCGAGGGCGTGGGATGTGAGACGTATGTTAAATATCATGAGGTTGTACTCTCCGTATATGTAGGCTTGCCTTTCAGCACCGCTGATTAGCGCAACGTCTAACTAGCTGCTACTGCATGGCAGCGCAATTGCAATGTGTCGATCAAACCACCAGCGGGCAACTTGGAAGGCAACGTGAAAACGCATCGCTCACTCCCACCCCAACTGACAGTCATCTTTTCGCCGACACGAATACCGCTCAGGTAGACATTGCCGCCGTCATTTACAATACCGGTTTCCTGTTGCTTATGGTTCTTAACCGTCGCTCCGAAGGGCGGCAAACTGCCATCCTGCAGTTGAATAATGGCCATGGCTTTTTCACCTGCAATTACGTCAAGCGAGCGATAACCAATGGCGCCTTCGGTGAGCGTTAATTGCGTGACCGACTGGGTGGCTTCGACATTGCTCGGAAGGTTGTCCAGATCAACACTAGCCGCCGTTCGCTGGTAGCTGCTGATATCAGAAATGACAGCCTTTCCGAAGAAATTACTGCGTGTCGGCGTCCCATATCCGCGCACCGGTACATCAGCCACACCCGCAGTATCTATCATCAGGCGCGTACCACCGGTACTAGTAGTTCTATGGAGTGCCGCCCCATAGGGCGTGAGCGTGGCACCGCCGCGTGCGGATACACTGAGACTGCTGTAACCGCCCTGCTGCTTGCTGACGCTAACATCGATGTCGGCTTGGTCACCCGTATGATTCAGATAACCACTGGCAGATGTATCGCTCAAACCGAGCTGGTAGCTGTTACGCTCATTCAGACGGTCGCTGTAGCGAGATGCAAAGCTGTTTTTCTCACCGGCCCGACTGGCATCCAGAGAGAGAGTGCCAGTACTGCCCAAAGGCAGACTGACCGTCAGCGACATCCCATTATCCTTATGTGAATATTCCTGCGTACGGTACATATTAAGTGAAAGGCTCATATTCTTGACAGTGCCTACATTAAAGTAGCGCGACATCGTTAGATTCCAACGCTGAACGTCCGGCCGATCCCAATAGGTTTGCTTATTATAACTGGCATAGACGGTGGCGCCCAGGTCACGAAACTGCTTGTTGACGGTTACCGTATAAAGCGCCTTGTTGCCGCCAATAGGTTTCCACCTCTCATCCAGAACCCGATAGTCGCCACGCCCGCCTAACTCGCCGTTCAACCCGTAATGCCGCGCATCCAGGTACTCACTCATGCTAAGGAAGTTCTTCTCGGAAAAACGGTATCCAGCGAACGTAACTTGGCTGTCGTATTGCTCAAAGTTCTTTGAATATTGGAGACGGTAGGATTTACCCGAGAGCGTTTCATTCCATACGTTAGCGTGTGACTGTGTTACATCCAAGGATACAGCACCAAACGCCAGCAAGTCCCGCCCGGCCCCTACGGTTAGCGCCCTATAGTTGTTGTCGGCGATACCCCCACCAAACAACGACCAACCATTGCTTACGCCCCAGGAAAACTCCCCTGTACCGAAGAAGTCACCATCTGAGCCGTATTGAAGATTGGATGGTCGCCCACTGGCCAGCTTGTAACGAACTTGCCCAGGGCGCGTCAGGTAGGGAACACCGGCCGTATCAAGCTGAAAGCTATGTACCGACCCGTCTTGCTCTTCAACCCTCACATCCAACTTGCCGGTTACCGCGTCTTGAAGGTCCTGAATGCGAAAAGGCCCAGCTGCTACCAAAGTTTCATAAAGTACGCGACCTTGTTGGCTGATAATAACCTTTGCATTCGTTTTGGCCACTCCCACTACTTCCGGGGCATATCCACGCAAGTTAGGCGGCAGCTGGCTTTCATCTGAATTGAGTGCGGCTCCGGTGTAACGAAAACTGTCAAACAAATCCGAGTACAGATAATTCTCACCCACCACCAAGCGCGCCTTCAGCGCAGGGAGCGAGCGATACGCATAGTACCTGCTCCACTCTAGTTTTTGAGGCCCGGCTGCCTCTTCCCGGCCGCTTTCAACGCGCCCCTGCCAATCAGCCCTTAATCGCCATGCACCAGCATTCGCTCCGACGGTGCCGTTTCCGCTGAGGTGTTTGCGGTTGTCGTTTCTTTTCTGATAGCTAGATTGCGCAGTCAGGCTGTAGTCAACTAGTAGACCTGGCACCCCCTCATCCCATCGAGAGGGCGGATCCCAGTTAGTCGCGTTATACTCTAGGTAAGCTTGTGGCAGGTTTATGGTTAGGGTAGAGGTAGCCAGATCACCACTAACCTCCGTGCCGGGCAAGCTTTTTATGTCCAGACACTCCCCCCCCCTCCACCATTCAAGTTTTTCGGGATCGGCAACTTTTAAGCCCAGTTGCTCAACAAGGCTGCGCGATACGCACGCTTGGCTGCCTTTGGGGTCATTATCGGGTGAATAAAAAGCAACCGGCTGCTCAGGAAGAGGCTGGGCATTGATTTGCACAACCATTGAGTACGTGCCAGGCAGAATAAATCCGCTACGTGCAAATTGAGACAGGTCAATGTTAGTGCGATCACTTAGATCGAGCACGTCGGTATTGAACTCGATATCCCCGGCGCCCTGTGCAGCGCCTGCCAGTAACATCATCCCCCCAAAAAAAATTGGGCAAAGTGACTCTTTAATATTCGACGTATTCAACATGAAAGCATGTCCATCACTGTTCAAAAGTATTCCAACTTGAACCGCACTGCAGCCCTGTGAGCCCCAGCCACCAACGGCAGACCGTTGCCAACTAGAAAAAGCCGGTAGTTGAGCGTCATATCACCTTCCACCAACTGGACCGGAGCCATGCGCTCCCCCGGAATACTTTCCTGCCCGACAGCATCAACGATATTCAGTGCAACACCTTGTGATTCACCAAACACAGCGAAGGAGCGCCCTGCTCTGTCGGAAGGCCCGTCAAACGTAACCCGCAGATGCTGCCAATTAGGCAAGCTTGCATCTGGCCGCATTGGGCTCGGGCGGCTCAACGAGCAGTTGACTAGACGCAACTGGAAGGGGTGGTCGTACCCCCTCGCGTTTCGCAAAATACGGCCAACCGGCTCCGAAGGCATCTCGATGGTTTGATCGATACTGGCCAACTCCAGACCGCAGGCTGAATCAACGACTTGTCCGGCCAGCGTCACGAGCCCATCGCCTAGCGATGACCCCTGCGCAAATGCGCAGGGGCTGATAAGCAAGGTCATTGAAGAGGCAACAGCGAGACGTATGAATGCTTTCATATATATCTCCCGCCAGCTTTCCCCCGACACATTTTGTGCCGGGGGGAAAACTCACTGATAAGCCAAAGTGAAATTGGTGACAGCGCTGAACTCACCTGGAACGACTGGGTTGGCGGCAGCACCCTGTACATAAGCACCAAATTCCAGTGTGTTATCGCCGGCGGTAATGATTTGCGGCGCAGTAGGAACACCCAACTCAACCAAATCACTGCCATGTGTCATATGGATACCCACACCGCCCGCGCTGCCAACAGTGCCGAGAGCACCTGGAACATCGGTCGAGGGTGCGCCAGTGAAGGTCGTGGTGACTGTGTTGTCGGCAAGGCTGGTCAGATCGCAACCTTCCAGTTCAATTCTCACGGTCCGGGCTTCGGACTTGCCCCCAGACTCGAGTTGGTGCTTCGCAATCGCCCCCAAGTTAATGGTTTGGTCGACGGACTCAGGCTTAATGGAGCAAGCACCCGAGTGAACCGAACCAACGAAAGTAACAGTTCCATCTGCCGCATTCGCGACGGAGATCGAGCTCGCCAACAGGCCGATAGACAACAACACGGTTTTCATTTTGGTATTCATCTACAGATTCCAACTCAAGTAAGTGTCATTCAAGTGCCCGATACAAAAATGCTCAGGGCGGCTACTCAACCAAGACACACCTTTGTACGGCGGCGTGGTAGACAGCACTATTTCTAAGAAATAGCTGATTTATATGCCCAGCCGAGGCTGGATATTCCTGCGATCTGCAGGTGGAACAAAGATAAAGCTAACTCCTCCGCTCATATGTCGGCCCCTGGACAGCTCGCGCGCAGATTCGACCACAGCGCTTGTAGGACGAGGACTACAAACCGAGATTGTTGGTAGATGGCACTTGACCTTCTATCAGCCGCAATGAATTGGGAAACCTAGGTAAACTGGAGCTCTAGGGCTCAGAGAGGTGGCGCGAGAGGCGTTTTACGCTCGATATTTTGCTGGGTACGCCAGTCACTACACTGCACAGATAGCTGGATTAAGCGCTCTCCATCAGCTCTACTGTGCGGGACGGGATCAGTTGACTCTCAACACCGATATCGACTGCGGCATCGCGCTCAATCTTCAACACACCAATCTGGCGCGAACCGGACAACCAATAGAAGTGAAGATATGGCCATCTATTTTTTAAGAATTTTGTGTTTCATCCTCACTCTGCTTCCAGACGCTGACGTCCTCGCAGCCCCTACCGCACTTCAGTTGATCGTTCGCACGTCTGTCACACCGGTAGTAGCCGAACTTTCGCCAGCCACCCAGGACTGGCTTGATGATCATAGACTCATCAGAGTTGCGGTATGGGGCGCAGATCCCTATCCTCCATTTGATCTCCAGTACCAGGCAGATGGATTCGAAGGAATTTCTGCTGACTATCTAGGTGTACTTTCACAAAGCCTCCACATCCCACTAGCTATATATCGCTTTGCTAGCCAGGAAGAAGCTGAACAGGCCTTGCTGCAAGGTCAGGTCGATATGCTTGCACTCTATACAGTTGATGCGCACACAAGACCGGACATCCTTAACTCCGTACCTTACGTTCTTAATCACAGCGTAATTTTAAAGCGTCCAAATGAATCTTTAGACACCTCGGGTGACCTAGCTGGACGACGGCTAGGGGTGGCTGCGGGCTCTCAAATTATCGCTCGAGTTAAATTGCAGTATCCAAATTCGCAAATAGTACAATACAACACGCCACAAAATGCGGTGGCGGCATTGGTATATGGTCAAGTTGACGTGCTGTGGAGCGATCTGGCTTCTGCCGACTATTTGATCCGTCGAGCGTATCTGAATAAGGCTATTGTCGGTTCTCTATCCCGAAACCCTTCGTTCAATGCCAGCTTTGCGGTAAGCACAGATAACCTAGCGTTGCTGGACGGTATCAACGAAGTGTTAGTTGCGTTACCACTGGCACAGCGTATGCGTATCGCTACAAGGTGGCGATTGGGACCTCGATATGTTGAGAAAGCAAACCCTTTGGCGCTTAACAATGCAGAGCGAATCTGGCTAAATGCAAACAAGCATGTGCGAGTTGTAGTTAATGGTACTTACGCACCTATCACTTTTTTTGATAACAAGCAGAGGCTGCATGGTTTAACCTCGGATGTACTCAATCACATCCAAAAACGCTCAGGCCTGGTGTTTACTGTGGTGCCGGCGGATAGTGTGGTGCAGGCTGTAGACATGCTCAATAATCACCAAGCGGATATGATCGGCGCTTTAACTGTAAGCGAAAGTCGTATGGAAAAATTAATATTTAGCAGGCCGTATCTAGCAACCCCTTTCGTAATTTCATCGAAAGTAGATGATGCGCCGCTCCTATCACTCTCTGATTTAAATGGAAAAACTTTGGCGATTGCTGAGGGAAATTCTCTCATTCCTTGGCTGAATGAGAAATTTCCTGGAATCAAAGTTGTTACTACTGATGACGCTGCTAACGGTCTTGAACTATTATCCTCAGGCCACGTGGACGGAGCTGTAAATACACAAATAAGTACCGAGTACTTCATTGATAAATTCTTTAAAGACAGAATACGAATAAACTCTAATATCGGGCCTCGTACAGCTCATATCGCGATGGCTACTCGCAAGGATGAACCATTGTTGCTGAGTATTATTAACAAAGCAATGTTGGATATTCCTCCGGAAGAGCTTTCCAGTATGGTCGAACGCTGGCGTACTCGCTCCAATCCGGCACTCGCCAGCTCTTGGAGTAATTATCGAAATTTCGTATATAGTTCAATTGGAATTGCAATTGTAATTATTCTTCTTTTTATTGCTTGGAACATCTATCTTCGCAAACAGATCAATCAACGAAGAATGGCGGAGCTAGCACTAAGTGATCAACTCGAATTTGCCCGAACCTTGGTAAATGGATCTCCTGTTCCCCAATATGTACGTGACAAAAATGGGTGTCTAATGCAGTGCAATGACGCTTATCTCGATTTCCTGAAAACAGATCGTGAGAAGGTAATAGGCAAAACATTGAGTGAAAGCCCTATCATGACATCTGAAATCAAAGAGTCTTACCACTCTCTTTATCAGCAGACACTCATTGACGGGAACCCGATTTTTGCAAATCTTGAACTTTTCATACAAGGACAACCTTACAGAGTTTATCATTGGACATTACCATTTCGAAATGCTGCGGGTGAACGCATTGGGATTATCGGTGGCTGGCTCGATATTACCGAACGAGAGCGCTTACTTCTGGATGTGATCGATGCCAGAGAGATGGCAGACGCGGCTAACAGATCAAAATCGACTTTCCTAGCAAGCATGAGTCATGAAATCAGGACACCAATGAATGCGATTATTGGCCTCCTCGAGCTACTACAACAACTCGATGACGACAAAGAGCAAGCGAAGGTGTATTTACACGCGGCCTATGAATCGGCGAAATCACTTTTAGCTTTGGTTGGAGATATACTTGACCTATCAAAGATTGAATCAGGTGCAATGACATCGTCTCTTCGAGCAACCAATATTGTGGAACTGGTAGAGTCCGTATTTACCTTATTTGAACAAAGCGCGCGGCGAAAAGGCCTTGAGACAACATTGATTATAGAAGTGCAAAATCCTCACGTCCTTATAGATTCTTTAATGCTCAAGCAGATCACATCTAACCTTCTTAGTAATGCCATAAAATTTACCGAGTTTGGGAATATTGAGCTGGCTCTATTTGAAGAACTAGATGTTTCAGATTCCGAATTTAGGTCTTACACCATCGAGGTAACTGATACGGGACCTGGTATGAACGCCGCACAACAGAAAGCCATTTTCGAGCCATTTATCCAAGTGGGTGATCAAAGCATGACGGATAGAGGTACCGGTCTCGGCCTGAGTATTTCACGACGCTTAGCTGAACTGATGTCCAGTACCATACAAGTTGAAAGCGAGCTCGGTATAGGCTCAACATTCGGTTTACAACTTAAAGCACAGCTTTGCGATGCATCCGAGTTTTACGCTCCTACGATGCAGAATGAACAAGAGCGAAAAGCCCTACATATTCTCATTGCTGATGATCACTCCGCAAACCGCTTACTGCTCGCTAAGCAGCTAGAGTTTTCAGGCCATATAGTCGATACTGCAGAGAACGGTGAGATGGCTTTCACGTTATGGCACAACTCTAAAACGCCTTACGACCTTGTTATTACAGACTGTAACATGCCAAAAATCGATGGTCTGGCGTTCACCCGGATGCTACGCAAAGTAGAGGGTGAGCTTGGTGACTCTCGCATTCCTATTCTGGGGCTTACTGCGAATGCTCAACCGGAAATGGTCCTAGCCTGCAAGCAGGCTGGTATGACAGATTGTCTATTCAAGCCGATCACACTCGAAGAGATAAATCACCACGTCGTCCGCGTCGTGGAAGATGCAAAGGCAGGCTCTAATATACCGCCTGCGAATGTAGCGCTTTCTTCTAACGCGGACTCTCAAGAAAAATACTTCGTCCAGGAGGATGCTTTTCTTGAGGAGATTATAACCACTAACAGAGTCGATGCAGAGGAACTTCGGCATTATTTCAAAGAGCAAAATCTGCCGAGGCTGGTCAGCCTCGCTCATCGTATTAAAGGCGCCGCAGAATATGTCCATGCGCGTGAGGTTGTAGAGGCCTGTGTAACGCTCGAAGCCAGTGCGAAAACAAAAGATACCGCGGCTCTGAAAGTAGAGGTCTCTAACATCATAGATGCGCTTCAAATATTAGAACTGCATCTTTACACAACACTCAATGCCCGAAAGAAGATATCAAATCTAGATAACAAGGAAAAATCATGAAAGTTTTATTGGTCGATGATCACCCAGTGATACGTTCCGCCCTGCGTTCATTTCTGATACAGAACGGCTTTGAAATTGTGGGAGAAGCTAGTGACGGTTTAAGTGCACTCAAAATGACTCAAGAGCTTTGTCCTGACATTATAATACTCGACATCGACCTCCCCAAACTCGACGGGCTAGGGGTACTCAATAAACTCAAGTTGCAATCCAGAGATTATCGCTCCCTCGTACTGACTGGTGTGCAGAGCAACGAGATTGCAGTTCGATGCATTCATGCAGGTGCCAGTGGCTACCTTCGCAAGGACAGTGATATGACAGAACTGTTAGCTGCCTGTATGGCGCTAAAACACAATAACACTTGGTTTTCGAAAGAAATCATGAACTCTGTTCGCAAGCAAGATTTCGCATCAACTGAGCGCGAAATGATAGGCCAACTTTCTTCTAGAGAATTAAGCGTACTAAGGGCCTTAACCAGAGGTGAATCTAACATTGACATAGCAAATAGCCTACATATAAGTCGAAAAACTGTCAGTACATATAGAAGTAGGCTTCAGCATAAACTTCAGGTAAGCAACATTTTAGACCTGGCCGATCTGGCCAAAAGAAATGGTCTTATTTAATTTGCTTTGTACACGAATTTTCTGAATTCAGGATTATTTTGTCATAGATCGTGACACATGACTTACTAAGTAAGGGCGAGTCTTCTCTCCGCTGAAAGCACCGCCCTGCAACTTTAGCGTATGTGACATAAGTGAGTAATATCCTAGGCTGTCTCTGAAAACGCTTTACAATCTGGTGAGATACCCGCCTGACGCAATACGACGGTTGATCCCTATGAAACAGATTTCCTTGCGGATGCTGAATATAGCAAAATATGTACATTGAATCGCCCCGGATTCTTTAGACACCTTGCAAACTCATTGCGTAACGTTTTTCAAACTCTACCGGTGACAGCTGATTGTTGAAACCATGGCGGCGTTTTGCGTTGTAGAACATCTCGATGTAATCGAACACATCACTCCGAGCATCTTCCCGCGTGATGTAGATTTTTCGCTTGATCCGTTCCCGTTTCAGAAGCTGGAAAAAGCTCTCGGCCACGGCGTTGTCATGACAATTGCCTCGGCGGCTCATGCTGGCGACCAAATTGTTTGCCTTCAAAAAGCTGCGCCAATCGGAGCTGATGTACTGGCTGCCCTGGTCAGAGTGAACCATCACCTCCTGTTTCGGTTTTCGCCTCCAAACCGCCATCAATAACTCATCAATGGCCAAATCACTGGTCATCTGCGACTTCATTGACCAGCCAACGACCTGACGGGAAAACAGATCCAGCACCACCGCCAAATACAGCCAGCCTTCATACGTACGAATATAGGTGATGTCGGTGACCCAAACCTTGTTGGGTTCCCCGACATCGAACTGGCGCTTCAGCAAATTGGGTGAGGCGACCGCTGGCTTACCGCCGTACTTTCCAGGGCGACGTCGATACCCTGTCTGAGAGCGTAGACCTTCAAGACGCATCAACCTCGCCACACGATGCCGACCACAATCTTCACCGACCTCGCGCAGGTCGTCATGGATTTTGCGATAGCCATAAACTCCGCCGCTCTCCAGCCACGAGTGCTTGATCAAACCCAGCAATCGCTGGTCGTCTTTAGCGCGTGCAGATTGCGGCTCAGACAACCAAGCGTAATAACCACTGGGATGGACTTTCAGCGTCAGGCAAAGCCGTCGAATGGAATAGTCGCCCGCGCGCTGCTTGATAAAGGCGTACTTCAGCCGCACTCCTTGGCAAAGTACGCGGCGGCCTTTTTTAAGATGTCTCGCTCTTCAGTGACCCGCTTGAGTTCCGCTCGCAGACGACGCAGTTCAGCGTGCTGATCATCGTCTTGCTGCCGTTCTGCCTGAGGTTTGCTGTAGCGCTTTATCCAGGCATAGAGGCTATGCGTCGACACGCCAAGACGCGCCGCTACGTCAGTGACGGGAAGCTTCTTTTCGGTCACTTGATTGACCGCTTGGATTTTGAATTCTTCGGGATAACGTGGGTTGCTCATGGCACCTCCTGATTGGCCTCAGTTTAAGGCATGGAGGTGTCTACGAAACCCGGGGCGATTCACTTTATAGGTCACCCACAAGGCATGGCTCGAACGCATTGGGTGGACCTGGTAGCACTGCATCTAATGCAAAAGACAGTGAACCAGGAGCGCGTGCGACTAAACCAATCGGTCTATTTTGCATTATCGGTGATCCGGCCCAGGCAAAGGCAGCGTCTGAAGCACTTAACGTCGGTCTCGGTGATTCTCTGAGTCGACGGGCCGAAAGCCAGTGAGTTTGACGCCAGGTTGCTTTCGGCATTGCGCACGGTAATGGGCGCACTATGACGGGCGGCCCCAGTCAGAGCGATGGGGATTCGACAATTGAATTCTGCGTCTGCATTACAAAGGGCAGACCAGACCAAAGAATTGGCCTAGGGCTGTATGTCCGCAGTGAACATAGGGTGATAACCGCTGACGGCTAATTCCCGCCTAGGATCTCCAGGTTCTGCGCCTTGAATAATGTCATCCATCTTGCCCGCGTATAAGACAAAGGACGACTCGGGGTAATGCCGCAGGAGCCGCCTCGCTTCATTACGGTACTCCTCAGGGATGAGCAGGCTTTTTGATAACTCTCGCAAAAATGCTTCTGTTTGGATAACACATCGGGTGCGTTCACTCGGCATAGTCATTTCAGCCCATCCCTCTTTGTGCTTTTTTGGTCAACCGATAGATGACCAAGACCAAGATTATAATTGAAGACTGACGAGGTCCTAGTTCGATACCTTACGAGGTATTAGTGCACAAAGCTTCGGGAGGACGTCGGTCGCTTTCCCGATCAGCATCACCTCATTCTGCATGCCGGTGCTGACGTCGGCCGTATTGATCTGAATCACTGTTGCGCCGGACGACAGCGCAAGCTTGGGAATTTCAGCCGCAGGGGTAACGATTCCAGATGTACCCACAGATATCAGCACGTCACAGTTTTTCACTAGTGCAATCGCCGATTTCCAAATACCCAACGGCAAGTCCTCGCCATACCAAACCACCCCGGGGCGAAGCTTTCCGTTGCATCTGCCACATCGAGGTGGTTCGATTAGTGCTCCATCGGCTGGAAAAATAGCTGGTGGCGGAGGTATCTCTGCTGGTCGATGGCACGCAAAGCACTTCGGCGTAGATAGTTTGCCGTGCAGGTGCAGTACGCCCACGGAACCGGCTCGCTCATGAAGATCGTCAACGTTTTGAGTGATTACGGAGATTTTACGCCCGGAGCCGCTTAATTGACTCAACGCTAGATGCGCAGCATTGGGACTCGCTATCGAGGCTTGGTAGCGTCGCCACAAGTACCATCCCCATATTAGTCGAGGATTTTCGCGAAAGGCCCTTGCCGTTTCCAATGTCTCCGGGTCCTGCCGGGCCCAGATCCCAGTCAATGGATCGCTGTAAGTGGGAATTCCGCTTTCAACTGAGATACCTGCCCCCGTAAAGACGACGGCCTCGCGAGCATTCGATAGAGCTTCGACGGCGCGTTCAAAATTCGACATCTGTAAGGTCTCGCGGAATGAGCTATGAGAGGTCAAGCGAATCGGGGTCTTACTGGCGACTTGCGCCTTAGGTAGAGGGGGGCGTACATCTGATGACCGGCAGATTTGGGGATCGACTCTGAGACTCTCGGCCGATGGTTTTCTAGACGCTTTTTCGAGAACCACACCTGTGATGTCTTCCTCTTGCGGAGGTCCAGCTCTCCCATTTTGTAGGTCCCCCCGGAGGTACGATACACAACAGCGCTTTCTTGAGTCGCTATGCCTTGGAAGCAAATGATTTGGTCCAGGTCTTCCAGGCTCCATTTACCAGAGCGCGTTAGATTAGGTGGACACAGCACTTGCACACGGCTGATCTCTACATCAGAAGCGGTATTCATGTAGAGCTGAAGTTCATACGCGCAGCCAACCATTGCGGCGCGATCGCACATCCCAGTTAGGACGGAGGTAATGGTGATGAGAAAGCTCATACCTTCTAACTCAAAATGAGTCCTGGTGAATACTGTCCGATCTGCTGGATCAAGTACGTATATCAATTGCTAAACCATCCCGATTCAGTCGGTGCCACTCTATACCCGCATTGGAAAAGCGTCGGGTGTCGGCAGGACGCTTCTTGATTGCGTTGCGAGTATTTAAGGATTTGAACAATGCTCGTGGAATGACGAAGGGTCCTAGGGCATACGCCACGAATGGATGGTATACCCCCACGATGTGAGGCGTCAAAGCGTGGCTTTATGCTTTCTTTTGTGAGTACACGGAAGAGAGATGGCTTATTTGGAGGCTTTGGGTCAGGTCATAAGGGAGGTTAGAGTTGCGGCCGGCCTCAGTCGAGAGGGCTGTGCGCATGTCCTTAATCGAGATCATCTTGCCAAGGTCGAGCAAGGGCGCCAGGCCATTTCTGTTCTCAAGTTCAATTCTTTATGCAAGTGCCTCGGCATCTCTCAAAGCTTGCTGCTTATGGCTGTGGAGGCACGACTGGTTGGCATCGACCTGAAAGCATATCGTCACCAACAGGAACATGAGTTAGCCCGATTGATTGAAGCTGGCTTGCTTCGCAATGTTGCCAATCATCGGGCAATCCGCGGGGTACGCGGGAAAAGAGCGGACGATAATCGTTCGGCAATTCAGGCTCTTCAGGTCGCAGGGTTGGCGAAAACGGAGGTGGTTCGTAAACTAGGTATCAGTCGCTCCACGGTCGACCGTTACTGGCTAAAGCAATGAGCTATTGAACACAGGCCAACGCCGTTCACACCTTAGAAATTTGTCAAATACTACCCGCCCCCACGCTGGACCTTAGCGTCTCCAGTTCCAATCTTACCTAATGACCAAGCGCACTTTAAATGTCGTTACGTATTTTCAGTCACCAGCTCCAAGGGGGCTTCAAAAAGCTCACTCAAAGCGCCCGCATTGTTTTTAAAAGCTGCTCAAACACTGAACGGTTTTTTAACATAAATGCTCAGCTTCGCTGCGTGCTTTGAGGGGGCTCGGATACTTGCTTTATCAGCATAATTGTCACGAGTTCCGTAACGAGGTGCAGCGCTCCCATGGACAAATTCCAATTTCCCCACGACTTTTTTACTGACGTCTATGGACATCGATGAGCCACCCCGCAACCGCTTAAAGATGTGGCCTTCAGAGATATGTCCATGCGTGTCTACTAATCTGTACGTGGGCGTTTTGATCTGGCGATTGCCCTCGGCATCCTGGCGGCCAGTGTGCAAGTGCCGGCCTTGATGCTCGATGACGTGGAGTGCCTTGGGGAATTGGCGCTGTCCGGCGAGGTGCGCGCGGTGAAGGGGGTATTGCCGGCCGCGCTGGCGGCGCGCAAGGCCGGGCGCACCGTGATAGTGCCGCGCGCCAACGCCGAAGAGGCGTGCCTGGCATCGGGGTTGAAGGTGATTGCGGTGGACCACCTGCTGCAAGTGGTGGCGCACCTGAATGGGCACGTGCCGATTGAGCCCTACAGGTCCGACGGCTTGCTGTACGTGAACAAGCCTTACCCAGACCTGCGTGAAGTGCAGGGCCAACTCGCGGCCAAGCGAGCATTGCTGATCGCGGCGGCGGGCGCGCATAACCTGCTTTTCAGCGGGCCACCGGGCACCGGCAAGACGTTATTGGCCAGCCGGCTACCGGGCTTGCTGCCGCCGTTGAGCGAGCAGGAAGCACTGGAAGTGGCCGCGATCCAATCCGTGGTCAGCCTGGCACCGCTGAGCCATTGGCCAAACCGCCCGTTTCGCCAGCCGCACCACTCGGCATCCGGGCCGGCGCTGGTGGGTGGCGGCTCGAAGCCCCAACCGGGGGAAATCACCCTGGCCCATCACGGGGTGCTGTTCCTGGATGAGCTGCCAGAGTTCGATCGCAAGGTACTGGAGGTGCTGCGCGAGCCATTGGAGTCGGGGCATATCGTGATATCCCGCGCCCGTGACCGAGTGCGTTTCCCGGCTCGCTTTCAACTGGTCGCGGCGATGAATCCCTGCCCTTGCGGCTACATGGGCGAACCCAGCGGGCGTTGCCGGTGTACGCCGGAGCAGATCCAGCGTTATCGCAACAAGCT
The DNA here is from genome assembly GCF_900119375.1 of Pseudomonas sp. NFR02. Classification (NCBI taxonomy): domain Bacteria; kingdom Pseudomonadati; phylum Pseudomonadota; class Gammaproteobacteria; order Pseudomonadales; family Pseudomonadaceae; genus Pseudomonas; species Pseudomonas sp. NFR02. The sequence goes on from NZ_FPJJ01000006.1 coordinate 52,085, forward strand.
ATCCGGCCCTTTGCTGGACCGGATTGATTTGCACCTGACCGTCGCGCGGGAGGCCACTGCGCTGAGCCCCACTCAACCGGCGGGCGATACAACGGCCGATGCCTCGGTGCGGGTAGCCGAAGCACGCGAGCGTCAACAGCAACGCCAGGGGTGTGCCAATGCTTTTCTCGACCTGCCGGGGCTGCGCCAGCACTGCAAGCTGCCAAAGGTCGACGAGGGCTGGCTGGAGACCGCCTGCGAGCGACTGACACTGTCACTGCGGGCGGCCCATCGGCTGCTGAAGGTGGCGCGCACCCTGGCGGACCTGGACCAGATGGACGCCATCACCCGTGATCATCTGAAGGAGGCCTTGCAATACCGCCCAGCATCTCTCAGTTGAGCCTCCCACAATTTGATTGGCGGTGCCTCAACGAAACCGATCCACCTCATGACGCAAGCCTGCCGCCAAGGTCTCCAGCTCCTTGGCGGTAACCGCCAGGTTGGACACCACTTCACGCTGCTCGCTGTTGGCCAGCGCAATGCTCTGCAGGTTGCTGCTGAGCAAGGTCGCGGTGCTGCTCTGTTCCTGGGTGGCGGTGGTGATCGCCGCGAACTGCTGGCCGGCCGAGCGGCTTTGCTCGTCGATACGCGCCAGGGCCGAGGCCACGTCAGCGTTGCGCGACAAGCCTTCCTGCATCAGCGCATTGCCGTGTTCCATGGTGCTGATGGCGTTGCCGGTTTCCTGCTGGATGCTCTGGATCATGCCGGAGATTTCATCGGTGGCCTGGCGGGTGCGCGAAGCCAAATTGCGCACTTCGTCGGCGACCACGGCAAAACCACGGCCTTGCTCACCGGCGCGGGCGGCTTCGATGGCGGCGTTGAGCGCCAGCAGGTTGGTCTGTTCGGCGATGGCGGTAATCACGCCGACGATCCCGCCGATTTCCTGGGAACGCTGGCCCAGGGTGTTGATCACTGCAGCGGTGCTGTTCAGCGCAGTGGCGATATGTTCCAGGGACGATGACGCTTCTTGCATCGAGGTGCGGCCGATACGGGTTTGCTGGGCATTCTCTTGGGCCAGGCGCTCGGTGCTGCCCATGTTGTCGGCAATGTTCAGCGAGGTAGCACTGAACTCTTCCACCGCACCGGCCATGCTGGTGATCTCGCCGGACTGCTGCTCCATGCCTTCGTAGGCACCACCGGATAGGCCCGACAACGCCTGTGCGCGGCTGTTGACCTGTTCGGCCGCGGTACGGATATGCGACACCATGGTCGACAGCGCTTCACCCATCTGGTTGAAACTGCGCGCCAACTGGCCGATTTCGTCATGGCTGGAAACGTTGAGGCGCGCACTCAAATCGCCCGCGCCCAGCGCCTGGGCCTGGCGCACCAGCTCGCTCAATGGCGCCAGCTTGCTGCGCAACAGCCACACCGTGGCGCCCACTGCCAGCAACATCGCCAACACACTGCCGATCACCAGGCGGATGCCGACTTCCCAGGTCACTGCGCGAATCTCAGCCTTGGGCATGCTCGCTACCACCGCCCAAGGGCCGCCTTCGAACGGCACCGATACGCTATAGAAATCTTCGTTCTTGTCGCTCCAGAAACGGCCTGCGCCCGGCTTTTTCGCCAGGTCGAGCATCACGGCAATCGCCTGATCCGGCGCTTGCACGCCAGCCGGCGGCACCAGCCAGTGCTTTTGCTCATCGAGCAGCGCGAGGGAGCCGGTCTGACCGATACGGAAGCGCTTGAGGTTTTCAAACTGGGCGTTCTGAGCATCGGTGTAATCGAAACCGATGAACAGCACGGCGATGACCTGGCCACTGCTGTCACGCACGGGGCTGTATTGGGTCATGTAGGAGCGGTCGAACAACACGGCACGGCCGATGTAGGTCTGGCCGCCCACAACGCGCTGGTAGGCCGCGCCCTGACGGTCGAGCACGGTGCCAATGGCGCGATTGCCATCCTGCTTGGTCAGGGAGGTGCTGACGCGGATAAAGTCGTCGCCGCTGCGCACGAATACCGTGGCCACGCCGCCGGACATCTGCTTGAACTCATCCACCTCTTCGAAGTTGTTATTCAATACCTCGTTGCCCAGGTAGAGGCTTGGCGTCTGCACGCCGGCCACGGCCACGGGCTGGTCCGCACGTACACTCAAGCCGGCGCCGAAGCGCTTTTCAAACAGCCCGCTCAAACGCTGGGTGCTTTCGCGCAAGGTGCTGTGGAAGGTGTTGAGTTGGTCGGCGAGCAGACGCGCCTCGCTGGCCAGGTGTTCCTCGCGGGTGGCGAGGTTGGCGGAGTCGAGGGTACGCAAGGCAAAGACCGTACTGCCGCTGATGACGACAGCGAGAATCACGGCGAGTGCAAGGCCTAACTGGGAGGCAATCCGGGCACGAGGTTGAGACATGACAGCTCCTGGCCGAGGCCAGGATCATCCTGATCTCATAGCGCTGCTCGGCAAATTATCTAGTGGGAAACGTTGATGCACGATGGTTCCAACCTCCTTCTTCGGCGGCATTTGGCAATACTTGAGCGAATCACAGGGGTATCCCGCAAACGATTGCACACCCGGTCCGGCCCTACTCAATCGAGGCGTTCAACCTGGGGCAATTCCATCGCCTTGACTTCGCCCTGAAGAAATTCCGCCAGCCGTCGCAAACGCTCCCCGCCCGGGCGAGTTTTCGGCCACACCAGGTAGTAGCTTTCCCCACTGGCGACCGCCGTGGGCCACGGCAGGCTCAAGCGTCCCTGCGCCACGTCTTCGGCCACCATCAGCAAGTCACCCATGGAGACGCCATAGCCACGGGCGGCAGCGATCATGCCCAGCTCGAGCGTGTCGAACACCTGCCCACCCTTGAGTGAAACGTGAGATGACAACCCCATGCGCTGCAGCCAGTAACGCCAGTCGCGGCGGTCTGGGGTCGGGTGCAGCAGTTCGGCGGTTGCCAGCCGCGTCACGTCCCAGGGACCGTCGTCCAACAGATTCGGCGCTCCCACCGGGATCAGCATTTCCGCAAACAGATAACTGGCCTCCCAGTCCGCCGGAAAGTGCCCGTTGCTGAGCAACACTGCACAGTCGAACGGCTCTTGGTTAAAGTCCACTTCATCGATGCTCATCCACGCACTGGTGAGCTGTACCTCATTGCCTGGCTGCAATGCGCGGAAGCGACTCAACCGCGCCAGCAGCCAGCGCATGGTCAAGGTGGACGGCGCCTTCATACGCAGGATGTCATCTTCGGCATTCAAGGTATGGCAAGCACGCTCCAGGGCAGCGAAGCCTTCCCGTACGCCAGGCAGCAACAACCGCGCCGCTTCCGTGAGCTGCAATGTGCGACCGCTGCGCTGGAACAATCGGCAGGCGAAATAATCTTCGAGCGTACGGATATGCCGGCTGATCGCACTTTGGGTAATCGACAACTCCTCAGCCGCGCGGGTAAAGGAGTGGTGCCGGGAGGCGGCTTCAAATGCCCGCAAGGCATAAAGAGGAGGAAGACGACGGGACATTCTGAAAGCTCCGACTGCGCAATCTGGAAACCCTACCAGAATCGCTCAAGCATGAGTTTTAATCATGCCAACGATCGCTTTTATCCTTTTGTGCAATGCGCTGAATGCGCCGAGAATCAACCCTTCCCCACCTTCTTGATTATTCGAGTGTGATGATCATGCAACATCCGGCACGTACCGAACTCTGGGCCATTCTGCGGCTGTCGGGGCCGTTGATTGCCTCACAGTTGGCGCACATGCTGATGGTGCTGACCGACACCCTGATGATGGCGCGCCTGAGCCCCGAGGCCTTGGCAGGCGGCGGCCTGGGCGCGGCGAGCTATTCGTTCGTGGCGATCTTCTGCATCGGCGTGATCGCAGCCGTGGGTACCCTGGTCGCCATTCGCCATGGCGCGGGCGATATCGACGGCGCCACCCGCCTGACCCAGGCCGGGCTGTGGCTGGCGTGGTTGATGGCGCTGGCGGCGGCGTTGCTGTTATGGAACTTGAAGCCGGTGCTGCTGATGTTTGGCCAGACCGAAACCAACGTGCAAGCAGCCGGGCAATTTCTGACGATCCTGCCCTTTGCCCTGCCCGGCTACCTGAGCTTCATGGCTCTGCGCGGCTTTACCAGCGCCATCGGCAAGGCCACTCCGGTGATGGTGATCAGCCTGTGCGGCACCGTGGTCAACTACCTGCTCAACCATGCCTTGATCGAAGGCATGTTCGGCCTGCCGAAACTGGGCCTGATGGGCATCGGCCTGGTGACTGCCATCGTCGCCAACGGCATGGCGCTGGCATTGATGTGGTACATCCGCAGCAACCGGGCCTACGCCGCTTACCCGCTGGGCACCGGCCTGCTGCGCCTGAATACCCATTACCTGCGCGAGCTGTGGCGCCTGGGCCTGCCGATTGGCGGCACCTATGCGGTAGAGGTCGGGTTGTTTGCCTTTGCGGCGTTGTGCATGGGCACCATGGGCAGCACGCAGTTGGCGGCGCACCAGATCGCCCTGCAGATTGTCTCGGTGGCCTTCATGGTGCCGGCGGGGATGTCCTACGCGGTGACCATGCGCATCGGCCAGCATTACGGCGCCGGGCAGTTGCTGATGGCACGCCTGGCCGGGCGAGTCGGCATAGGATTCGGGGCCATGGTGATGTTGGGATTCGCAGCAGTGCTGTGGCTGTTTTCCGACCCACTGATCGGGCTGTTCCTCGACCATGACGACCCGGCGTTCCATGACGTCATCGTCCTGGCGGTGAGCCTGCTGGCCGTCGCCGCCTGGTTCGAATTATTCGACGGTGTGCAGACCATCGCCATGGGTTGTATCCGGGGTTTGAAGGACGCCAAGACCACCTTCCTGGTGGGGCTGGGTTGCTATTGGCTGATTGGCGCACCGTCGGCCTGGTTGATGGCGTTCACCCTGGGCTGGGGGCCCACCGGCGTCTGGTGGGGCCTGGCACTGGGCCTGGCGTGTGCGGCGGTGAGCCTGACCTGGGCGTTTGAGGCGAAGATGAAGCGGATGATTCGGCAGGAGCCAGATGCTCCTGTTGGTTTCCAAGCGGCACTGCCTGACTAGCAAGTGCACGCGGTCCATGTGGGAGCTGGCTTGCCTGCTCCCACATTTGAACCACTTTGAAGGCTTAGCCCAACAGCGCCTGCTGGCTTTGACCAAACAGCAGGTATTCCACCAGCTCCGGCAACGGCAACGGCTTGCTGATCAGGTAACCCTGGACCTGATCGCACCCAAACAAGCGCAAAAGTTCAAGTTGCTCAGGGGTTTCCACGCCTTCGGCGACCACTTCCAGATTGAGGTTGTGGGCCAGGTTGATCATGGCGTGCACCAGCTTGCGGTTTTCTTCGCGCTCTTCCATGCCGCCGACAAAGCTCTTGTCGATCTTCAACAAGGCAATCGGCAGGCTGTTGAGGTGCACAAACGACGAAAAACCGGTGCCGAAGTCATCCAGGGAAAACCGCACACCCAGCCGGCCAAGGGCGTCCATGGTCTGCTTGACCAGGTCGCTGCGGCGCATCACGGCGGTTTCGGTCAATTCGAACTCCAGCCATTGCGCTTCCACGCCGCGCTCGGCAATCAGGCGGCTGAGGGTAGACAGCAACTGACTGTCCTGGAACTGGCGAAACGACAGGTTGACCGCCATGTGCAGCGGCGGCAGGCCGCGTTCACGCAGGTCTTGCATGTCGCGCAGGGCTCGGGAGATCACCCAGTAGCCCAATGGCACGATCAAGCCACTCTGTTCGGCCAGCGGCACGAACTCGCTGGGCGGCAACAAGCCGCGCTCGCCGTGACGCCAGCGCACCAGGGCTTCGAGGCCAACGATATGACCGTCGTCCAGGTCCAGGCGCGGCTGGTAATGCAGCTCCAACTCATCGCGACGCAAAGCCCGGCGCAGTTCACTTTCCAGGTCGGCCAGGCTGCGGGCGTTGCGGTTGATGCGCTCATTGAAGATATGGAAGGTGCAGCCCTGGGTACTTTTGGCCTGCTGCATGGCGATATGGGCATGCCACATCAACGGGTCGGCGCCAGCGCGGGCTCGAGCATGGGCCATACCCAGGCTGCAACCAATCAACAAGCTTTCACCATCCACCCAGTAGGGCTCGGCCATCACTTCGGTGATGCGCTCAGCCATCCACTCGGCGCGCTGAGGCGCCCGGCGGGTATCGATCAACAAGGCAAACTCATCGCTGCCCAGGCGCGCCAGTTGGTCCCCGGCTTCGAGCTGGCTCTTGAGCCGCGACACCACTTGCAGGATCAACCGGTCGCCCGCCTGATGGCCGAGAGCATCGTTGGCATGACGAAAATTGTCCAGGTCCAGATGACCGAGGGCCAGGCCACGGCCGTCATTGTCCGCCAAGCGTGCAGCGAGCAAGGTCTGGAAGCCCTGACGGTTGGCAATACCGGTGAGCGGGTCCTGCTCGGCCAGGCGCTGCAAGGTATTCTCCAGCACGCCGCGCTCGCGCACATGGCGCAGGCAGCGGCGCAATGTGTCGGCGTCCAATGCATCCAACACCAACCAATCGCTGACACCCAGCGGCGACACCAGTGGCTCCTGCTCCAGCAGCAATACACACGGCAGGCTGCACCGGCCAGGGCCTGGCTGCAGGCTGGGCGTGGTCAATAACACAGCACCCTGGTCGTCATCGAACAGGCGGCTTACCGAGTCCCAGTTGGGCGCACTGATCAGCACAGCCCCTTCGCCCATCGGCGCCAGGCACTCGCGCAACAACGCTGCCCACTCAGGCTCATCGGCCAGCAGCAGCAAACGCAAGGGTTCGACAGGCGTAGACACGCTAACTCCCTAGACTCTGCAAAATTTCATTAGCGGTGCCATTATGACGTGCGGCCTGACAATGACAAAGGATGACAAATGATAGGTGTTATCAAATACGCAGACTGTAAATAATCGTCTCGGATATTCCTCCACATCCTGCGGCAAAGTAGCAAAACCGGCAAATTTAGATCGAGTGGTACGTCACACCGTCGTTCTATGGCAGCAGAATCTTTCCAGCCTGTTAAAATGCCCGCCCTTTTGAACAACGACCCCTAAAATTCCGTATGTCCCGACTCAATCCCCGGCAGCAAGAAGCCGTGAACTACGTCGGCGGCCCTCTATTGGTGCTCGCCGGTGCAGGCTCCGGCAAGACCAGCGTGATCACGCGCAAGATCGCGCACTTGATCCAGAACTGCGGCATCCGCGCCCAGTACATCGTCGCCATGACCTTCACCAACAAGGCGGCACGGGAAATGAAAGAGCGGGTCGGCACCCTGCTCAAAGGCGGCGAAGGCCGCGGCCTCACCGTGTGCACCTTCCACAACCTGGGCCTGAACATCATCCGCAAGGAGCATGTGCGACTGGGCTACAAGCCCGGCTTCTCGATCTTCGACGAGACCGACGTCAAGGCCCTGATGACCGACATCATGCAGAAGGAATACGCGGGCGACGACGGCGTAGACGAAATCAAGAACATGATCGGCTCGTGGAAAAACGACCTGATCCTGCCCGCCGAAGCCCTGGAGGCCGCACGCAACCCCAAGGAGCAGACCGCCGCCATCGTCTACACCCACTATCAGCGTACGCTCAAGGCGTTCAACGCGGTGGACTTCGACGACCTGATCCTGCTGCCGGTCAAGCTGTTCCAAGAGCACAAGGACATCCTGGAGAAGTGGCAAAACAAGGTGCGCTACCTGCTGGTGGACGAATATCAGGACACTAACGCCAGCCAATACCTGCTGGTGAAGTTGCTGATCGGTACGCGCAACCAGTTCACCGTAGTGGGCGACGACGACCAGTCGATCTACGCTTGGCGCGGCGCCCGCCCGGAAAACCTGATGCTGCTCAAGGAAGACTACCCCTCCTTGAAAGTGGTGATGCTGGAGCAGAACTACCGCTCCACCAGCCGCATCCTGCGCTGCGCCAACGTGCTGATCTCCAACAACCCCCACGAGTTTGAAAAACAACTGTGGAGCGAGATGGGCCATGGCGACGAGATCCGTGTGATCCGCTGCCGCAACGAAGACGCCGAAGCCGAGCGCGTGGCCGTGGAAATCCTCAGCCTGCACTTGCGCACCGACCGGCCCTACAGCGACTTTGCGATCCTGTATCGCGGCAACTACCAGGCCAAGCTGATCGAGCTGAAATTGCAGCATCACCAGGTGCCGTATCGCCTGTCGGGCGGCAACAGCTTTTTCGGACGCCAGGAAGTCAAAGACCTGATGGCCTACTTCCGGCTGATCGTGAACCCGGACGACGACAACGCCTTCCTGCGCGTGATCAACGTGCCACGCCGGGAAATCGGCTCCACCACCCTGGAAAAGCTCGGTAACTACGCCACCGAACGCAAGATTTCCATGTATGCCGCCACCGACGAAATAGGCCTGGGCGAACACCTGGATACGCGCTTCACCGATCGCCTGTCGCGCTTCAAGCGTTTCATGGACAAGGTGCGCGAGCAGTGCGCCGGCGAAGACCCGATCAGCGCCTTGCGCAGCATGGTCATGGACATCGACTATGAAAACTGGCTGCGCACCAACAGTTCCAGCGACAAGGCCGCGGATTACCGCATGGGCAACGTCTGGTTCCTGATTGAAGCGCTGAAGAACACCCTGGAAAAAGACGAAGACGGCGAGATGACCGTCGAGGACGCCATCGGCAAGCTGGTGTTGCGCGACATGCTCGAGCGCCAGCAAGAAGAGGAAGACGGCGCCGAAGGCGTGCAGATGATGACCTTGCATGCCTCCAAGGGGCTGGAATTTCCCTACGTGTTCATCATGGGCATGGAAGAGGAAATCCTCCCGCACCGCTCCAGCATCGAAGCCGACACCATCGAGGAAGAACGCCGCCTGGCCTACGTGGGTATTACCCGCGCACGCCAGACCCTGGCCTTCACCTTTGCCGCCAAGCGAAAGCAATACGGTGAAATCATCGATTGTGCCCCCAGCCGGTTCCTGGATGAACTGCCGCCGGACGATCTGGCCTGGGAAGGCAATGACGACACGCCCACCGAGGTGAAGGCCGTTCGCGGCAACACCGCCTTGGCGGACATACGTGCGATGTTAAAGCGCTAGAATCGACTACTTTTTAATCTACTTTCGGCGCACAACGCGCCATTAGAGGAAGCTTTCCGTGGAAGCACTGCACAAGAAAATTCGCGAAGAAGGCATCGTGCTTTCCGATCAGGTCCTCAAGGTTGACGCCTTTCTGAACCACCAGATCGACCCGGCACTGATGAAACTGATCGGCGACGAGTTCGCCGCACTGTTCAAGGATTCGGGCATCACCAAGATCGTCACCATCGAAGCGTCGGGCATTGCCCCGGCGATCATGACCGGGCTGAACCTGGGTGTGCCGGTGATCTTCGCCCGCAAGCAGCAGTCGTTGACCCTCACGGAAAACCTGCTGTCGGCCACGGTGTATTCCTTCACCAAGAAAACCGAAAGCACCGTGGCGATCTCCCCGCGCCACCTGACCAGCAGCGACCGCGTGCTGGTGATCGATGACTTTTTGGCCAACGGCAAGGCGTCCCAGGCGCTGATCTCGATCATCAAGCAGGCCGGCGCGACCGTCGCCGGTTTGGGCATCGTGATCGAGAAGTCGTTCCAGGGTGGGCGTGCAGAACTGGATGCACAGGGTTATCGGGTTGAGTCGCTGGCGCGGGTGAAGTCGCTGGCCGGTGGTGTCGTGACCTTTATCGAGTAATCACTGTGTGGGAGCTGGCTTGCCTGCGATAGCGGTGTGTCAGTCGACAGAGATGTCGACTGACACACCGCTATCGCAGGCAAGCCAGCTCCCACATTAGCTTTTGCGTTGCGCTGTCAGTGGGCGGTGGCCTGCAGTCCGGCCAGCAGCAAGCGTTGATACAGGTCTTCCTTGATGCCCTCCGGCTTATCCAAGCGCATCCGCTGCAAATGCTCGGGAAACGCCTCCGGCTCCGGCGCGTCGAGTGCCGCCTTGCCCAACTCCAGAATTTCCGTGAGCTTGAATTTGCTCTTGAGCCAGTTCAGCGCTCGTAACAAATCCCGCTCTTCATTCGTGAAGTCGCTGCCCAGGGGGTATTCCGGGAACAGGCGACGATGCCTGGCCTGAATCGCCTGAAGCCGCTCTGGCGTGTTGTCGGCAAAACGCGGATCCAACTGGAAATCCTTGGGCAGTTTGCCGGCCTTTTGCGCCTGCTCAATCAAGTCGTGCTGGAACCTTGAGTCAGTGATGTTCAGCAACGCTTCGATCACCTTGGCATCCGTCTGACCGCGCAAGTCGGCAATACCGTATTCGGTAATGACGATATCCCGCAGGTGCCGGGGAATGGTGCAGTGGCCGTACTCCCAGACAATATTGGAACTGACCTCACCCGCCGACTCACGCCAGCTGCGCAAAATCAGGATTGAGCGTGCACCTTCCAGCGCATGCCCCTGGGCCACGAAATTGTATTGCCCGCCCACACCACTGAGCACGCGACCGTCTTCCAACTGATCAGCCACGCCAGCACCGAGCAAGGTGACCATGATGGCGCTGTTGATAAACCGAGCATCCAGGCGCTGCAGGCGCTTGAGTTCTTCCTGCCCGTACAGCTCGTTGATGTAGCTGATGCGGGTCATGTTGAATGCCTGGCGCTTGGCATGGGTCATTTCCTGCAGGCGCTGGTAAAAACTGCGCGGTCCCAGGAAGAAACCGCCATGAATCGACACGCCATCAGGTTGCGCCGCGTCGTCCAGGGTGCCCGCGTTGGCCTGCATCTGGGTCGCCACATCCGGGTAGACCTTGCGCCGCACGATCCCGGCATCGGCCAATACCAGCAGGCCGTTGACGAACATCTCGCTGCAACCGTAAAGGCCACGGGCAAACGGCTCAACGCCGCCTTCGCGGCTGATCAACGGTGCCCACTGGTACACATCCAAGTCGGTGAGCAACAGGCGATAGGCTTCGTTGTCGGCCTGGCGCGCCAGCAGGGCAGCCGTCAGGGCATCGCCCATGGAGCCGATGCCAATCTGCAACGTACCGCCATCACGCACCAGGGTGCTGGCATGCAGGCCGATAAAATGATCCTGAAAGCCCACCGGCATATTCGGGGTGGAGAACAACGTGGTGCTGTCTTTTTCATCCAGCAGGTAGTCGAACTCATCCATGCCCAACTCGGCATCGCCAGGCATGTAGGGCAAATCGCTATGGACCTGGCCGACGACCAGGATGGTCTCCCCGGCCGCGCGGCGCTTGGCGATCATGGGCAGCAGGTCGAGAGTGATATCCGGGTTGCAGCTCAGGCTCAGGCGGTCGGGATGCTCGCTGCTACTGGCAACCAATTGCGCCACCAGGTTCAGGCCGGCGGCATTGATGTCGCGGGCCGCATGGCTGTAGTTGCTGCTGACGTAATCCTGCTGCGCCGCGGCGCTGTGGAGCAGGCTACCGGGCTGCATGAAGAATTGCTGCACACGGATATTCTTCGGCAGGCTGCCCCTGTGCAGGTCCGCGAGGAAATCCAGTTCGGGGTAGTCGCCAAACACCCGTTCGATGAAGGGTTCGAGAAAGCGCTTTTGAAGACCATCACCCTGCGTAGGCCGACCCAGGCTCAGCGCGGTATAAAGCGTCAGCGCCCGTTCGGGCAACTTTGCGATACGCCGGTACAGCGCGTTGACGAACAGGTTGGGCTTGCCCAGCCCCAGCGGCATGCCCATGTGGATATGCGCCGGCAGGCGCTCCAGTACGTCGTCAACTGCTTGCTCGATTGAACACAACTGCACCATCCGACTGCTCCCGAACATTCCATGAATTAGGGGTTGGACCGAGCTTGCCGGGTCTTTGCTGCAATGAACAGCCTGAATACCAAATCGCGGGCACAAAAAAGCCGCTGGTAAGCGGCATTTTTGACGAAGATCGACCGATTACAGCCCGGACATCTTCTTGATCGCACCCTTGAGGTCGTCGTCCGAGCAATCAGCGCAGGTGCCTTTGGGCGGCATGGCGTTGATACCGGTGATGGCCTTTGCCAGGATGCCATCGAGGCCACCTTGATGGTCGGCGCGCTCTTTCCATGCGGCGGTGTCGCCAATTTTTGGCGCACCCAAAAGGCCGCTGCCGTGGCACGCGTTACAGTGCTTGGCGATGATATCATCGGGGGTTTTCGCGCCGCCGCCGCCGGCTGCCACGGCAACTTCCATGCCCTTGCATTCCTGGCCCTGGACGCAAACCTGGCCCACAGGCTCCAGGCGCTTGGCAATGTCATCATTGGTCGCAGCTTGAGCGCTGACAGCCCATAGGGCCAGTACGGTTGCTGGTGCAGCCAGCATTTTCATAATTAGGTTCACGCGTTCACCCTCAATGGTGGCTATTCACGCCTGCGGCCACGGTTTCGCAGGCGGCGAAAGTATAACGGTTAGCCCGCCTGGCCGAAACAACCCTATTAAATAAAGGGAGATTCGGCCTCACGGTGTACAGCTGCGGGAACCTCTGCAACGCTGGCAGGGCGCCTCTATTCTTAAAAGTTCGCGGGTGTGGCTGCGCTGATTAGTCGCGCCGGCACGTCGAACGGATTGCGAAAACGATGAGGCCTGGTGCTTTCAAAGTAGTAGCTATCGCCCGCTTCGAGCACAAAAGTTTCAAGGCCGACCACCAATTCCAGGCGCCCTTCCACCAGAATTCCGGTTTCTTCGCCTTCATGAGTGAGCATTTCTTCGCCCGTGTCGGCACCCGGAGGGTAGATTTCATTGAGAAATGCGATGGCCCGGCTTGGGCGCGCCCGGCCCACCAGTTTCATGGTGACGGCACCGTCAGAGATGTCGATCAGCTCATTGGCTTTATAGACGATCTGCGTCGGTATTTCCTGGAGGACTTCTTCGGAAAAGAACTCGACCATGGACATGGGGATACCGCCCAGCACCTTGCGCAGGGAGCTGATCGAGGGGCTGACGCTGTTTTTCTCGATCATCGAAATGGTGCTGTTGGTGACGCCCGCACGCTTGGCGAGCTCACGCTGGGAAAGACCTTTGAGTTTACGGATGGATTGCAGTCGTTCGCCGACGTCCAATGCAGGAGCCTCCTAGGATTCAGGCTTTGTTGTAATTGAGCGTTATCATGGCGACAGCGTTCAGTATTTACAACACTTGGGCCTAAATCCCGGCGTGCTCGGTTCGTTGCCGGCGGCTAAGCGCCGCTATAGAGCCTTGGCACTCGGCGCAGATTGCAGAAAATCTGATAAGGGATGGTCTCGGCGGCCACGGCCACATCGCTGGCGAGGATGTGCTTGCCCCACAGCTCTACGGTGGAACCAAGGCCCGCCTGGGGCAAGTCGGTGAGGTCGACACACAGCATGTCCATGGACACGCGCCCCAGCAGCCGGCTGCGCTGGCCAGCGACCAGCACCGGTGTGCCGGTAGGCGCATGGCGCGGGTAACCGTCGGCATAGCCCATGGCAACCACGCCGATGCGCATCGGCTTGGGCGTGACGAACCTGGCGCCATAGCCCACCGGCTCACCGGCTGGCAACTCGCGCACGCAGATGACTTTGGATTCCAGGGTCATCACCGGCTGCAAGCGCGCGGCGAGGGCCTGGTCTTCGCCAAAGGGCGTTGCGCCGTAAAGCATGATACCGGGGCGCACCCAGTCGCTGGACACGCTCGGCCAGCCCAATACAGACGGTGAGTTGCGCAGGCTGACCTCAGCCGCCAGCCCCTGGCGCGCCGCCTCAAACACCGTTACTTGTTCGTTGCTGCTGACGCAATCGAGCTCATCGGCGCGGGCAAAATGGCTCATCAGCACGATTTTTGCCACTTTGCCACTCGCCAGCAGGCGCTGATACGCCTCCTGGTAATCCTTGGGGTGCAGGCCCACACGGTGCATGCCCGAGTCCAGCTTCAGCCACACTGTCAGCGGCTTGCTCAAACGAGCTTGCTCGATGGCGTCCAACTGCCACAGCGAATGCACCACGCACCACAAATCCTGCTCGATGATCAGCGGCAGCTCGTCGGCCTCGAAAAAACCTTCCAGCAGCAACACCGGCGCACGAATGCCGGCGGCGCGCAGTTCCAGCGCTTCCTCGATGCACGCCACCGCGAACCCGTCGGCTTGCGCCTCCAGTGCCTGGGCCACGGGCACCGCGCCATGGCCGTAGGCATCCGCCTTGATCACGGCGAGGGCCTTGGCCCCGGTGACTTCTCGGGCCAATTGGTAGTTATGGCGCAGGGCTTGGAGATCGATCAGGGCACGGGCTGGACGCATGTCGGCAGGCTTCTAGGCAGCAAAGTCAATAAAAAAACCGGTGCAGACCAACAACGCCGGCACCGGGAGAGGGATCATTGTTAAGGCAGCGCAGCCACGACTGACAGCTCTACCAGAATCTCGGGTTCGCACAGCTTGGCTTGCACAGTGGCGCGGGCCGGGGCGACGCCTTTGGGCAGCCACTTGTCCCACACCGCGTTCATGCCGGCGAAGTCGGCGTCGATGTCTTTCAGGTAGATCGTCACCGACAGCAACCTGGACTTGTCAGTACCGGCCAAGTCCAGCAAGCGCTCGATATTGACCAGGGTTTCACGGGTTTGCTGTTCAATCCCGGCGCTCATGTCGTCGCCTACCTGCCCTGCCAGGTACACGGTACCGCTGTGGACAACGATCTGGCTCATGCGCTCATTGGTGAGCTGGCGCTGGATTGACATGTTGTGCGGACTCCTGGTGGTTGCCATAACGGGAAATATCGAGGCCTGCGGCGCTGATCTGCGGCGTTTTCTTCGCCATCAGGTCGGCCAGCAAGCGACCCGAACCACAGGCCATGGTCCAACCGAGGGTACCGTGGCCTGTATTCAGGAACAGGTTCTTGAACGGCGTGGCACCCACAATCGGCGTGCCGTCTGGGGTGGTCGGGCGCAGGCCGGTCCAGAAACTGGCTTGGGCCAGATCGCCGCCCTGAGGATAAAGGTCGTTGACGATCATCTCCAGGGTTTCACGTCGCCGCGGGTTCAGCGACAGGTCAAAACCGGCTATTTCAGCCATGCCACCGACGCGAATACGGTTGTCGAAACGGGTGATCGCGACTTTGTAGGTTTCATCGAGAATGGTCGAGGTCGGCGCCATTGCCGGGTTAGTGATCGGCACGGTCAGCGAGTAGCCCTTGAGCGGGTACACCGGCGCCTTGATGCCCAATGGCTTGAGTAACTTGGGCGAGTAACTGCCGAGGGCCAGTACATAGCGGTCGGCGGTTTCCAGCTTGCCGTCGATCAGCACACCATTGATGCGGTCGCCTGCGTAGTCCAGGCGCTGGATGTCTTGTTCGAAGCGGAATTCCACGCCCAATTGTTTGCACATGTCGACCAGGCGCGTGGTGAATATCTGGCAATCGCCCGTCTGGTCGTTGGGCAGGCGCAAGGCACCCGCGAGGATATCGGTGACGCTGCCCAGAGCCGGTTCAACCCGGGCAATGCCGGCGCGGTCGAGCAATTCGAATGGCACGCCGGACTCTTTCAGCACGGCGATGTCCTTGGCGGCACCATCGAGTTGGGCCTGTGTGCGGAACAGTTGGGTAGTCCCGAGGCTGCGCCCTTCGTAGGCAATGCCGGTCTCGGCGCGCAATTCGTCGAGGCAGTCGCGGCTGTACTCGGACAGGCGCACCATGCGCTCCTTGTTCACCGCGTAGCGGCTGGCCGTGCAGTTGCGCAGCATCTGCGCCATCCACAGGTATTGGTCGATATCAGCAGTGGCCTTGATTGCCAACGGCGCGTGGCGTTGCAACAGCCACTTGATCGCCTTGAGTGGCACACCCGGCGCGGCCCAGGGCGAAGCATACCCAGGGGAGACCTGGCCGGCGTTGGCGAAACTGGTTTCCATGGCAGCGGCAGGCTGACGATCAACCACCACGACATCAAAGCCGGCCCGCGCCAAATAATAGGCACTGGTCACCCCAATGACGCCGCTACCCAAGACCAGAACGCGCATTTTTATATCCTCATCGCGGGCTTGGCCGCTGACGTGTGTTATTCGAGCAATGATGAGCGCAGTGTAAAAAACAATCGACAGTGCATTTCACTATATAAATGCCTATATTTGGCGACAATTCTTGGCAAAAACCCTTTTGACAGAGGCGTATCCCCTATGCGTACCAACACCCAGACCAAACGGGAGCTGGACAAGATCGACCGCAATATCCTGCGCATCCTGCAAACCGACGGGCGCATCTCGTTCACGGAGCTGGGGGAAAAGGTCGGGCTGTCCACCACGCCCTGCACCGAGCGCGTGCGGCGCCTGGAGCGCGAAGGGATCATCATGGGCTACAACGCACGGCTCAATCCCCAGCATTTGAAGGGAAGTTTGCTGGTATTTGTCGAGATCAGCCTGGATTACAAGTCGGGTGACACCTTTGAAGAATTCCGCCGAGCCGTGCTGAAACTGCCTCACGTGCTGGAGTGCCATCTAGTGTCGGGTGATTTCGACTACCTGGTGAAAGCGCGAATCTCGGAGATGGCTTCGTACCGCAAATTGCTGGGCGATATCCTGCTCAAACTCCCCCATGTGCGCGAATCCAAGAGCTATATCGTGATGGAAGAGGTGAAAGAAAGCCTGAACCTGCCGATCCCTGACTGACCCACTGACACAACACGGTCAAATGTGGGAGCTGGCGTGCCTGCTCCCTTGGTTTTAACCGAGTAAATCCGCTAGACCAACACCTGCCGGGTACTCGCCATGTACTCATGAATCTGCTTCTCCACCCGCGGATGAATCAGCTCCACTGGCCGGCGGCCATTAGGGCACGGCAAGGTCTTGGTGGTGCCGAACAGGCGACAGATCAGCGGCCGCTCGTCATACACCGTGCAACCCTTGGGCCCCAGGTGCACGCAGTTCAGCTCGTCCATCGCCGCCTCTTGCTCGGCAGCGGTCTTGCGCGGCAGGCGCGACATTTCCTCGGGCGAGGTGGTCACCGGCCCACAGCAGTCGTGGCAACCGGGGACGCACTCGAACGAAGGGATCTGGCGACGCAGCGCGCTGATTTTCTGACTGTTGCAACTCATCGAAACCCATACCGAACGGCGAATAGACGTGGATTCTGACGCAAAACGCCCCGCGCAGACAGCGTCGTGCGACCACTGTATCCTGCGTCAAATTTTCCAGACAGGGAGGTTCCCCATGACCGCCAGCGCCCGGCACACCGCTTCCTACTACGCCGCCAGCAGCGTGCCGCAACCGGATTACCCGACGCTGACCGGTGAGGTAAACGCCGATGTCTGTGTGATCGGCGGGGGGTTCTCCGGGCTCAACACCGCCTTGGAATTGGCCGAGCGCGGCTTTCGCGTGGTGTTGCTGGAGGCGCGCAAAATCGGTTGGGGCGCCAGCGGGCGCAATGGCGGCCAGTTGATTCGCGGTGTCGGCCACGGGCTGGATCAGTTCACCCAGGTGATCGGCAGCGACGGCGTGCGCCAGATGAAGCTGATGGGCCTGGAAGCCGTGGAGATCGTGCGCGAGCGTGTGGAGCGCTTCCAGATCCCCTGTGACCTGACTTGGGGCTACTGCGACCTGGCCAACAAACCCCGCGACCTGCAGGGCCTGGCCGAGGATGCCGAAGAGCTGCGCAGCCTGGGTTACCGCCACGAATTGCGCCTGTTGCAAGCCAGCGAGATGGGCACCGTAATCGGCTCTGAGCGCTATGTAGGCGGCATGATCGATATGGGTTCCGGCCATCTGCACCCGCTGAACCTGGCACTGGGTGAGGCTGCCGTTGCCCAGCAGTTGGGCGTGGCGCTGTACGAGCAATCCCAAGTGACCCGTATCGACTATGGCCCTGAGGTCAAGGTGCACACCGCCCAAGGCACTGTGCGCGCCAAGACCCTGGTACTGGCCTGCAACGCCTACCTGAACGGGCTCAACCCGCAACTGAGCGGCAAGGTGTTGCCCGCCGGCAGCTACATCATTGCCACCGAGCCCTTGAGCGAGGCGCAAGCCACCAGCCTGTTACCGCAGAACATGGCCGTGTGTGACCAGCGCGTGACGGTGGATTACTTCCGCCTGTCCGCCGACCGTCGCCTGTTGTTCGGCGGCGCCTGCCACTACTCCGGTCGAGACCCCAAGGACATCGGCGCCTACATGCGGCCGAAGATGCTGCAGGTATTCCCCCAATTGGCAGACGTGAAAATCGACTACCAATGGGGCGGCATGATCGGCATCGGCGCCAACCGCCTGCCGCAGATTGGCCGCCTGGCCGATCAACCCAACGTGTATTACGCCCAGGCCTATGCCGGCCATGGCCTCAACGCCACGCACCTGGCGGGCAAGCTGCTGGCCGAGGCCATCAGCGGCCAGCAACAGGGGCGCTTCGATCTGTTCGCTCAGGTGCCACACATCACCTTCCCCGGCGGCAAACACCTGCGTTCGCCGTTGCTGGCCCTGGGGATGCTCTGGCACCGCCTCAAAGAACTGCTCTGATCAATCGCGCCAGAAGGGTTTCAAACCCTCACGGCGCGCCTGCTCGGCGGTCAGCCCGATGTCGCGTAACTGCTCGCGGCTCAGGTCCAGCAGGGCCTTGCGCGTATGGCGACGGCGCCAGAACAGATTCCAGCGGCCAGGCGCCGGGGCAGTGAGCGCCTGTTCCTGCGCTGCTTCCAGTTCCTGACTGCGTAACGCCAGCCGTACATCGCTCATGCCGCTCATTTGACTGCCCCTCATTGGCCTGTTGCCTTGAGTGACAAGCATGCGCGGGCGGCCAGAACCATTACAGATTCAGCCAACTTTTATTAGATCCATACAGATACTCCCTATGCGTGGCTGAATCCTGTATTTTCCCTTTATCTGTACTGGTCCTTCGGGAGCGACCACCATGACTCTTTACGTCAACCTCGCCGAATTGCTCGGCACCCGCATTGAACAGGGCTTCTATCGTCCGGGCGATCGACTGCCCTCGGTGCGGGCCTTGAGTGTGGAACATGGGGTGAGCCTGAGCACCGTGCAGCAGGCGTATCGGTTGCTCGAAGACAACGGCCTGGCGATGCCCAAGCCCAAGTCGGGCTATTTTGTTCCGGTGGGCCGTGAACTGCCGGCACTGCCCGAGATTGGCCGCCCGGCCCAACGGCCAGTGGAAATCTCCCAGTGGGACCTGGTGCTGGAACTGATTCGTGCGGTGCCGCGCAAAGACGTCATACAGATGGGTCGGGGCATGCCGGATGTATTGTCGCCCACCTTGAAGCCGCTGCTGCGTAGCCTCGCCCGTGTCAGCCGGCGCCAAGACCTGCCGGGGCTGTATTACGACAATATCCTCGGCTGTATGGAACTGCGTGAGCAAATCGCCCGGCTTTCATTGGACTCCGGTTGCCAACTGAGCGCCGAAGACATCGTGATCACCACCGGTTGCCACGAAGCCCTCTCCGCCAGCATTCACGCCATTTGTGAGCCCGGCGATATCGTCGCGGTGGATTCGCCCAGCTTCCACGGTGCCATGCAGACCCTCAAGGGCCTGGGCATGAAAGCCCTGGAAATCCCCACCGACCCGCTCACCGGCATCAGCCTGGAGGCCTTGGAACTGGCGCTGGAACAGTGGCCGATCAAAGTCATCCAGCTCACCCCAAACTGCAACAACCCCTTGGGCTACATCATGCCGGAAGCGCGCAAACGCGCCTTGCTGACCCTGGCCCAGCGCTTTGACGTGGCGATTATCGAAGACGATGTGTATGGCGAGCTGGCCTACAGCTACCCACGCCCGCGCACCATCAAATCCTTCGATGAAGACGGGCGTGTGCTGCTGTGCAGCTCGTTCTCCAAAACCCTGGCGCCCGGTCTGCGCATTGGCTGGGTCGCACCGGGACGCTATCTGGAACGGGTGCTGCACATGAAATACATCAGCACCGGTTCTACGGCTACACAGCCGCAGATTGCCATTGCAGAATTCCTCAAAGGCGGTCATTTCGAGCCGCATTTACGCAGGATGCGCACCCAATACCAACGTAATCGCGACTTGATGCTGGATTGGGTCAGCCGTTATTTTCCCGCTGGTACGCGTGCCAGCCGGCCCCAGGGCAGCTTTATGTTATGGATCGAGCTGCCGGAGGGCTTCGACACCTTGAAGCTCAACCGCGTGCTGGTGGAACAAGGCGTACAGGTGGCGGTAGGCAGTATCTTCTCCGCTTCCGGCAAGTACCGTAACTGCTTGCGCATGAACTACGCTGCCAAGCCAACAGCGCAGATTGAAGAGGCCGTGCGCAAGGTAGGTGCTGCCGCTGGCAAGATGCTGGAAGAGACGGCGGACTGACCTTTCCCGAGCAATTGCCGTCATATGCCACAACCGCCCTGACCTGGAAGCAGTTTCCTTGATGATTCGACGGCTTTTACCGTTTTGCCTGCTGGCCGCCCTGGCCCTGGGCGGCTGCGCCACGGTCGACACCCCGCGCATCCCCAGCGATGCCCTGCCGGCGAAGGACTCCTCGTTCGGTCGCTCGATCCAGGCCCAGGCCGCCCCCTACCAAGGGCGCTCGGGCTTTCGTTTGCTGCCCAACAGCAGTGAAGCCTTCATGGCCCGCGCCGAGTTGATTCGCAACGCCCAGACCAGCCTCGACTTGCAGTACTACATCGTGCACGACGGCATCAGCACACGCATGCTTGTGGACGAACTGCTCAAGGCCGCCGACCGCGGGGTGCGCGTACGCATTCTACTGGACGACACCACCAGCGATGGCCTCGACCAGATCATCGCCACCCTCGCCGCCCATCCCAAGGTGCAGATACGCCTGTTCAACCCGCTGCACCTGGGGCGCAGCACCGGCGTTACACGCGCCATGGGCCGTGTATTCAACCTGTCGCTGCAACACCGGCGCATGCATAACAAGCTGTGGCTGGCCGATAACAGCGTGGCCATCGTTGGCGGGCGCAACCTGGGCGACGAGTATTTCGACGCCGAACCCAACCTGAATTTCACCGACATCGACATGCTCAGCGTCGGGCCGGTAGCCGAGCAATTGGGTCACAGCTTCGACCAGTACTGGAACAGCGCCCTGAGCAAGCCTATCGATGACTTCGTCTCGAACAAACCCTCCAAGGTCGACCTCGCCGTCGCCCGCGGGCGCCTTGAAGCCTCCCTGGCTCAGTCCCGTCAGCAGAACCACGCGCTGTATAACCGCCTGCGCACTTACCAGACCCAGCCCCGCATGGACATCTGGCGCCGCGAGTTGATCTGGGCCTGGAACCAGGCGCTGTGGGACGCACCGAGCAAGGTACTGGCCAGGGCAGACCCCGACCCCCGACTGCTGCTGACCACTCAGCTGGCGCCAGAGCTGGCGGGTGTCAGCCATGAGCTGATCATGATTTCGGCTTACTTCGTACCGGGCCAACCTGGGCTGGTCTACCTCACAGGGCGTGCCGATGCGGGTGTTTCGGTGCGCCTGCTGACCAACGCCCTCGAAGCCACCGACGTACCGGCCGTGCACGGCGGTTATGCGCCGTATCGCAAGGCACTGCTGGAGCACGGGGTGAAGCTCTATGAGCTGCGCCGGCAGCCGGGCGACCCCAGCGCAAGCAGCGGCCCGCACCTGTTTCGGCATGGCAGCTGGCGCGGCTCGGACTCCAGCCTGCACAGCAAGGCGATGATTTTCGATCGAGAAAAGTCGTTTATCGGCTCATTCAATTTCGACCCGCGCTCAGTGCTGTGGAACACCGAAGTCGGCGTACTGGTGGACAGCCCCGAACTGGCCGAACACGTGCGCAACCTGGCGCTGGAAGGTATGGCGCCAGCGTTGAGCTATGAGGCCAAACTGCAGGACGGCCAAGTGGTGTGGGTGACAGAAGACAACGGCCAGATGCACACTCTGACGCGCGAACCGGGCAGTTGGTGGCGGCGGTTCAACGCCTGGTTCGCCACCAGTGTTGGCCTGGAACGCATGCTCTAATACCCCTGCGGATCACCTGTGGGAGCCGGGCTTGCCCGCGATAGCGGTGTGCCAGACAACAAATCCGCTGGCTGACAAACCGTCATCGCAGGCAAGCCAGCTCCCATATTGGCCGCGTTTAAAGGTCAGGCCGGCTGCGTAGCGCCGAAAGCCCCCTGGCGCAGCAACAGCACCACCAAACCCAGCGCCCCGGCGGCCATCAGCAGCGGTAGCGCATGCCCGCTGATCCACTGGCTGCCCGCTCCTGCCACCAGCGGCCCGATCAGGCAGCCAATGCCCCACAGCTGCGCCACGTGAGCGTTGGCACGCACCAACGCATCGTCGCGGTAGCGCTCGCCAATCAAAATCAGCGACAAGGTAAACAAACCGCCGGCACTGGCGCCGAACAGCACCCACACCGGCCAGATCAGCAAGGTGTGCATCAATAACGGCACCGCCAGGCTCGACGCCAGCAACAGCAGTGCACAGGCCAGAAACAGAGTGCGTCGCGGCAGGTAGTCGGCCAGCGCGCCAATGGGCAATTGCAGCAACGCATCGCCCACCACCACCGTGCTGACCATCGCCAAGGCGATCTCAGCGGTAAAACCCTGTTGCAGGCAGTACACCGGCAACAACGTCAGAATCATCGCTTCGAAGGCAGCGAACAACGCCACAGCCCAGGCAATCGCCGGCAGGCCCAGGCAAAAGCGCCACAGGTCGCCAAAGGTCACGCTGAACGAATCCGCCGTCGGCGCGCCGGTACGTCCCAGCAACAGCAGCGGCGCCAGCACCAAAAGGCCCGCGCCGACCCAGAAGCCGTAGTCATGGTCGGTGCCAATCAGGCCCAACAGCAACGGCCCCGACAGTTGGCTCAAGGCATAACTGCAGCCGTAGAGCGCCACCAGCCGGCCACGCCACTGCTCGACCACCAGTTGGTTGATCCAGCTTTCGCCAAGGATGAATACGATGGTCAGGATCACCCCGATCATCAGCCTGAGCACCAGCCACACCGGGTAGCTGGGCAGGATCGCCAGCAAGCCGATGGACACCGCACCGGCCCACAGGCACAGGCGCATCAGGTTGGCAGTGCCGAGCCAGGACGCCATGCGGCTGGAGATCTTGGCGCCCAGCAGTACGCCGAATGCCGGCATCGCCGCCATCACGCCAATGGCGAAACTGCCATAACCCCAACCTTCAAGACGCAAGGATACCAACGGCATGCTGACACCCAGGGCCAGGCCAACGCTGAGTACCGAGGCCAGCACGGCGAAATATGTCGCCCAACGCATTGCCACGCTCCTGTGGATAATTCTGCTTCGCAAAACGAACTGTAGGAGCGAGCTTATGTGGGAGCTGGCTTGCCTGCGATACAGACGCCTCGGTGTGTCAGCCACACCTCAGTGATGCTATCGCAGGCAAGCCAGTTCCCACACAGGCTCGCTCCTACAGGGGATCAGCAGTGTTGCTTAGAGCTTGATCCAGGTCGCCTTCAGCTCGGTGTACTTGTCGAATGCATGCAGCGACTTGTCGCGGCCATTACCCGACTGCTTGAAACCACCGAACGGTGCGGTCATGTCGCCGCCGTCGTACTGGTTAACCCACACGCTGCCGGCGCGCAGAGCCTTGGCCGTCAGGTGTGCCTTGGAGATATCCGCCGTCCACACCGCCGCAGCCAGGCCGTATTGGGTGTCGTTGGCGATGGCGATGGCTTCTTCGGCGCTGTCGAAAGTGATCACCGACAGGACCGGGCCAAAGATCTCTTCCTGGGCGATCTTCATGGCATTGGTCACGCCGTCGAAAATCGTCGGCTCGACGTAGGTGCCGCCGGACTCTTCCAGGGTGCGCTTGCCACCCGCGACCAGCTTGGCGCCGTCGGCGTGGCCGGCTTCAATGTACGAAAGCACGGTGTTCATCTGCTGCGTATCCACCAACGCACCCACAGTGGTGGCTGGGTCCAGTGGATTGCCGGGTTTCCAGCCCTTGAGGGCCTCGATCACCAGCGGCAGGAAGGTGTCTTTGATCGAACGCTCGACCAGCAGGCGCGAGCCGGCAGTGCAGACTTCGCCCTGGTTGAAGGCAATGGCACTGGCGGCGGATTCGGCCGCCGCTTGCAGGTTCGGCGCGTCGGCAAACACGATGTTCGGGCTCTTGCCACCGGCTTCCAGCCATACACGCTTCATGTTCGACTCGCCGGAGCGGATCAACAGTTGCTTGGCGATCTTGGTGGAGCCCGTGAACACCAGGGTATCGACGTCCATGTGCACCGCCAGGGCGTTACCCACGGTGTGGCCATAGCCAGGCAGCACGTTGAACACGCCTTTTGGAATACCAGCCTCAACGGCCAACGCGGCGATGCGGATGGCGGTGAGCGGGGATTTTTCGGACGGCTTCAGGATGACAGAGTTGCCGGTGGACAGCGCCGGGCCGAGTTTCCAGCACGCCATCATCAACGGGAAGTTCCACGGCACGATGGCGCCAACAACACCGACGGGCTCGCGGGTCACCAGGCCCAGTTGATCGTGGGGCGTGGCGGCGACTTCGTCGTAGATCTTGTCGATCGCCTCGCCGCTCCAGCTCAGGGCTTGCGCCGCGCCGGGGACGTCGATGTTCAGGGAATCGCTGATGGGCTTGCCCATATCCAGGGTTTCAAGCAGCGCCAGCTCTTCGGCGTTAGCCTTGAGCAGCGCGGCGAAACGGATCATGACGGACTTGCGCTTGGCCGGTGCCAGGCGCGACCACACGCCGGAATTGAAAGTGGCACGCGCATTTTCCACGGCGCGCTGGGCATCGCTGGCATCACAGCTGGCGACAGTGGCCAGCAAGCGCCCATCCACCGGGCTGATGCATTCGAAGGTGTCACCGGAAACGGCGGCGGTGTATTCGCCATTGATATAGGCGCGGCCTTCGATTTTCAGAGCCTTGGCGCGTTGTTCCCAGTCGGCACGGGTCAGGGTGGTCATGCGAGTGTCCTCCTCTTATTGAATACAAGGGCCTGGGAGGTTTATCCCGGCGCCATCACGAATGCTTGCCCGACCAGCCTGCTGTTCGGCTCAAGGCAGCTGCCACCCTAAACCAGCGGCTGGGGATGTTTCAATATATTTGACATAACGGCGGCAAACGCCCTTGCGATGTTCATTTTAATAAACATAGACTTTGGACTCTCCAACCGCAGGCCAGACGGGAAATGCACATGAGCATCCAGGACATCGTCGATTTCAGCCAAGCCAACACCGCCCCCGAACGCTACCGCCCTGCCGCCGAGAAAATCCTCAAGGGCGATCCCGAGCAGACACTCTACAACCACTACAACAGCCCATGCGGCCAGATGAACGCCGGCGTCTGGGAAGGTGAAGTGGGCCAGTGGAAGGTCAACTACACCGAGCATGAGTACTGCGAGATCGTGCAAGGCGTGTCGGTGTTGCGTGATGCCGAGGGGAATGCCAAGACCCTGCGGGCAGGCGATCGCTTTGTGATCCCTGCCGGTTTCAGCGGTACCTGGGAAGTGCTGGAAGCGTGCCGCAAGATCTACGTGGTGTTTGAAGAGAAAGCCTGATCATTGATTGATCGACAACGGGACGCTGAGCGTCCGAGACGGCATTCCCACGCAGAGCGTGGGAACGATCAGCAAGCCTGATCACCAAACCCCAGGCAAAAAAAAGCCCGCATCGTGAGATACGGGCTTTTTTTCACAAGGAGGAAAATCAATTACTTGATTTTGCCTTCTTTGTAGATCACGTGCTTGCGAACGCGCGGGTCGAACATTTTCTTTTCGAGCTTGTCCGGGGTAGTACGCTTGTTCTTGTCGGTAGTGTAGAAGTGACCAGTACCGGCGCTAGAGATCATTCGAATCAATTCACGCATGATAGAGCTCCTTAGATCTTGCCAGCGGCGCGGATTTCGGCCAGCACGACAGTGATGCCACGCTTGTCGATAATACGCATGCCTTTAGCAGATACGCGCAGACGCACGAAACGTTTCTCTTCTTCAACCCAGAAGCGGTGATGCTGCAGGTTCGGCAGGAAACGACGACGGGTTTTGTTATTTGCGTGGGAAATGTTATTCCCAGTCACCGGACCCTTACCGGTAACTTGACAGACTCTCGACATGCCTCAGCCCTCTAAAACCACATGCCCAACCCGGCATGGGTTGGCCGCTTAATCTCTCAGTCATTTGGCGCCAGGCGCCGCGTTTCTTTAGGGTCTTACCGGCTACACCTACAGTGAAGGAACCGGGCCCCTAGAAAAGAGCGCTGCTTTATACCAGAAAGACCCCAGTGCAACAACAACCTGTGTACTTTTAGCAGCGTAAATCTTGGCCACAAGTGCCTGAACCGCTGCCAGGAGGGGCCGCTGTAACAGCCGACCGCTCGTCGCACAGAATGATTTACAACGCCTGCGGTCACAGGGAAGTGCACGGCGAAACACGCTGAGGCGCCATCAAAACAGCATTTTGGCCAAAAGCACAGGCAAAAATGGGCTAGTCATTTATCAATCAGACCTCTACGGTAGGCTTTTTCCAGACTGCACTCGCAGATGGGCCTTCGATCTGCACAGGAAACCGAATATGCGCCTCGCTGCCCTACCGCTATTGCTTGCCCCTCTCTTTATTGCGCCGATGGCCGTTGCGGCCACCAACTTGAGCGTATGCACCGAGGCCAGCCCCGAAGGCTTCGATGTGGTGCAGTACAACTCACTGACCACCACCAACGCCTCGGCCGACGTGCTGATGAACCGTTTAGTGGAATTCGACGCGGCCAGTGGCAAGTTGGTACCGAGCCTTGCAGACAGCTGGGAAGTGTCGCCCGATGGGCTGACGTACACCTTCAAACTGCACCCCGATGTGAAATTCCATCGCACCAGTTATT
This sequence comes from Pseudomonas sp. NFR02, assembly GCF_900119375.1. Taxonomy (NCBI): domain Bacteria; kingdom Pseudomonadati; phylum Pseudomonadota; class Gammaproteobacteria; order Pseudomonadales; family Pseudomonadaceae; genus Pseudomonas; species Pseudomonas sp. NFR02. The sequence continues at coordinate 78,740 of NZ_FPJJ01000006.1, forward strand.
TCAGCCCAAGCCGCACCTTGACCGCCGAAGACGTGCGCTTCAGCTTCGAGCGCATGCTCGACCCGGCCAACCCGTGGCACAAGATCGCCCAGAGCGGCTTTCCTCACGCCCAATCCCTGCAATTGCCCACACTGGTCAAGAAAATCGACGCCCTTGACCCACTGACCGTGCGCTTCACCCTCGACCATGCCGATTCCACCTTCTTACCAGCACTGAGCATGGGCTTTGCCTCGATCTATCCGGCTGAATATGCCGATAAATTGCTCAAGGCCGGCACACCCGAGAAGCTCAACAGCCAGCCAATCGGCACCGGCCCGTTTGTGTTCGTGCGTTTCCAGAAAGATGCCGTGGTGCGTTACAAGGCCAACCCGGACTACTTCGCCGGCAAACCGGCGGTGGATAACCTGATTTTCGCCATCACCCCGGACGCCAACGTACGCCTGCAGAAGCTGCACCGCGATGAATGCCAGATCGCCCTGTCACCCAAGCCCCTGGATGTGGGCGAGGCCGAAAAAGACTCGGCGCTGAAGGTGGAAAAAACCGCCGCCTTCATGACCGCGTTCGTCGCCATCAACAGCCAGCACCCACCGCTGGACAAGCCCGAAGTGCGCCAGGCGATCAACCTGGCCTTTGATAAGGGCAGCTACCTCAAGGCCGTGTTCGAAGGCACCGCCGAAGCAGCCAACGGTGTCTACCCGCCGAACACCTGGAGCTATGCCAAGGAGTTGCCAGGCTACCCGCAGGACCTCGCCAAAGCCAAGGCGCTGCTGGGCCGCGCCGGGCTCAAGGACGGCTTCAAGACCACAATATGGACCCGCCCTACGGGCAGCCTGCTGAACCCCAACCCGAACCTCGGCGCCCAACTGTTGCAGGCCGACCTGGCCAAGGTTGGCATCCAGGCCGAGATTCGCGTGATCGAATGGGGCGAGTTGATCCGCCGCGCCAAGGCCGGCGAGCACGACTTGCTGTTCATGGGCTGGGCCGGCGACAACGGCGACCCGGATAACTTCCTGACGCCGCAGTTCTCATGCGCCGCGGTGAAGTCCGGCACCAACTTTGCCCGCTATTGCGACCCCACCCTGGATAAGTTGATCAGCGCGGGCAAAACCACCAGTGAGCAAGGTGTGCGCAGCAAGCTGTATCAGCAGGCCCAGGCGCAGATCCAGCAACAGGCGCTGTGGCTGCCACTGGCGCATCCGACGGCGTTTGCCTTGACCCGCAAGAACATCCAGGGGTACCAGGTAAGCCCGTTCGGGCGCCAGGACTATTCGAAAGTCAGCCTCAAGCCCTAAGGCACACTCCCACCTGTAGGAGCGAACTTGCTCGCTCCTACAGAGGCCGGACCGTTACAGCCAACCGTATTCAGCCATCGACAGCGGGTCGCCATCGCCCACGATGATATGGTCCAGCACCCGCACATCCACCACGTCCAGCGCCTTTTGCAGCAGCTTGGTCAATTTTCGATCAGCCGCGCTGGGCTCCGCGCTCCCCGACGGGTGGTTGTGGCACAGGATCAACGCCGCCGCGTTGTACGCCAAGGCGCGCTTGACCACTTGTCGCGGATAGACAATCGCAGCGTCGATGGTGCCCTGGGAAATGACCTCGAACCCCAGCACCCGATGCTTTGAGTCCAGAAACAGGCAGCCGAATATCTCATGGGGCTCATGGCGCAGCAGCGCCTTGAGGTACTCGCGCACGGCCAACGGGCTCTCCAGCACCGAGTCAGCCCGCAAGCGCTCAGCCAAGTGGCGCCGGGACATTTCCAGCACCGCCTGCAGTTGGGCGAACTTCGCCGGGCCCAGCCCCAGATGCTGGCTGAACAACGTCTGGCTGGCCTCCAGTAACGGGCGCAGGCCACCGAATTGCGCCAACAGATGGCGCGCCAGATCCACCGCACTTCGCCCGGCAACCCCCGTACGCAGGAAAATCGCCAACAGCTCGGCATCGGACAGGCTCGCTGCGCCGCCTTCCAATAATTTCTCCCGCGGACGCTCCGCCACGGGCCAATCACGAATACTCATCCCACCTCCCTGTATCTGCTCCGCTGTTGCCCGGCGGGCGCTGTGTTATCGTAGGGCCCTCTTTTTTGCCGGCGATTTCACCTGGGGAGGGGTCATCGCAGGCGTCACTGAACTGGCATCACTGAACTGGAAAGGCAAACCAATGCAGCGTCTGTATCGGAAACGCATCGTTCTCGGCGTCGGCGGCGGCATTGCCGCCTACAAGAGCGCAGAGTTGGTTCGCAGGCTCCTGGACCAGGGCGCCGAAGTGCGCGTGGTCATGACCCGTGGTGGCAGTGAGTTCATCACCCCGCTGACCATGCAAGCCCTGTCCGGCCACCCGGTTCACCTCGACCTGCTGGACCCGGCCGCAGAAGCCGCCATGGGCCATATCGAACTGGCCAAATGGGCCGACCTGGTGCTGATAGCCCCGGCCACTGCCGACCTGATCGCCCGCCTGGCCCAGGGCATTGCCGATGACCTGCTCACCACCCTGGTATTGGCCACCGACGCCACCGTCGCTATAGCACCGGCCATGAACCAGGCCATGTGGCGCGATCCGGCCACCCAGGCCAATACCCAACTCCTGCAAACCCGCGGCCTCAAGGTGTTCGGCCCGGCTTCCGGCAGCCAGGCCTGCGGCGACGTCGGCCTGGGCCGCATGCTCGAAGCCACGGACCTGGCGCAGTGCGCCGCCGAGTGCTTCCAGCATCTGGCCCTGACCGGCAAGCACGTGCTGATCACCGCCGGCCCGACCCAGGAAAACATCGACCCGGTGCGCTACATCACCAACCATAGCTCAGGAAAAATGGGCTTCGCGTTGGCAGAAGCTGCGGTCGAGGCAGGCGCACGGGTCACACTGATCACAGGTCCCGTGCATCTGCCGACCCCTGATCGCGTCACGCGGATCGACGTAGTCAGCGCCCGGGACATGTTGGCGGCCTGCGAAGCCGCCATTCCCTGCGACCTGTTTATCGCCTCGGCAGCGGTTGCGGATTACCGCCCGGAGGTCGTGGCCCCGCAGAAGCTCAAGAAAGACCCTACGAGCGGCGACGGCCTGCTCCTGCAAATGGTGCGTAACCCGGACATCCTGGCCACCATCGCAACCCGTCCAGACCGTCCGTTCAGCGTCGGTTTCGCTGCCGAGACCGAGCACCTGCTGGACTACGCCGCACGCAAACTGAAAGACAAAAACCTCGACCTGATCGTTGCCAATGATGTCGCCAACCCGAGCATCGGCTTCAACAGCGAGGAAAATGCGTGCAGCGTGATCGACCGCGAACTGCACGCCACCCTTTTCGCCCAGACCAGCAAGGGCAAGATTGCCCGCCAACTGATCTCTTTTATCGCCCAACGGCTGAACCAGGTTTAATGTCCATGCACGCTTTGCAAGCCAAGATTCTCGACCCACGCCTCGGCAACGAATTCCCTCTGCCGGCGTACGCCACGCCGGGTTCCGCCGGCCTGGACCTGCGCGCCATGCTCAAAGAGGACACCGTCCTTGAGCCGGGCCAAACCATCCTGATTCCCACTGGCCTGTCGATCTATGTCGGCGATCCTGGCTTGGCGGCGCTGATCCTGCCGCGCTCCGGCCTGGGTCACAAACATGGCATCGTGCTCGGCAACTTGGTCGGCCTGATCGACTCCGACTACCAGGGCGAGTTGATGGTGTCGTGCTGGAACCGTGGCCAGACTGCTTTCAACATCGCCGTCGGCGAGCGCATCGCCCAACTGGTATTGGTGCCGGTGGTGCAGGCGCATTTTGAATTGGTGCAGGAATTCGACGAAACCCAACGCGGCGCAGGCGGTTTTGGGCACTCCGGCAGTCACTGACTAAGCTGAACGTGGCCGGATGCAATCGTCCGGCCACGCGCCACCGCCCGGCTTTTCAGGATGAAGAATGCGCGGAAATAATCATCGAGATTTCTCTAATGAAATCAAAGGACTACGTAAAAATAATGCTAGCGCCGAAGCGCCGATGGCATTTTTACACCACGAACTCTCTGCCGAAAACGCCGTCATACCCTTCAGTTTGAGCCTGCCGGCCAGCCACATCAGGCCCGCCTTGCCCCCTTTCAGATGGAGTTTCCCCCGCGATGAGTACCGCAGCCCGCGTAGCCCCGACCTTTCCCGACAGCATTTTTCGCGCCTATGACATCCGTGGTGTGGTCCCCAAGACCCTGACCGCCGAAACCGCCTACTGGATCGGCCGCGCCATCGGCTCCCAGAGTCTGGCCCAAGGCGAACCCAACGTCTCGGTAGGCCGTGACGGCCGCTTGTCTGGCCCGGAGCTGGTCGAGCAACTGATCCAGGGCCTGGCTGACAGCGGCTGCCACGTCAGCGACGTCGGTCTGGTGCCAACCCCCGCGCTGTACTACGCCGCCAACGTACTGGCGGGCAAATCCGGGGTCATGCTTACCGGCAGCCACAACCCGTCGGACTACAACGGCTTCAAGATCGTCATCGCTGGCGACACCCTGGCCAATGAGCAGATCCAGGCCCTGCACACCCGCCTGAAGACCAACGACCTGACCCGCGGCACAGGGACCATCACCAAGGTTGACATCCTGCAACGCTACTCCGATGAAATCACCCGTGACGTCAAGCTCGCCCGCCGCTTGAAAGTCGTGGTGGACTGCGGCAACGGCGCAGCGGGTGTGATTGCCCCGCAATTGCTCGAAGCCCTGAACTGCGAAGTGATCCCACTGTTCTGCGAAGTGGACGGCAACTTCCCCAACCATCACCCAGACCCAGGCAAGCCGGAAAACCTGGTGGACCTGATCGCCAAGGTCAAGGAAGTGGGCGCCGACGTCGGCCTGGCCTTCGATGGCGACGGGGACCGTGTGGGCGTGGTGACCGAAACCGGCGAGATCGTGTTCCCGGACCGCCTGTTGATGCTGTTTGCCCGCGACGTGGTTGCGCGCAATGCCAACGCCGAGATCATCTTCGACGTGAAATGCACGCGTCGCCTGACGCCATTGATCAAGGAGTACGGCGGTCGCCCGCTAATGTGGAAGACCGGTCACTCGTTGATCAAAAAGAAAATGAAGGAAACCGGCGCGCTGTTGGCCGGTGAAATGAGCGGCCACGTGTTCTTCAAGGAGCGCTGGTTCGGGTTTGACGATGGTATTTACAGCGCCGCTCGCCTGCTGGAGATCCTCAGCAAGGAGAAATCCACGGCCGAAGAGCTGTTTCAGACCTTCCCGAATGATATTTCTACGCCAGAGATCAATATCCATGTGACCGAGGAGAGCAAATTCAGCATCATTGACGCATTGCACGATGCGCAATGGGGTGAAGGCGCCAACCTGACCACCATTGATGGTGTGCGAGTCGATTACGCCAAAGGCTGGGGCCTGGTTCGCGCGTCCAACACCACACCGGTGCTGGTCCTGCGTTTCGAGGCGGATACCGAGGCTGAGTTGCAGCGCATCAAGGACGTGTTCCACGCCCAGTTGAAACGTGTTGCCCCTGATCTCCAATTACCGTTCTGATTTTTTGCCCGGAGCCCTGAATGACCCTCGAACGCGAAGCCGCTGCCAACACCGCCAAGGTCCTGTCCGAAGCGTTGCCTTATATTCGACGCTACGTCGGCAAGACGCTGGTGATCAAGTACGGCGGCAATGCCATGGAAAGCGATGAGCTGAAAACCGGCTTTGCGCGCGACATCGTGCTGATGAAGGCCGTAGGGATCAACCCCGTGGTCGTCCACGGCGGCGGCCCGCAAATCGGCGACCTGCTCAAGCGGTTGTCCATCGAGAGTCACTTCATCGATGGCATGCGCGTCACTGACGCGCAAACCATGGACGTGGTGGAAATGGTCCTCGGCGGCCAGGTCAACAAAGACATCGTCAACCTGATCAACCGCCACGGCGGCAGCGCCATCGGCCTGACCGGCAAGGATGCGGAACTGATCCGCGCCAAGAAACTGACCGTGACCCGCAAGACGCCGGAGATGACCCAGCCGGAAATCATCGACATCGGCCAGGTGGGCGAAGTCATCGGCATCAACACCGATTTGCTCAACCTGCTGGTCAAGGGCGACTTCATCCCGGTAATTGCGCCGATCGGCGTGGGTGCTAATGGCGAGTCCTATAACATCAACGCCGATCTGGTAGCCGGTAAGGTGGCGGAAGCACTGAAGGCTGAAAAGCTGATGCTGCTGACCAACATCGCCGGCTTGATGGACAAGGAAGGCAAGGTACTGACCGGCTTGACTACCCAGCAGGTAGACGACCTGATCGCCGACGGCACCATCTACGGCGGCATGTTGCCGAAGATCCGTTGCGCACTGGAAGCGGTGCAGGGCGGCGTCGGCAGCTCGCTGATCCTGGATGGCCGCGTGCCAAATGCAATCCTGCTGGAAATCTTCACCGATACTGGTGTGGGCACGCTGATCAGTAACCGCAAGCGTCCTTAACCGCTGCAAAGCAAAAAGCCCCGCTCAATCGAATTGAGCGGGGCTTTTTGTTTGTACACAGTTCAAATGTGGGCGCTGGCTTGCCTGCGATGACGGCAGTACATTCTAAAATGCACCGCCTGACACACCGCTATCGCGGGCAAGCCCGCTCCCACAGGATTCAGTGTCAGACGCCGAACTGCTCGCGGTAGGCACGCACCGCCGGCAAATGCTGCTTGAGCTGCGGGTCATCTTCCAGGAACTGCAACACCTGGTTCAACGACACGATGCTCACCACCGGAATGCCGAAGTCACGCTCCACTTCCTGGATCGCCGACAACTCACCGTTGCCGCGTTCCTGGCGGTTCAAGGCGATCAGCACACCGGCAGCCTTGGCGCCGTCCTGGGAAGCGATGATCTGCATCACTTCACGGATAGCAGTACCCGCGGTGATCACGTCATCGATGATCAGCACCTCGCCGGTCAATGGCGCGCCGACCAGGCTGCCACCTTCACCATGGGCCTTGGCTTCCTTACGATTGAAACACCACGGCAAGTCCTGCCCGTGATGCTCCGCCAGCGCTACCGCCGTCGCCGCTGCCAGGGGAATACCCTTGTAGGCCGGGCCAAAGAGTACGTCGAAGGAAATACCGCTCTCAACGATGGCTGCCGCATAGAAACGGCCCAGCTGAGCCAGGGCCGAACCTGAGTTGAACAGGCCCGCATTGAAGAAGTACGGGCTGGTGCGCCCGGACTTGAGGGTGAACTCACCGAAGCGTAAAACGCCGCGATCGATGGCAAAACGAATGAAATCGCGCTGATACGCCTGCATGAAAAAAGCCTCAGATACCACGGATTTAGCTAATTGGGTGGACGGCGTGTATCATACACGCACGCGATTTTTGGGGCCATTTATGCGGATCATCAGTGTGAACGTTAATGGTATTCAGGCTGCAGTCGAGCGTGGTTTGCTCAGTTGGCTGCAAGCACAGAATGCCGACGTCATCTGCCTGCAGGACACCCGTGCCTCCGCCTTTGAACTGGACGACCCAGCCTTCCAACTGGATGGCTACTTCCTTTATGCCTGCGATGCCGAAGTGCCCACCCAAGGTGGCGTGGCTTTGTACTCGCGGTTGCAACCCAAGGCGGTCATCAGCGGCCTCGGCTTCGAGACAGCCGACCGCTACGGGCGTTACCTGCAAGCCGATTTCGACAAGGTCAGCATCGCGACCTTGCTGCTTCCTTCCGGGCAGAACGGCGATGAAGACTTGAACCAGAAATTCAAGCTAATGGACGATTTCGCCCGTTACTTGGATAAACAGCGACGTAAACGTCGCGAGTACATTTATTGTGGCTCGCTGTACGTGGCGCAACAGAAGCTGGATATCAAGAACTGGCGCGACAGCCAGCAATCCCCAGGCTTCCTGGCGCCGGAACGCGCCTGGATGGACGAGATTGTCGGCAACATGGGCTATGTCGATGCCCTGCGCGAAGTCAGCCGCGAAGGCGACCAGTACAGCTGGTGGCCAGATAACGAACAGGCTGAGATGCTCAACCTGGGCTGGCGTTTCGACTACCAGCTGCTGACCCCAGGCCTGCGCCGGTTCGTACGCAGTGCACGCCTGCCGCGCCAGCCGCGCTTCTCGCAGCACGCGCCGCTGATCGTGGACTACGACTGGACATTGACCATCTGAGGTCGTTTTCCAGGCACAAAAAAACCGACACTGATGTCGGTTTTTTTGTGGCCGTTCGGTTACTTGACCAGGCGCCAGGTCCACGGATAGCGATAGGCAATGCCTTTGTTGGCCTTGATACCGGCGATGATCGTCAGTATCAACGCCCCGATCACCAGCACGGTCATCAGCAAGAAGCCAACAACCACGAAGCCCAACAAGAGGCACACCAGCCAGGCGATCGCCACGGTGATCTGGAAATTCAGCGCCTCCTTGCCCTGGTCATCGATGAGCGGGTCCATGTCCTTCTTGAATTGCCACAGGATCAACGGCCCCAGCAAGCTGCCGAAGGGGAATACCAACCCCAGGAATGCCGCAAAATGACACAACATTGCCCACTGGCGTACTTCCTTGGACGGGGCCGGGACCGGCAACTGGCTGTCATTCATGGCGCTTCTCCTTGGGGCCGGCTCAGTCAGCCAGCGCGGCGTTCTGCAATTCAAAGATTTCGGTCATGCCTTTCTGGGCCAAGGCCAGCATGGCGTTCAGCTCAGCCGGCTGGAATGGCGCGCCTTCGGCAGTGCCCTGCACTTCGATGAAACCACCGGTGCTGGTCATGACCACGTTGAGGTCGGTCTCGGCGGCCGAGTCTTCCAGGTAGTCCAGGTCCAACACAGGCTCGCCCTGGTACATGCCAACCGACACAGCGGCGATCATCTGCTTGAGCGGGTCACCCGCTTTCAGGCCGCCACGCTTCTTGATCACTTTCAGTGCGTCGACCAGGGCCACCATGGCGCCGGTGATGGACGCCGTGCGGGTGCCGCCATCTGCCTGGATCACGTCGCAGTCGACGTAGAGGGTCACGTCACCCAGCTTGGACATATCCAGGGCAGCACGCAGGGAACGGCCGATCAAGCGCTGGATTTCCAGGGTACGCCCGCCTTGCTTGCCACGGCTGGCTTCACGCTGGTTACGCTCGCCCGTCGCGCGCGGCAGCATGCCGTATTCAGCGGTCAACCAACCCTGGCCCTGGCCCTTGAGGAAGCGCGGCACGCCGTTTTCGACGCTGACAGTGCAGATGACCTTGGTATCGCCAAACTCGACCAGTACGGATCCCTCGGCGTGTTTGGTGTAGTTGCGGGTGATGCGGATCGAGCGGAGCTGATCGGCAGCGCGACCACTTGGACGTTTCATAGGGGATACCTGTACTGAGGACGAAAAACTGCCGAGCATTATAGAGCCGCAAGCCGGTTCGGGGCACTTCTAAAAAATCCGGTTACCAATGCCAGGGTTTGGGCGCCTACCTCCCACTGCGCTACAATCCTGCGCCTCCAGACTGTAGGAGCGAGCTTGCTCGCGAAAAACGCCAAAAATTACGGGGGCTTGCTGATTCAGCGCGGCGCCTTGCGTTCTTCGCGAGCAAGCTCGCTCCTACAGGTCGGCCTGGCCAATTTCTATTTATCCAACGCGAGGTACCTCCATGGTGCACAGCATGACCGCCTTCGCCCGTGTCGAAAAAGCCGGGACCCAAGGCACCCTCAGCTGGGAACTGCGCTCGGTCAACAGCCGTTACCTGGAGCCGCACCTGCGCCTGCCAGAGTCGTTCCGCGACCTCGAAGGCGCCGTGCGTGAAGCGCTGCGCCAGGGCATTTCCCGTGGCAAGCTGGAATGCACCCTGCGCTTTACCGAAGAAACCACCGGCAAGCCGCTGCAGGTCGACCGCGACCGCGCCGCCCAACTGGTGGCCGCTGCCGAAACCATCGCCGGCCTGATCAAGCAGCCGGCCGCATTGAACCCTCTGGAAGTATTGGCCTGGCCCGGCGTGCTGGTGGCCGACGCGGCTGACCCACAGGCCCTGAATGCCGAAGCCCTCGCCCTGTTCAACCAGGGCCTGAAGGAACTCAAGGCCGGCCGTGAGCGCGAAGGCACCGAACTGGCGCGCCTGATCAGCGAGCGGCTGACATCGATCGAAGCCGACGTAGTGACCCTGCGTGAACTGGTACCGCAGATGCTCGCCACCCAGCGCCAGAAGGTCCTAGACCGCTTCACCGACATGAAGGCCGACCTCGACCCGACGCGCCTGGAACAGGAAATGGTCCTGCTCGCACAGAAGAGCGACGTGGCCGAAGAACTCGACCGCCTGAGTACCCATATCCTTGAAGTGCGCCGCGTACTCAAGTCGGGCGGTGCCGCCGGTCGGCGCCTGGACTTCCTGATGCAGGAACTCAACCGCGAAGCCAATACACTGGGCTCCAAGGCGTTCGACCCGCGCAGCACCACGGCGGCGGTCAACCTCAAAGTGTTGATCGAGCAAATGCGCGAACAAGTACAGAATATTGAGTAAGGCACCCTCCATGACCCACAGCACCGGCACCCTTTACATCATTTCCGCCCCTTCGGGCGCGGGCAAGAGCAGCCTGGTCAAGGCCTTGACCGACGCTGACGAGCAGATCCGCATTTCGGTCTCGCACACCACCCGCGCCATGCGCCCGGGCGAAGTGGACGGCGTGCACTATCACTTCGTCGAGCGTACCGAGTTCGTCAAGATGATCGAACACGGTGACTTCCTGGAGCGCGCCGAAGTGTTCGGCAACCTCTACGGCACCTCGCAGAGCCACCTGCAACAGACCCTGGACGAAGGCCACGACCTGATTCTGGAGATCGACTGGCAGGGCGCCGAGCAAGTGCGCCAGCTGATGCCCAAGGCGCGCTCCATCTTCATCCTGCCGCCCTCGCTCCAAGCCCTGCACCAGCGTCTGACCAACCGTGGCCAGGACAGCGACGAGATCATCGAAGGTCGCATGCGTGAGGCCGTCAGCGAAATGAGCCACTACGTCGACTACGACTACCTGATCATCAATGACGACTTTACCCACGCATTGGACGATTTGAAGGCGATTTTCCGCGCCAACCAACTGCAGCAAAAGCGCCAACAGCAGCGTTTCGGCAAATTACTCGCCGAATTGCTCGGTTGATTGGCGCTTCCCAAAACAGCTGCAAGGGCCTTACATTGGCACTTGTAGCGGTTTTGCGAAGGCCTGCGAAAAATCAGCGCTTCCCTAAACGCTGGTGATTTTTTAAACTGCTCAGTCCGCTCGCCCAACCGGGCAGCGCGCATCTTGCATTCGCTCCGAGGAATACCATGGCCCGCGTAACCGTTGAAGACTGCCTAGAACACGTGGATAACCGCTTTGAGCTGGTCATGCTCTCTACCAAGCGTGCCCGTCAACTGGCCACTGGCGGCAAAGAGCCCCTGGTCCAGTGGGAAAACGACAAGCCTACCGTTGTAGCCCTGCGTGAAATCGCTGAAGGCCTGATGAGCTACGAGTTCATCGCCAACGCCGAAATCGTTGAAGACGAACCGCTGTTTGCAGCGTTCGAAGGCGAGTCCAACGAGGACGTCTAAGCCTATGCCTGGTCGACGTAGCACGGCGCGGGGTCACAGCCATCGGCAGGAGTTCACACTTTGCCGAGCATAGACGCCCTCGCCGATCGCTTATCGGCCTACCTCGGCGCCGACCAGGTCAACCTGGTTCGCCGAGCGTATTTCTACGCCGAACAAGCCCACGACGGCCAACGCCGCCGTAGCGGCGAGGCGTATGTCACCCATCCTCTTGCGGTGGCCAATATTCTTGCCGACATGCACATGGACCATCAGAGCCTGATGGCCGCGATGCTGCATGACGTGATCGAAGACACCGGCATTGCCAAGGAAGCGCTCAGTGCGCAATTTGGCGAAACCGTGGCCGAACTGGTCGATGGGGTCAGCAAGCTGACCCAGATGAACTTCGAGACCAAGGCCGAAGCCCAGGCGGAAAACTTCCAGAAGATGGCCATGGCCATGGCCCGAGACATTCGGGTGATCCTGGTCAAGCTGGCCGACCGGCTGCACAACATGCGCACGCTGGAAGTGCTGTCCGGCGAAAAGCGCCGACGCATCGCCAAGGAAACCCTGGAAATCTATGCGCCCATCGCCAACCGGCTGGGCATGCACGCCATTCGTATCGAATTCGAAGACCTCGGCTTTAAAGCCATGCACCCCATGCGTTCGGCGCGCATCTACCAGGCGGTCAAGCGCGCACGGGGCAATCGCAAGGAAATCGTCAACAAGATCGAAGAGTCCCTGAGCCATTGCCTGGCGATCGACGAAATCGAGGGCGAGGTCAGCGGCCGGCAGAAGCACCTCTACGGCATCTACAAAAAGATGCGCGGCAAGCGCCGGGCCTTCAACGAGATCATGGACGTGTACGCGTTCCGGATTATCGTCGACAAGGTCGATACCTGCTACCGCGTGCTGGGCGCTGTACATAATTTGTACAAGCCGCTGCCGGGCCGCTTCAAGGACTACATCGCAATTCCCAAGGCCAACGGCTACCAGTCGCTGCATACCACCCTGTTTGGCATGCACGGCGTGCCGATCGAGATCCAGATCCGCACCCGCGAAATGGAAGAAATGGCCAACAACGGCATTGCCGCCCACTGGCTGTACAAGTCCAGCGGCGACGAGCAGCCCAAAGGCACCCATGCTCGCGCGCGCCAATGGGTCAAGGGCGTGCTGGAAATGCAGCAACGTGCCGGCAACTCCCTGGAATTTATCGAAAGCGTGAAGATCGACCTGTTCCCGGACGAGGTCTACGTGTTCACGCCCAAAGGCCGGATCATGGAGCTGCCCAAAGGCTCCACGGCGGTCGACTTTGCCTACGCAGTGCACACCGATGTCGGCAACAGCTGCATCGCCTGTCGCATCAACCGGCGCCTGGCCCCGCTGTCCGAACCACTGCAAAGCGGTTCCACGGTGGAGATCGTCAGCGCACCGGGCGCTCGCCCCAACCCGGCCTGGCTCAACTTTGTGGTCACCGGCAAGGCGCGTACGCATATTCGCCACGCGCTGAAATTGCAGCGCCGCTCCGAATCCATCAGCCTGGGCGAACGCCTGCTGAACAAGGTGCTCAACGGCTTCGACAGCGCCCTGGACAAGATCCCGCAAGAGCGCGTGCAAGCGATGCTCCACGAGTACCGCCAGGAAACCATCGAAGACCTGCTGGAAGATATCGGCCTGGGCAACCGCATGGCTTACGTGGTTGCGCGCCGCCTGCTGGGCGAAGGCGAACAGTTGCCGAGCCCTGAAGGCCCACTGGCGATTCGCGGCACCGAGGGCCTGGTGCTCAGCTACGCCAAATGTTGCACGCCGATCCCGGGCGACCCGATTGTTGGCCACTTGTCCGCCGGCAAAGGCATGGTGGTGCACCTGGACAACTGCCGCAACATCACTGAAATCCGCCACAACCCGGAAAAATGCATCCAGCTCTCGTGGGCCAAAGATGTCACCGGCGAATTCAACGTCGAACTGCGAGTTGAGCTGGAGCACCAGCGCGGCCTCATCGCCCTGCTGGCCAGCAGCGTCAACGCCGCCGACGGCAATATCGAGAAAATCAGCATGGACGAACGCGATGGTCGCATCAGCGTGGTCCAACTGGTGGTCAGCGTGCACGACCGTGTGCACCTGGCCCGCGTGATCAAAAAGTTGCGCGCCTTGACCGGTGTGATCCGCATCACCCGCATGCGTGCATAACCGATCCATTACAAGGAGTCATTCATGACCAAGACAGTTATCACCAGCGATAAAGCTCCAGCCGCCATCGGCACTTATTCCCAGGCGATCAAGGCGGGCAACACCGTCTACATGTCCGGCCAGATCCCGCTGGACCCAAAGACCATGGAACTGGTTGAAGGCTTCGAAGCCCAGACCGTACAGGTCTTTGAAAACCTCAAGTCCGTGGCTGAAGCTGCCGGTGGTTCGTTCAAGGACATCGTCAAGCTGAACATCTTCCTCACCGACCTCAGCCACTTCGCCAAGGTCAACGAGATCATGGGCAAGTACTTCGAACAACCTTACCCAGCCCGCGCCGCCATCGGCGTGGCCGCCCTGCCAAAGGGTGCACAGGTTGAGATGGACGCCATTCTGGTCATCGAGTAAAACACCCGGCGCAGCCCCAAAAGGCTGCGCCGACTTCGTTTCAGAAGGATTTCGTAATGCGCAAAGCGCTTGTAGCCTCTTCGTTGCTCGCCCTGTTGCTCGGTGGCTGTGCCAGTAACCCCGCCGACCTGGATGTAAGCGGTACCTGGATCAACCAGGCCGCCATCGACGCGGCAGCCAAGGGCGGCCCTTTGCGTGAAGCCCTGCAGTCTTATGGCCCCAACCTTGAGTGGGAGGTCAACACCAAGGCCTTGCAGGCCCGCTACTACAACGGTTTTGAAGTGGCGGAAGGCAAGTTGTCGGGTGAAGAGCCCGGCGCATGGAACGTGGATTTCTATGGCAGCTCTGCCACCGAACTCAAGCGCAAAGGCAAGCAACTGCTGCAAGTGGCCAACGACAACGAGCCCGAGCAGCTGTTTGCCCGCGCCAAAGACCCGGCCCCAGAAGGCGCGCCACTGGGCGCCAACTTCGAACGCGCGCTGTACGCGGCCTATATGGGCGGCGACTGGAAGATCAGCGACGGCACCGGCAGCGGCGCCACGGTGCAGTTCCAGGCAGACGGCAAGGTCGCTGGCCTACCGGGGGTTGATCGTTATTCACTCTGTCTGGCAGGCGATTGCGCCTCCATGAGCGGCGGCTATGACAGCATCTGGCTGCAACTGAACGGCCAGGGCAACCCTTGGATCTTCGCGCGCAAGGGTGAGCAACTGGAGATCTTCCAGGCGATCAATACCGCACAGGCCGATGAAGTGCCTTCGTTTACGCCAGGCCCTCGCCAATGGTTGCTTGAAAAGTAATAAAAGCCTCACCCAAATCCAAATGTGGGAGCTGGCTTGCCTGCGATGACGGTATTACATCCAACAAAGATGTGATTGATATACCGCTATCGCAGGCAAGCCAGCTCCCACATTTTTTGCGCGCTTCAGCCTTTCAGAATCGCCGCATAGCCTTCCCGGTAAGTCGGGTATGTCGGCATCCAGCCAAGCGCCTTGATACGCGCATTACTGCATTGTTTGCTGCCAGCACGGCGCACACTTGCATCTTCAGCCCACTCGGTCACACCCAGGTACTCGCGCAACCAGGCCACCACCTCGGCCAGTGGTGCCGGCGCATCGTCAACGCCGATGTAGACCTTGTCCAGCGAACCGCCCTTTTCCACATGCCGCAGCAAAAAGGCGAGCAGGCCCGCGGCGTCATCGGCGTGGATACGGTTGCCATACAACGGCGGGTCAATCGCTACGCGATAGCCTTGGCGAACCTGAGTGATCAGCCATTCACGACCCGGGCCGTAAATCCCGGTCAGTCGCACGATGGTCGCTGGAATACCGCTGTTGAGCGCCACCTGTTCAGCCTCCAGCATCACCTGCCCGGAATAGCCCTTCGCTTGCGTCTCGGACGTTTCGTCGACCCACTCGCCGTTTTGCTGCCCATACACACTGCTGCTGGAGACAAACAGCAAATGCTTGGGCGTCTGGCCGTAGTCTTCCAGCCACTCCAGCACATGCAGCAACCCTTGCACGTAGGCGGCGCGATAGCCGGCTTCGTCGTGGTCAGTGGCAGCGGCGCAGTACACCAGGTAATCCACCCCGCCGATGGGCCAGGTGTCAGGGCAGTCCTTTTTGAACAGGTCGCCGGCGATGCCGATCACCCCGTCGGGCAGGCGCGAAATATCGCGGCGCAGGCCGTGAACCTCCCATTCCGAGGCCAGCAATTGGCTAGCCAGCCGACTACCCACATCACCGCAACCGGCAATCACAACAGAAGGCACAGACATCACAAAACTCCATTCTCAAAGGCGCAGATTAGCCGCGCGAGTGGATCAACGGCCAGTAAAAAGCGAAATAAAGTAACAGTGCCACTTTAGTTAACAAGAATTACTTGCAATAATAACCGCCCATTTGTCCTCGACCCGAAATGGTCTGGAAGGACGATCACCCATTTTTTCTCTCAGGTCCGGCCAGCATGACACGTCATACAAACCCCGCTTCGCCAACCAAGCTTCACAGCCCCTCCCGCGCCTGGCGTGCGATTGCTGCGATGCTGTTCAGCGTATTGCTGGCACCGACCGCCGCATTCGCTGACGCCACTGCCCCCGCCGCTCCGGCAGCTGCCGAGCAAAATGCCGCTACTGCGGCAACGCCTGCCGTCGCGCCAGTGGCCACCGACCCGGCCCAGGCCGCCGGCGCCGCCGCACCTGCCGACGAAACCGGCGTGGTGCTTGAGGAAGACAACACCCTGGGCATGGCCCACGACTTGTCACCATGGGGCATGTACCAGAATGCTGACGTGGTGGTGAAAGCCGTCATGATCGGCCTGGCCATTGCCTCGATCATCACCTGGACCATCTGGATTGCCAAAGGCTTCGAGCTGTTGGGCGCCAAGCGTCGTCTGCGCGCTGAAATCGTCCACCTGAAAAAAGCCACCACCCTCAAGGAAGCGAGCGAAACCGCGACCAAGAAGGGCACCCTGGCTAACCTGCTGGTGCACGACGCACTGGAAGAAATGCGCCTGTCGGCCAACACTCGCGAAAAAGAAGGCATCAAGGAGCGCGTCAGCTTCCGCCTGGAGCGCCTGGTTGCCGCCTGCGGCCGTAACATGAGCAGCGGCACCGGCGTACTCGCCACCATCGGTTCCACTGCGCCCTTCGTCGGCCTGTTCGGTACCGTGTGGGGCATCATGAACAGCTTCATCGGCATCGCCAAAACCCAGACCACCAACCTCGCCGTCGTTGCCCCTGGCATCGCCGAAGCCCTGCTGGCTACCGCCCTGGGCCTGGTTGCCGCGATTCCTGCGGTGGTGATCTACAACGTCTTCGCCCGTTCGATTGCCGGCTACAAGGCTCAGGTATCGGATGCATCGGCTGAAGTCCTGTTGCTGGTCAGCCGTGACCTCGATCACCTGCCTACCGAGCGCAGCTCGCAACCGCACATGGTGAAAGTGGGGTAATCGGCCATGGGCCTGCATTTGAATCAAGGCGACGACGAACTCGTCGAGAACCACGAAATCAACGTCACGCCGTTTATCGACGTGATGCTGGTGCTGCTGATCATCTTCATGGTGGCGGCACCGCTGGCGACCGTGGACATCAAAGTGGACCTGCCCGCGTCCAGCGCCAAGCCGGCGCCGCGGCCAGAGAAACCGATATTCCTCAGCGTCAAGGCGGACCAACGCCTGTTCCTGGGCGAAGAAGAGGTCAAGGCTGAAACCCTGGGGCCGGTGCTGGATGCCAAGACCCAAGGCAAGAAAGACACGACGATCTTCTTCCAGGCCGACAAAGGCGTGGACTATGGCGACCTGATGAGCGTGATGGATGCCCTGCGGGCAGCCGGCTACCTCAAGGTAGGCCTGGTCGGACTTGAGACGGCAGCCAAGAAATGATCACGACGCGCCACAAACTGACGCGTTATGGCACCAGCCTCGCCGTCGTGCTGGGCGTGCATGCCGTCGCGATCATCATCGCGCTTCAATGGTCCGCGCCGCAGGCGATCCAGCTGCCACCTGCCGCCATGGTCATCGACCTGGCGCCGCTGCCAGCGCCACCGCCGCCTCCAGCACCGCCCAAGGTCGTTGCGCCGCCGCCACCACCGGTCGAAGAGCTGCCCCTGCCGAAGCTGGCCGAGGCGCCCAAGCCAACGATCCAGGTGCCCAAGCCGGTCAAGCCCAAGCCTAAGCCACAACCGCCAAAGCCGGTGGAGAAGAAGCCCGAGCCGCCCAAGGAGAAACCTTCCGAGGAGCCACCGAGCGAAACGCCGCCGAGCAACGCACCTGCGCAGAAGTCCGCCCAGCCTACACCGGGCCCGTCGGCACAGCAGCTGGCCGCCCAGGCATCCTGGCAAAGCACGTTGCTGGCGCACCTGCAGAAGTACAAGAAGTACCCGCCCGGCGCCCAACGCAGTGGCAAGGAAGGTATGAACCGCTTGCGCTTCGTGGTCGATGGCGAAGGCAATGTGCTGTCCTACGAACTGGAAGGCCGCTCCGGCAACGCCGACCTGGACCGTGCAACGCTTGAGATGATCCGCAAGGCTCAGCCGCTACCCAAGCCACCGGCAGACCTGTTGAAAAACGGCAGCGTCGAACTGGTCGCGCCGTTCGTCTACAACATCGACAAGCGTCGCCGCTGACAGAGCACTGTGGGAGGGACTGGTGCCCTCCCACATTCGCTTTATTACCTCAGCAAAATTCCGACACTCCCCACTCAATCCCCAGCAAAGTTCTGATAACGTGCGTCTATCGATTGCAGCCGGTATGCTTGGCCCGCAACCTCATGGACGCCCGCTATGACTCTCACAGAATTACGCTACATCGTGACCCTCGCCCAAGAACAGCACTTCGGCCATGCAGCCGAGCGTTGCCACGTCAGCCAGCCGACGCTGTCGGTGGGTGTGAAAAAGCTTGAAGACGAACTCGGTGTGCTGATTTTCGAGCGCAGCAAGAGCGCCGTTCGCCTCACCCCGGTGGGCGAAGGCATCGTTGCCCAGGCGCAGAAGGTCCTGGAACAGGCGCAAAGCATTCGCGAATTGGCCCAGGCCGGCAAGAACCAGCTGACCGCGCCGCTCAAGGTCGGCGCGATCTATACGGTCGGCCCCTACCTGTTCCCGCACCTGATCCCGCAACTGCATCGCGTCGCGCCGCAGATGCCGCTGTATATCGAAGAAAACTTCACCCACGTGCTGCGCGACAAACTGCGCAACGGCGAGCTGGACGCGATCATCATCGCCCTGCCCTTCAACGAAGCGGACGTGCTGACCCTGCCGCTCTACGACGAGCCGTTCTATGTGCTGATGCCAGCCTCTCACCCGTGGACCAAGAAGGACACCATCGACGCCGGCCTGCTCAACGACAAGAGCCTGCTGCTGCTCGGTGAAGGCCACTGCTTCCGCGACCAGGTGCTGGAAGCCTGCCCGACCCTGACCAAGGGCAACGACGGCGCCAAGCACACCACGGTGGAATCCAGCTCCCTGGAAACCATTCGCCATATGGTCGCTTCCGGCCTGGGCATTTCGATCCTGCCGCTGTCTGCGGTAGACAGCCATCACTACGCCCAGGGCGTGATCGAAGTTCGCCCACTCACGCCGCCGGTGCCGTTCCGTACCGTAGCGATTGCCTGGCGCGCCAGCTTCCCGCGCCCCAAAGCGATTGAGATCCTCGCGGACTCGATCCGTCTGTGTTCGGTGGCCAAGCCGCCCGTTGCGAGCTAAGCCACGGTATGACTGAGCTGTCGCAGGTGTCGGTGACGGCACTCAAGGGTGTCGGTGAGGCCATGGCCGAGAAGCTGGCCAAGGTCGGCCTGGAGAACCTTCAGGACGTGCTGTTCCACCTGCCCCTGCGCTACCAGGACCGCACCCGCGTGGTGCCCATCGGCCATTTGCGCCCTGGGCAAGACGCGGTGATCGAAGGCACCGTCAGTGGCGCCGACGTGGTGATGGGCAAGCGCCGCAGCCTGGTGGTGCGCCTGCAGGACGGCACTGGCGGCTTGAGCTTGCGCTTCTACCACTTCAGCAACGCGCAGAAGGAAGGGCTCAAGCGTGGCACCCGCGTGCGCTGCTATGGCGAGGCACGCCCAGGCGCATCGGGCCTGGAAATCTACCACCCGGAATACCGCGCCATTACCGGCGATGAGCCGCCACCGGTGGACACCACGCTCACGCCGATCTACCCGCTGACCGAGGGCCTGACCCAGCAACGCCTGCGCCAGTTGTGCATGCAGACCCTGACCATGCTCGGCCCGCAAAGCCTGCCCGATTGGCTGCCCCTGGAGCTGGCCCGCGACTATCAGCTGGCGCCCCTGGCCGATGCGATCCGGTATTTGCATCACCCGCCCGCCGATGCCGATGTGGACGAACTCGCCCTCGGTCATCACTGGGCCCAGCATCGCCTGGCCTTTGAAGAACTGCTCACGCACCAGCTGTCCCAGCAACGCCTGCGCGAAAGCATGCGTTCCCTGCGCGCCCCGGCGATGCCCAAGGCCACGCGGCTGCCTGCGCAATACCTGGCCAACCTCGGCTTTGCGCCGACCGGCGCGCAACAGCGCGTGGGCAATGAAATCGCCTACGACCTCAGCCAGCAAGAACCGATGCTGCGGTTGATCCAGGGTGACGTAGGCGCCGGCAAGACCGTGGTCGCTGCCCTCGCCGCCCTGCAAGCCCTGGAAGCTGGCTATCAAGTGGCGCTGATGGCACCGACGGAAATCCTCGCCGAACAACACTTCATCACCTTCAAGCGCTGGCTCGAACCGCTGGGCCTGGAGGTGGCGTGGCTGGCTGGCAAGCTCAAAGGCAAAAACCGCGTGGCCGCCCTGGAGCAGATCGCCGCCGGAGCACCGATGGTGGTGGGCACCCATGCGCTGTTCCAGGACGAAGTGCAGTTCAAGAACCTTGCGCTAGTGATCATCGACGAACAGCACCGATTTGGCGTGCAACAGCGCCTGGCCCTGCGCCAGAAAGGCGTGGGCGGGCGCATGAACCCGCACCAGTTGATCATGACCGCCACGCCGATCCCACGCACCCTGGCCATGAGCGCCTACGCCGACCTCGACACCTCGATCCTCGACGAACTGCCGCCGGGGCGTACGCCGGTCAACACCGTGCTGGTCACCGACACCCGACGTGTCGAAGTGATCGAGCGCGTGCGCGGTGCCTGCGCCGAAGGCCGCCAGGCGTACTGGGTGTGTACCCTGATCGAAGAGTCCGAAGAACTGACCTGCCAGGCCGCCGAAACCACTTATGAAGACCTCACCAGTGCCTTGGGTGAGCTCAAGGTGGGGTTGATCCATGGCCGTATGAAACCGGCGGAAAAAGCCGCAGTGATGGCCGAGTTCAAGGCCGGCAACCTGCAATTGCTGGTGGCTACCACCGTGATTGAAGTGGGCGTGGACGTCCCCAACGCCAGCCTGATGATCATCGAAAACCCCGAACGCCTGGGCCTGGCGCAGCTGCACCAGCTGCGCGGGCGGGTTGGCCGGGGCAGTGCCGCCAGCCACTGCGTGCTGCTCTATCACCCGCCACTGTCGCAGATCGGTCGCCAGCGACTGGGCATCATGCGCGAAACCAACGACGGTTTTGTTATCGCCGAAAAAGACCTCGAACTGCGCGGCCCCGGTGAAATGCTCGGCACGCGCCAGACCGGCCTGCTGCAATTCAAGGTCGCCGACCTGATGCGCGATGCCGACCTGCTGCCCGCCGTGCGCGATGCTGCGCAAGCATTGCTCGAACGTTGGCCCGATCACGTCAGCCCCTTGCTCAACCGCTGGCTGCGGCACGGCCAGCAATACGGCCAAGTGTGACGCCTGACGCACTTATCCGACCAACACCCGTATCAAGCTGGTTATACTCCAATGAATGTAAGAAATTGGATCAGGCCATGTCAGAAGTTGCCCTCGCCACAGCCCCACTGACCGCCCCGCCGGTCATTCGGGCGCTGCTCGCAAAGCTCGCCATCCCCTACGCGGAAGTCATCGAACAGCCTGGCCTGAACCCTGCACAAAAGGTCCAGGCGGTGTTGCTTGAAGATGCGGTTGGCGCGCTCATGGTGCTGTTCCCCCAAAGCCAGTTGCTGGACCTCAACCGCCTCGCCGAACTCACCGGTCGCCGCCTCACGGCCGTCGCCCCCGAGCGTGTCGAGCGCATGCTGGGCAAGCATGACCTGAGCCTGCTGCCGGGTTTGCCGCCCCTGACCAGTTCGCCGTGCCTGTACGAAGGCCGCTTGCTCAATGAGCCGAGCCTGCTGGTGCATTCGGGCGAAGCCGGGCTGTTGCTGGAAATCCCCAGCGACGCCTTCAAGAGCCTGCTCACCAAGGCCAGCGCCGCGCAGTTCGGGGAACCCTTGAGCAACATCCGCCCGAATCTCGACCGCCCCAATGATGACCGCGAGGAAATCACCCAGGCGATGCAAGCCTTCACCGCGCGTCGTATTCAGCAGCGCCTGGAAGCGACCATCGAGATTCCACCGCTGGCCGACACCGCGCAGAAGATCATCAAGCTGCGCGTCGATCCCAATGCCACCATCGACGACATCACCGGCGTGGTGGAAACCGACCCGGCCCTCGCCGCCCAGGTCGTAAGCTGGGCCGCGTCGCCCTACTACGCTTCGCCGGGCAAGATCCGCTCAGTCGAAGACGCCATCGTGCGCGTGCTGGGCTTTGATCTTGTGATCAACCTGGCGCTGGGCCTGGCCCTGGGCAAAACCCTGAGCCTGCCCAAGGACCGCCCGCACCTGTCCACGCCGTACTGGCACCAGTCGATCTACACCGCCGCCGTGATTGAAGGCCTGACCCGTGCCATGCCCCGCGCCCAGCGCCCGGAAGCCGGCCTGACCTACCTGGCAGGTTTGCTGCACAACTTCGGCTATCTGCTGCTGGCCCACGTGTTTCCGCCCCACTTCTCGCTGATCTGCCGGCACCTGGAGGTCAACCCGCACCTGTGCCACAGCTACGTCGAGCAACACTTGCTGGGCATCAGCCGCGAACAGATCGGCGCCTGGCTGATGCGCTACTGGGACATGCCGGACGAATTGTGCACCGCCCTGCGCTTCCAGCACGACCCGACGTACGACGGGCAATACGCCGAGTATCCGAACCTGGTGTGCCTGGCGGTGCGCCTGTTGCGCAGCCGGGGGATTGGCTCCGGGCCGGATGAATCCATTCCGGACGCATTGCTTGAGCGCCTGGGCTTGAGCCGCGAGAAGGCGGAGGATGTGGTCGGTAAAGTGCTGGATGCCGAAGTGCTGTTGCGCGAATTGGCTTCGCAGTTCAGCCAGGGGTAAATCTGGCGCTTGTTACACCGCTATCGCAGGCAAGCCAGCTCCCACAGTGACCGCGTTCCAACGTTGAAATAGGGTCAACTGTGGGAGCTGGCTTGCCTGCGATGAATTCAACTCGGTCTACCTGACCGCCTACTTCTTTTTCTTCGGCTTCAAACACTTGGTCAGCCCCTGGAACCAGATCACCAGCGCCGGGTTGCCCTTGATCTGGATCGACTTGTCCTGATTACGATGAACACGCGCTACAGAGCCACAGGTAGAGGCAGCGGGAATTAAGTCCATAGCCCACAGACTCAGAACATTCAGACACATACAAAATGGAACTGTAACACTTAGTCGGCTCACACAGTATAAGCACGTAATTTGTCCTACTTGACTAACGCGGAGTTTCTTACTATGTCCATGCCCATTAACCAGTTTCTTAACGCGTCACAACGCCCTGACCTTGGCGATCTTTCCTACCCCCTGCCTTCATCAACCGAGAACGTGGGAGGCCCCAACAATAAAATCATAATAAGTCATTATGGACAAACAGCTGTTGTTTCGCACAGAGATCCCGGGGCGGTCTTCAATGAGCGCGGCTTCCACCCGGCCTCGACAGTAAAAATAAATACAGGCAACTCGGATGACCTTGTCTATATAAAGAAGTTTGATAATCGGTTAACTGCAATTGTGAACGGTGTAGCCATTAAGCTAGATATTGATGAGTCCAATCCCAGTGGCAACCAAGCCAAGCTCTTTATTACGACCTACGGGGGTAAAGATACAGTAATCGTCGACCCTGACGTCAAAACAGACATACACATTGACACCGGGGCTGATGACGACCAGGTGGAGACCGGCGGTGGGCATGCTCAAGTCTATCTTGGGAATGGCGCAGATATAGGCAAACTCGGCGCGGGGGGAGGAGAGCTATATGGCCAAGACGGCGATGACGAGTTACATGGTGGCACCGCTGGTTCCGCCCACCTTGTCGGTGGTTCAGGAAGTAATACCATGATGAGCAACCTCCAGCGTTCTGACGATCAGGCAACTTGGATAGTTGCCCAAGGAGAGAACGACAAAATAAGGTCACGCTCCTTTACAACCATTAAAATTGAATCACAATCTGCATACGTCTTGGTAAACCCCGAAGTCCCAACACACATCGACATTGCAGAAAACGCGGGCAACACTGAAACCGTAGCCTTATGGGCAGGCAATGAAGAGGAAAATGTAGACGTCACCTATACCGGCCGTCAGGACGATGAAAAAGATATTAAGCGCACTCAACAGGGGCCACGAAGTGAGAGCGAAGAAAATGCCCTGTGGCCCAATTAAGCCGTAAAGTCGATATCGTTCCCGGCGCCTTCAACACACCGGCAGTCAACAGTAACTAACGTACCGTCTTTTTGCGCGGCTTCAAATACTTGGTCAGGCCCTGAAACCAGATCACCAGCGCCGGGTTGCCCTTGATCTGGATCGACTTGTCCTGAATCCCCGTCATGAACGCCAGTTGCTTGTTCTTCGCCTGCATCGTGGCGAAGCCGTAGGCGGCATCCTTGAAGGCAATCGCGAAGGCCGGCGCCGGGTGTACGCCCGAGCGGCTGGTGATGCGCTGGTCTTTGACGATGAAGTGACGGGCAACCTTGCCGTCGAGGGTCTGCAGCTGGAAGGCGGGATTAATCGTTCCCACGCAGAGCGAGGGAACGAGTACTAATTGAGAACGGAGCGCAGATCAGACGTGGCTCTTATCGATTAATGTAAATACCAACGCTTTCACCTGAAAAGTTGAGGAGTACTTGCAAACCAGCTTGATATTGGGATGGGTGCTTGGATCAAGATGATAGGCATCCCATCCTCCAGTCATGCCTCCGGGCTGTGGCATTTTTACAGGAGCACCTGACTCTATAGGGACGCCGAAATGCGACCGAATGTCGGATTTTGTCATCGTAGAAGCGAGCGGTCTGGGCAGCTCGCCCTTATATTCAACCGTTGAGGGAGTACTTTTAAGCAGAGTGATGAATAGCGTTTCCAATCGCTTGGTTTCTGCCCAAAAACTCAAGGAAAGACCCAATGCCGGTTCCAAGTAAAGGCGATCCCGCCCTTCATAAAGTTCCTGTAATGGCTGGTTCGGTATCAACCCTTCGGCAATCAAAACGTCGTAGCGCCTGCCAAGACTCCTGATCCAGCCCTCGATAGTTTTCGCATTCATCAATACCACCCCTGTTCTTTAGCGAGCCTATGCAGCTGCTCTCGAGCCACTTCAATGTCCGCATCGGTGAAGCCTTCTTCAAGAAGGCCGCGTTTAATCGCATTGAAATTGCTGTCCACTGCTGCCCTAAGGTCGGAGGCATCCTGCACCTGCTTTGCTTTGGTACTACGTCCCCCATAGGTCTCACTGTATTTTTGATGGACTCGGGCAGGAATAGCGATGCTTGGGGCTCGTCGAAGATAATCCCTTATTTCCCGTGGATCCATTTCTCCGTCAAGTTTTAATAAAACGGCTTCAAGCACTTTACGAGCCGGAAGATGATCGATGTCATAACCATCTTTGATGCTGCGACTGCTCAAGTCGTCATATGCCCCAACTTCCAGTGGAGTAACCATTGGCTTGGCAAACACCAAATACAACGGCGGCAGACCCGAATCAGCAGGAAACGAAATGATCGTATCCTGCCAGGTGGCGTTCTCAGCTTCCCGACCTGGGTAGTGACTAATCGCCGAATCTTGCCCCACTGCAACCGGATGAACGAACAAATTATCCAAGCGTTCCGGTGTACCCGGATACGGGCTCGGCACGTTGACCACCGGCCCATGGTTCGGCGTCTACATGATGCTGATGCCATCGAGCACCGCCACCATCGCGCTGTTATCCGTATTCCATCTGGCTTGCGCAACGGGTACACGATCAGCCCCACTCTCAGGCTTGGTATGTATGCCGTAAACACGCAGCTCACCTGACTCGTCCTGGCGAAACTGAAAACGCACCCGCGTACTGGCCGAGCGCATACCTGCCAACTGTGCGGGGCTGTACAGCGTTGAGTCACCGATATCTCGCGGCCAAAAAGCCAGAAGTACAACATTGAGTGTTGAACTGGCTGCGGCCAGCCCGCGCACGGCCCAGGCACCAAGGTCGCTGCCGAGTGTTCCAGCGACCCTGCCGACAGCACCCGCAGTACCGGTCGACGCCATAACGGCGGTGGTGCCGAAGTTCTTAGCCTGTTCAGGGCCAGTTCCTGCCGCCGTAGAACCGGCTGGCACCGAAACGCATGATTTGGCGAATACGCATGCATCAGCACCACGATTCACTGCGCCGGGGACGGAGAAGTTGGAAACGGGAGGGTTGGGTGTGTTTAGGCCTGTCCAAGTGAAGGTGTCACGTTGAGGTTGTGTTTCGAACACCTGAGATTTGGACCACTGGCACGCGATCAGCTCCGGTGGCGGATCGCATTTGCATATACACAAATCACCCTCAAGCGCAGCTTGTTTGCCGCCCCATTCTTCGTGCAGATGAGGTCCGGTGAGCGCAATGAAACCTTCAGTGCCGCATGCCGGACAAGCGACCCGGTCACCCTCCCTGGCGATCATTTGGCCGCTGAAGCTGGTACGCGCCATACCGCTGATCACTTCACCACCGGCCGTGGTCTTTGCGCCAGTGGTGATGTTGTAGCGCTTCACATCTGGCTCTCCAGGCGATATCCAGGCTGTAGAAGGCCGGGAATGCCATCGTCGTCCGCGTACTCCACCACCTGAGCCAGATTTTGCAGGCCACCCGTCACGGTGTCGCCGTTGTCGGTAGCACTGCCGACAATTGCGATTGGCAGGCCTTTGTAGGTCGCCGCGAAACCTGCTCCTGAGACAATTTCGCTCTCTTTGCCATCGTGATACCGCACCCGGTCGCCGACGCAAGCGACCCGCAAGTCATGAATTTCAAGGCTGGTGCTTGCAGTAATGACTTCGCCGCCCATGCGCGTTTTGGAGCCAAGTGTCGCATAGTCATAGATGGCTTTGACTGGGCGAGATTGTTGGATTTCAGTATCGGTGTCCTTCATGTCCTTTCCTTTTTTAGGGCGTGCGCGGGGCTCAAACACCGTCGTGGCGTTGAGTCGTGCAAAGGGGATCGCGCCGCTGTGACGCGCAGGAAGATGTTGCTGACTGATGGAAAGCCAGATAACTGACCGTTCGGCTAGGTATTGGTAAAAACCGAAACGTCCGACAAGGTTTTGGGGTTGCCCCTAGGAAATCCGCTCTCTAGTCTCCGTACACCGCTGCGAACTCAGCGGTCGGGCGTCGCGGCCCGGATTGATTAAGTACCGCCTCCTTTCAGTTGACGCTTTTTTATCGTCTACTGTGCTGCGTTATGGTGGCTGTGCGCGGGATACCCTCGGGTATGCCGGTTTCCTTAATCTCCGGTCCGCGAACCTGCGCACAGCTGCCACCCCATCGCATCGCGGCGATCAGTGGCAGCTCCACTTAGATTAAGGAATTTCATAATGATCAAACCCACCCCCAACCCTCCCATCCGCCTGTTCACCGTTGCCGACGGTATCAGCACCGAAGACCTGTTGATCAACCTCAGCGAAACACTTGCTTCGGCCAATGCGCTGAGCTGCGACCTGGCCTTTAACTTAGAAGGTTCACCACGAGAGGAACTGCTGGGCGTTGCGCAATTGATCGAGCTGGCACAGTTGTTGGCTGATCGAGTACTCACTGTCTCAGGACAGGTAAGCCCGTGAGATGACGGACTGACCCCTTTTGCGAGCAAGTCACTTCCCATATTTGACCGAATTCCAGCTATGGAATGCATTCCAAGTGTGGGAGGGGGCTTGCTCCCGATGAATCCAACTCGGTTTTACTGAAAAACCTCAGCTCTTCTTTTTCTTCGGCTTCAAATACTTGGTAAGCCCCTGGAACCAGATCACCAGTGCCGGGTTGCCCTTGATCTGGATCGACTTGTCCTGAATCCCCGTCATGAACGCCAGTTGCTTGTTCTTCGCCTGCATCGTGGCGAAGCCGTAGGCGGCATCCTTGAAGGCAATGGCGAAGGCCGGCGCCGGGTGGACACCTGAGCGGCTGGTGATGCGCTGGTCTTTGACGATGAAGTGACGGGCAACCTTGCCGTCGAGGGTCTGCAGCTGGAAGGCCAGGTCTTTGTCACCCAGTTGCTGCTGGAAGGCGGGGTTGGTGCGGCTGGCTTTGCCCATCATCAGGCCCAGCACCCACAGGAGAAGACGAAATTTCATGCACACGGCCTCGGTGTATTTATTGGAGTGGCCGCAGCAGTGTAACGATTTGCAAAAAGAACGCCACCGATCTCGCGCTTTAGGCGCAGATCGGTTGGCGTTTAACGCTTATAGCAACAAGTACTTAAACGTTAGGGCATGGCACTGGCGCCCAATCGGCCAGGTTTGGATTGCGGCAGGTTGCTTCGATCTGGGTCTTGCCTGCACTGGCGACCTGCTTGCTTTCAGCTTGCTTGGCCTGCACGGTCTGGATGCTACGTTCGGTGGTTACCGCTTCTTTCGGCACTGTCGGCAGCACCGGCTTCTTGGCTGGCTTGACGGCTTTCTTGCCCTTGGCCGGAGCGACCACTGGCGTGGTATCGGCGGTGGCCACGGTCACCACATCGCTGCGCTGTACGCCGACCTGTTGCAGGTCTTTCTCGTAGGCCTGGGTGTAGTTGTTCAGGTCTTCGCTCGCCTTGCCGTTGACCGTTACGATCAGGTCATTGGATTCCTTCAGGCCCGCGACGATTTCCGCCAGGCGCTTGCGGCCTTCGGTGTCGTTGACGGTCTTGGCCTTGCGATCAGCCACCAGCTTGGTGAATGCGCTCTGGTAGCACTGCTGCGAGGCCTTGGCATAGGCGGTGCTGCGGTCGATGTCCGAGGCGCTTTTGTTGAAGTCGGTGGAGTAGGACGCGATGCGCTGGTTGTCATCGGTGATCTGTTTCTGGCGCTCGGTGTAGTAACCCGCCGCACCGCCAGCCAGGGCGCCGCCTGCGGCACCGATCGCGGCATTGCGGCCACGGCTGTCCTTGTCGCCGGTCAGCGCGCCCAGCAGGGCACCGCCGGCCGCGCCGATAGCGGCACCGGTGACGACCGACTTGGTCATGTCCGAATCGGTGGCGCGCAGGTGCTGCACCGGCTCGTAGCAGTTGGGGTAGTACTCGACCTTGGTGCTCGACGCCACCTTGGACGCAGGCGACGTAGCGCAACCAGTCAACACGGTACTGAAACCAGCTGCGATCAGCAGCAGGTGACGCTTGGAAACCGCCTTACGGGAAAAAAGCATAGATGTGATCTCTGTTAAGTTTGACTTGCCCAGCACGGCCCACCGCCGCCTGAGTCCCTTCCAAGCTCGCTAGACAGCCAACGATCAAGACCGCTGACCGCTCGCTGCGAGCAATTCCTTCAAGATCGTTGCCGGGTCGGCCCGCTGTTGCTTGCGGTAGTTGCCGACATGGCGAACGAACAGTGTCGCGCGCGTCACCAGGCTCTTGCCGAGCACTGGCTTGCGATCCAACTCTTCCTTGATCCGTTGAAACTGCGCCTGGATCACCGCATCGGTGTAGCGCGTGCCGGTGGCCAGGTTGTCGATGTAAATCGCCACCGCGCCGTCCAACGCGCTGCGTCCATTGGTAATGGCCATGTCAAACAGCTGCGCGCTGGCCTCGTCCTTGCTGTCCACCGCCTGCTGGCGACTCTTCTGCAGGTTGGCCAGGCGGATGTTGTAGTTGCTGATGGTCTCGGCCACCAACGCCGCCGACTGGATCAAATTGCCCGCGGCTTCTTCGCGTTGCTGGGCGATCAGCGACACGTTGCGCTTGAGCTCTTCGTTGACCAGGCCCAGCTCGGCTTGAAGCTTGGGATCGACACTGGCGGCGATGATGCTGTCCAGGCGCTTGGTCGGGTCCTGGGCGTCGTCGATGGCATCGGTCAGCGCGGCCAGACGGCCTTCCTTCTGCCATTGGGCAAACAATTCCTTGTAGCGCGAGCGCGGCGCCGACAACGCGCCAATCGCCACGCGAAAGCCGGTGGTCTGGTTGCTTTGCTCGGTGCCATCAGCGGCAAACAGCGGGTATTCGCGGCGCATGCCGGTGAACAACGTGCCCTCGCCTTCCAGGTAGTTGCCGCCCTTGACCACAAAGCCGCCGTAGGTGCCCTGGCGGCGGCCAGCGTGTACCAGTTGGAAGGATTCCTGGACCATTTCCGCGGCGTTGCCGATCACGTCGAACATGCCAATGGGGTTGGGCAACTTGGTACCGATGGGCATCAACCGCGCCGCCTGGCCGGTGCCGCCGGCCACTTGGTTGAACACCGCGTAATCGGCCAGCGGACCATCGCTTTCACTGCCCTCGGCGCGCCGTGGATACAGACGGCCTTCGAGGTCCTGGCGGCTCACCGCCTGGCCGCCGCGTGCGGCGTACTCCCACTCCACTTCGGTGGGCAGGCGCACAAAACCCAGGCCGCCGTCTTCGGCCGACGCACCGCGCCCGCTTACCGGCAGCAGTTCGCGGTGGTATTTCATCAGCCAGGCGCTGTACACCGCCGAGAAACGCTCGGCTTCAAAGCGCGACAGTTTCACCTTGGGCAAACGCCCGGCCATGCCGCTGGGCGCCTCACATGCGGGAGCCGGTTCTCCGCTGGCCAGGGATTGCGCCTGGGCCATCACCTGGGCGTACTGGCGAGCAGTCACTTCGTATTTGCCGATAAAGTACAGCATGGGCTTGAGCGGGGTCTTGG
Organism: Pseudomonas sp. NFR02; assembly: GCF_900119375.1. Lineage (NCBI taxonomy): Bacteria > Pseudomonadati > Pseudomonadota > Gammaproteobacteria > Pseudomonadales > Pseudomonadaceae > Pseudomonas > Pseudomonas sp. NFR02. The sequence continues at coordinate 109,270 of NZ_FPJJ01000006.1, forward strand.
CGTCGGTCTTCGGCATCTGCGGCGCGATGACCTTGCTCCAGTCCTTGGGCAAGTCCTTGAGGGTGAACTGGCCGTTGATGAAGTCGCGCCGGTAGCCGGAAATAAACGACTGCTGATAACCCGCCTCGCCTTCGGCAAAGGGGTAGCCCAGGTTGATTTCACGGTCATCCAGGGTGCCCTGGGCCAGAATGTAGGCGTAGCGGAATACCATGTTACCTTCGCAGGGCAGCGGCAGGCTCACGTCGTCCGGCAACGGCTTGGGGTTGTCGAGCTTGTCACTTGCCTCATCGGCCCAGGCCAGCGAGGCCAGGCTCAGCGCCACGCAGGCGCCCAGTAATTTATACATCTCTGATTCCTTCAGAAGCCTGGATACGTGCCACCCGCCAACCACCACAGGCGGCCGCCACGGCACTGACACCGAGCACCGCCACCAGGGCCAGGCCATAATGGCGCGCCAACAGGTGGCTGGCGTACTCGCCCGGCACCTGCACAAAAAGCTTGTTCAACGCCGCCTCAGCCAGGCCATACAGCCCAACGCTGAGCACAGCGGCAAAACCCGCGCTGTATAGCGCTTGCAGCAGCACAAACAGCAACAAGGCGGCGGTGGAAAACCCCAGCAGGCGCAACACCGAGAGTTCACGGTGCTTACGCGCTACCGCCGCCAGGGTGCCCGCGAAAATCGCCGCAAACGCCCCGGCCAACGCCAACCCGGCGATGATCCAGAACACAATCGACAGGTTGCGGCTCAACGATTGCACTTGAGCGATGGTGTGCGCCTGGGTTGAAACCAACAGGTTCTGCCCGGCGAAATACACCCGCAACGGTTCCACATCACTGAGGCTGCGCGCGTACAGGCGAAACGCCGGGTAGATACGCTGTTCGCTCACGCTCGCCGCTTCACCGGCCCAACCCAACGCCGGCACCGCACGGCCATCGCGATAATCTTCCGCTGCCTCCAACAACGCCAGATCGGCAAACAGGCCCTCGCGAACGAAGGCCTCCAGCGGCAACACCGCCAGCACCTGCAACCGCGTGCGCTGGGCCTCGACGCGCCCCGCCACTTGCCGCGCAAAGCTGGTTTCCAGCCAGTCACCGGGCCTTGCCGCGAGCTTTTCGGCGGCGGTATGGCTGAGCACGATCTGGTCCAGGCCGTGGGGCATCGGCAAGCCTGCCAACAACGGGTCGCCTGCGGCAGTCGGCAGCATTTCCAGGGTCAGGGTGCCCACCTGCGCCGTGGCGGCAATTTGCCGTGTGCGCGGCACAGCAAACGCCACCTCGCTGCGCTCACCCAGTTGCGCGATAAACGCCGCGCTGAATCGACCACCGCCCAATGGGATGATTTCACGGCTGGCGGGGTCGGTCTCCAAGCGTTCGGTCAAACTGCTAACCAGTCCAAATTTCAGCCCGAATAACACCAGCAATGGCGCGATAACCGCCACCAATGCCAACACCGAACAGGCCGACAACCACCCATCGTTGCGGTAGTCCTGCCACGCAAGCGAAGCAACCAGGCCGATGCGCATCAGCACGCCTCCCCGAGGGTTGCGGTGATACCGCCGTCTGGATCGCGCTGGCAACTGATACGCCGCACCTGCAAGCCACTGGCGCGGGCCAGCGGTTCATCATGGGTGGCGATCACACAGGCCGTACGGTGTTCGCGGGCCTGGGCCAGCAGCGCCTGCATCACGCGTTCGGCGTTGAGCGGGTCCAGGGACGCCGTCGGCTCATCAGCCAGCACCAGTTGCGGCCCATGGGCCAGAGCCCGCGCACAGCTGACCCGCTGGCGTTGGCCCACCGACAACGCCGCCGGGCGCTTGGCCAACTGATCGCTGATCTGCAACTGCTCAGCCAGGCGCGCCACGCGGCCGTCGTCCTGCAAGCCCAGCAGTTGGCGCGACAGCGCGATATTGCCGCGCACGTCCAGAAACCCCAGCAACCCCCCGGTCTGCGGCACATAGCCCAAGTGCTGGCTGCGTAACGCGGCCAGCGCCGATTGCCGGTCGGCACGCCACAGCGCGCCGACGTCGTGTTGGTTGAATGCAAACTGCCCCACCTGATCCGGCGCCAACACCAGCGCCAGCAGGTCGAGCAAGGTGCTCTTGCCGCAACCACTGGGGCCGACAATTGCCAGTTGTTCACCCGCGCCCAGCTGCAACGCAGGGATCACCAGGCTGTAGCGCTGGCTACCGACGCCCCGGCTCTTGTGCACCGCGCTCAGGTTCAACATTACGGCAGCGTCGACAGCGGCACGCGATACAACGCATCGCCCGGTTCGGCATCGCCGAAACGGACCCAGTTAGCCACGTCGTTATGGAAGGTTTCATACAGACGGATTTTCGAATCCAGCTCGTCGATAAAGTCTTCCTGCTCGGCCACGCTCAATGACAACCACAGGTCCTGGGTCATGTTCAGCGACTTGCTGCGGTACGGCAGGCCCTCCAGGTATTCACCGAGCAGGCCGCCGTCAGCCAGGTTGCCGCCCTTGCGCAGGGCCTGCGGGTCGCGGCTCATATAGGCCGAGGCGCTGGCGATTTCCTGGAAGAAATCCTTGGGCGAGCTTTGGGTCTTGCGCGCCGCATCCACGATCAACTTCAACGATTGTTGCAGGTCGTTGAGTTGCAGCTTGGTCAACATCACGCACACCTGGAACGCTGGCAGCGCCGGGTTGGTCAGGTCACGATCAGCGGTCCAGGCGCTGACCAATTGCGGTGCCTGGCTCGCGGTCTTGCGCCCGAGAAAGTCCATGTGCATGGCATAGCCGACGGCGGCGGACTTGTCCGCCAGGCTCGGCGCGGCATTGAGCAACGGCACGGGCTGCGGCGTGTTGCTGCGCACCTGATGCACCAGGTTGGCGAACACCGTGCCGATCTCATCGACGCGCTCACCCAGCTTGCGCACATCGCCCCCTGGCACCGGCGTGTACAGGTCGCCGATCTGCGGGTTGGCGTCGGCGGTGAGGACGCGATACTGGCTCTCGGCGCCGGCATGGGTTTTCTTGCCGGCATCGGTGCGCAGGTGCAGCGCGTAGATCTTGATCTGCTTGCCCAGCGCCGCCTGGCGCACTTCCGCTTCGTTCATCTGGGTGGCGGCGAACGGGTCGTTCTTGCGCAGCGCGCCGGCATCGGAGACCAGCAGGATGATGCGCCCGCCGTAGCCGGACCAATCCATGCCGTCCACTGCCTGCATCACCCCGGCAAACGCATCTTCGTTGAACGAGTGGCTGGACACCGTCGACGCTTTGACCTGGCGCGCCATATCCAGAAAGCGCTGCGGGTCGCGGCCTTGGTCGAGGCTGATCAGGGTCTTGGCGACATACTCAAGGCCCGGGGTTTTCTGGATGCTGCTGCGAAAGCCGACCATGCCGAAGCTGACGCTGTCCAACTCGCCACGCTCGGCAATGCGGGTTTGCAGCTCGTGCACCACGTCGCGAATCTGGTCGATGTAGGGCTGCATCGACACGGTGGTGTCCACCACCAGCACCACCGCCGTGCGGAACGCGTCGGCATTGGCGCTGAGCGTCGGGCTGGCGGGTCTGGCAGCGGCGCGGCTGCCTGGGTCGATGGAGGCCACGTTGAGCAACTGCACCGGCTGGCCGTTGTCGTCGAAGCTCTCCTTGGAATCGAAGATCGGCAACAGGTAGAACTGGTTCTGCGGCACCGCGCTGGCGGTGGGTTCCAGGGCCAGGACTTGCTGGTTGTCTTCACGGTTGTTCTGCGCCTTGGCCAAGGCGCTTTTCGCTGCGGCAGGGTCCGCCAGCAGTTTTTCCACCTCACCGGGCTGGCGCAGGAACATCACGGGAGCCCGGCCGGAGCGCTCGGTGAACTTGAGCACCAGGCTTTGTTTCCAGTCGCTGACCTGGGAGGCTGGCAGCCAACCGTCGCTGCGACCATCAGTGGCCGCGCCGACGCGTACCCACTGGCTGCCATCGACCTCTTTGCGCTGGTACACGTAGAGCACGGAAAACGCCGGCAGCGCTTTACCCGGCGTACTCCCGGCGTCCGCTGAAAGCTGGGCGCCGGGTTTGCTGAGTACACGCTGGAACAAGGTTTTCTTGCCTGCCATCAGCAACGGGCGCTGACCGCCATCCACTTCAGCGACAGCCACGGGCGGCGTCACCTTGGGCACCACGGCGGCTGGCGGCTTGGCCGGTTCATCGCCGCCGCTCAACCACCAGTAGCTGGCGCCACCAATGGCCAACGCGACGGCGACTGCCACGGCGGCCAAAGCCAATACCGGCCCACGGCGCTGCTCGGACGGGGCATTGTGCTGCGTCGGCGTCACCACCGGTTGACGCACTATTGGCTGCGGCTGCGGTTTATCCGTCGGAATGTCGATGGTGACAGGGGTCATGCCCGCCAGATCAAAGCTCAATGGAATCGGCAGCGGCCGCACCAGCGTGGCATCCGATTCATCAGCCGGCAGTTGATCCAGCGCCAACAACAACGCTGCCGCATCCGGATAACGTTCCGCCGGGTCCTTGGCCAACAACTTGCGCAGCACGCCCTGATAGCGCCCATGGTGCACAGGCAATTCCGGCAAGGGTTCGGTCAGGTGCGCCAGCGCCGTGGAAAGCGCATCGGTGCCGTTATAAGGCAGCTTGCCGACGAGGATTTCATACAGCACCACGCCCAGCGCGTAGAGGTCGGCGCGGCCATCGATCTCCTGGCCCCGCGCCTGCTCCGGGCTCATGTAGCTCGGCGTGCCCACGGCAAACCCGGCCTGGGTGAACTGGGTGCGATCGTCCAGCGACTTGGCAATCCCGAAGTCCGACAACACTGCCGTGCCATCGGCGCGAAACAGAATGTTCGCCGGCTTGACGTCGCGGTGCACCAGCCCTTGGGCATGGGCATAGCCCAGGGCCGAGGCAATCTGGCGGATCAGCGTCACGCCCTGCTCCGGGGTCAGCCCAGCAGCGATGCGCTCCTTGAGCGTGCCGTTGGGCAGGTATTCCATGGCCATGTAATACAGCTCACCGACGTTGCCGATGTCATGGATGGTCACCGTGTGCGGGTGCGACAAGCGCGCCTGGGTCTTGCCCTCGCGCAGGAAGCGTTCGCAGAAACTCGGGTCGGCCGCCAGCGCCGCCGCCATCACCTTCAACGCCACCTTGCGCTCCAACGAGCGCTGGGTCGCCAGGTACACGCTGGCCATGGCGCCTTCGCCAATCTCGCCTTCGATGTCATAACCCGGGATGACGATGTTCATGACGAGACCTTCACGACGAGGGTGGTGATGTTGTCCGGTGCGCCGCGATTTAGGCCCAAGTGCACCAGGCTGCGCACGATTTCATCCGGTGCGTCATGGCTGAGCACCTCGCGGATTTCGTGGTCTTCGACGGTTTTGTTGAGGCCATCGCTGCACAGCAAATAGCTGTCGCCGGGAGCGATCAACAGGTCCACCGAGGCGACTTCCAACTGGGCCTCAACGCCAATGGCGCGGGTGACGATATTGGAGCGCGGGTGGGTGCGGGCGTCGGCTTCGCTGAGCAGGCCGCTGTCTTGCAGGTCTTGCACGTAGCTGTGGTCGCGGGAAATGCTTTCCAGCACGCCGTCGCGCAAGCGGTACAGGCGGCTGTCGCCGGCCCACAGGCACACCCCGCGCAAGCCGCGCGCGGCAAACACCACCACGGTGCTGCCCATCATGGTCACGCCACGGTTGGCGGTTTCTTCGCGCACGGCCGCGTTGATGCGCAGCAGGTCATTGCGCAGCGCCGCCGAGTATTCATCCAGAGAGCGGCCCAGCGGCACATGGCGCAGGCTGTCGACGATCAAGCTGCTGACATAGTCGCCCGCCGCGTGCCCGCCCATGCCATCGGCCACCACCCACAGGCGGTTTTCCGGCAGATCCAGAAAGGCATCTTCGTTGACTTGGCGAACCATGCCCACATGGCTTTTGCTCGCGGATTCGTACGTCACGCCCATCTACACCACACCTTCTTGTCCGAGCAAAAACTGCGCAAAATCGCTGGCGGCAGGCAGGCCCTGGCACCGTAATAAACCGGGGGAGATACGCTGCGAGCCTCGCCCCCACCACAGGCTTGCGCCCTCGCACGCCTGTTCGGCCAGTGCGGTCATACGCTGGTGCGGCACGGTGGCTGCCACCCTTTGCAGGCCGGCGAAACGGCTGTCCACCGCCCGCGGCTCGCTGGCCGGCACACCCAACTCGTCGAGCCCGGCGTTGAAGCTTTCGAAGGTCGCGCCGCTGTCGAGGGTGCTGAGCAACAAGGTTTCAGCCTGCTCGAACCAGGCGTCCGAACCGCCCACCAGCGACGCCGGGTTGGTGTCGTGATCCAGCAAGGTCACCACCGCCAGCGGAAAGTAACGCCCGACCCGGTCAATGCTCGGCATCACCACGCCCGCCGCCGCGTCCGGCCCGCACACGCCCGGCGCCAGCACAAAGCGCCACAACGGGCTGACCAGGTACGTATTCAGCCAGTCAGCGCCGAGGCTGTTCTGGCTGGCGAGCAAACCCGCCGCCAGCCAGCTGTCCCACGGGCCGATAAAGCTCTGCGGCAAGGCGCGGCTGACGAAGTCCCCGCGGCTGGCCAACTTGCCGTAGAAACCCAGGGCCGTCATAGCCGCTCCGGCAGGCTGAAGCCACTGAGCACGCGGCTCTTGAACGGGTTGAAGGCACTGTTGGCGCGCAACTCGTAGGCGATGCTCGCGCCATCGACTCGCAGGCGCAGGTTGAAACGATCCGGCGAGTTGCCTGCGGTGAGGTCTGATTGCTCCAGCAGACGGAACCAGGCCCACGGGCCGTCCAGAGTGATGCCGGAGCGACCACTGGCCGACGGGGGCATGATGGAAATACGCACCACGCCAATGCTGCCCGGGTTCGGCCATTGCATCGCCACCGGCCGGCTCGGGCCGTGGTCGTAGCTCAATTGCTGGCCGTCCAGGTCAAGCAGAAACTGAGTGATGGTAGGGTCCATCGACACCGGCTTGAGTTCGAAACGCACGATGGGTTGGGTGCCACCGGAGCGGAAGAACGCGTCCCGAATCGACGCCGCACGCTGGAAGGTTTGCAGCACGCCAGGAGCAATCCCCAGCTTCTGCGCCGCCCCAGGTTGCCAGCGCCAGGTCTGTGCCGATGTGTCCACATAGGGCTGCAGGTATTTGCGGAAGTAGTTGTCCATCACCCCGCCCACGCCGAAGAACTGGCCGAAGTCATCCAGGGTGGCGTCCCGCGCACTGCCCGGCGACATCGGGTAACGCCCGGCCAACGACTGGCGATACACGTTGACCACCTCACTGACCCAGGCCGCGTTCAGCTGGTTACGCACCCCGCCCATCATGCTGTTGGTGGTGGAATTGACCACCGACTTGACCATGCCCTGCACCAGCGGCGGCTGACGCTCGGCGTTCAGGCTGACCCGCGTGGCCGCAGCCGCCGCCTGGTTCTTGGCCTCACCGAGCAAGGCATCGCCGCTGGCACCGACCATGGCACTGACCTGCACATACAGTGCATTCATGTCCGACAGCAGGCCGTCGATGGCCGCCGGTTCACCTTCGTTTTTGCTGACGATGCTGTTGAGTTCGGCAAAGTGCGCGGTCACCGGATCATCCGCCGGTGCCGGTGCATTCGCCGTCGGTTGCGCCTCGCCCAGCAAACTGCCGAGGCGCTCCTTGAGCTTGTCCACGCCGCCTTCCACCGGCACGCCTTTGGCGGCCAGTTGGCGTTCTTCGGCTTGCAGGTCGGTTTCCCTGGCAACCGCCACCAGCAGCTTTTTCAGCGGCGAGGTGGGACCGGAAATCACCCGCAGCACATCGGCGGCCTGTGCCACGCTGGTGATCGGCACAAAGTCGATGTCGGCGAGCAACGCGTCCCACTGGCGCTGGTAATCCTGGAAGTACAAACGGCGCACGTCGGCGGCCAGGCTCACCACGTTCTGCTGGTCGGCCTGTTCATGGCCCAGCACCCATTGCTCTTCGGCCAGGGTGCCGGTCTGGTTCAAGCTGCTGAGCAAGAACGCCTGGCGATAGCCTTTGGCGGTAAAGAAACCACTCAACGGCTCACCCAACGGCTTGCCGCTCTTGCGGCTGAACACTAGCGCGGCATCGCGACCGGCGGCTTCGTTGAGGCGAAAGTCCGGGATACCTTCGGGCAGTTTCTGGCGCTTGACGCGGTCGTACACGCGCTGGGCTACCGGCAATTGCTGCAACTGCCGACGCAAATCGTCGATCAGCCGTGGGTCCAGGCGTGCGCTCGGCGGGTGGCGTTCGAACAGCGCCTGCAAGTGCCCGGCCAGGGCCTGACGCTGGTCGGCCGGCAGGTCGCGGGGCAGGTTGCGGTCCCAGTCCAGGGCGATCCAGGCCTTGATGAAGTCCGGGTCGTAATGCTCGGTGTCGGCGAGCATCAGGTAAGCCTTGAGGCCCTCGTAGAGAAAGTCCGAGTTACCGCCGCCGTGCAGTTGCTCTTCGATACGCGTCACCAGGCGTGGCGCGAACACGGCGATCAACAGTTTGCGGTACACGCTGGCGGACTCGGCTTCGAGCATATCGCCCTGGTACAGCCCCAGCCCTTCGGACCAGCTCGGTGAATCCCCCGCCAGGTTCTTCACGGCGTTGAGCAACGGCAGCACGGCGAGCACTTCCCGCTGTGCCGGGCTCAGGTTCTGGACGGTCTGGCCCAGGGGCGCGACCTTCTGATCGACCTGGGCGATATACGCCTGGTTGGCGCGATAGCTCACCCACCACAGGCTGCTGACCACCACCACCAGCGTGACGGTGGCCGCCAGTACGCCACGGGCGATCCACTTGCGGCGCCGCTCGACTTTCGGGTTCACCCCCACCAGGCCGCGCTCGGCAAAGGCCACGGCGGTGAAGAGTTTTTCGATGAAGTAACTGCGCCCAGTGCCGCTCTGGCGCGCCAGGTGCTGGCGGTCCAGGTTCATGCTCTGGGCCATGGCACCGATCAGGCGGTCAATCGGGCTGCCTTCCTGGGTGCCGCTGGTGAAGTACACGCCACGCAGCAACACGCGCTCTTCAAAGGCGTTGGGTTTGAACACGCCTTCGAGGAAGTTTTGCAGGCAATCTTTCAACGCGCCGAACTGCTGCGGGAAGCCGTAGATCAGGTCGCGTCGTGCCGGGTCGCGTTCCTGTTGCAAGCGCTCGACCAGGCGTTCGTTGAGGCGCTGCTCCAGGCCGGCGAATTCGCTTTGCAGGTGCGCCAGCGGGCTGTCGCTGTTTTTGCCGTCGTCCAGGGCAAAGGTCATGCCCCACACCTGGGCGCGCTCTTCCTTGCTCAGGTTGTCGAAGAACTCCATGAAGCCCGGCACCAGGTCGAGCTTGGTGAGCATCAGGTAGATGGGGAAACGCACGCCCAGTTGCGTATACAGCTCCTGGATGCGCAGGCGAATCGCGGCAGCATGGGCTGCGCGCTCGGCGTCGGTGCCCAGCAGCAGATCCGAGAGGCTGATGGCGATAAAGGCACCGTCGATAGGCCGGCGCGCACGCTGCTTTTTCAGCAAGTCGAGAAAGCCCAGCCAGGCGGCTTTGTCCACCGTGGAGTTGCTGTCCTGGGTGGTATAGCGGCCAGCGGTGTCGAGCAATACGGCCTGGTCGGTAAACCACCAGTCGCAGTTGCGCGTCCCCCCCACGCCCCGCACCGCACCGGCGCCCAATTGCGCCGCCAGTGGGAAATGCAGCCCGGAATTGACCAGCGCGGTCGTCTTGCCCGAGCCCGGCGGGCCGATGATCACATACCACGGCAACTCGTAGAGGTTGCGGCGCTCATCGCCGCCCAGCTTGGCCTTTTTCAGCAGTGCCAGGGCTTCGTCCATGCGCTGGCGCAGCGTGGACAGCTCTTCGGCGGTCGCAACGCTGTTGGGGTCGACCGGGGTTTCTGCGGCCAGGCTGCGCATCACTTCGGCGGCCTGGCGACGGGCCTGGATGATGCGGAACACGCGGTAGGCCACCCACAGCGCAAACACCAGCACGATCAGCGCCCAACGGCGCCCTTCGGGCACCAGCACGTCCAGCAGCGGGCCAACAAACCAGATGATCAGGCTCAGGGCAATCAGGCCCAGCACGGGGATCACCCAGCGAATCATGAAACTGAAAAACGCCTTCACTCGACGCCCTCCGCCAATACGGTGATTTCAACCCGACGATTGCGGGCACGGCCTTCGGCAGTACTGTTTGTGGCCAACGGCTCGGTGTCGCTGCGGCCTTCGGCGCTGAAGCGTTCGGCCTGGCCGGTCTTGGCCGCGAGAATCGCCAGCACCGACTTGGCCCGGGCTTCGGACAACGCCCAGTTGGACGGGAAACGCAACGTGGCAATCGGGCGGTTGTCGCTGTGCCCGGTGACACGCACCTGGCCCTTGACCTTGCGAATGGCGTCAGCGATGCGCAGCATCAGCGGCTGGTAGTCATCGACGATGCTGGAGCTGGCCGAGGCGAACAGCTCATCGCCACGAATGGTCACGACAGAGCGGTCGACCTTGTCTTCCACCGCCACGCGGCCGGCCTTGATGTCGTCGGCCAGGAACCCGGCCAGGCGCGGGCGCTCAATCACTTTGGGCTGCGCCACCGGACGGTCGATGGCCTGCACCGGGATCTCGCCCAGGGCATGAATATTCTTGAACACCGGCTCGGCGTCCGAGGCCAGCTTCAGGCGCAGGCCGAACAGCAACGCCAACAGCAGCGCCAAGCCAATCGCCACGGCAATCCATGGCGGCATGAATTGCGCCAGGCGATCACGGGCCACGGTTACACCGCGCCAGTGCGGCGACAGCTCACGCTCGTGCTCGCCACGGGCGCTGCGTATCGCTGCGGCGGTGCGTTCACGCAAGGCTTCCAACTGGCTGCGCCCGTCGGTCATCACGCGGTAACGCCCTTCAAAACCCAGGCACATGCACAGGTACAACAGCTCCAGCAGGTACAGGCGTTCCCGTGGGCTTTGCAGACAGTGGTCAAGCAACTGGAAAACCTTTTCGCCACCCCAGGCTTCGTTGTGCACGGTGATCAGCAGGCTCTGCTTACCCCAGTCACTGGTGCTGCCCCACGGCGTGCTCAGCACCGCTTCATCCAAGGCAGTGCACAGCGCGTAACGGGCCAACAGCACTTCATTGCGTGCCACACCGGCGGCTTCGGCGCGTTCTTCGAACTGGCGCAGGTACGCCAGCAACTGCGCACGCAGGCTGGCCGGCGCGGGATGGGCAATGGTGTTGCGCAACCGCGTCAACAACGCCAGCAACGGGCCGGCGGCACTTTCGAGCGGGTTGAGGCCCTGGCTCTTGCCGGTGAGGATCGGCGCAGCCGGCATCGACAGCGGCGCAGGTTCGGCACGCGCGGGTGCAGGCTCTCGGCCACCCGGGCGCGGCATGAACTGGGTGCGGTCATCATCATTGGGATGCATCGCCAATTATCCTCGGATCGCCCAGAAGGCCAGGTTCAAGCCCGGGAACTGCCCGGCGATATGGAAGGCGAAACCGCCGGAATTATTCAGCTGCTGCCAGTGCTCGCTGCCACGGTCCAGCTCGTAGTAGGTGCTGCCAGCGTGATAAGGCAACTGGCGTGGCGCCACCGGCAACGGCAGCAGGCCGATGCCCGGAAGTTGCAGGTTGACCATGTCGCGGATGTGCTCCACCGAGCCGACCTTGCTCTGCTGGCCGAAACGCGCACGCAGGGTTTCGCCGGGCACATCGGCGCGTACCACGAGGATGAAACTGGCGTTGTCGAGCAGGGTCTTGTCGGCCAACATCGCCACATGGATGCCGTAGGCTTTCTCCACAATGGGGATCGGCGTGGCCTTGCTGTCGATGAGCATCGACAGCGCTTCACGCAGGGCCGCCATCACCGGCATGAAGCTCAGGGCCAGGTCGTCGTGCTGGTACTGCGGGTATTCGTGTGGACGGCGGCTGGAGGTTGAGAAGGTGGAAAACTCACCGGCCAGGCTGACCAGTTCGCTGAAGAAGCGCTCCGGGTGCAACGGGCTCAACTGGCTGAAGTGCTGGATCAGCGGCTGGGCGCGGTTGACCAGTTGCAACAGCATGAAGTCGGCGATCTCAGAGGCACCCCCGGCACCCGAGGCCACCACGCGGCCGGCCAGGGCTTCGCCACGCTGGTGCAACAGGCCCAGCAGTTCGCTGCGAAAGGCAGTCAGCGGCTTGCTTGCGGCCACGTCCAGCACGGGCGGGATGTAAGTGTCATCGAGCACCAACGCACGGTCGGCACGCTTTTCCTTGATGCGTACCAGGCCGATGGCGGCGTAGTCGCTGATGCCGTCCTGCGCCGTCAGCAGGCGCAATGCCCGCGACCCCACCGCCACCGGTGCACGGTTTTCGAACGGGGCGTTGTCGTCGCGCACTTCACGCACCTGGCTCACGTAGCGCGCCGCTTCCAGGGCTTCACCCTCGTCCACCGTGTCACGGGCGCCGGCGCGCTTGAGCGGCAGGGCCAGGTACACCAGGCCGTCGCGCAGGTTGTCGTCGATGTTCAACGGGCTCGGCGCCAGGTCGTCCTGGGGAATATTGAACGGCGTGCCATCGGGCAGCAGGCCGCGGGCCGACACAATCGCCAGCTTGCCCTGGGCCAGCAGGCCCTGGTCGATCAGCAGTTCGGAGAACCCCCAGGCACCCGCTGACAACGGACGGCTGCGGGCATCGATCAGGTTTTCCAGGTAACGGTCATGCTGCTGGAAGTGCTGCGTTCCGATGAACATGCCTTCCGACCAGACCACGCGATTGTTCCAGGACATGGGGGCTCCGATTGCTTGTTATTGGGCTGGGCTGGATGGGGAAGCCACGACGTCGGCGCGCACGGCATGCACGTCGAGGCTGATCTGGTATTCGCTGTATTGGCGCGGCGGCACGTTGATGACCGTGCGCCATTGCGCACGGTCCAACTCGCGGTAGCCCACCAGCAAGCCGATCTGGCGCGTGGACGGGTCGAGATCGCGCTGCAGGCTCAGTTGTTGGCCGGGCTGCACCATCACTTCGTCCTGGTCCAGCAGGTCGAGGCCGAGGGTCGATTGCGCACGGTCCGCCAGGGCGAAGTAATCGGAGCGTGAAAAGGTCGCGGCGTTTTTCAATTCGAAAATGCGCACCCGCACCGGCGCGGCCTGGCCGTTGGCACCGGGGTTAAGCCCGGCAATCGCATGAAAATGCAGCTCAACGGCGGCCGTGTCAGCTTCGGCCTCGGCAGCCGCCTGGGGTTTGGCAGTGTCGTTGGCACACGCCGTCAGCAGCAGCGCGGTGGCGGCTGCGAGTAAAAACCTGGGAATCATCCTGCGTCCTCAATGACGTATTTAGCTATCCGTTTTATCCATTGGTGCGAGGCGTTTTCAGCGTCGCTGTCGTGCACTGTGTTCTTCGTAGGCCCGGCTGAATTCGCGACCGAACAGGTCCTGGAAATCGTCCTGGGCCTCGCGGGAAATGTTGCTGTAGAGCTCGGTGAACTGCTGCCAGTACTGGGCCTGGCGCGAACCGTTGAACAGACTCGAGAGGCCGCCGGGTTTGCCCATGCGCTCCTCCAATTGCGCCGGTTCAAAGCGCGTGAGCAGGTGTTTGATCGCCGCTTCCACGCCAGCCATCACGGCCAACTGGTGGGCGCGCAGGTCGTCGAAACTGTCACGTACGGCGAGGTCCGGCGCCATAAACGCCTGGTTGCCATGACGCAGCAACAGCAGTAACGCTTCATCGGCATTCGGGGCGAATTTCAACGGGTTGTTTTCGGCGGGGCGGATCATCGTCTGCTGCATGCGAAACTCGCCCTTGAGGCTGGCACGGGCGCGCAGTACGTCGATCAGGCCCTCGACCATCAGCCGGTAGCTGCGGCCGATGCTTTCCATCTGCGCGCAAGCGTCGGCTTTGTCCAGGCGCAACTGGTCCAGGCCCGCACCGCGCAGAAAGGCTTGCAGGAGGTCCGGTTGTGGCTCGGCATTGGCCACGGGGAGCGCAACAGGCTCGACCACAGGTGGCGGCGGGATGATCGGGTCTGGGGCGGGCGCAGCATTGACCACGGGCGCGGGCGCGTCGCCGAACAGGTCCCAGTCTTCGGGAATCACCGAGCCTTGCACCAATGGCTTTTCGGGCGCCGGTACGGCCACTGGGGCCGGGGGGCGAAAATCGTGTTGCTCGGACGGCACATGGTCCGCCACGGTGGGCGGCGGCACGGCGGTGGGGCTGAGGAAGTCGAACAGGTCTGGCAAAGTTTCCATGGCCGAGGCGCCCTGGAACTGCGGCGCGATCATCGGCGTGGGCGCAGGTTGGCTCGCCACGGCGCCCATCAGCGCTTCAAAGCTATTGGGTGAGTCGCCGGCAAATGGCTGGCTGTCGATGGCCTGCACGTTGAAGTCGATACGCGCCTGGATTTCGTAATCGCCGATGCGGATCAATTCACCGTCTTGCAACGGCTCGCTGTTACCCCGACGCATACGAATACCCGCCTTGACCAACTCCACACCATTGGTGCTGTTATCGGTCAAATAATAACGGCCATCTTTGTATTGAATAACGCAATGTTGCGAAGAGACGAGACGCTCAGGGTCGGGCAATACCCAGTCATTGTCAGAACTGCGGCCAATAGCCATCACGCCCTGATCCATGGACTTTTCGGGGCATTGCCCAGGTGTGATCTTGTGATAACTAGTGATAGTCAAACACAGCGACATCTTGCCTCCTTGCTGATACATCGCGCGCAGTCTACCCAGGAGGCAGCACCGCCCTGGAGAGTCCCGTCCTGTCGTACAAACGACCGCCAAAATCTGCTTTTACCAGCATGATCGCTGATCTTAACTGGCTTCCATGACAAAAATCCGCTCTGGGCGCGCCTTTCGACTCGCCAGTCGCGCAGGTTGTTAAACACCGCACATCTGTCACAGAGGGCGAATAGCTTACCTTGACAAGCCATAAGTACTACACCAAAAATGCACAACTTCTTGAACATCAGTGATGGCGCAGTAGTGGCACGCTGAGTATATGACCAAGAAAACATGCAAAGTTCATTACGCAACTAATGCATGCGTTGCCCGCCATCCAGCGGGCCGATAAGGAGATCGAATTCAGTGGATGTGCCGTTGCTGCTCACCGCCGTTTCCGCGACGTCGCCCTGTGGCGAGGACATGGAATATGACGCGCAATTTCTGCAATTGGAACGTGATGCCAAGGGCCAACCCGAACGCAGCATGGGCGACTCGATCCTGCCCGCTGAGCCGCCCGAGTGGCGCAGCATCCAGCAGCAAAGCCTCGACCTGTTGCAGCGCAGCAAAGACCTGCGCATCACCCACTTTCTGCTGCAAAGCACCCTCGCCCTCCAAGGTGTGGCCGGGCTGGCCGAAGTCCTCACGCTGATCGACGCCTTGCTGCGCCAATACTGGGCCGAGCTGCACCCGCGCCTGGATGCCGACGATGACAACGACCCCACCGTGCGCATCAACGCCCTTACCGGCCTGACCTGCGAGACCAATATTCGTCTGCTGCGCGAAAGCATCCTGACGCGCTCGCGCACCTTCGGGCCCGTGACCCTGCGCGCAGCGCTCAACGCCAGCGGCCTGCAGAGTTTCGCCGATGAGCAGTTGGGCAACCAGCAACTCAACGCCGCGTTCCTGGACAGCGACCCCGAACAACTGCAAGCCACCCGTGACGCCTTGAGCGCGGCGCGTGCGGCGTGCGAGGCCATTGAGCAACAGGTCAATGACCAAGTCGGTTCCGCCCAGGGCGTGGACCTCAGCGCCTTGAAGCAGCCGCTCAAACAGGCCCTGCAACTACTCAACCAAGCGGTGCCAGGCACCGACAGCAGCAGCGATCCCGAGGCCGTCAGTGAAGACAATGCCCCCTCGGTCGACGCCGCCGCGCCCGCAGCTCCTCGCCCGACGGGCGACATCGCCACCCGCGACGATGTGCTGCGCAGCCTCGACAAGATCCTTGCGTACTACACCCGCCACGAGCCTTCGAGCCCGCTGCCGGTATTGTTGAACCGAGCCAAGAATCTGGTACATGCCGACTTTGCGGCCATCGTGCGCAATCTGATTCCCGATGGCATGTCCCAATTTGAAAACCTGCGCGGCCCCGACAGCGAGTAAGCCGCCGGACCGTGCAGTAACAACACCGTCGCTCAAGCGACCAGGAGCAGCAACGTGGCGAAGCAAAGTTCTCAGAAATTCATCGCGCGCAACCGTGCGCCTCGAGTGCAGATCGAGTACGACGTCGAGCTTTACGGCGCCGAGAAAAAGGTCCAGCTGCCCTTCGTGATGGGCGTGATGGCCGACCTCGCCGGCAAGCCTGCCGAGCCGCTGGCACCCGTGGCCGACCGCAAGTTCCTTGAGGTGGACGTCGACAACTTCGACTCACGCCTCAAGGCCATGCAGCCACGCGTCGCGTTCCACGTACCCAATGAGCTGACAGGCGAAGGCAACCTGAGCCTGGACATCACCTTCGAAAGCATGGACGACTTCAGCCCGGCCGCCGTGGCCCGCAAGGTCGACTCCCTGAATCAGCTGCTCGAAGCCCGCACCCAATTGGCCAACCTGCTGACCTACATGGACGGCAAGACTGGCGCTGAAGAAATCATCATGAAGGCGATCAAGGACCCGGCATTGCTTCAGGCACTTGCCAGCGCGCCCAAGCCTGCAGGGGAGCAGTAATCATGACGGACAACACCGCCCGCGAAGGCAGCCAGATCCTGGGTACCACCGAAGAAGCCAGCGAGTTCGCGAACCTGCTGCTGCAAGAATTCAAACCCAAGACCGAGCGTGCCCGCGAAGCCGTTGAAACCGCGGTGCGCACCCTGGCTGAACAGGCCCTGGCGCAAACCGACCTGGTGTCCAACGACGCGATCAAGTCGATCGAATCGATCATCGCCGCCATCGACGCCAAGCTCACCGCCCAGGTCAACCAGATCATCCACCACCAGGATTTCCAACAACTGGAAAGCGCCTGGCGTGGCTTGCATTACCTGGTCAATAACACCGAGAGCGATGAGCAACTGAAGATTCGCGTGCTCAACATCTCCAAGCCAGACCTGCACAAGACCCTGAAGAAATTCAAGGGCACCGCGTGGGACCAGAGCCCGATCTTCAAGAAGATGTACGAAGAAGAATACGGCCAGTTCGGTGGCGAACCTTACGGCTGCCTGGTGGGTGACTACTACTTCGACCAGTCGCCGCCCGACGTGGAACTGCTGGGCGAGCTGTCGAAAGTCTGCGCCGCCATGCACTCGCCTTTCATCGCTGCGGCCTCGCCGACCGTGATGGGCATGGGCTCGTGGCAGGAACTGTCGAACCCACGCGACCTGACCAAGATCTTCACCACCCCGGAATACGCCGGCTGGCGCTCGCTGCGTGAATCGGAAGACTCGCGCTACATCGGCCTGACCATGCCGCGCTTCCTGGCACGCCTGCCGTACGGCGCCAAGACCGACCCGGTAGAAGCCTTCGCCTTCGAAGAAAACACCGACGGCGCCGACAGCTCCAAGTACACCTGGGCCAACGCCGCCTACGCCATGGCAGTGAACATCAACCGTTCGTTCAAGCACTACGGCTGGTGCTCGCGCATCCGCGGTATCGAGTCTGGTGGTGAAGTGGAAAACCTGCCGGCCCACACGTTCCCTACCGATGACGGTGGCGTGGACATGAAGTGCCCGACCGAAATCGCCATCAGTGACCGCCGTGAAGCGGAACTGGCGAAGAACGGTTTCATGCCGCTGCTGCACAAGAAAAACACCGACTTCGCCGCGTTCATTGGCGCCCAGTCGCTGCAAAAGCCTGCCGAATACGACGACCCGGACGCCACCGCCAACGCCAACCTGGCCGCACGCCTGCCGTACCTGTTCGCCACCTGCCGTTTCGCCCACTACTTGAAGTGCATCGTGCGCGACAAGGTCGGCTCCTTCAAAGAGAAGGACGAAATGCAGCGCTGGTTGCAGGACTGGATCCTCAACTACGTCGACGGCGACCCGGCGCACTCCACCGAAACCACCAAGGCCCAGCACCCGTTGGCGGCGGCCGAAGTGATCGTGGAAGAAGTCGAAGGCAACCCGGGGTATTACAACTCCAAGTTCTACCTGCGCCCGCACTATCAGCTTGAAGGGCTGACGGTGTCGTTGCGCCTGGTATCGAAACTGCCTTCGGCAAAAAGCGCATAAGTAACGATTGAGCTAGCTCGTTCCCACGCTCCGCGTGGGAATGCCGCCCGGGACGCTCTGCGTCCCGGTGACGCGTAGCGTCACAGGATGCGTTACCACGCAGAGCGTGGGAACGATCACCCAATCAAGTGGCATGGGCCACACAGGGAGAAAACATGGCTGTTGATATTTTCATCAAGATCGGCGACATCAAGGGCGAGTCCATGGACAAGGCCCACAAGGACGAAATCGATGTGTTGAACTGGAGCTGGGGCATGTCCCAGTCCGGCAACATGCACGTCGGCGGTGGCGGTGGCGCGGGCAAGGTGAATATCCAGGACCTGTCGCTGACCAAGTACGTCGACAAGGCTTCGCCCAACCTGATGATGCACTGCGCCAGCGGCAAGCACATCGACAAGGTCAAGCTGACCGTGCGCAAGGCCGGTGGCGAGAGCCAGGTCGAGTACATGGTGATCAACCTGGAAGAAGTGCTGGTCACCTCCTTGAGCACCGGCGGTTCGGGCAGCGATGATCGCCTGACCGAAAACGTCACCCTGAACTTCGCCCAAGTGATGGTCGACTACCAGCCGCAGAAAGCCGACGGCACCAAAGACGGCGGCGCCATCAAGTTTGGCTGGAACATTCGCTCCAACACCAAACGCTGATAGCCCTTGTGGCCGTGGCCCGGTGCCACGGCCATTGTGTCCCTCTCGCAACCCGTCCGTGGAGCTGCTTTGGTGGTAACTGAAATCGCTTCCCGCGACCGTCTGCAACCGTCCCTGCTGGACCGGTTGACCGACGACGACCCGACCAACCCCAAGGAAAGCGCCGACAAACGCGTGCTGTCCCTGACCCAATTGAAGGCCTCGGTGCTGCGTGACCTGGCGTGGTTGCTTAACACCACCTCGTTACTCGATACCGATGCCACGCTGCACACCCCGGCCGGCACTTCGGTGGTCAATTACGGCCTGCCAGCACTGGCGGGCAACAGCGCGTCGAGCGTCGATATCAAAGCCCTAGAAGCCTTGATTTACCAGGCCATCGCCACTTTCGAGCCGCGTATTTTGCGCCACACATTGCGGGTCAAGGCGCGCATGGGCCATGGCGAGATGAATCACAACGCCCTGAGTTTCGAGATTGAAGGCGACCTGTGGGCACAGCCGGTGCCGTTGCGTTTGCTGTTGCAGACCGACGTGGACCTGGAGTCCGGCCATGTGCGCGTGCTCAATGCCGACCAGCGGAGACGCCCATGAACCCGCGCCTGCTGGAGCTGTACAACCAGGAATTGCACCACGTGCGCGAAAGCGCCGCCGAGTTCGCCAAGGAATACCCGAAGATCGCCAGTCGGCTGACCCTGTCCGGCATGGACTGCGCCGACCCGTACGTCGAACGTTTGCTTGAAGGCTTCGCCTATCTCACGGCCCGCGTGCAGCTCAAGCTCGACGCCGAGTACCCGACCTTCACCCACAACTTGCTGGAAATCGCCTACCCGCACTACTTGGCACCGACGCCGTCGATGACCGTAGTGCAATTGCAGACCGACCCCGATGAAGGCTCCCTGGCCGGCGGTTTCCCGCTGCCCCGGGACACGGTGCTGCGTGCCGCCCTGGGCCGTGAAACCCAGACCTGCTGCGAGTACCGCACCGCGCACCCGGTGACGCTGTGGCCGTTGCAGGTCAGCAACGCCGAATATTTCGGCAACCCCGCCGCCGTGCTCGGACGCCTGGCCGCCAGCGAACCGAAAGCCAAGGCCGGCCTGCGCCTGACCCTGCGCACCGGTGCCGAGCTGCCGTTCAACAGCCTCGACCTGGATACCTTGCCGCTGTACCTGAGCGGCGCTGATGAACAACCGTTTCGCCTCTACGAACAACTGCTGGGCAATGCCTGCGCGGTGTTTGCGCGCCAGCCCGGTGGCGATTGGGTCGAGCGCCTGCCCCAGGGCGCGTTGCGCTCGCGGGGGTTCGATGATGCCGATGCGGCCATGCCGGTGGTGGCGCGGGCGTTCCAGGGCTATCGCCTGTTGCAGGAGTACTTCGCCCTGCCCCATCGCTTCCTGTTCGTTGAGTTCGCCGAGTTGAGACGCGCGGTCAAGCGGTGTGACGGCCAGGAGCTGGAACTGATCGTGTTGTTCGACCGCCACGAACCGAGCCTGGAAGGCAGTGTCGGCGCGGCGCAGTTCTTGCCGTTCTGCACGCCCGCCATCAACCTGTTCCCCAAGCGCGTGGACCGCATCCACTTGTCCGACCGGGTCAATGAACACCATGTGATCGCCGACCGTACGCGGCCGATGGATTTCGAGATTCACTCCTTGAGCGGCATTACCGGCCATGGCACCGGACCGGAGCAGCCGTTCTTGCCGTTCTACGCAGTGCGCGATCCGTCGCGCTATGGCCGCGACCAGGCCTATTACAGCGTGCGCCGCGAGCCACGGGTGCTGTCCAGCGACCAACGCCGCAATGGCCCACGCTCCACTTATGTGGGCAGTGAAACCTTCGTCAGCCTGGTGGACAGCCGCCAGGCGCCGTATCGCCATGACCTGCGCCAACTGGGCGTGACGGCGCTGTGCACCAACCGGGACCTGCCGCTGTTCATGAGCGTGGGCAACGGCAAGACCGACTTCACCCTGGCCGACAGCGCGCCGGTACTGGCCGTGCGATGCGTCGCCGGGCCAAGCCGCCCGCGTGCCAGCCACGCACATGACGCCAAGGCCTGGCGCCTGATCAGCCAGTTGTCGCTCAACTACCTCTCCTTGAGCGAACAGGGCCAGGGCGCCGGCGCCTTGCGCGAATTGCTGCGCCTGTACGGCGACAGCAATGACGCCGCCCTGCAATTGCAGATCGAAGGCCTGCGCGAAGTCAGCAGCAAGGCGGTGACCCGACGCCTGCCGATGCCTGGCCCGATTGTGTTTGGCCGCGGCCTGGAAATCACCCTGGAGTTCGACGAAAACGCGTTTCGCGGCACCGGCGTGTTCCTGCTCGGTGCAGTGCTGGAGCGCTTCCTGGCACGCTACGTGTCGATCAACAGCTTTACCGAGACGGTGATCCGTACCACCGAACGCGGCGAGATCATGCGATGGAAAGCCAAGCCCGGACGGCGTCCGACCCTGTGAGAACCCTGGACGCGATGCACCAGGAGCCCTGGGAATATGACTTCTTCCAGGCATTGCGGCGCATCGAGTGCGAAACGCCCGAGCTGCCACGCCTGGGCCATTCCCTGCGCCTGGCCGATGATCCGCTGCGCCTGGGGCAGCAGGCCGATTGCACCTTCGCACCCGCCACCCTCGCCTCGGTCGACCCCGGTGGCGACGGCAAGCCGGCGCGGTTGGAGCAGTTCTTTTTCGGCCTCGGCGGCCCCAACGGGCCGCTGCCGCTGCACATCACCGAGTACGTACGCGAGCGCCAACGCAATAACGCCGACAGCACCAGCAAGCAGTTCCTGGATGTATTCCACCATCGCCTGCTGACCCTGTTCTATCGGGCCTGGGCCGAGGCGCGGCCAACGGTCAGCCATGACCGCCCGGACGATGACTACTGGTCCGCCCGCCTCGCCGCCCTGAGTGGCCGCGGGATGCCAAGCCTGCTCAATCAAGGGCTGATCCCCGATACCGCGAAGCTGCATTACAGCGGCCATCTGTCGGCGCAAACCCGCTACCCGGATGGCTTGAAAGCGATCCTGGGCGAGTACTTCGGCCTGCCGGTAGAGATCGAGGAATACGTCGGCCAATGGCTGGAACTGCCCGAGCGCAGCCGCGTGGGGGTCAACGCCAACCAGTTGGGCGTGGACTTCTGCCTGGGCAGCCACGTGTGGGACCGCCAGCACAAATTCCGCATCCGCCTGGGCCCGCTCACGCTGGATAACTACATGGGCATGCTGCCCGGCCAACAGCCGTTCAACGAGCTGGTGGCGTGGGTGGCCGAGTACCTGGGCCATGAATTGGACTGGGACTTGAACCTGGTTTTGCAACAACCCGAAGTACCGGCGCTGCAACTCAACGGCCAGTTCCGCCTGGGCTTCAACACCTGGCTCGGCCAACCTGCGCATGACGCCAACGACCTAATCCTGGCCCGGCATTACGCCGACCACGCCACCACCTCAAGGAATCCAGAGCATGGGTGAAATCAGTCGCGCCGCACTGTTCGGCAAACTCAACAGCGTGGCCTACAAAGCCATCGAAGCCGCCACCGTGTTCTGCAAATTACGGGGCAATCCGTATGTGGAACTGGCCCACTGGTTTCACCAGTTGTTGCAACTGCAGGACTCCGACCTGCACCGCATCATCCGCCAGTTCAACGTGGAGCCGGCGCGCCTGGCCCGCGACCTCACCGAAGCCCTGGACCGCCTGCCGCGCGGCTCCACGTCGATCACCGACCTGTCCTCCCATGTGGAAGAGGCCGTAGAACGCGGCTGGGTGTATGGCAGCCTGATGTTTGGCGAAAGCCAGGTGCGCACCGGTTATCTGGTGCTGGGCATCTTGAAGACACCGAGCCTGCGCCATGCGCTGCTGGGCCTGTCCGGCGAGTTCGACAAGATCAAGGCCGAGGCCTTGAGCGAGCGCTTTGACGAATACGTCGGTGACTCGCCGGAAAATGCCTTGAGCGCCAGCGATGGCTTCAATGCCGGCGTCCCTGGCGAGGCCAGCGGTGCCATGGCGCCCAGCGCGATGGGCAAGCAGGAAGCGCTCAAGCGCTTCACTGTGGACCTGACCGAACAGGCCCGCAGCGGCAAGCTCGACCCCATCGTGGGCCGTGACGAAGAGATTCGCCAACTGGTGGATATCCTCATGCGTCGGCGCCAGAACAACCCGATCCTCACTGGTGAGGCCGGGGTGGGCAAGACCGCCGTGGTCGAAGGTTTCGCCCTGCGTATCGTCGCCGGTGACGTGCCGCCTGCGCTCAAGGACGTGGAGCTGCGCAGCCTCGACGTGGGCCTGTTGCAAGCCGGCGCCAGCATGAAAGGCGAGTTCGAACAGCGCCTGCGCCAGGTCATCGAAGACGTGCAGGCTTCACCCAAGCCGATCATCCTGTTTATCGACGAAGCCCATACCCTGGTAGGTGCCGGTGGCGCTGCCGGCACCGGTGACGCAGCCAACCTGCTCAAGCCTGCCCTGGCCCGTGGCACCTTGCGTACCGTGGCTGCCACCACCTGGGCCGAGTACAAAAAGCACATCGAGAAAGACCCGGCCCTGACCCGCCGCTTCCAAGTGGTGCAGGTTGCCGAACCGTCGGAAGACAAGGCCCTGCTGATGATGCGCGGCGTGGCTTCCACCATGGAAAAACACCATCAGGTGCAGATCCTCGACGAAGCTCTGGAAGCCTCAGTGAAGCTCTCCCACCGCTACATTCCGGCGCGCCAGTTGCCGGACAAATCCGTAAGCCTGCTGGACACCGCCTGCGCCCGCGTCGCTATCAGCTTGCACGCGGTACCAGCAGAAGTGGACGACAGCCGTCGGCGTATCGAGGCCCTGGAAACCGAGTTGCAAATCATCGCCCGTGAGCATGCGATCGGCATTGCCATTGGTGCGCGTCAAACCAATAGCGAAGCGCTGCTGACCGCCGAGCGTGAGCGTCTGGCCACGCTGGAAAGCCGCTGGGCTGAAGAGAAAGCCTTGGTGGATGAACTGCTCGCCACCCGCGCAACCTTGCGCGAGAAAGCCGGTGTGGTGGACAGCGGCAACGATGAGTTGCGTGCGCAATTGGTCGACCTGCAACAGCGCCTCACCGCCCTGCAAGGCGAAACCCCGTTGATCCTGCCGACCGTGGATTACCAGGCCGTGGCCTCGGTGGTCGCCGACTGGACCGGCATCCCGGTGGGCCGCATGGCGCGCAATGAGCTGGAAACTGTGCTCAACCTCGACCAGCACCTGAAGAAACGCATCATCGGCCAGGACCATGCCCTGCAGATGATCGCCAAGCGCATCCAGACCTCCCGCGCCGGCCTCGACAACCCGAGCAAGCCGATTGGCGTGTTCATGCTGGCCGGCACCTCGGGTGTGGGCAAGACCGAAACCGCCCTGGCCCTGGCCGAAGCCATGTATGGCGGTGAGCAGAACGTCATCACCATCAACATGAGCGAGTTCCAGGAAGCCCACACCGTGTCCACGCTCAAGGGCGCACCTCCGGGCTATATCGGCTACGGCGAAGGCGGTGTGCTGACCGAAGCGGTACGGCGCAAACCCTACAGCGTGGTGCTGCTCGATGAGGTGGAGAAAGCTCACCCGGACGTGCACGAGATTTTCTTCCAGGTGTTCGACAAGGGCGTGATGGAGGACGGCGAGGGCCGGGTGATCGACTTCAAGAACACCCTGATCCTGCTGACCACCAATGCCGGGACAGAGCTGATATCCCAGGTATGCAAAGACCCGGCGAACATCCCCGAGCCCGAGGAAATCGCCAAGGCCCTGCGCCAGCCACTGCTGGAGATTTTCCCGCCGGCCTTGCTCGGTCGCCTGGTGACCATCCCGTACTACCCGCTGAGCGATGAGATGCTCAAAGCGATCACGCGCCTGCAACTGAACCGCATCAAGAAGCGTGTGGAGAACACCCACAAAGTCGCGTTCGAGTATGACGACGCAGTGGTCGACCTGATCGTCTCGCGCTGCACCGAGACCGAAAGCGGCGGGCGCATGATCGACACCATCCTGACCAACAGCCTGCTGCCGGACATGAGCCGCGAGTTCCTCACGCGCATGTTGGAAGGCAAGGCACTGGCGGGGGTGCGGATCAGTAGTCGGGATAATGAACTGCACTACGACTTCAGCGACACCGAATAATTATTGTTGGAATACGGTCAGTGTGGGAGCTGGCTTGCCTGCGATAGCGGTCTGACATTCAGCATTGATGTTGACTGATCCACCGCTATCGCAGGCAAGCCAGCTCCCACAGTTGATCCGGTTCCGTCAGTGATGACGGTATTTACGGGACTACCGATGCTATTCAACCAAGCCTCACGCCTGGCCAAGATCAACAGCCCCCTCGGGCCGGATGTGCTGCTGCTCAACGAAATGGGCGGCGGTGAAGAGTTGGGCCGGCTGTTCAACTATGAGCTGCAACTGACGTCCCTGGACGCCAACATCGACCTGAACCAATTGCTGGGTAAACCGATGAGCGTCGGCCTGCAACTGGCGGACGGCGGCGAGCGGCATTTCCACGGGATCGTTGCGCGGTGCAGCCAGAACATCGACAAAGGCCAGTTCGCCAGTTACCAAGTCACCCTGCGCCCTTGGCTGTGGTTGCTCAGCCGCACCTCCGACTGCCGGATTTTCCAGAACCTGAGCATCCCGCAGATCATCAAGCAGGTGTTCCGTGACCTGGGTTTTTCCGACTTTGAAGACGCCCTCAGCCGGCCGTATCGCGAGTGGGAGTACTGCGTGCAGTACCGCGAGACCAGCTTCGATTTCGTCAGCCGACTGATGGAACAGGAAGGCATCTACTACTTCTTCCGCCATGAACAGGACCGCCATGTGCTGGTGCTGGCCGACGCCTATGGCGCCCACACCAGCGTGCCCGGCTACGCGTCGATCCCCTACTACCCCAAGGACGAGCAGCAGCGCGAACGCGACCATATGCACAATTGGCACCTGGCGCAGGAGGTGCAGCCGGGCTCGCTGGAGCTCAACGACTACGACTTCCAGCGCCCCAGCGCGAGCATCGACGTGCGCTCGGCCATGCCGCGCCCGCACACCGCCGGCGACTACCCGCTGTACGACTACCCCGGTACCTACGTGCAAAGCGCCGACGGCGAACACTATGCGCGCACCCGCATCGAGGCCCTGCAAACCCTGCATGAACAGATTGAGTTCAGCGGCAATGCGCGCGGGCTGGGCTCGGGCCATCTGTTCAGCCTCACCGGTTTCAGTCGCCAGGACCAGAACCGCGAGTACCTGATCGTCGGTTGCCGCTACTTCATCGTGCAAGAAAGCCTGGAAAGCGGTGGCGGTTCAGGCTCGGCGCAGTTTGAAAGCAGCCTGACCTGCATCGACGCCCAACAGAGTTTCCGCCCGCTGGCCAATACTCACCGCCCCATCGTCAAAGGCCCGCAGACCGCCTTGGTGGTAGGCCCCAAGGGCGAGGAAATCTGGACCGACCAGTACGGCCGCGTGAAGGTGCATTTCTACTGGGACCGCCACGACCAATCCAACGAGAACAGCTCGTGCTGGATTCGTGTGTCGCAATCCTGGGCCGGCAAGAACTGGGGCTCGATGCAGATTCCGCGCATCGGCCAAGAGGTGATCGTCAGCTTCCTCGAAGGCGACCCCGACCGACCGATCATCACCGGGCGGGTCTACAACGCTGAGCAGACGGTGCCCTACGACTTGCCGGAGAACGCCACCCAGAGCGGCATGAAAAGTCGCTCCAGCAAAGGCGGCACGCCGGCCAACTTCAATGAAATCCGCATGGAGGACAAGAAGGGCTTGGAGCAGTTGTATATCCATGCCGAGCGTAACCAGGACATCGTGGTGGAGGTGGATGAAAGCCACTCGGTGGGGCATGACCGCAACAAGAATATTGGGCATAACGAGACGGTGACCATTGGCAGTAACCGCCTGCGGGTTGTGCGCAATAACGACACGGTGATCGTGGGCGGTGCCAAGTCCGACAGCGCCGCCACGAGTTACACCATCGAGGCCGGCGAGAGTCTTCGCCTGGTGTGCGGCGACAGCGTGATTGAGCTCAAGGCTGGCGGCGACATCAACCTGACCTGTGGCTCGTTCAACCTGTTTTCCACCGGCAGCAGCAAGATCCAGACGAAGGGCAAGCTGGACATCAACCTGGGCAGCGACAAAGGCACTTCGCCGGGTGCCCAGGGCGTGCAAAGCACGATCAAGTCCGCCGTCGAGTCAAAATTCCCCGGTAAGCCCGGTGCTGGTCAATAACGAGATTTCTTCACCATGAACTACCTGATCAACGAAGCCCAGTTCACCCTGCCTGATGCCGAAGTGCAGGACACCTCGATCAATATCCTCAAGTTCGCCAAGCTGGGCACCACCCTGGTGGTGAGCCGCAGCCCGTTGGCGGACGGCGAAAGCCTGCAAAGCAATTTTGAAGGCCAGCTGAAAAAACTCGAGCAGCAGGTCAAAGATCTGCGCTATAGCCCTGCACAAGCGGTCAAGGTCGGCCCAGCGCAGGACATCGATGCGTTTGAAGTGCAGAACCACTTCAACAAAGGCAGCGACAACATTTACCAGTATCAGCTGGCGATGCAGATACCTGGCACCCGCAATCTGATTGCCCTGAGCTACGTCAAGACCCAGCCCCTGGGCCCTGCCGAAGCGGCACACTGGGCAACGCTGAAAAACACACTCCACTTCCTCGCCACGCCCTGAGTCGAGTCTGAGCAATGAGTGAGGATCTTTGGGCGGCCCGCGAAGGCGACGCACTGCTGCACACCTCGGTGATGGCCGATATTCTCGGCGGCGTGCTGGAAGTGGCCGCCTATGCGGCGCTCACCACCGTGGGCTGCCTGGCCGTTGCCGGGGCGGTGTTCCTCGCGACGGGTGCAACCATCGCCACCGGCGGTGTAGCCCTGGTGTTGGTGGTGGGCGCGGTCGTCGGTATTACCGCTGGCCTCACGGGGGCGGACTTGAAGATATCCAGTTGGTGCGAGTCCGCCGCCAACTGGGTGTTCCCGCCGGTGATCGATGCCTTCATCACCAGCGGTTCGCACAACGTGTTCATCAATGGCAAAAAGGCCGCCCGCGCCGCAGGCAAGATGACGGCTGTACCGGTCGCGCCCAGCGAGCCGGCAGCGCCGAGCTTCCTGGATATGGCCGGGGAGTTTTTCTCGCAGATGTGGCGCCCGACCGTCGCCTCGCCCGCCCCCGGCACCGAGCCGTGCCCGCTGGACACCGTGGCGTGCAACAAGCATCCGCCCATGCCCCTGCAGTTTATTGCCGAAGGTTCCAGCTCGGTGTTCATCAACGGGCAGCCTGCGGCACGCAGCGGTGATCGCAGTACCTGTGACGCCAAGATTGGGACGGCTGAGGGCCTGATTTCGCCGGATGTGCGCATTGGTGGTGAGACCATTGTGGTGCAGGAGATTCGTAGCGGGAAAACGCCGGGGGTGGGGCTGGCGATTACTGCCTTGTTGATGCTACGCGGCAATGTGAAGTGCTTTTGGAGCAAACTGCCCTGCCTGTTCGGCAGTGTGGTGGTAGGGGCTGGAGTCTCCTATGGCACCAGCAAAATAACCTCTGCGCTCAAGAGCGCCATGAACGGCTCCCCCAACCCCGTGCACAGTGCGACCGGCGCTAAGATTCTAGGTGATGAGGATGAACTGGATTTCGTGCTTCCTGGGCTGTTTCCCATCGATTGGCAGCGTTTCTACAGCAGCCTCGACGCACGGACCGACGGTCTCTTTGGGGCGGGCTGGAGCGTTGCCTATGAGGTATCGGTCGAGATCGATAAAGACGAAAACTTGTTTTATATCGATGAACAGGGAAGGCGCTTGGAGATCGGTTACATCCCTGCGTCCGGCGGAGCATTCGACCCAGTCGAAGGTCTTGCGGTCAGGCGCAGTGGTGACGCAGCGGTCTTGATCGAGAGTACCGACGGCCTGTATCGGCTGTTCGAACTCGACCCGCAGAACCACTCTCGAATGCGTCTGCAACTGCTAGGTGATCGCAATGAAGGGCGGATCTTCCTTGATTACGATGCCCAAGGACGGCTGTGCCGCCTGCGCGACACCCATGACTTGATGCACGTCGACCTAAGCTACACCGCAGAGCATCCTGGGCGTGTAAGCCATATCGAACGCCGTTACCTGCGCCAAGACCATTTCGATGGGCGCTGCGACGTGCTCGTCAGCTATCGCTATGACAGCAACGGCGATCTTGCCGAAGTCTTGGACGCCCAGGGCACGACCCTTCGCAGCTTTGCCTACGACAGCGGCAGGCGCATGACCGTGCACCGATTGCCGAGTGGCATGCGCTGCTTCTACCAATGGGCTCAAGTACCTGGACCAGACGGCTCGGAATGGCGCGTCAGTCGGCACTGGACAGATGCGGGTGATGAATACACCTTCGACTACGACTTGGATGCGGGCATTACGCGCGTCACCGACGGGTTGAGGCGCGTCAGCACTCGGCATTGGAATCCGCAGTTCCAGATCACTCGCTACATCGATAACCTCGGCCATACGTGGCAGTTTGAATGGAGCGAAGATCGCCAACTGCTCGGTGCGATTGACCCGCAAAACGGCCAGTGGCGTTTCAACTATGACGCGTGCGGCAACCTGAGCGCCGTCATCGATCCACTGTCCAGAACCAGCAGCACGCAGTGGCTGGCGCATTGGGCATTGCCCGAGGTGGAAACCGATACTGCGGGCCACAGCTGGCATTATCGCTACGACCAGCGTGGTAACTGCATCGAGGAAATCAACCCCCTGGGCAACCGTACGCGCTATGTCTATGACGGTTTCGGCCAGCCGGTACGCATCATCGATGCGACCGAAAAAACCAGAACATTGCATTGGAACGAATGGAGCCAACTGGTCGAAGAAGTGGACTGCTCGGGTTATCCCACTCGCTATCAGTACGACGCCTTCGGCAATTTGGTGGTGCAGACCAATGCCGAGGGTGAATCGGTGCGCTATCGGTACGGTCCTCAGGGGCTACTACTGGAATGCCAGCTTCCAGATGGCCGCGTCGAACTGTTCCAGCGCAGCGCAAATGGTTATCTGACTGCCCACGTTGACCCTGCCGGCAGCACCACACGCTATGACTATGACGTTCGTGGCTTGGTCAAACAACGCCGGGATGCGCATAACCGTTCGGTGATGTTCGATCATGATGCCTACGGACGACTCCGCAAGCTGACCAACGAGAATGGCGAGAGCTATCGCTTTGAGTGGGACGCAGCCGACCGCATGGTGCAGCAGCAGGATCTGGATCAAAGCCGACGCTGCTACACCTACGATTCACTGGACGATATTGTTGCCGTGGACTATCTACCGGGAACAGAGGGCGAGCCGGTAGCGCCGTTGTCGCACCAGTTTCAGCGCGATCCTGTTGGCCGCCTGGTCAGTAAAACCACCGCGGACGGCACCACGGTCTATGAACACGACCTGAACGACCAGTTGGTCGGTGTCACCTTCACCGCCCTTGATGGCCGCCAGCAGCTACTCGGTTTCAGCTATGACGCGCTGGGGCAACTGCTTGAGGAGCAAAGCTCGGCAGGGTCTGTGCAGCATCGTTACGACGAGCTGGGAAACCTGGTTCAAACCGGCTTGCCCGACGGTCGATGGTTGAACAGGCTGTACTACGGTAGCGGCCACCTGCATCAGTTGAACATCGATGGAAAAGTCATCAGCGACTTTGAGCGTGATCGCTTGCATCGCGAAGTACAGCGTACCCAGGGCCAACTCAAAACGAGTACCGCATACGACCGAAGTGGCAGGGTTCGCTCACGACAGCGTCGCAGCATTGACCAGCCTTGGCAGTTGCCTCCCCTGGTCGAGACGGACTATAGCTTCGACCCCAGTGACAACCTGATCGGGCGACGTCGTATAAACCACCAACATGATCATCAAGAACATCTGGGTTACGACAGCACCGACCGAATCCTTTTAAGCCACCAAGTTGGCCGGACCGAAACATACGCCTATGACGCTGCGGCCAATCTGCTGGACCGCCCAAATCAAGGTGGTCTCATACGACATAATCGCCTGCTCGTCTATCAAGACATACGGTATGCCTATGATGCTTTAGGAAGAATGATCGAAAAACGCAGCTCTGCTCGTGGCTTGCAGCGCTTTGCCTACGATGCGGAAAGCCGGCTGGTTGAAGTGCGAAATGAGAGCGGCCACGTGGTCAGGATGACCTATGACCCCCTAGGGCGGCGGATCGAAAAAACCGAGCATGATTACAATGGCCGCCCGTTGGGCCAGACGAGTTTCACCTGGGATGGTTTACGTCTGTTGCAGGAGTTCAAACACAGCCAGACCAGTCTGTATCTATACGAAGGTGAAAGCTACGTGCCCCTGGCCAGGATTGACGGCATCGGCCCACTGCAAAAAACCCGCTACTACCACAATGATCTTAACGGACTGCCGGAGCGACTGACCGAGGCCGATGGGCAAATTACCTGGCGTGCGACTTATCAGGTGTGGGGCAATACCTTGGAAGAGGTGCGGGAGCCACATTACATTGAAGAGCAAAATCTACGATTCCAAGGGCAGTATCTGGATCGGGAGACGGGGCTGCATTTTAATACATTCCGGTTTTATGATCCCGACGTGGGGCGTTTTACAACGCCGGACCCTGTCGGGCTAGCAGGAGGTTTTAACCTTTATCAGTATTCTCCTAACCCCTCGGGATGGATCGATCCGTTGGGATGGGCACCGTGCGGCTCAACCACTGCTAAGCTTCAAGCGCATGCCAATGCAGCGAAGAAGGCTGTCTACAGTAACCCCCAAAGGTCATTGACCCCGAGGCAAAGAGCAGCGGTGAAACGAGCCTATGATAGAGGCGATCTCGGACAAGCACGTTCTCGCTATCGCAGGTATGTAGGGCAGAGAATTGATGCAAACTTCAAAACCAGAGTAAAAAATGATCCATCATTGGGACACCTGGAGGTATCGAAATCAGGGCAGCGTCTTCCCGATGTGTATGAAACTAAAACTAAAACCTGGTGGGACCTCACGACTAAGGCTGATTGGAAAAGAGGCACGCATCAGCGGCGTTATGGGGACTGGGGCAATGGTTATGAAGGAATATTATGGTGAATGACAAAATGCCATCATTCGTACTGTCAGGCATACAGCAAGACGGGCTTGTGTTACCTAAAAAAACGCGTTTTGAAAAAGAACGTGTTATCGATTGTAAATTAAAAGATGCGAAGCTCTCCGATCCGATTTTCGATCAGTGTATATTGGAAAGCTGCAGCTTTGAGAAAAGTGATTTTTCCGGTTCAAGATTTTTCAATAAGACCTTATTAGCCCATTGCCACTTCAAGACGGTTGACTTTCAGGCTTCAGGCTTCAGCAACAGCAAATTCGAGAACTGCACTTTCATAAAGTGCAACTTTCGAGAAGCGTCTTTGAAAGATTGCGAATTCAGCAACTGCATATTTACCCAGTGCAAGATCATTGACAACTCGTTCAATGCCAGCAAAATAAAAAACCTCAAGTTTTCGGGAAAATTACAAGAGGTAAGTTTCATATCCGAACCGCCCAACACCCCCCTTCTTGTTGATTTTGAATTGTGCAAATTGGATTGGGTAACATTTCAAAACTGTGACCTTGCGCAGATTATTCCTCCCGCAGATATCCAGCACGTTTTTTTCAAAGACGTGTCAGGTCGCGCCCGTAAAGCGCTTGCATCAATTACCTCTGAGCCAGACAACCAGATCAATAAGCTATTGAAACGCCGCCTGCAAAAACTCACAACGCAACGAGGCGCGCTCTTCAATATCAAGAATCTTGAAGAGTACGAAGGGCCTGAGTTCACCAAACAGTTTATTGCGCTTCTTCAGGCAACTTAAGAAACGTTAGGGCAGCCCTGAATTAAAAATTCCTGATGAAGCAACTGACCGAAGCTGATGGGAAAACGGTATTTCACGGGTACTCTTGCCCATAAAAAGAGACGACGTTATTTAAGCCAATAACGTTCGTCCCATTACCTGCCTACTTATTTAAATAAACGCTCTATCTCGCTACACGCCTGGTTTTTTCTGCGATTTCCGATTCTGAACATCCTTCAATAAATCGATCATTTCATTTATGTGTTCCTGACGTTTTTCAATATTGTCCATACGAGACTCATCAGTCGGCGCCCCTGATGATTCGGCAGCTTCATACGGTTCGTAAAGGAGTTTAAAACGCTTAGCGAGCTCCGGCATTTGCTTTTCGATTGCATTCATCGACGCCTCAAGGTTCTTCAGGCGCCCTTCTGTATCCGTAGGCGCTTGATCGCTTGGCTGCACCGCATTTGCTTCTGCTCCTAAGTTGAGAAAAATAAACAGGTTGGCCGTTGCCTCATTTTTTATTTCAGCACCGGTGAGGCGAGCCTCCATTTGTTGCTCTTTCGTCGCGGCAGGGTCTACGGTTCCAATCGTGCCATCTGCATTCTGTACTGGCGCTCCTGGCATCTGACTTTGCGCTGTAAATTTATTTTGGAAGTAGTTAGACGTGAATTGCTGGCCGACAGTGAAGGGGCTGCTGGTTATGTTGTTTGCACCGGCCGTTATAAAAGCATTACGCACAGTGGCCGCTACTGATGGAGGCGCCGGCGGTAAGTTCTGTGGCTGACTCACAATGCTTTGCGCGGTGCTCACTACACCACTCGGAGTGTTCGGCACAGCCGTTGGTTTTGTTGGAGTAGGTGTGATTGGCTTAGGCTTCACAGTTGGCTTAGGCGTTACCGTTGGCTTAGGCTTCACAGTTGGCTTAGGTGTGGACACGGCAGGGGAAGATCCACCATTAGTTCCGCCAGTTCTAGGTTTGCCTGGAGTGTGAGGTTTGCCTGGAGCGCCAGGTTTGAATTTAAGATCTTCGGGGGCAGGAAGGTCTAATTGATCGGGTCCCAAATTATTAGCAATCGCAGCACCCATTTGCCTTTTTTTAGCAGCGATCTCCTCCGGGGTCGCTGCTATGCATTTAAATACCTGCTCGTCCGCGCCACTCGAAACGCCCTCAACGTTAGCGGTGGCTGCTCCGGCAGCACCCGACGCCGACGGAGCCTTCGCTTCTACTTTTTTCTCGTGGGGTAATTGGACAGGTGGAACAAAAGGCAGATCAAGAACTTTCATATATACACCTCTAAATGAGTTTAGAGAGCGCTCCCTGCAGTCTCGCGCTATATGTGTCCTGTCGTTTGGATGTAGTTCCACACTGAGTCAATATAGAAACTCTATAACATCGATTCGATCAATGGCTACTGTACTCACTTATATCTACGCAAGAGGCAACGTCTGTTGTGGTGGCAAAAATGCTTCTCTCGCACAATAAAAATGGGCACCCGACCCAGTCGGCGTGCCCATTTTCTTTACCGCCCCGCCTCCCTTCGAGACGGTACCGCTTAACTTACGGGTTGACGCTGTCTTTGAGCGACTTGCCCGGCTTGAACGCTACCGTGTTGCTCGCCTTGATTTTCACTGGCTCACCGGTTTGCGGGTTTTTGCCGGTGCGGGCGCCGCGGTGGCGTTGCAGGAAAGTGCCGAAGCCGACCAGGGTGACGCTGTCCTTGCGGTGCAGGGCGCCGGTGATTTCTTCGAGGACGGCATTGAGGACGCGGTTGGCCTGTTCTTTGGTGAGATCGGCTTTTTCAGCGATGGCGGCTGCGAGATCTGGTTTACGCATATGTGAAGCCTCTTTGACGGTTTTTTGTTGTTATGTCCGTGCTGCTCTCTGGTGGAGCAGCGCCAAGGCGCCGCAGGCTCTACTCTGCGGCAGACGGGAGTGAGGATGGCACGCCCTCGGGCGCCGCGCCAGTCTCGCGGCGGCCTTTCTCGGGGTATGAACGTGATGTTTGCGACAGAACGGGTGGTATTTACGCCAGTAACGGCGGAAGTTCTTTGTTCAGCGCCAGTTTTTCCATGACAGCGCTGCCGGTCAGTGCATAACCCAGCAGACGGCCGCTGGCATCGCGGCACAGGGCCTTGATGTCGGCACCCTGCCCTTCGACGCTCCAGACGCCTTCGGTGCCTCGTGGCGCAGGTGACACCACCAGCGGGCAGACCGGGGTTTTCACGGTGATGGGCATCGGCCCATAGCTCACCGCCGTGGCATTGCCAGCCAAGGTTTGTGCCAGGGCGCGAGCGCAGCTCATCAGCGGCATCACGTACAACAGGTTCAGGCCATCGACCTCGGCGCAGTCGCCCAAGGCGTAGATATTAGCGTGGGAGGTCTTGAGGTGACGGTCCACCATGATTCCGCGGTTGATTTGCAGGCCAGCGGCTGCGGCCAGGTCTACGCGTGGGCGCAGGCCGATGGCGGACACCACCAGGTCACAGTGGATCACTTCGCCGTCCGAGAGGTGCGCTTCAAGGCCATCAGCGGCGCGTTGCAGGCGATTGAGCACCGGGCCCAGGTGAAAGCGCGCGCCGATGCCTTCGAGCCCGGCTTGCACCGCGGCGGCCGCCGCCGGGTGAAGCAGGGTCGGCATGACTTGCTCACAGGGCGCGACCAGGTCGATTTCATAGCCGCCCAGGATCAGGTCGTTGGCAAATTCGCAGCCGATCAGGCCGGCGCCGAGCAGCAGCACGCGCCGTTTGCCAGCAGCAGCGGCACGAAAGCGTGCGTAGTCTTCCAGGTCGTTGATCGGGAAAATCAAATCAGCCGCATCGCCTTCGACCGGTACGCGCACGGTTTCTGCGCCCCAGGCCAGGACCAGGTCGCGATAGGTCACCGCTTCCTCGCCGATCCACAGACGCTTGTGGCCTGGGTCGATGCCGCTGATACGCGTATGGGTGCGCACCTGGGCCTTGAGCTGCTCGGCCATGGCGCCGGGTTCGGCCATGCTCAGGCCATCGGCTTCCTTGTTCTTGCCAAAGCCGGTAGAGAGCATGGGCTTGGAGTAGGAGCGTCCGTCATCGGCAGTGATCAGCAGCAATGGGGTCTCGCTGTCGAGCTTGCGAAACTCCCGGGCGACGTTGTAACCGGCCAATCCTGTGCCGATGATCACGACAGGTGCGTTCATTCCTTTCTCCTTGTATTACGTTTCTTAAATTCGGGATTACGCGATTTCGATCATTTCGAAGTCCGACTTACCCACGCCGCAGTCCGGGCACAGCCAGTCTTCCGGGACGTCCTGCCACAGAGTGCCTGGTGCAATACCGTCATCCGGCCAGCCGTCCGCTTCGTTGTAAATAAGGCCACAGACGATACATTGCCACTTCTTCATTACGTGCTTCCTCAGGTTCAGGCGTGTTGGCCGGCGGTCGATGGATCCAGCGTTGCCGCGCGGCTCAGGGCGTTTTGTACTGATCGGGGCCGGCAGATGCAAGCACGTTCGACGCAAACGGCCGGTTTGGCGCGGCAAAAGTTCAGGGTGCCATGGTAAGCTCGCCGCCTCTTTTGCTGCCAATACTGACTCACCGTGCCGCACTCAATCGCCCTTCCCGATGCTTGCCAATGGCTGACCCAGAGCCTTCTGAGCCCCTTGCCCACGCCCTTGACCCTCAACTGGCTATTTGACGAAGGCTCGCTGACGCGACGGCTGACGTGGCTGTCCAACGAGGCTTTCAGCGTGACGCCGCTGTTCGAAGGCTGGCAACCGTTGCGCGATGATGAATGCGCCGCCCTGGACCTGCCGCCGGCCAGTATCGGCTGGGTACGCGAGGTGTATTTGCGCGGGCACGGCCTGCCTTGGGTGTTCGCCCGCAGCGTGGCGGCCCGCAGTGCTTTGCAGGGCGATGGCCTGCACATGGACGAGCTGGGCAGCCGTTCGCTGGGCGAGTTGCTGTTCTGCGACCGCGCCTTCACCCGCCAGGCCATTGAAGTGTGTCACTACCCTCGTGCCTGGCTGCCGACAGCGGACCAGGCCGATAATCTGTGGGCACGCCGCTCGCGCTTCGACCGCGGAGCGCTGAGCGTGCTGGTGGCGGAAGTCTTTTTGCCGAGTTTCTGGCGCGCGTTGCACGATCATCCGGAGAACTGCTGATGTACCAACGTCTGCTCAAGTCCTTGAACCGCCTGAACCCCAGGGCCTGGGATTTCATTCAGTTGACGCGCATGGACAAGCCCATCGGCATCTACCTGCTGCTGTGGCCGACGCTGTGGGCCCTGTGGATCGCCGGCAAGGGTTCGCCGTCGCTGATCAATATCGTGATTTTCGTGCTGGGCGTGGTGCTCACCCGGGCCGGCGGCTGCGTGATCAACGACTGGGCCGACCGCAAGGTCGATGGCCATGTGAAACGCACCGAGCAACGCCCGCTGGTGAGCGGCAAGATCAGTTCGAAAGAAGCGCTGGTGTTTTTTGCCGTGCTGATGGGCATCAGTTTCCTGCTGGTACTGCTGACCAATGCCAGCACCATCCTGCTGTCCCTGGGCGGCCTCGCACTGGCGGCAAGCTACCCGTTCATGAAGCGCTACACCTATTACCCCCAAGTGGTGCTGGGCGCAGCGTTTTCCTGGGGCATGCCGATGGCGTTTACCGCCGAGACCGGCCATTTGCCTGCCACCGCGTGGCTGCTGTACATCGCCAACCTGTTATGGACGGTGGGCTACGACACCTATTACGCCATGACCGACCGCGATGACGATTTGAAGATCGGGGTGAAATCCACCGCCATTCTGTTCGGTGACGCTGACCGCGTGATCATCCTCACCCTGCAAGGCCTGGCGCTGGCGTGCCTGTTGCTGGCCGGCGCGCGGTTCGAGCTGGGCGGGTGGTTCCACCTCGGGTTGCTGGCGGCAGCGGGCTGTTTTGTCTGGGAGTTCTGGT
The DNA here is from genome assembly GCF_900119375.1 of Pseudomonas sp. NFR02. Lineage (NCBI taxonomy): Bacteria > Pseudomonadati > Pseudomonadota > Gammaproteobacteria > Pseudomonadales > Pseudomonadaceae > Pseudomonas > Pseudomonas sp. NFR02. The sequence goes on from NZ_FPJJ01000006.1 coordinate 146,710, forward strand.
ACACACGGGACAGGGACCGCATGAAGTGCTTCAAGGCGTTCTTGCATAACCACTGGGCGGGGTTGGCGATTTTTGTCGGGATCGTGGTGGATTACGCGGTTCGCTGAGGATTCTGTGGTGGCTGTTGGGACGCCATCGCAGGCAAGCCAGCTCCCACATTTTGACTGTATTCGCAGATCAAAAAATGGGGAGGGGCTTGCCCCCGATGGATTCAGCAGCGCCGCAAACTTAAGGCTTGATGATGTGCCAGACGCTACCCTTGCCATCACCGGTCTTGTCACCGGCTTTCTTGTCGTCCTTGTAGGTGTAGACAGGCTTGCCTTTGTAGGCCCACTGGCTGGTCTGGTCGTCGCGGGTGATCACCGTCCAATCGCCGGTCTTGGTGTCAGTGGACTCTGCCTTCAGCGGTGGCCAGTTGGTCGCGCACTGGTCCTTGCACACTGATTTGCCATCAGCGTCCTTGTCGAAGGTATAGAGCGTCATCCCCTTGTGATCCACTAACATCCCGTCTTGGGTCATCGCCGGCTCTGCCGCAAACGCCAGGCCTGGCAGCGTCAACACCGCAGATACCAGCAGGGCTTTCCAGGAAACAGTGCTGTAAGTCATCGGAACCTTCCTTTTGTGGTTGTCAGGATTCGGACCCAAAGGGTAGTCCAGAGTGCCGTTAATTGCCCAAGCGACTAAATTACTGTCACACGACTGCAATAATTCCGTTATCTAATGCGGCGCAAGACAGTTAAATGACAAGAGGATTTTGAGCATGGTTGGCAGGAGCATTCTGATTGTTGACGACGAAGCGCCCATTCGCGAGATGATCGCCGTTGCGTTGGAAATGGCCGGCTATGACTGCCTGGAGGCGGAAAACTCCCAGCAGGCCCACGCCATTATCGTCGACCGCAAGCCGGACCTGATCCTGCTCGACTGGATGCTGCCCGGCACCTCGGGCATCGAATTGGCCCGCCGTCTCAAGCGTGACGAGCTGACCGGGGATATCCCGATCATCATGCTCACCGCCAAGGGCGAAGAGGACAACAAGATCCAGGGCCTGGAAGTCGGCGCCGATGACTACATCACCAAGCCGTTTTCCCCACGGGAACTGGTGGCGCGCCTCAAAGCCGTGCTGCGCCGCGCCGGCCCGACCGATGGCGAAGCGCCTATCGAAGTCGACGGCTTGATCCTGGACCCGATCAGCCACCGCGTGACCATCGACGGCAAGCCTGCCGAGATGGGACCGACCGAATACCGCCTGCTGCAGTTCTTCATGACCCACCAGGAGCGTGCCTACACCCGTGGCCAACTGCTCGACCAGGTATGGGGCGGCAACGTCTATGTGGAAGAGCGCACTGTGGATGTGCATATCCGCCGCCTGCGCAAAGCCTTGGGCGATGCGTACGAGAATCTGGTACAAACCGTGCGCGGCACCGGCTATCGGTTTTCTACCAAAGGCTGAGCCAGCCCCTTCCTCCCTAAACAGCTGACAAGGACGCATGTTTAAGTGAACCAGAACTGGCACGGCACCCTGATCCGCCACATGCTTCTGTTGATCACTGCCTGCCTGCTGGTCGGGCTGATCAGTGGCTATTACGGCTGGAGCCTGGCCGCCGGCATCGCGTTGTACCTGGGCTGGACCCTCAAACAATTGCTGCGCCTGCATGAATGGCTGCGCCAGCACAAACCCGACGAAGCACCGCCCGATGGCTATGGCCTGTGGGGCGAGGTGTTCGACAGCATCTACCACCTGCAACGCCGCGACCAACGGGTACGCGGGCGCCTGCAAGCGGTGATCGACCGGGTGCAGGAGTCCACCGCCGCACTCAAGGACGCGGTGATCATGCTCGACAGCGACGGCAACCTCGAATGGTGGAACCGCGCCGCCGAGACTCTGCTGGGCCTCAAGACGCCCCAGGACAGCGGCCAGCCGGTGACCAACCTGGTACGCCACCCGCGCTTCAAGGAGTACTTCGAGCAGGACAACTACGAAGAAGCCCTGGAAATCCCCTCGCCCACCAACGACCGCGTGCGCATCCAGCTGTACCTGACCCGCTACGGCAACAACGAACACTTGATGCTGGTACGTGACGTGACCCGTATCCACCAGCTGGAACAGATGCGCAAGGACTTCGTCGCCAACGTCTCCCACGAGTTGCGCACGCCCTTGACGGTGATCTGCGGCTACCTGGAGACGTTGCTCGACAATGTCGATGAGATCAACCCGCGCTGGAGCCGCGCCCTGCAGCAGATGCAGCAGCAAGGCTCACGCATGCAAACCCTGCTCAACGACCTGCTGTTGCTGGCCAAGCTTGAAGCCACGGACTACCCCTCGGACAACCACCCCGTGGCGGTGCAGAGCCTGTTGCAGACGATCAAGAACGATGCCCAGGCGCTCTCAGGCGAACGCGGGCAGCAGATCACGCTGGAGGCCGACCCAACCGTATTGCTCAAGGGCAGTGAAGGCGAACTACGCAGCGCCTTCTCCAACCTCGTGTTCAACGCGGTGAAGTACACCCAGGACAAGGGCAATATCCGCATTCGCTGGTGGGCCGACGAGCATGGCGCACACCTGAGTGTGCAGGACTCGGGTATCGGTATCGACGCCAAGCACCTGCCGCGCCTGACCGAGCGCTTCTACCGTGTCGATTCCAGCCGTAACTCCAATACCGGCGGCACCGGGCTGGGCCTGGCCATCGTCAAACATGTGCTGTTGCGCCATCGGGCCCGCCTGGAAATCAGCAGCGTGCTGGGGCATGGCAGTACCTTTACCTGTCATTTTCCGCCGGCGCAGGTCACCCGTTCGCGAGCGGTCGAGGCCGATGACTAATTTGAAGTGAGCACAGCCCACTGTGGGAGCTGGCTTGCCTGCGATGGCGGCGGGTCAGCCAAATCATCGGTAGCAGGCAGACCGCCATCGCAGGCAAGCCAGCTCCCACACGGGTTCTGCGACACGACTTTGCAGCCCCGCCCGGCAGCGGGCACTAGGCAAGCGCCCCGTCAGCCGCTACATTGGCCGACTTGTGCCTGCCTTTCAGGCCCACCTGTCACCCCTTATTGAACACACGGAACCTGCAAAACCCCATCATGGACCCTTCCCCTGGCATCACCCTCGCGACACTCTTCGCCGATTTCGGCATGATTCTTTTTGCACTGATCCTGGTACTGCTCAACGGTTTCTTCGTTGCGGCGGAATTTGCCATGGTCAAACTGCGCGCTACCCGCGTCGAGGCCATTGCCCATAAGAACGGCTGGCGCGGGCAGATCCTGCGTACCGTGCACAGCCAGCTCGACGCCTACCTGTCGGCTTGCCAGCTGGGTATCACCCTGGCGTCCCTGGGCCTGGGCTGGGTCGGTGAACCGGCCTTTGCGCACATCCTCGAGCCGATGCTGGGCGCGGTCGGCGTGCAGTCGCCAGAAGTGATCAAGGGCGTGTCGTTCTTTGCCGCCTTCTTCGTGATTTCCTACCTGCACATCGTGGTCGGTGAACTGGCGCCCAAATCCTGGGCGATTCGCAAACCCGAGCTGCTGTCGCTATGGACGGCCGTGCCGCTGTACCTGTTCTACTGGGCGATGTACCCGGCTATCTACCTGCTCAACGCCAGTGCCAACGCCATTCTGCGTATCGCGGGCCAAGGCGAGCCTGGCCCCCACCATGAGCACCATTACAGCCGCGAAGAACTCAAGCTGATCCTGCACTCCAGCCGCGGCCAGGACCCCAGCGACCAAGGCATGCGCGTACTGGCCTCCGCCGTGGAAATGGGCGAGCTGGAAGTAGTGGACTGGGCCAACTCCCGGGAAGACCTGGTGACCCTGGACTTCAACGCCCCGCTCAAGGAAATCCTCGCGCTGTTCCGTCGTCACAAATTCAGCCGCTACCCAGTGTATGACGCGGTGCGCAACGAGTTTGTCGGCTTGCTGCACATCAAGGATTTGCTGCTGGAACTGGCGGCCCTGGACCATATCCCCGAATCGTTCAACCTGGCCGAATTGACCCGCCCGTTGGAACGCGTATCGCGACATATGCCGTTGTCGCAACTGCTGGAGCAGTTCCGCAAAGGCGGCGCGCACTTCGCCCTGGTGGAAGAGGCCGACGGCAAGATTATCGGTTACCTGACCATGGAAGACGTGCTGGAAGTGCTGGTGGGCGATATCCAGGACGAACACCGCAAGGCCGAGCGCGGCATCCTCGCCTACCAGCCCGGCAAACTGCTGGTGCGTGGGGACACGCCGTTGTTCAAGGTGGAACGCCTGCTGGGCGTCGACCTGGACCACATCGAAGCCGAAACCCTGGCCGGCCTGATCTACGACACGCTCAAGCGCGTGCCGGAAGAAGAAGAAGTGCTGGAAGTTGAAGGCTTGCGGATCATCATCAAGAAAATGAAAGGACCGAAGATCGTGTTGGCCAAGGTGCTGTTGCTGGACTGACTGTAGAACCTGGCGCCTCCTGTAGGAGCGAGCTTGCTCGCGAAAAACGCACAGGCGCCGCGTTTATTCAGGACGCACGCGTTATCGTTGACGTTTTTCGCGAGCAAGCTCGCTCCTACAGGGGGCAGCGCTTTACGCACCCGGTACGAAATGCTTCTGCGCCGTGCCACGGGCGATCAGGCGGGAAATGTAGTCCAGCTTCTGCGCATCCTGGTCGATAAAGCGGAAGGTCAGTTGCAACCAGTCGCTGTCGGGCTTGGGCTCGTAGGCGACGATGGCGTGCAGGTAGCCGTTGAGCCGTGCGACTTCGGCGTTGTCGCCCTGCTCAAGGTCGAGCACGGCGCTTTCCAGCACCTGAGGCAGGACCTCGCCACGCTTTACCACCAGCAACGCTTCCTTGATGCTCAGGGCCTTGATCACGCATTGCTGGGTGCCGCTTGCGAGGCGCAACTGGCCCTGACCGCGACTGCCAGCCGGCGCCGCTGCGGCGGGGGCCTTGACTGGCGGTGTATTGAGCAAACCTTTGCTGGGCGCCGCCACCGGGGCCGGCTTGACCGCTTCGGGTTTGCCGCCGGTCAGGGCGCTCAGGGAGTCGTTGCCAAAGGCTGAGTTCATCTTGGTCGGCGCGCTGGCAATCAGCGCATCGAGGCGACCGATCTTGTGCAGGGCTTGCTTGACCTTGTTCAGCAACTGCTCGTTGGTGAACGGCTTGCTCACGTAGCCGGAAACGCCGGCCTGGATGGCCTGCACCACGTTTTCCTTGTCGCCACGGCTGGTCACCATCACGAACGGCATGGCCTTCAGGTGCGCTTGCTCGCGGCACCAGGTCAACAGCTCAATACCGGACATTTCCGGCATTTCCCAGTCACACAGCACCAGGTCGAAGGTTTCGCGCATCAGGATGGATTGCGCCTTTTTGCCGTTCACCGCATCTTCGATCTTGATTCCGGGGAAGTAATTGCGCAGGCACTTCTTCACCAGGTCGCGAATAAACGAGGCGTCATCCACCACCAACACACTGACTTTACTCATCGACCCTTCATCCTATAAAAACGTCTGCAAAACGCCTGACTGATGGCATTTTGCCAAAACTCGCGGGTCACAGAAGGACTTTATGGCGCCTGCTGTGCAAAAAATTCAGATGCCACAAACGAAAACGCCCGGCCAGAGGCCGGGCGTTAATTTCTCGGGCAACCTTACTTATCGTCAGATTCGCCCGAAACATTAGGGATTAGATCAGCAGTCCCTTCAACTTCGGCTTTCATGCGCTTGAGGCCCATGTGCCGCACATCGGTGCCGCGCACCAGATAAATCACCAATTCCGAGATATTGCGCGCGTGGTCGCCGATACGCTCCAGGGAACGCAGCACCCAGATAATGTTCAAGACCCGCGAGATCGAGCGCGGGTCTTCCATCATGTAAGTGGCCAACTCGCGCAGCGCGGTCTTGTATTCGCGGTCGATGATCTTGTCGTACTGGGCCACCGACAACGCCAGTTCGGCGTCAAAGCGGGCGAAGGCGTCGAGGGCATCGCGCACCATGTTGCGCACCTGATCGCCGATATGGCGCACCTCCACGTAGCCACGGGGGGCTTCACCCTCTTCGCACAGCTGGATGGCGCGGCGGGCAATCTTGGTGGCTTCATCACCGATGCGTTCCAGGTCGATCACCGACTTGGAAATGCTGATGATCAAACGCAGGTCCGAGGCCGCCGGCTGGCGACGGGCGAGAATGCGCAGGCACTCTTCGTCGATATTGCGTTCCATCTGGTTGATCTGCTCATCAATCTCACGCACTTGCTGGGCCAGGCCCGAGTCGGCCTCGATCAGCGCGGTGACCGCATCATTGACTTGCTTCTCCACCAGCCCGCCCATCGCCAGGAGGTGGCTGCGCACTTCCTCAAGCTCGGCATTGAACTGCGCGGAGATGTGGTGGGTAAGGCCTTCTTTGCTAATCATGTTGGCGTCCTTGGAGCGTCCGGTAAGGTGCGGAAAACCGCAGCGTCAGTGCAATCAGAACCACAGCTTCCTAGCCGTAGCGACCGGTGATGTAGTCTTCGGTCTGCTTCTTCGCCGGATTGGTGAACAGGGTGTCGGTGTCGCCGAACTCCACCAGCTTGCCCATGTACATAAACGCGGTGTAGTCGGAAACCCGCGCCGCCTGTTGCATGTTGTGGGTCACGATGACGATGGTGAACTTGGACTTGAGCTCGTAGATCAGCTCTTCGACTTTCAGGGTGGAGATCGGGTCGAGGGCCGAGCACGGTTCGTCGAGCAGCAGCACTTCCGGCTCTACGGCGATGGTACGGGCGATCACCAGACGCTGCTGCTGGCCGCCAGACAAGCCGAGTGCCGATTCGTGCAGGCGGTCCTTGACCTCGTCCCACAATGCCGCGCCCTTGAGCGCCCACTCAACGGCTTCGTCGAGGATGCGTTTCTTGTTGATACCCTGGATACGCAGGCCGTAGACCACGTTTTCGTAGATGGTCTTGGGGAACGGGTTGGGCTTCTGGAACACCATGCCCACGCGGCGACGCAGCTCGGCCACGTCCTCGCCCTTGCGGTAGATATTGGTGCCGTAGAGGTTGATCGCGCCTTCCACACGGCAACCGTCCACCAGGTCATTCATGCGGTTGAAGGTACGCAACAACGTCGACTTGCCGCAGCCCGACGGGCCGATAAAGGCGGTCACACGCTGTTTGGGGATGTTCATGCTGACATCGAACAGCGCCTGCTTGTCGCCGTAGTACAGGCTCAGGCCGGGGACTTCGATGGCCACGGTTTCCTGGGCCAGGCTCAGGCTCTGCTTGTCGCGACCCAGGGCAGACATGTTGATGCCGTGGGATTGGGTTTCGTGTTGCATGGGATGCTCCCTGTGCTACCAATTCATTCGTTGAACCGCCGGGGCGGCTTACTCAAATTCTGTGTCTGTGGGAGCTGGCTTGCCTGCGATGGCATCACTGCGGTCTTACTGATACACCGCGTCGTCTGCATCGCAGGCAAGCCAGCTCCCACATTGGATCGCATTAGCTGTCCAGCGCTTTGTATTTTTCGCGCAGGTGGTTACGAATCCACACTGCCGACAGGTTGAGCGTGGCGATCACCAGTACCAGCAGCAACGCGGTGGCGTACACCAGAGGCCGTGCCGCTTCGACGTTGGGGCTCTGGAAGCCGACGTCATAAATATGGAAGCCCAGGTGCATGATCTTCTGGTCCAGGTGCAGGTACGGATAGTTGCCGTCCAGCGGCAGCGACGGCGCCAGTTTCACCACACCCACCAGCATCAGCGGCGCCACTTCACCGGCGGCGCGGGCCACGGCGAGGATCATGCCGGTCATCATGGCCGGGCTGGCCATCGGCAGCACGATCTTCCACAGCGTTTCCGCCTTGGTCGCGCCCAGTGCCAAGGAGCCTTCACGCACGGTTCGAGGGATCCGCGCCAGGCCCTCTTCGGTGGCCACGATCACCACCGGCACCGCCAGCAGCGCCAGGGTCAGCGAAGCCCAGAGCAGCCCCGGCGTACCGAAGGTCGGCGCAGGCAGCGCTTCAGCGAAGAACAGACGATCGACCGAGCCCCCCAATACATACACGAAGAAGCCAAGGCCGAACACGCCGTAGACGATCGCCGGTACACCGGCCAGGTTGTTCACGGCGATGCGGATGATGCGCGTCAAGGTGTTCTGCTTGGCGTATTCACGCAGGTACACCGCGGCCAGTACGCCAAACGGGGTCACGATCATTGCCATGATCAGGGTCATCATCACGGTGCCGAAGATGGCCGGGAAGATCCCGCCTTCGGTGTTGGCTTCCCGTGGGTCATCGCTGAGGAATTCCCAGACCTTGCTGAAGTAGAAACCGATCTTGGTCATCGTGCCCATGGCGTTCGGCTGGTAGGCGTGCACCACTTTGCCGATGCCGATTTCCACTTCCTTGCCGTTGCCGTCACGCGCCGTCAGGGCGTCGCGGTTGAATTGGGCATGCAGGTCGGCCAGGCGCGCTTCGATGTCCTGGTAGCGCGCATTCAGCTCGGCGCGGTCGGCGTCCATGTCGGCCTGGGCGGCAGCGTCGAGCTTGCCTTCCAGTTCCAGTTTGCGACCGTGCAGGCGGATGCGCTCCAACCCGGCGTTGATCGCGCCAATATCGGTTTTTTCCAGGCTCTTGAGCTGAGCGGCCAGCTTGTTCACGCGGTCCACGCGAGCTTGCAGCTCCGGCCACGCGGCCTCGCCTTCGGCAATCACCTTGCCGTCCTGCTTGACGTTGACCAGGGTGCCGTAGAAATTGCCCCATTCACGGCGCTCAATGGCCATCAGGTTGGTCGGTTTGGTCTGGTCCTTCAACCATTCGCCGACGATCCAGGTGAAGTCGTTGCCGTTCAAATCGCGGTTGCCGACCTTGATCAGCTCACGGGTCATGAATTCCGGGCCTTGGTCCGGCACTGGCAGGCCCGCGCTTTTCAGACGCTCACGCGGCACTTCTTCTTTCTGGACCACTTCGCCGATGACGATGTGGTTGGCCTGGCCTGGCACGTTGTAGTTGGCCTGGATCAGGTCGGCCGGCCAGAAATGGCCCAGGCCCCGCACCGCAATCACAGCCAGCAAACCAATGGTCATGATGACCGCGATGGACACCGCGCCACCGCTGATCCAGACGCCGGGGGCGCCGCTCTTGAACCATCCATTCAGGGAGTTCTGTTTCACAGACTTCTACCTTTCTTAAAGCGACGAGTATTTCTTGCGCAGACGCTGACGAATCAGCTCGGCGAGGGTGTTCATGATGAAGGTGAACAACAGCAGCACCAGCGCCGAGAGGAACAGCACGCGGTAATGACTGCCGCCCACTTCCGACTCGGGCATCTCCACCGCAACGTTGGCCGCCAGGGTGCGCAGGCCCTCGAACAGGTTCATCTCCATCACCGGGGTGTTACCGGTGGCCATCAGCACGATCATAGTCTCGCCCACGGCGCGGCCCATGCCGATCATCAGCGCCGAGAAGATGCCCGGGCTGGCGGTGAGGATGACCACGCGGGTCATGGTCTGCCACGGCGTGGCGCCCAGTGCCAGGGACCCCAGGGTCAGGCCGCGTGGCACGCTGAACACAGCGTCCTCGGCGATGGAGTAGATGTTCGGGATCACGGCAAAACCCATGGCCAGGCCGACCACCAACGCGTTGCGCTGGTCGTAGGTAATGCCCAGATCGTGGGAGATCCACATGCGCATGTCACCGCCGAAAAACCAGGTTTCCAGGTACGGGCTCATGTACAGCGAGAGCCAACCCACGAACAGGATCACCGGAATCAGGATCGCGCTTTCCCAGCCATCGGGAACGCGCAGGCGGATCGACTCAGGCAAGCGGCTGAAGACAAAGCCGGCGACCAGGATGCCAATCGGCAACAGCATCAACAGGCTGAAAATGCCCGGCAGATGCCCTTCCACATACGGCGCCAGGAACAGGCCGGCGAAGAATCCGAGGATCACCGTCGGCATGGCTTCCATCAGTTCGATCACCGGCTTGACCTTGCGGCGCAGGCTCGGCGCCATGAAGTAAGCGGTGTAGATCGCTGCAGCAACCGCCAGTGGCGCCGCCAGCAACATGGCGTAGAACGCGGCCTTCAAGGTGCCGAAGGTCAGCGGGGCCAGGCTCATCTTGGGTTCAAAATCGGTGTTGGCGGCCGTGGATTGCCAGACGTATTTAGGCTCGTCGTAGTTCTCGTACCAGACCTTGCTCCACAACGCGCTCCACGACACTTCCGGGTGCGGGTTGTCGAGCAACAACGGTTGCAGCTTGCCACCCGCCTCGACGATCACACGGTTGGCCCGTGGCGACATGCCGAACAGACCCTGACCGTCGACCACCGGGTCCACCAGCAAGGTGCGATGAGCGGTGCTGTGGAACACGCCGAACTGGCCAGCAGCATCCAGGGCGGTGAAGCCTTTGCGGCGCTCTTCAGCGCTGATTTCGACGATGGGTGCAGTGCCCATCTGGAAGGTGCGGATCTGCTTCAGGCGTTGCTCGCCATCCGGGTCACGGGCCATGAACCACTGGGCCAGGCCGCCTTTGGAGTTACCCAGGATCAGCGAGATGCCGCCGACCAACTGGGTGCTGGCGGTGATTTCCGTGTCGGCGTCTTCCAGCAGCTTGTAGCGCCCGTTGAGGCTCTTGTCGCGCAGGCTGAACACGTCGGCCAGGGCACGGCCGTTGATCACGTACAGCCACTGCTGGCGTGGGTCGATGAAGATCGCCTTCACCGGCTCGGTCATCTGCGGCAGCTCGACACGCTTCTGCTCGCTGGTGACCTCACCGGTCATCATGTTTTCTTCGCGGCTCAGGGTCAGCACGTTCAAGTGCGAACCGGCGGAACCTGCCACCACCAGGGAGGTGTCGGTGGCGTTGAGCGCGACGTGCTCCAGCGGGCGACCGGCGTCATCCAGCACGATCGGCGTTTCGCCGTAGGGGTACTCGATCGCTGGGGTGATGGTTTTCTTGCCGTCGGGGTACGACACCTTATAGGTGTGGCGGAACACTAAAGACTGGCCATTGGACAAGCCGAGAATCACCAGCGGGCTGCCCGGCTGATCTTCACCAATGGAAGCAACACTGGTACCGGCCGGAATCGGCAGGTCGACACGCTTGAGCTCGGCACCGGTGTCCACGGCAAAGAACAGCGCCTGGCCCTTGTCGGAAACCCGCATGGCGACCTGGTTCTGTTCTTCGAGGGAGATCATCAACGGCTTGCCGGCGTCCTGCATCCAAGCGGGCGTCAACGCGTCTTCCTTGGTCAACGAGGCGCCCTGGAACAATGGCGCAACCACATAGGCGAGGAAGAAGAAGATCAGGGTAATGGCGGCCAGCACGGCGAGGCCGCCGACCAGCACATACCAACGGGTGAAGCGATCCTTGAGCGCGCGGATGCGGCGCTTGCGTTGCAGCTCAGGCGTATTGAAATCAATGCGCTTGGGAGGGGAAGTCGTCGTCATGGTGGAATTGGCCAGATCATTCATGCGCACACCCTAGCGATCCTGTATGACAGAAAGATGACAGTGCAGTGACGCAACAAATCCGCCGCGAAGCAGGGCTGGCAGCGGATAAAAATTAGGGATGTAACCGGGCTTGTGTGGGAGCGGGCTTGCTCGCGAAAGCGGTGTGTCATTCAACACATCGGGCGACTGACACGACGCCTTCGCGAGCAAGCCCGCTCCCACAGGGGCCCGGTATTACACCGGGTATCGCAGGCTTAGTTGCCTTCTTTCAGACCCAGGTCAGCCAGGGCCTTGGCGGCGACTTTGGCTGGCAGCGGGATGTAGCCGTCTTTGACCACCACTTCCTGGCCCTGCTTGGACAGCACCAGTTTCACGAACTCAGCTTCCAGCGGCGCCAGTGGCTTGTTCGGGGCTTTGTTGACATACACGTAGAGGAAACGCGACAGCGGATACTTGCCGTTCAGGGCGTTTTCTTCAGAGTCTTCGATGTAGTCAGTGCTGCCTTTCTTGGCCAGTGGCACGGTCTTCACGCTGGCGGTCTTGTAGCCGATACCCGAGTAACCGATGCCGTTCAGCGAGGAGCTGATCGACTGCACGACCGAAGCCGAGCCCGGTTGTTCGTTCACGTTTGGCTTGTAGTCGCCTTTGCACAGGGCTTCTTCCTTGAAGTAGCCGTAGGTGCCGGATACCGAGTTACGCCCGAACAGTTGCACTGGCTTGTTGGCCAGGTCGCCGGTCACGCCCAGGTCACCCCAGGTTTTCACATCGGCTTTGGCGCCGCACAGACGCGTCGAGGAGAAGATCGCATCGACCTGTTCCATGGTCAGGTGCTGGATCGGGTTGTCCTTGTGCACAAATACCGCCAGAGCATCCACCGCAACCGGGATTGCCGTTGGCTTGTAGCCGTACTTCTGCTCGAAGGCAGCCAGTTCGGTGTCCTTCATCTTGCGGCTCATCGGGCCCAGGTTGGAGGTGCCTTCAGTCAGCGCAGGTGGCGCAGTAGCGGAGCCGGCAGCTTGAATCTGGATGTTGACGTTCGGGTATTCCTTTTTGTAACCCTCGGCCCACAGGGTCATCAGGTTAGCCAGGGTATCGGAACCGACGCTGGACAGGTTGCCCGACACACCAGTGGTCTTGACGTAAGCCGGGATTGCCGGATCAACACCAGCGGCCACCGCGTTGGCGGTCGCAACGCCAGCAGCGACAAACGTCATTGCCGCCATCAAACGTTTCAGTTTCATGCCTTGCTCCTAGCAGATAGGGATAATTGGATCGGGGCCAAGTATCGGCAGGCCGTGTGAACACTCTATGTCTGAAATATGACAATTAGATGAAAGGCCACTATCTGAGTGTGCCCGCTTCAGCGACCGCGTTTCCACAGATACCCGCCCACCAGCATCCCCATCACGCACAGCACGGCTACATAATAAGCCGGGCCCATCGGGCTCTCCTTCATCAGCAGCGACACCGCCAAGGGCGTCAACCCGCCGAACACGGCATAAGCAACGTTGTAGGAGAACGACAGGCCGCTGAAGCGCACCACCGGCGGGAAGGCTTTGACCATCACGTAGGGCACTACGCCGATGGTGCCGACAAACAGGCCGGTCAGGGCATACAAGGGGAACAGCCAGTCGGGATGCGCCATCAGGCTGTGATACAGCGTCCAGGAAGTCGCCAGCAGCAGTGCGCAACCGGTGACCAGCACGCGACCGGCACCAAAACGGTCGGCCAGCGCGCCTGCGGCGATGCAACCCAGGCTCAAGGTCACGATGGCCAGGCTGTTGGCCTGCAGTGCCACCGTGGGGCTGAAGTGATAGATAGTTTGCAGCACGGTCGGGGTCATCAGGATGACTACCACCACGCCGGCCGACAGCAGCCAGGTCAACAGCATCGACAGCACAATGGCGCCACGGTGATCGCGCAATACGGCGCGCAAGGGCAGTTCAGCGGCCAGGCTCTTGCGTTGCTGCATCTCGGCGAAGATCGGGGTTTCATGCAGCCAACGACGCAGGTACACCGACAGCAGGCCGAATACGCCGCCGAGCAGGAAAGGAATCCGCCAGGCGTAATCAGAGACCTGTTCCGGTGTATAGGCGCTATTGATGGCGGTAGCCACCAACGAGCCCAGCAGAATACCGGCGGTGAGGCCGCTGGTCAGGGTGCCGCAGGCATAGCCGATGTGGCGCGGCGGCACGTGCTCGGAGACGAACACCCAGGCGCCCGGTACTTCGCCGCCAATCGCCGCGCCCTGGATGATGCGCATCAGCAGCAACAGGACCGGCGCCCACAGGCCGATCTGCGCGTAGGTCGGAAGCAAGCCCATGATCAGGGTGGGCACGGCCATCATGAAGATGCTCAGGGTGAACATTTTCTTGCGGCCCAGCAGGTCACCAAAGTGCGCCATGATGATGCCGCCCAAGGGGCGGGCCAGGTAGCCGGCGGCGAAGATGCCGAAGGTCTGCATCATGCGCAGCCATTCGGGCATGTCGACGGGGAAGAACAGTTTCCCGACCACGGTGGCGAAAAACACAAAGATGATGAAGTCGTAGAACTCCAGCGCCCCGCCCAAGGCAGACAGCGACAGGGTTTTGTAGTCGTTGCGGGTCAGCGGGCGCGAGGGTTGCGCACTGCTTGCAGGCACGGAGGACATGGCAAGGCTTCTCTTATAGTAATCATCGTAAAGGACTGCACGCCCGTGACTTGCGGCGGGTTTGGCAAGATAGCAAATCGCCTGAAAAAGCACAGCGCCAGGAGCACAGTTGCGCGCAAAAGCCCCGATACAGCGTCTATTTACCGACCAAATGAGCGTCGGAAGGTCGTCGTGGCGCCAGGGTCTCGATATACTCGCCGGTGCAAGCGCCAGACCCGCTGTCTTGAGGGGCTGCTGTGCCAAAACGCTGTTGGGTACCATCCAGCCGATTTGGCAGAGTTTCCCTTTAGTTCGCCTTACGAGAAACGCATCGAGCGGTGTATGTTGGTGCTGAAACGTTTTTCTGAGAAGACGGCTATCCACTTGAAATACCCATGAAGCGTCACGGGTCAGAGGCACCCTCGGCATGATCGAACTCGAACAAGAAGATCCTATCCCGCAAGGCGATCTCGCCCTGCAAATCACCGCGCTTCCGCGTGAAACCAACGGTTTTGGCGATATCTTCGGCGGCTGGCTGGTCGCGCAGATGGACCTGGCCGGCACGGCAATGGCCAGCAAGGTCGCAGGTGGGCGCGTGGCCACCGTGGCCATTGATCGCATGGCGTTCCTGGTGCCGGTAGCCGTGGGCGCGCAGCTTTCCTTCTATACCCAGGCCCTGGAAATCGGCCGCAGCTCGATCCAGATGATGGTCGAAGTGTGGAGCGACGATCCGTTGTCCAGCGAATGGCGCAAGGTGACCGAAGCCGTATTTGTGTTCGTCGCCATCGATGGCAGCGGCCGCACGCGCTCGGTACCGTCACGGGCGCGTTAAACCTCGCCGGGTTTTAACGGTCAATTGCCCCATTGCCTGCCACTAAGAGAGCTTTGTCATGCCTACGCCCCACGTTGAGACGGTAAAAATCGACGAGCTGGACTGCTGGCGCATCCGCCACAACGGCGCCGAGTTGATGGTGGCCCACCAGGGTGCGCATATCTTCAGTTACCAGCGCGAGGGCGAACAGCCGCTGATCTGGCCGAACCCTGAGGCCGTGTTCAAGCAGGGCAAAGGCATTCGTACTGGCGTACCGGTGTGCTGGCCGTGGTTCGGGGTGTTCGACCGCAACCCGCAAAGTGTCAAAGCCATGCGCCAGAGTAATCAGCCTGCCGGCGCCCACGGTTTTGTGCGCACCGCCCGCTGGGAATTGGCCACCACCGAACTCGACGGCCAGACGCTGCGAGTGGACCTGGTATTGCCGGTGCCGGCTGGCGGCTTTCCAGGCTGGCCCCATCAGGTAGACCTGACGCTGAGCCTGCTGTTGGATGACCAACTGCACATCCGCCTGACCAGCCACAACCGCGGCGCCGACATCGTGACCCTCAGCCAGGCATTGCACACCTACTTCGCCGTGAGCGATGTGCGCAAGGTGCAGGTCGAGGGCCTGGATGGCGTGGCCTACATCGATACCGCCGACGGGTGGGCCGAGAAACAGCAAGCCGGGCTGCTGCACTTCAGCGCCGAAACAGACCGCATTTACCTGAATACTCCAACACAGCTGAATATCGTCGATAGCGATTGGCAGCGCCGTATCCAGCTCACCAGCGAAGGCTCGAAATCCACCGTGGTCTGGAACCCCTGGACTGAACGCGCCAAGGCTTTCGACGATATGGCCGATGACGGCTGGCAGGGTATGTTGTGCATCGAGACGGCCAACGTGCTGGACGATGTTGTGAACCTGGCGCCCGGCGAAAGCCACACTCTAGGCGTGAGCATCACGGCACTGGCCTTGTAAACCCAATCAAATGTGGGAGCTGGCTTGCCTGCGATGCAGGCAACTGGGTGTATCAGGAACACCGAGGCGCTGCTATCGCAGGCAAGCCAGCTCCCACAGGGGTTATGCTCTGAGCTTTAGAGATCAGACTCCTTCACCACCCGCACCTTCCCGGCCTCCAGCGCATACGCGGCGTCTGCCAAGTCGTTATTGACCTTCTCCACCTTCAACGTGCCCGTGACCCACAGCGGCGTGTAGATATCATCCAGCTTCAGCCCCTTGGGATAGCGCACCAGCACCAATTGATTAGGCGGCGGTGGCGGCACGTGTATGCAGGCGCCCGGGTAAGGCACCAGGAAGAACAATGTGCTGCGGCCCTTGGCGTCCGTTTCAAGCGGCACCGGATAGCCGCCAATGCGGATATTCTTGCCGTTCATGGCTGCGACGGTCTTGGTGGAATACATCACCGCAGGCAGGCCCTTGCTCTGCTTCAAGCCACCCTTTTCGGTGAACGTGCCTTGAGCTTCGGGAGAGTTATGGTCGATCTCGGGCATGGCTTCGAGAGCTTTCTGATCCGACAGCGGCATCAGGTCCAGCCAGTCGGTTTCCGGCAGTTCGCCAGCGTGCGCCAGGCCAGAGCCCAGCAGAAGAAGCGTTAACAGAAGACGGCGCATGGAGAGGCTCGGCAAATACAAGTGCCGAGCATTCTAGCCCTCTGCGCCTGCGCAGCGCAGAGGACTTTGTCGGCTGATTACTTCTTTTTGATCAGGCCGTAGATCACCAGCAACACGATGGCACCCACCAGCGCGCCGATGAAACCTGCGCCCTGGCCTGCCTGGTAGATCCCCAGGGCCTGACCGCCGTAGGTCGCGGCCAGGGAACCGGCGATACCCAGCAGGATGGTCATGATCCAGCCCATGCTGTCGTCGCCAGGCTTGAGGAAGCGCGCCAGGAGGCCGACGATCAAGCCGATAAAGATGGTTCCGATGATACCCATGGCATTTCCCTCTGATTGGTATGAGTCATGCCAAAGCCTAGTCAGGCTTTGGCATCCTGCAATCAGAGAGACGCAGAACCCCAATGGTTCCCGCCGTGGCCAGGCTTATTGTTCGGCGATCAGCGCTTCAACCTTGAGAATCTGCGCTTGCAACGTCGCACGATCCTTGCAGCGCAGGTTGGCGTGGCCGACCTTGCGCCCGGCCTTGAAGGCCTTGCCGTAGTGGTGCACGTGGCAATCGTCGATCGCCATCACACGCTCCACCGGCGGTACAGAGCCGATGAAGTTGAGCATGGCGCTCTCGCCGACCTTGGCCGTGGAGCCCAACGGCAAGCCCGCCACCGCCCGCAGGTGGTTTTCGAACTGGCTGCACTCGGCGCCTTCAGTGGTCCAGTGTCCGGAGTTGTGAACGCGCGGGGCGATTTCATTGGCCTTGAGGCCACCGTCGACTTCAAAGAACTCGAACGCCATCACGCCGACATAATCCAGCTGCTTGAGCACACGGCTGGAATAGTCTTCGGCCAGGGCCTGGAGCGGGTGGTCAGTGCTGGCTACCGACACTTTCAGGATGCCGTTGACGTGAGTGTTGTGCACCAACGGGTAAAAGCGGGTTTCGCCATCACGGGCGCGTACGGCAATCAGCGAGACTTCGCCAGTGAACGGCACGAAGCCTTCCAGCAGGCAGGCAACGCTGCCCAGCTCGGCAAAAGTGCCGACCACATCGGCCGCGGTACGCAGGACTTTCTGACCCTTGCCGTCGTAACCCAGGGTGCGGGTTTTCAACACCGCCGGCAGGCCGATGCTGGCGACCGCGGCGTCCAGGTCTGCCTGGGACTGGATGTCGGCGAAGGCCGGCGTCGGAATGCCCAGGTCCTTGAACATGCTCTTTTCGAACCAGCGGTCGCGAGCGATGCGCAAGGCTTCGGCGCTCGGGTACACCGGCACGAACTGCGACAGGAAGGCCACGGTTTCGGCCGGGACGCTTTCGAATTCGAAGGTCACCAGGTCGACTTCATCGGCCAGTTGGCGCAGGTGGTCCGGGTCGCTGTAGTCAGCGCGCAGGTGTTCACCCAGGGCCGCAGCGCAGGCGTCCGGCGCCGGGTCCAGGAAAGCGAAGTTCATCCCCAGCGGCGTACCCGCCAAAGCCAGCATGCGGCCCAGTTGGCCGCCACCGATTACACCGATTTTCATCAATAACAACCTCAGGCGATGCGTGGGTCTGGATTGTCCAGCACGCTGTCTGTCTGCTCAGCACGGAATTTTTTCAGCACCGCATGAAACTGCGGGTGCTTGGCGCCCAGGATGCTGGCGGACAGCAAGGCTGCGTTGATCGCGCCGGCCTTGCCGATCGCCAGGGTTGCCACCGGAATGCCAGCCGGCATCTGCACGATGGACAACAGCGAATCCACGCCCGAGAGCATCGACGACTGCACCGGCACACCCAGCACGGGCAGGTGAGTCTTGGCCGCGCACATGCCAGGCAAGTGCGCCGCGCCGCCGGCACCGGCGATGATCACCTCGATGCCACGGGATTCTGCTTCATCGGCATACTGGAACAGCAAATCCGGGGTGCGGTGGGCGGAGACCACCTTCACTTCGTACGGAATGCCGAGTTTTTCCAGCATATCGGCGGTGTGGCTAAGGGTGGACCAATCGGACTTGGAGCCCATGATCACGCCAACCAATGCACTCATCGTCGTGCCTCTTCTCTCTGGGCGCCCGCAGGCGCGTCAAAAAACAACAAGCCACGCGGGAGACCGGCGTGGCTTGGTGTACGAATTAAGGCCGGTTGGACCGGCCGAAGGCCGCGCAGTATACCGTAATAATCCAGATAAACAGCCCCTGGGATGACCATCTGTCTAGCGGCGCAAAGTGGCGGTTTTATTGACTTAAGAGTCAGGCGCGAGGTCCATTCGATGGGTCTTGGCAATGGCATCGATCATGACCGACGAGACCCCCACTTCTGCAGCGATCACAGGCCATTGCACCACCGCCTCATGCACCTCACGGATGATCTGCATGGCCTTCAGCCCTTTGATCTGGCTGCCCACACTGAGCAGGTCATCGACCACAAAATTGTCGCGCTTACCGTTGATGCTCATCTGATGGCTGTCGACCCAGAAGTTTCCAGGCATATAGGACCAAGTAATGTCATAGGCAGGCGACAAATACCAGGTACCGTCAGTGTCCAGCAGAAAGCTGATGTTCTTGGTGTGGTCGTCCTGATTTCGGGCGATCACGTTGAACACCATGCGCCTGAAAAACTGCTCCGCTTCCCAACGCCCCAGTTTCAGCGCCCTGAACACGTTCAGAGCCTCGGCGTAGGAGTACTCACCTGGTTTTTTGTAGTCGGCATGATCCAGTGCACACAAGGTCGCGGTGTGAATCTTGTCACCTTCATCGGTGCGGTCGAATCGCTTGGTCATGAAGTGAGCACGCCCGCCCTCTTCAAGCAGACGGCACTCAGTCATTACCACACCGGCTCGCCTGGCCATCAGGTGGTAGGCATATTCAATGCGACCAAACCCCTGGCTATCGGCAAGCACGTCGGTGTTTTTTGCGACATCGAACTTGAGCAACCAGTAGCTATAGCCTTTGGGCGCTGGAACCTGCCCTGACCTGATATGTCCTTCGCGATTGATGGCAATGATCGCCTTTGCGCGAGCGCCACCGGCACTTGTGCCCACCTGGATCAAGCGCTGCAACGCGGCGTCGTCGACGCTAGGGTCATTGGATGCCAGCCGGTCCTCCAGGCTTTGGCGCCCCGAGAGCACCTCCCCAGCCAACTGGGCCAGCGCCGCGATCTCGATCGTTTGGGCCTCATTCGCCTCAGTATTCATGGCCGGCCGATATTCCAGCGCGCCCATACCGCGATTACCTTGGTAAAGGAGTCGATCCACCGGCGTGAACGAAAGCTTGTCGCGACCCTGCTGCGCCAACCACGCGTTGATCAATGCATTACCGAAATCATCCGGAAGCGAGTCGGCAAAAATCGCCGGAAGCGCCTTATAGGTTTCCCGGTTCAGGTTGGTGAATGCGTAGGTGTACCCGGCGCGGGCGGGCATGTGAATGGGCGAGATCTCAAGCCCCGTGGCGACAAACTCGGGTGAAAACTCGAACTCGCCCACCTGGGTTGTCTCGTCCCAATTGAGCGCTCCGACGTATAAACCCCATAAATAAATCTGTGCAATCACCAACGGGTGTCCTTCTTGACTGCGTCGGGCACAAGGCGCTTTTTCTGGCCCGGTATAGAGGTGGTTTCGGATGAGTCTTTACGGGTGGTATAGGCGCGCTGACGTTTTTTCCCGGCCATTTTCGCCATCTGGATGGGGCTTGAACGCACCTCCTCGACCAGAGAACTCAACCGATCCAGTTCCCCGATCACCCGCAACACTGCAATCAGATTGAGCAAGGTGCCCTTGCCCACCATCAACTGCCGTAACGTCGTGCGGGAAATACCCGCCTCCTCGGCAACCGTTTCCTGATTGATGTTCTTCTTCACCCTCAAGGCTTCAACGCGCGAGCCAATCGCTTGGGCGATAGCCTGCTCACTCATCGTCGTCATACGCATTTTGTGCAGTTTCCTGATCAAAAGATGGATTTACACAAACCTTTGATCAGTATTCTAGCCAATATTTATCCGGCAAGTGATCACGTATTCAACAATACTTTTTGGGCAGAAAAATGATCAAAAAATGATAAAAAACTATCTATTGAGCAGTAAACCACTCAATTTCATTCAAGCGAGACCTCGATCTCCTTGCGCCGCCCCACCTTCCAGCTTGCGCCACAACAACCGCACATTCGCCTTGCGCACCAACGCGCAGCGATACAAGCGAATCTCCAGTGGCACATGCCATTGCGGCCCGCCGCACACCACCAGTTCGCCACGCGCCAACTCTGCACGTACGCTCAACTGCGGCACCCAGGCGATCCCCAAGCCTTCGAGCGCCATGCTTTTGAGGCTGTCGGCCATGGCGGTTTCATAGATAGTGGTAAAGCGCAGGGCCCTCTGGCGCAGCAGCAAATTCACCGAGCGGCCAAGGAACGCGCCGGCGCTGTAGGCCAGCAGTGGCACGCTGCCCTCGCCTTCCAGGTCGAACAGCGGCTTGCCGTCGGCATCGGCGGCGCACACCGGGAGCATTTCGGTGTTGCCCAGGTGCAGCGACGGGAAAATTTCGGCGTCCATTTGCATCGCCGCGTCCGGGTCGTAGAACGCCAGCATCAAGTCGCAACCGCCTTCGCGCAGGGCGTGCACGGCGTCGCCGACGTTGGTGGCCACCAGCCGCGTGGCGATATTCAAGCCCTCGTTGCGCAACTGCGCGATCCAGCGCGGGAAGAACCCCAAGGCCAGGGAGTGGGCGGCCGCCACTTGCATGACTTCGCCCTGCCCGCCTTCCAGGTGATGCAAATGGCGCAGTACTTCACCGAGCTGTTCGACCACGGTGCGCGCCGTCACCAGAAACAACTGCCCGGCCGCTGTCAGTTCCACCGGCGTGCGTGAACGGTTGACCAACGTCAGCCCCAACGCGGCTTCCAGGCTGCGGATACGCCGACTGAACGCCGGCTGGGTGACAAAGCGCCGCTCAGCCGCCTGGGAAAAACTACGCGTCGCCGCCAGGGCGCTGAAGTCTTCCAACCACTTGCTCTCAAGGTTCATCACTGCCTCCCACGGAATGCACCATTTTGGCACACACGCCCGCCAAGATAACCGGGTCACATCCACATTATGCCGTTTGTGCATAGGCCAGTGTTTAACAGCATTGGCCCAAAAAGTTCTACAAGCCTAGCATTCGCAGCGTTCCGGCCAGTTCCGGGTCCATATTGAGATGATTTCCGTCATGTCCTCTGCTGCATCATTCCGTACCGAAAAAGACCTGCTTGGCGTACTCGAAGTACCGGCTCAAGCGTATTACGGCATCCAGACCCTGCGAGCGGTGAATAACTTCCGTCTCTCGGGCGTTCCGATTTCGCATTACCCGAAATTGGTGGTCGGTCTGGCAATGGTCAAGCAAGCGGCCGCTGACGCCAACCGCGAGTTGGGCCAGCTCAGCGAAGCCAAGCACGCTGCCATCAGCGAAGCCTGTGCGCGTCTGATCCGCGGCGATTTCCACGAAGAGTTCGTGGTGGACATGATTCAAGGCGGCGCCGGCACTTCAACCAACATGAATGCCAACGAAGTCATCGCCAACATCGCGCTGGAGGCCATGGGTCACCAGAAAGGCGAATACCAGTACCTGCACCCCAACAACGACGTGAACATGGCGCAGTCGACCAACGACGCCTACCCGACCGCGATCCGCCTGGGTCTGCTGTTGGGCCATGACGCGCTGCTGGCCAGCCTCGACAGCCTGATCCAGGCGTTCGCCGCCAAAGGCGCCGAGTTCAGCCATGTGCTGAAAATGGGCCGCACCCAGTTGCAAGACGCCGTGCCGATGACCCTCGGCCAGGAATTCCGCGCCTTCGCCACTACTTTGGGTGAAGACCTGGCCCGCCTGAAAACCCTGGCACCGGAGCTGCTGACCGAAGTGAACCTGGGCGGCACCGCCATCGGTACCGGCATCAACGCCGACCCACGCTACCAGGCCCTGGCCGTACAACGCCTGGCCACCATCAGCGGCCAGCCGCTGGTACCGGCGGCCGACTTGATCGAAGCCACCTCCGACATGGGCGCCTTTGTACTGTTCTCCGGCATGCTCAAGCGTACCGCCGTGAAGCTGTCGAAGATCTGCAACGACTTGCGCCTGCTGTCCAGCGGCCCACGCACCGGCATCAACGAGATCAACCTGCCGGCTCGCCAGCCAGGCAGCTCGATCATGCCCGGCAAGGTCAACCCGGTAATCCCGGAAGCGGTCAACCAGGTAGCGTTCCAGGTCATCGGTAACGACCTGGCCCTGACCATGGCAGCCGAAGGCGGCCAACTGCAGTTGAACGTGATGGAGCCGCTGATCGCCTTCAAGATCTTCGACTCGATCCGCCTGCTGCAACGCGCCATGGACATGCTGCGCGAGCACTGCATCGTCGGCATCACCGCCAACGAAGCGCGCTGCCGCGAACTGGTGGAGCATTCCATCGGCCTGGTCACCGCGCTGAACCCGTACATCGGCTATGAAAACGCCACCCGCATTGCGCGTATCGCTCTGGAAAGCGGGCGCGGCGTGCTGGAACTGGTGCGTGAAGAAGGCTTGCTCGACGACGCCATGCTCGACGACATCCTGCGCCCGGAAAACATGATTGCCCCACGTTTGGTCCCGCTGAAGGCCTAAGCGTTTGTTGCACCGCTCACCAGGTTGAGGGACTAGACACCTCTCACCTTTTGAGGGCCTGAAGGCTCGTTCTTCAGGCCCTTTTTTTTGCCTTGAGGTTGCTCCATGACGCCCATAAAAAATCTAATATCGCACCGCAAACCTTCCTCGCCTTGCGCGACCGCGCTGAAACCTTTAATCGCCCCGTGCAGACGGATCACGCTCGCCTAGGTATAGTGCCGCCCCTCTTCGCGTCTGCGGCTGTCGGTAACGAGGCCCGGGAACCACGCGAAAGCGCATGAATAACAACACCCGCAAAAGGATGGGGATCGAGCGTCGTGCACTGCCTGGTGCCGAGCGATGCGTCGGACCGTCCTGCGTTTGCCATTAGAAAAATCAGCGAGGAACACTCCATGCTCGAAGTCATCAACGACTTCCTCTCAGGGAAAGTACTGATCGTGCTCATAGTCGGGCTCGGCGGTTATTTCACGATCCGCTCGCGTTTCGTGCAGTTGCGTCACTTTTTCCACATGTTCTCGGTGTTTAAAGACAGCCTCAAGAGCAGCGCCGGCCAACTCAGCTCGTTCCAGGCGCTGATGCTCAGCCTGGCCGGCCGAGTGGGTGCCGGTAACATCGCCGGAGTCGGCATTGCCGTGACGTTGGGTGGCCCGGGTGCCGTGTTCTGGATGTGGGTCACCGCGCTGGTGGGCATGTCTTCGAGCTTTATCGAGTGCTCCCTCGGCCAGTTGTACAAGCGCACCGACGCTGAAGGCACCTACCGTGGCGGCCCGGCGTATTACATCCAGCACGGCCTGCAGAAACGCTGGCTGGGGATGGTCATGGCGTTCCTGCTGCTGGTGACCTTCGGCTTTGCCTTCAATGGCCTGCAAGCCCACGCTGTAACACACTCGTTGAATAACGCGTTTGGCCTCGACACCACCTACACCGGCCTGGCGCTGGCGGTGTTGCTGGGCCTGGTGTTCATTGGCGGGATCAAGCGTATTGCCTCGATTGCCGACCTGCTGGTACCGGTCAAGACTCTGGTGTACATCGCCGTGACCCTGTACGTGATCGTGCTGCAATTCGACCACGTACCGGCCATGCTCGCGACCATCGTCAAGAGCGCGTTCGGCCTCGACCAAGCCTTCGGTGGCCTGGTGGGCAGCGCGATCATCATGGGTGTAAAACGCGGCGTGTTCGCCAACGAAGCAGGCTTGGGCAGTGCGCCTAACGTGGCGGCAGTGGCGTCGGTAGAACACCCTATCGCCCAAGGCGTGGTGCAAGCGTTCAGCGTGTTCCTCGACACCTTCGTGATCTGCACCTGTACTGCGTTGCTGATCCTGCTGTCGGGTTTCTACACCCCAGGCTTTGAAGGCGACGGCATTGCCCTGACCCAGAACTCCCTGGCGGCGGTGGTGGGTGACTGGGGCCGCATGTTCATCTCGGTGGCCCTGGCGTTGTTCGTGTTCACCTCGATCATGTACAACTACTACCTGGGCGAGAGCAACCTGCGCTTTCTGGTCGGCAATAACCGCAAGGTGCTGATGGGCTATCGCGCCTTGGTGCTGGTGCTGATTTTCTGGGGCTCGATCGAGAACCTGAGCACCGTGTTCGCCTTCGCCGACATCACCATGACCATGCTCGCGTTCGTCAACCTGTTTGCCCTGGCGTTCCTGTTCAAGATTGCCATGCGCATCCTCAATGACTACGACAACCAGCGCGCAGCGGGCATCAAGACCCCGGTGTTCGACTCCAGCCAGTTCCCCGACCTGGACCTGGACCGCAAGGCATGGCCAGCCAACCCGGTGAAAACCGAGGCGGCTCCGGCAGCTGAACTGAGCGCTCAAGCGCAACGTTAATCACGGCTAGATGACACGCCGCCCGGCCTTGGGCATGCTCTGGGCCCGGCGGCGTTTTTCGTTCAGGAGATTTTCGATGCAATCAGCTAACAACGTCATGGTGCTCTACACCGGCGGCACCATCGGCATGCAGGCCAGCGCCAATGGCCTGGCGCCCGCGTCTGGTTTTGAAGTGCGTATGCGAGAACAGTTTGCCGACGCAGACCTGCCCGCGTGGCGCTTCCGGGAAATGTCACCACTGATCGACAGCGCCAACATGAACCCCGCCTACTGGCAACGCCTGCGCAGCGCCGTGGTCGAGGCGGTAGACGCCGGCTGCGATGCCGTACTGATCCTGCACGGCACCGACACCCTGGCCTACAGCGCAGCGGCCATGAGCTTCCAGCTGCTGGGCCTCCCGGCGCCGGTGGTGTTCACCGGTTCGATGCTGCCGGCCGGTGTGCCCGACAGCGATGCCTGGGAAAACGTCAGCGGTGCGTTGACGGCCTTGGGCGAAGGCCTGAAGCCGGGTGTGCACCTGTACTTCCACGGCGCGCTGATGGCGCCGACTCGCTGCGCGAAGATTCGCAGTTTTGGGCGCAACCCGTTTGCCGCACTGCAGCGCAACGGCGGTGTCGCCCTGGCAGACAGGCTTCCCGCCGCGCTGGCCTACCGCAACGACAAGGCCCCGGCCAACGTTAGCGTCCTGCCGCTCGTTCCGGGCATTGCTGCCGCGCAACTGGATGCATTGATCGACAGCGGCATCCAGGCATTGGTACTCGAATGCTTCGGCAGCGGCACCGGGCCAAGTGACAATCCGGCCTTCCTCGCCAGCCTGCAACGTGCGCAGGATCAAGAGGTGGTAGTGGTTGCAATCACCCAATGCCATGAAGGCGGCGTGGAACTGGATGTCTACGAAGCCGGCAGCCGCCTGCGCAGCGTGGGTGTACTGTCCGGCGGCGGCATGACCCGAGAAGCAGCCTTCGGCAAGCTCAACGCCTTGATCGGCGCGGGGCTGGACAGCGAAGAAATCCGCCGCCTGGTGGAATTGGACCTGTGCGGCGAGCTGAGCTGACCGGCATGTAACTTGCTCCACTTCCAGCCATCCCCTGGCTGGAAGTTCCCATGCTGCATTCCCACCTCACCACCCTCAATGCCGTGTCCCTGGTGCTGCGTACCTTCGAGGCCGAAGGCTTGCCCCATGAAGCATTGCTGGCCGGCAGCGGCATCTGTGCGGCGGATTTGAGCCGCGCCGACACGCGTATCGCCACACATCAGGAGATGCAAGTGTGCGCCAATGCCGTGGCCCATCAGCGTGATATCGGCTTGATCGTTGGGCGGCGTATGCATGTTTCCTCGTACGGCCTACTGGGCTATGCCCTGCTCACCAGTGCCACTTTCGGTGACGCTTTGCGCCTGGCCCTGCGGTATCCGGCGCTGTTGGGAACACTCTTTGAACTGAGCCTGGACGAAGACGGCGAACGCATCTGGTTCACGGCCGGCGACTACCGCGAAAACCCGGCACTGACTGCCTTCAATGTCGAGCTGTGCCTGGGATCACTGAAGGTCATTTGCGACGACCTGCTCGGCCATCCCCTGCCGTTGTTGGGCGCTCGGTTCGAGCACGAGGCGCCGGATTATCAGGCCCGCTACGCCGAGAGCTTCGACTGCCCGCTCCAGTTTCAGGCGATCGCCAACGCGTTCGCCTTTGATAAACGCTGGCTCGCCCAACCTTTGCCCCTGGCCGACGCGGTCACCCACCAGGCCATGGTCGAACGTTGTCGCAAACAGAACACCGAATTCACCGGGCGCGAGGCCTGGCTGGGGCGAATCCGCCAGTTGCTGGCTGCACAATTGCACGCCGCACCTGGGCTCGATGGCCTGGCCCAGCAGATGAACTGTTCGGCGCGCACCCTGCGCCGGCACCTGCACAACCTGGGTTGCAGCTATCAGGAACTGCTCGATGAGCTGCGCTTCGAACGCGCCAAACAGTTGTTGGCTAACGACCTGTGGCCGATCCACCGGATTGCCGAGACGCTGGGGTTCAGCGAAACGGCGAGCTTCAGGCATGCGTTCGTGCGCTGGAGCGGCGTCACGCCGAGCCAATTTCGAGCATGACGCGCCAATAAGGGGCGAATTGCGGACACACACTTTGGCCATATTTATCTCCTTTTGGCCGCTCCTGTCGTTCTCATAAAGCGCGTGCGCCGCAAGACTGCACTCACGAATACAGCCTGCGGAGAACAACAAATGCTGACGATCTACTCGGACGATCACCACCTGCACCATGGCCGCTGTGAACTGATGGACGGGCAACTGATGCCCTGCTTCGAAATGCCCTCGCGTGCCGATCACGTGCTGCAACGGGTCAAGGACCGTGAACTGGGCCCCGTGCAGGCCCCTCAGGACTTCGGCCTGGCGCCGCTGCAACGTATTCACAGCCGCGACTATCTCGACTTCTTCAAAGGCGCCTGGCAACGCTGGACCGAGTACGGCCAGGACGGCGACCTGTTGCCCTACACCTGGCCCGCTCGTACGTTGCGCCGTGTGCTTCCCACCAGCCTGCACGGCCAATTGGGCTATTACAGTTTCGATGGTGGCGCGCCGATCACCGCCGGCACCTGGCAAGCGGCCTACAGCGCGGCGCAAGTGGCCCTTACCGCGCAGGCCGCCATCGCCCAAGGCGCCCACAGTGCCTTCGCCCTTTGCCGCCCGCCGGGGCATCACGCCGCCAGCGATGTGATGGGCGGTTATTGCTACCTCAACAACGCGGCCATCGCGGCCCAGGCATTCCTTGATCAAGGCTGCAAAAAGGTTGCGATCCTCGACGTGGACTACCACCACGGTAACGGCACGCAGTCGATTTTTTATGCGCGCAGCGACGTGCTGTTCACCTCGATTCACGGCCATCCGGAGGCAGAGTTTCCGTTCTTCCTCGGTTATGCCGATGAGCACGGCGAAGGCGAAGGCGCGGGTTTCAATTTCAACTATCCGTTGCCGGCCGGGTCCGGCTGGCAGGCCTGGAGCGCCGCGCTGGAACAGGCCTGCGCCGAAATCGAGCGCTACGCCGCCGACATCATCGTGGTGTCCCTGGGCGTGGACACGTTCAAGGACGACCCCATCTCGCAGTTCAAGCTCGACAGCCCGGACTACCTGACCATGGGCGCACACATTGCCCGCCTGGGCAAACCCACGCTGTTCGTGATGGAAGGCGGCTACGCGGTGGAAGAAATCGGCATCAACGCCGTCAACGTGCTGGAAGGTTTCGAGGAAGCAGCCCAATGAACATACTCAAGTCGCTCGCCCTGTGCGCCGTGGTTGTCAGCGGCGCAGCCCAGGCCGAAGAAAAAACCCTGAAGGTCTACAACTGGTTCGACTACATCACGCCCAAGGCGCTGGAAGACTTCAAGGCCCAGCACCCGTCGATCAAGCTGGTGTACGACATCTTCGACACCAACGAAGCCCTGGAAGCCAAACTGCTCACCGGCAACTCCGGCTATGACGTGGTGGTACCCTCCAACGTGTTCCTGGCCAAACAGATCGAAGCCGGCGTGTTCCAGCCCCTGGACCGCAGCCAACTGCCCAACTGGAACCACCTCGATCCCAAACTGATGAAGCTGATCGAAGCCAACGACCCCGGCAATCAATACGCCGTGCCCTACATGTACGGCACCATCCTGATCGGCTTCAACCCAGCCAAGGTCAAGGCGGCCCTGGGCGACAACGCCCCCGTGGACAGCTGGGACCTGATCTTCAAAGAAGAGAACATCAGCAAGCTCAAGCAATGCGGCGTCGCGCTGCTGGACTCGCCCTCGGAGATCCTGCCCCTGGCGTTGCAGCACCTGGGCCTGGACCCCAACAGCAGCAACCCCAAGGACTACGACAAGGCCGAAGCGCTGTTGATGAAGATCCGCCCGTACATCACCTACTTTCACTCTTCCAAATACATGGCGGACATCGCCAATGGCGATATCTGCGTGGCGGTGGGCTACTCCGGCAGTTTTTCCCAAGCCGCCAACCGCGCCAAGGAAGCCAAGAATGGCGTGACCGTGGACATGCGCTTGCCCAAGGAAGGCGCGCCGATCTGGTTCGACATGCTCGCCATTCCCAAGGGCGCTAAAAACCCGGGCGACGCCTACACCTTCATCAACTATTTGTTGCAACCCGACGTCATCGCACCGGTCAGCGATTTTGTCGGTTATCCCAACCCGAACAAGGACGCTACCGAGCGGGTCGACCCGGCCATACGCAACAACCCCAACCTGTACCCGACCGACACGGCCATGACCACGCTCTACACCCTCAAACCCCTGGACAGCAAAGCCGAACGCGCCAGGACAAGGGCCTGGACCAAGATTAAGTCCGGGAGGTGAAGCGCTGTACTGGCGTACGTGCATTTAACAGCAGGCCTATGTAAGCACCGCCTACCTGTCTGGCCGAGCCCTAGCATGGAAATTCCGAACCTATACCTCGGGCTATCTCCATCAACCGGTCAGACAGGGAAGCCACTCTATGACCTCACCCGCTGCAAATAACCACACGAACGCCAAACGGCTGGATGAGCGCTCAGCGCTGTTCACCCAACTCTATGTCGGCCCTTCATTCAGGGAGACCGCATCGGCTCTGTTGCGCCAGTCACTTCGGGAACAGTACCCGACGCTGGATATCAACCCGGACATCGCCATGGTCGGCACGCCGACCTGGCGACTGATTGACGACGAGATTGTCGCGGGGCCCACGGAATATCAGGCACTCAGCGACATCCTCGCTCAACAGGCAGTTCTGTCAGTGCCGACCCTGTACATCGAGGGCGAACACTTTCTCACCCAGCAACCGATCGTCGAGCCGACGGTTCACTTGCCCGTGCGTATCTGTGAAATCGCCAAAACCCTCAACCTGCTGGCTCCTGTCATGCTGCGGGCCTTCCAGCAACAGTTGGTCGCCTACTGGAATCAAACCAACGGCAGCGGCCCGCATTGGCACGAGTTGTCGAGCATGTTGCGGGCAGTCTGGAATGTCGAGACCGCAGACGACTGGAGCGCCACCGAGTGCGCCATGGCGCGCACCCTGTTCACCCACCCCGATAAAGCCGACAGGAAGGGCAAAGACCCTTACAACCTCAAGGCCTGCCTGATCGATATCGACCGCGTCGACGCTGACCACGTGACGCACCAGAATGAAGTGGTGATCGCGGTACTGCTCGGCGAACATGAAGGGCAGCGTTCGATCCTCATGTATTCACTGCTCAAGGGCTATGAAAAATTTCCTTCGCTGGAGCACCTGGGCAATTCATTGTCGTTGCACCTGCCAGCCTCTGCTTCGAACCAGGAAATTCATTGGCGGCTGTTCGAGCCTGATGGCGACTTTTTTGATCATCAGGCCTGCGCAATGGTGTCCGTGCTGGTCGAGGCCGTGGGTGCAATCGACTTCTCGGACCTGCGCCAGACCCATAACGCCGATGTCGTCCTCGGCACGCCGCCAGCCATCGCCCCGCTTGCCCCTGAAAAGGGCCCAGGGCTTGCCTGGTATCAGAACCAGTTGCCCGACTGGCTGACGAAGGCGTCCGTCGCCGACCAGAACTTCTTTGCCCGGCACTTGAAGGACCTCGCCGCCCTGCACAACCAGAACGCCGGCCGCTCTTACCTCGACGACGTTCCCTCCATCGAGGCTTACGCGTTGAAGGTGATCAAGGCGCAAATGATCAAGGATCATCCTGCCAGCGCCAACGTTCCCTTGGATAAAATCCGCCTGACGGTGAAAAGCCCGGTCATCTGGGGCACCTTCGTGGTGCCGGGTCAGTTCGAAACCACCTCTTTGAGCGTGGTAGAACTGGCCTTGCAAAACCTGATTGCGCTGCCGACCGGCAATCGATCTGTCGAGATCGATAAGGGGTTCAGCCTGCCTGGATGGATGACCTCAGGCTATTTTGTAGACTTGGTCACCGATGCCGATATCGGCAGTGCCTATCCCGCGTTGATCAAACAAAAACTGCTGGACGACCCGCAGGAGTCATTACGCCGTAAAACCCTCTATAGCCAGCACCTGCGTATCCAACTGCCTATGCAGGCCTTGCAAGCCAAGATTCGCCAGCAAGAAGGCATTGACGAGCGAGGCTACCGCTATGTGGCGGCGGTGTTACAAGACGAGGCCACTGACCGCCAGGTTGACGGGCAAACCATTGTGCTCAGGCCATTGGCGTTTCGGCCCCTGCGGCGCGCGGAAGCGACATTGGACACCGTTGCCAACATGTACGTGATCGGCCCCGAGGACCTGACGGCCGGCCCATGCCTGTTGTATCGACCGATGTTCACACCACCCCTGATGCAGTTCCCAACCCCGGCCAATCTGATCTATGGGATTTCGCAATCGAGCACCCTGCGCGAGTCGGTACTTGCCTGGCTACCGGATGCGGTGCGTAACGACTACGCCAATTACGTATTCCCCGGCGCACTGCCTACGCCTTGGCAGGTGGCCGATTACCTGATCGAGCCTGACAAACTATGGACCATGAGCGGCCCCATGGCGCTGGGTGAACAAGTGCTTAACGGCGACCGATTTTCCACTCTGTTCAAAGCCAACGCCAATGCCTTGATCGAACTGTCGGATCGGCAATCGGTTTCCAATGCCGAAAACCGTTGGGCCACGTTCAAGCAAGCCGGCTGGCTGATATTCAACGCCGTGCTGCCTTTTCTCGGTCGTACCGTGGGCACGGCGGTGTGGATCTGGCAGGTGGTCGATCAACTGCAGAACTTTATCGAGGCCCAGGAGCACGGTGAGCAGCAAGCCGAGTGGTCGGCGCTCACCGATGTCCTGCTCAACCTTGGCATGGCCATCACCCTGCATGTCGCCAGCCGCAGCCACCGTCCAGGCTACCCACGCAAGGCCCAGCCAACCCTGCCGCAGCCGACAAGCGCCACGGACGTCACCGTCAAACAACAGCCGTCCCTGACCCAGGCGTTGGCGTCCAAACACTCACCTCACTTGCACATCAGTGGCGCAGTCAAGCGCGCCCCTGGCGAACTTGCCACCCTGCTCGACAGCTTCAAAATCAATAAGCCCGACGGCCTGGGCCCCGCTGAAAGCGCGGCAGGCCAGCACCAGCACCTATTCCGGCATGCACAGCGCTACTACGCCCCCGTGGGGGAGCGCTGGTTTGAGGTGAACACCGATGACGATGAAACAGTGGTCATCATCGACCCCAAACAACCGGAGCGCACGGGCCCGACGTTGATTCACAACGCCCAGGGCCAATGGTTCATCGACACGCGTTTGCGTCTGCGCGGCGGCGGCCCGAAAAAACAACAGCAAAGGTCCAAATCCGAAGCGGACGTCAAGGCAGTGGAAGCCCAGCGGCGATTGTCAGAATTTGAGCGAAACAAGAGCGCCACGCAATTGGAGATACAGGCAGCCCGCGCTGAGATGGAGGATACCGAGGCCAGCACTTCGGCCGATGCCCGCCGTGAGATCTACCTGCAAAAGCTCGAGGCCCAGCGAAATAACTACGAAACGGCGCTGCAACAACTCAAGGTCTTGAATGTGTTTGCCCCGACTGCCAATTATCAAGAGCAAGTCGTGCGCTACGTCGGCGCCCAGTTGGACCTGACGCAAACCGGTATACGCGAAGCTCAAGTCGCGTTCACGCCGAAGCTTAAAACCGTGCTGGACCAGATTGAGCGCCAGGCCAGCCATCCCGACGAGCGTCATATCGAGGACGCCCAAACCTTGACCGAGATGAGCCAGGACATGATCGAACGCCTGAACTACACAGAGTCGCGGTTCGCTCAGCTTAGAACGATGGGGCGATCCGGCTTCAAGGCTATCTGCCAACACCGCAAAAGCTTGCCGATTTACACAGCCCGCGACCTCAGGTTCCTGCAAGTGACCCTGGCGCGCAATCTGTGCGTGGACGAAAACAGCATGACCACGGCTCCGGATGCCTGGAACGCCATCGACCGTATTGTCGACAGCGCCAATCTGTCGATTCAGACCTTGCGTGAAACCCTGTTCGAACGCAGCGAGTCGCGTCTGGACGAACGCATCGAAACCGTGGGCAGCCTGGTCGAACAGTTCAATGTCCTCGATGAACGCTTGCAGGACTTTCCAGCGGAATTTACCAACGTTGCACTGACCACCCCCCTTACGCGCCTGCGTGAAAAAATCCGCAGCTTCTACAACGAAACCGTTGGCCACCTGGAGCTGCTGCACAGTGACCGGGACGCCATCAGAAACCGGCCAACTCCGCCGCCGACCCCGCCTAAAGCCAGGAAAAAAGTCATTTATACGCGTTACAACGGTGTGCTGGTCGGTGACCCACGCCTGTCAGCAACAGGCGAGGAAACCGGTCTGGTAGATATCAGATCTCCACTGACTCAGGACATCATGGCGACCTTCCACGAAAAGCCCGCAGGCGTCTGGGTGCAGCGCGTAACGCCCGCCGAAACACAACCCAGTGTTGTCGTGGACGTTGCCACCCGCATCAAACAGGCACAGGACCTGTTGGACGCACTGGAGACTTTTAAGCAGCGGACCGCCGAACAAGCGGCCAAGCCGGAGCGCACGGCCATCGGCATAGAAACGTTGTTTCACCAGCACGCATTGGTGCTGGAACAGGCGTCTTCGAATATTAAAGAGGCCCTCACCCAAGGCAACGCAACCGAGAGCCACAAGGACTCGGCTGCGCTTGTGGACAGAAAGCTCAACGAGGCGGCCCAAGCCCTCTACAAGGAGGCTTCACGCTACAAGTCGTTGTTGTTCAAAAAGCATCCACCCACCGTGCATGCCCTGGAATGGCTGCTGAAAAACCAAGAGGTCGTCATCAAGAAAACCGTCACGCGGCGTCGGCTCAAAGGCCCGGAGAAGGACTATCTGGACGAGTACACCATCCACAACCGCGAAGACCATAGCGTGCTGTGGTATGCCCACTTTCATTACTCAACCGACTGGGTGCCCGCCAAGGCATTCCTGCGCGCGCGCCTGAAAACCCCGCAGGAGCACGCCCGTGGCGCGGAGTCCGACACCCTCAACGGCCTTGGCGAGAAGCAGAAAACCGCGGTGTATCTCAGTGAAATCAATCTAGACCAGGCCCGGCGGTTGTTTTTCACGGTGAAATGACTCCCCCCTGAGGCGGGGGCGTTCGCGCCCTCGACTCATGACCGCAGCCAGCCGCAGCGCGACGTATCTACCACCCCTGCGGTAACGTCGCTCGCTACCTTGCGCGTTCCTTAAAGCCCGTACGGGCCATTGAATGCAAAGGAGCTGCGCATGCCCAATGACACTGTCAACAATCACCGTCCACCTACTACCTATGAACTGCTGACCCAGTTAACCAGTGGCCCCACTATCCGCGAAGTGGCCGCAACGGCATTGCGCTC
This sequence comes from Pseudomonas sp. NFR02, assembly GCF_900119375.1. Lineage (NCBI taxonomy): Bacteria > Pseudomonadati > Pseudomonadota > Gammaproteobacteria > Pseudomonadales > Pseudomonadaceae > Pseudomonas > Pseudomonas sp. NFR02. The sequence continues at coordinate 180,951 of NZ_FPJJ01000006.1, forward strand.
AGCCATCAAGGCGCTATATCCCACGCTGGATATCGAACCCGACCTGGCCATGGTCGTCAGCCCTCAATGGGTGGTGGTCGGCAACGACGTCGTGCGTGCGCCGGCCACTGTCGAATCGCTCACCTCAGTGCTGGCCCGCCAGGCACTGTCCAGCGAGAGAGTGACCTATATCGACGGCCAACATTTCCTCACCTTGCAGCCGTACGCTCTGATTCCTGTGCATCTGGCAGTGAAAATCGATGCCATCGCACGCCTGATCAACGAGCTATCCGACCTGCTGTTCACTGCGTTCCAGGAACAGCAACTGGACTTCTGGAACGCGTCCAATGGCACCACCGGTCCACGCTGGCAATCCTTATCCAGCACACTGAGGAAGGTGTGGAACATCACCGAAGAGCAAGGCCTGAGTGAGCACGAAAGCGCGATGGCACGTGCATTTTTCCAGGAACCCGACCTGGCCAGACGCTCGCTGAAAGACCCTTACAAGACCCACGCGTACCTGGTCGACGTGGACATTCTTGAAGCCGGCCGGTCCACCCATGCCAGCTTCCTGGATATCACCGTATTGGTGGGCGAGCACGCCAATCGCCCGATGATCCTGACGCACTCGTTGGTGAGCGGGTATGAAACGTTCGAGTCACTGGCACAATTGGGTGCCGCGCTGCCTGCGCGAATGAGTGCGCCCGCCAGCGACGCCACCTTGCAATGGCGCTTGTATGAACCCGACGGCAACTTCTTCGATACGCTGGCCTGCAATCTGATCTCGTTGCAAATCTACGCCATAGGCAGTTATGGCGAATCCGGCCTGGGTAACCTGGCCGAAGCAAAGGTGCCCGCGACCACGGTTGCCCGCATCGTGCCCAGTATCGAAGAAATGAGCGATCACCAGCTGTCGAATATCCGCGATATTCACCGACAACTTCCAGACTGGCTGGCTTCGGCAACGGACTCCGATATCGCCGCCTACGGCCGCTATATGATCAACCTGGCCCAACTGCACAGCCATTATCACGGCGAAACGTTTCAGGACGGCATTCCAGCCATTCGTGACTACGCCCGGACACAGCTGCAAAACCTTATCCGCTCCCCCCAAGCGGGGGCGCGCCTGGACCTGGATAACATCGAAATCGTTATCGAGAGCCCAGTGCTGTGGGGCACGTTTATCGTCCCCGGAGCCGTGGACACCACACGACGCAGCCTGATCGACCTGGCCTTGGAAAACCTCACCGGCCTGCCCACCGGCAACGTGACAGTGCACTACAACGGCAGGGGCGGTGACGCCCCCGCATGGCTGACCTACAGCTACCTGAAAGACGTGATCGAGGACATCGACATTGGTCAGCGCTACCCCGCGCTGGTCAAACAGCAACTGCTCGATGACCCCACCCAATCGAGTCACCGCCAACAGCTCTACATCCGCCACCTGCAGATTCAACTGCCGTTGCTGGCCCTGCAGATGAAAATCCGCAGCCAGGGCGGCTTCGATGAGCTGGGTTATCGCTACGTCGCCGCCGTCATGCATCCCGATGAACATACGCGCCGTGTCGACGGGCACCCCATTGTCATCCGCCGCCTGGCCTTCGTGCCCAGCCTGCGCCCCGGGCCTGAGCAAGACGTGGTCACCAATATGTTCGTGATTGGCCCGAAGCATTCCGGCAACGGTCCCTGCGTACTCTATCGGCCATTGCTGGAGCCAGCCCTGATGCAATTTGCGTCGCGGCAAAACCTGCTCTATGCCATCAAACATGAGCGCTCCTTGCGCGAGTCGGTGTTGGCCTGGCTACCTGAACCGCAAAGATTCAACTACGCCCAATACGTTTTCCCCGACACCCTTCCTTCGCCCTGGACCGTGGTGCGCGCACTGGTCGAACCGCTCACCGTGCTGTACATGAGTGGCCCGGTGACGTTGAGCGATGAAGAAATGGGCAATGACATTTTTGCCACGCTGTTCAAGGCCAACGCCAATGCCATGGTCGAGTTGGCGACACGCCAGTCGGTGTCCAACGTACAGAAACGCTGGGCGACCTTTCGACAGGCCGGCTGGCAAATTTTCAACGCCGCCCTGCCCTTCCTGGGCCGCACCCTTGGCATCGCCGCTTGGGTCTGGCAAATCATGGACGACCTGCAGGCCGCTGAGGAGGCCATGAACAAGAGTGACCAGCCCGCCTCCTGGACAGCGTTGGTGGATGTCTTCCTCAACCTCGGCATGGCCCTAACGCTGCACATCGCCCTGCGCCACCCTCGAGCGTCCAAGCGATCCGCTTCCCCCAGGGTCGGCACTGAACCCACGAAAACGACGATTGAAACGGTAGGCAGGCCGTCCGTTACCGATAAGACATTTACTTCAGTCCAACAGGCCACTATTTCCGACAGCCAACTTTCAGCCAAGCATCAAGGCCCCGTGCACACTCGCGGAGCCCTCAGTCACAGCCGCCTCGGACTGGCCAAGACGCTCGACAGCTTCAAGGTCGCCAAGCCCGAAAAACTCGGTGAACAAAATAAAAACCCCGGTCACCATCTCAATCTCTATCCGCTTGCAGATAAGTGGTACGCACCGGTCAGCGAGCGTTGGTTCGAGGTCACGGTGGATGACAACGACAGCGTCGTCATCATCGACCCGAAGGAACCTTCGCGTACCGGCCCACCGCTGATCGGCAACCTCGCGGGGCAATGGTTTGTCGATGTCCGTTTGCGGCTACGCGGCGGCGGTCTTCGAAACCGGCGGCGTGCGGTCAAGATCGATCAGCCGGCGCGCATTGCGGCACTTATGACTCAACTCAACGCCTTCGACGCGGTCGCCGCCCGCCAACAGCTGGACGTGCTTGAGGCAAAGCCTGCGCTGGACGCTGCCCCTGGCCCGTCCACGGACCTGCGACGTACAACGTTCATCGGTAAAGTCGACAGCCGGCTGGCGGCGTATGACGAAGCGATCAGCCAACTGAAGTCCTTGAGCATCATCGACACGGTGCCCACCTACCAGAGCACTATGAGCGGTTACCTGAAACAGCAATTGCAACTGACTCAGATCGCTTTGGAGCAACAAGTGGTGAGTTATAGGGAGGCCCTGAAGTCGTCGTCCCCAATCCTCGACGCCGAGGTGGACATCGACTATAAAAACCAGGCTCGCAGCGCCCAACACCTGTCCACCCTGAACCAGGCAATCATCAAGCGCCTGCAGTTCATCAACGACCGTTTCAACGATCTCAGAGCATTGGGAGATGAGGGTGCAGCCGTCATTCGTAAAACCATCGGGGAGTTGCCACAGCTGACCCTCACTGAACTCAAATCCCTGGAGATCATCCTGGGCCGCTACTTGTGTATCGATGAAGAGCAACGCCAGATCCCCGCCACGCTGCGCGAGCGGATGGGCCAGATCGTCGATAGCGCCGAACTGAACGTCGAGAGTTTCAATGAGATTGTGGAACGCGGTAATGGCGCATCGCTGGATGAGCGCATCGATGTACTCAACAGCCTGGTAGAGCAATTTTCCAGTGCCGACCAGCGCCTGCTCGATCTTCACGCCGATTACCCACAACACTTGCACAAAAGCCGCCTGGAAAGTTTCCGCCAACAGATTGGCGAGTTCAGCCAACGGGCCGTGCACGACCTGGCGCAATTGCTGCGAACGAAGAAAGCCCTGGAGCCCAAGCCCGGCAGCTCGAAGACCGAGCCCCGCCCGCGGCGCAAAGTAATCAAAACACGCCATCACGGCTTGGTAATGGGTGAACCGCGTGAAACCGACAGTTCCCTGGTAGACGTCAGGGCCGGCATGACCGGCAAGGTGATCGCCACATTCCATGAAAAGTCGCCAGGGGTGTGGGTCACACGGCACAAAACTGCGCTGCACCCACCCGTGCCTGTTTCGGTGGACCTGGACACCAGCATCAACGCTGGGCAAACGCTATTGGAGGGCGAACACGCCGAAATTCGCAAATACAAGGGTTTCTCAACAAAGCCCTGGCATGCTCCGCAAGACATTCAAGATATGTTCGATGACTATGCGAAGACGCTGGAAGACGCGTCAAAGAACATCGAAGAAGCGCTGACCCAGCGCAATCTCACAGAAAGCGAACATACCTCCGCTGCTGTGACCAATCGTCATCTCAAAGACGCGGCACAACGTTTCTATCGGCAGGGCAAAGAAACCTACATCGACATGATCAAGCGCCAGCCCCCAACCGCGGAACGGGTGAACTGGCTGCACAGCCAGGGGCTGATCACCATCGTCAAGGTCATCACTCGGCGTGCCCTCAAGGGGCCCAGAAAGGACTTTCTGGACGAGTACGAGATTCGCGATAACGAGAATGGCACGGCGCTGTGGTACGCGCACTTTCACTATGAAACCAAGAACGCTGCATTGGAGAATTTCACCAAGGATCATCTCAAGACCCGCGAACAACATCGGCTCGGCGGCGCCCACCAACGTACCGGGCCCAGTGACTGGGACATCATAGAAATCCACCGCCGCAGTATCGGTGAGCAACTGGCCAAGTCGCTGTTCTTCAACAACTGATCGGCTACGCCTTCCACGCTTGACGCAAACGCGCCAGCGCCTGCGCAATGGCCGCCTCCGGCACGGCGGCAAACCCCATCACCAGGCCAGCATGCTGGTCCGGTGGCGGGCGTGTGCCAGCCAGCCAATAGCTGCTCAAACCATTGATCTCGACATCCACTGCACGGGCCTGAGCGAGCAACGCCTGCTCCCGGGCCAGGCTGTCCACCCGCACCGTGATGTGCAAACCCGCCGCGGCATTTGGCAACGCGCCGACCCCGGGCAACCCGGTGGGCCATCCGGCCAACAACGCATTGCGCCGGCTGAGCGCGGCGCGACGCATCCGACGAATGTGGCGCTGGAAGTGCCCCGCCGCCATGAACTCGGCCATCACCGCCTGGGTGCTGACTTCGGAGTGACGCACGTCCACGGCGCGGCGCCGGGTGAAGGCTTGCACCAGGCCCGGTGGCAATACCAGGTAACCCAGGCGCAACGCCGGGAACGCCACCTTGCCGAAGGTGCCGACATACAGCACGCGGCCACTGCGATCCAGCGCGGCCAACGGTGACAGCGGCGCGCCGCTGTAGCGGTACTCGCCATCGTAATCGTCTTCCACGATCCAACCGCCTGAACGTTCGGCCCAGGCCAGCAATTCCAGGCGCCGAGCCAGGCTCATCACCACGCCCAGCGGGTACTGATGTGAAGGCGTGACATACGCCACGCGGCAATCATTGAGGGTACTGAGCACCTGGCAATCCATGCCCTCGCCGTCGACCGGCACGCCATGCAGTCGCCCGCCGGCCAAAGCGAATGCATGGCCGGCCGCGCGATAGCCAGGGTTTTCCACCGCCACGCCATCCCCAGGCTCCACCAGCAACTGTGCACAAAGGCTAATGGCCTGCTGTGCGCCGCTGGTGATCACAATTTGTTCAGCCGTGCATTGCATGCCGCGCGAGCTGCGCAGGTACGCGGCGATCAAACCGCGCAGGCGACCGTCACCGGCCGGGTCGCCATAGCACAGCTGCTCCAGGTCGGGTTTGCGCCAGAACGCCCCATTCAGCTTGGCCCATACCTCAAACGGGAACAGATCGAAGGCGGGGACGCCCACGCGAAATGCCCGGGGCGGTCCCAACGGCGGCTGAGGCAGATGGTGGTCTTTTACCCGTGCCAAACCGGCGCTGTGGATAACTTCGGCATCCAAATCCTCGGGCAAATTCGCCCATTTTGTGGATAAACCTGGGGATAAGCCTGTTGACAACCCTGTGGATACTTTTGTGGATAGTTTTTCGGCCATCGGCAATTGGGCAACATAGGTGCCATCACCCACCCGGCTCTCGATAAACCCTTCGGCATACAACTGGTCGTAGGCGCGCACCACGCTGTTGCGGGAAATCGACAAGGCTGCCGCCAAATCTCGGGTTGCGGGCAACCGCGTGCCGCTGACTAATCGCCCATCCAATACCCGCTGGCGCAGGGCCTCATAAAGCTGGCGCGTGAGGCCCTGGCGGCGGTCCAGCTCGATACCGGCGGGGTTGAAGGACAACGGTGGCGAAACAGGCGGCATATTGGACCTATGAAAATAGCGCTAGATGGCTCTTACAACGAACCAATAGCCTGCCTAGGATGCCGGCATTCGCCAAGGAAAATCTCCATGTACACACCCCGCGCCTTTGCTCTCGATGACTTGCCCGAAATCCAGCAACTGATCCAGCACACCCGTCTGGCGCAGTTGGTAACCGTGGGTGAAAACGGCCTGCAAGCCAGCCACTTGCCCTTGCTGCTCAACCCCGATGAAGGGCCCAATGGCACGCTGTACGGTCACTTGGCCAAAGCCAACCCGCAATGGCGCGAGCTGCAAAATGGCGGTGAAGCGCTGGTGATCTTCGCCGGTGCCGAAGCCTATATCAGCCCGGCGTTTTACCCCGCCAAGGCCGAGCACGGCAAAGTGGTCCCGACCTGGAACTACATCGCCGTGCACGCCTATGGCACGCCTGCGGTATTCAGCGACGCCGAGCGCTTGCTCAAGGTGGTCACCGCCCTCACCGACCGCCATGAAAGCGGCCGCGCCCAACCCTGGCGTGTCAGCGACGCACCGGCGGACTACATTGACGGCATGCTCAAGGCCATCGTCGGCTTTGCCTTGCCGATCGAGCGCCTGGTGGGCAAACGCAAGCTCAGCCAGAACCGCAGCGCCGCCGACATGGCCGGTGTACGTGACGGCCTGGCCGCCAGTGCCGATGTACGTGACCAGACCCTCGCCCGCTTTATTCCCCAAGGAGTTTCAGAATGAGCTTGATCGACATTCGCCAGGTTACAGCCGCCGACCAAGCCGCCTGGCTGCCGCTGTGGCAGGCCTACTTGGCGTTCTACAACACCGAACTGCCGGACGCCGTCAGCCAAAGCACCTGGCAACGCCTGATCGACGCCAGCGAGCCGACCCATTCGGCACTGGCCTGGCAGGACGGCAAGGCGGTGGGCATGGTCAACTTCATCTACCATCGCTCCAACTGGAGCATCGAGAACTCCTGCTACCTGCAGGATTTGCTGGTAGACCCGACCCAACGTGGCACGGGCGTAGGTCGCAAGCTGATCGAATTCGTCTACGCCACTGCCAAGGCCGATGGCTGCTGCAAAGTGCACTGGTTGACCCACGAGACCAACGCCACCGCGATCCAACTCTACGAGCGCATCGCCGAACGCCCAGGCTTCATCCAATTTCGCAAAGGTCTTTAAGGAGCACAGCATGATCACTTCCCTCGCTGATTGGAAAGGCGTCCCGGCGCCCACGGTTCAACTGCTTGAAGGGCGCTTTATCCGCCTGGAAAAACTCGACCCGGCGCGCCATGGCGATGACCTGTTCAACGCCCTGCAAGGCCCCGGCGCCGATCCCAAGCTATGGGACTATTTGCCCTACGGCCCCTTCCCTGAACGCAGCGCATTCGATGCCTGGCTGAATAATCACGCGGCCCATGACGACCCGTATTTTTTCAGCGTGATCGACCGCGCCAGCGGCCAGGTCCAGGGCATCCTCAGCCTGATGTCGATCGTGCCCGAACAAGGCCGCATCGAGATCGGACACGTCACCTTCGGTGCTTCGATGCAACGCTCGCCCAAAAGCACCGAGGCGGTCTACCTGTTGGCCAAGTACGCCTTCGAGCAGGGCAATCGCCGCCTGGAATGGAAGTGCAACAACGCCAACGCTCGCTCCAAGTACGCGGCCGAGCGCCTGGGCTTCAGTTTTGAAGGCGTATTCCGCCAGCACACGGTGGTCAAGGGCAGGAACCGGGATACCGCGTGGTATTCGATCCTGGATTCGGAATGGCCAAAGGTCGGTGCCGGGTTTGAGGCGTGGTTGTCGGAGGCGAACCAGAGTGACTCGGGCCAGTTGAAGACACTCGCAGAGTGTCGGGGTTAAGGCTCACATGTGTGGGAGCTGGCTTGCCTGCGATACAGACACCTCGGTGTATCAGGCAAAACCAGTTGATGCCATCGCAGGCAAGCCAGCTCCCACAGGTTTGACTAGCGGTGAATCAGTCGGTCAGGCGCTGCGCCAGCACCGCAATATGCTCCGGTCCGATGCCGCAGCATCCACCCAGATGGCTAGCGCCGCGCGCTTGCCAATCGGCCGCCCATTGCAAGTAGCCGGGTGGGTCGAGGTCGTCGCGCAACGGGTCCAGGCCATCGTTGGCCGTGGCTTCCTTGGGTTGCGGCGGGAAAGCGTTGGCGTAGGCGCCGATCTGAATCGCTACACCCAAACGGTCGAAGGTCTGGCGGGCAGCGTCAATCGCCGCGCCGATCACTTCCGGCTGGCTGCAGTTGAACAGCAATACCTGCACGCCCAGTTGCGCCGCCGCCTCGGCTGCGTCCGCCACCGGTTCGCCGGAGCGCAGGCGCGGCACCTCGTCGGTGTCTTCGTCTTTCAAGGTAAACGACAGCCAGAACGGCTTGCCATCCTTAGGCAACCCGGCATGGATCGCCCGTGCTTCAGCGATTGAGCTCTGGGTTTCCGCCAGCCACAGATCGACATGCGGGGCCAGGCCGTTCACCAAGGGGGTCAGCAACTCACTGACGCGCTCGGCCTGGAACAGATCTGGGCGATAAGAGCCAAACAGCGGCGGCAGTGAGCCGGCTACCTGCACGGCTTTACCGGAGGCCTGCACCGCCCGTCGCGCCAACTCACCGGCCAGGGCGGCGAGCGCCTGCCCTTCTTGGGCGAACCGCGCTTCGCCGATATGGAACGGCACCACCGCGTAACTGTTGCTGGTGATCACATTGGCGCCGCTGTCGATGTAGGCCGCGTGCACCGCCTCCACCGCTTGCGGCGCTTCGCTCAAGGCCAGTGCCGACCATTCCGGCTGACGGAACGGCGCGCCACGGCGTTGCAGTTCACGGCCCATGCCACCATCGAGAATTACTGTGCTTACTGCGCCCATATGCTTTTTACTCATATGCTTATGAAAATAACTCACTATGAGAGTCGTTCTTATAACTATTTAATGCGTACCGTTCGGTTAATAACAACCTCTTTTTTATTCAGGTGTTCGATTTTGAAATTCAGACCGCTGTTGGCCCTGGGCCTGACGATGTTGGCTGCTTCAACCCAAGCCTTTGGCGGTGCCACGCTGGATCGTGTCGAGCAGAAGAAAGAGCTGGTCGGCGTGCTGATGGAAAGCTATCCGCCGTTTTCATTTCTCAATGACCAGAACCAGCTCGACGGTTTCGACGTGGACGTGGCCAAGGCCGTGGCGCAAAAACTGGGCGTGAAGTTGCGCCTGGAAACTCCGTCCTGGGACGTGATCGCCGCCGGCCGCTGGAGCGGGCGCTACGACATCTGCATCTGTTCCATGACCCCAAGCAAGGCACGCGCCGAGGTGTTCGACTTCCCGGTGGAGTACTACGCCTCGCCCGCCGTGATTGTGGTCAATGCCAAGGACGACCGCATCCACGACGCCCGGGACCTGAGCGGCAAGAAGGTCGGCCTCACCAGCGCCTCTAGCTACGAAAGCTACCTGAACAAGAACCTGGTGATCGAAGGCGCCGAAGACACGCAGTTGCAGTACCCGTTCGAGGAGGTGCAGATCGCCCCGTACGACACCGACAACGTGGCGTTTCAGGATCTGGGCCTGGGCGCTGGCGTGCGCCTGGATGCGATCCTCACCAACCTGGTCACCGCGCAGCCGCGCCTGACCCAGGACAAGCGTTTCAAGCTCGCCGGTGCGCCGCTGTACTCGGAGCCCAACTCGGTGGCCATCGAGAAAGGCGACCCGCAGTGGGACAGCAAAGTGCGTGAGGTCTTCGCCCAGCTCAAGCAGGACGGAACCTTGAGCGCGCTGTCGCAAAAATGGATCGGCGCCGATATCAGCCGATGAGTTTTCGCCTACGGCTTTACCTGACCTGGGCGGCGCTGTTCGCGCTGTTTGCGAGTTTCTTCCTGAGCTTTGACCTGAAGTTCTCGATCATCCTCGACAAGCTGCCCAACCTGGTCGGCCTGCACCTTGCGCCCAACGGCTTCCTGCAAGGCGCGGCGCTGACGCTGTTCTTGTGCCTGTGCGCCATTGTCGCGTCGTCGGTGCTGGGCTTTATCACCGCGTTGGGGCGCCTGTCCAAAAGTGCCGTGGCGTTCGGCATCGCCAGTTTCTACGCCTCGTTCTTTCGCGGCACGCCGCTGCTGATCCAGATCCAGTTGATCTACCTGGGCCTGCCGCAATTGGGGCTGGTGCCAGGCGCCATCGTCGCCGGGATCATCGCGTTGTCACTGAATTACGGCGCCTACCTGAGCGAGATTTTCCGCGCCGGCATCCTCGGCGTGCCCCACGGCCAACGCGAGGCCGCGCTGGCCCTGGGCATGCGCGACAGGGCGATCTTCTGGCACGTGACACTGCCCCAGGCCATGCGCACCATCATCCCGCCGGCCACCAACCAGTTCATCTCGATGCTCAAGGACTCCTCCCTGATCTCGGTGATGGGCGTGTGGGAAGTGATGTTTCTGGCGCAGTCCTATGGCCGCTCAAGCTACCGCTATATCGAGATGCTCACGACGGCGGCGATCATTTATTGGGTGATGTCCCTGGGGCTCGAATTGATCCAGGCGCGGATGGAGCGGCATTTCGGCAAGGGCTACGTGCGGCGCGGTTGACGGTCAGGGCCTGTTGCGCCGCACCTTGACCACGCCCATCTGCAAACCGAAGGGCCGAAACACGGCATTCAGCGATTTCAGGGTTGGGTTGCCATCGCCATGTTCGATATGCACCAGGGTACGCACCGAAATTTTGCACATTCTGGCGAACTGGCTTTGGTGCAGGCCGGTCACTTCGATGCGCAGGCGGCGTACGGCGGAGCCCAGCTCAAGCGAGCCACCGGCCAAGCCTTGTTCGACGCTGTCGATCAACAAAGCACGAGCATCCATGCTAATCGTCATCTCAACCCCCACTGCCTGAGACGCAGGTCCAGTTTCCCTAATGGGATGCTTGGGTGATTCAAGGTCACAGCGGGCACGCCACTGGCCACCAGAAGATCCGGTAATGCACGCAGGTGCTCGGCTGTTTGTCGCAGGCGTTCAAAGCTTTGCTCGGGGTCGACGAGGTCGGCCAGAGCCTCGCATACCGCTCGCCAATTGATATCCCCGGCGAGTTCCAAGGGTTTGGGCCATTTGGTGGTTCGAGTGACGGCTTCAGCGTCCATTACCATGGGTGCCAAATCATAAATGGGGGCCAGGCGCAGCGCCTTGGGCTCGCGGATGATCGATGTATTGCGGCCGTGGTTATCCGAATTACCCAGCACTTTATTCAGCAAATCCCGGCGCAGGTACTCTGCGACCAGATCTGCGACGTGGTCCTCTTGTCCCACTGCTCGCCATTGATCGGCCAACAGCCTCACCACCTCCAGATGATCCATGTAGCTGCCAGGGGTGGTCACACCGGCCAAGGAATAGATCGACTCGACGGCCAGCCGTTCAACACCGCCCTCACCCAGCCTGCGATCAAAACGATGCATCCACAGGCTGGGTTTTGTCGCCTCTTCCAGCGCCAGCCCTTGGGTGGCGACCGTTTCGATGCCAAGAGACTCAAGCGCCCGGTAATAGTGGTACTCACTTCGCAGGATATCTTGATCAGTCTGCGTAGCCTGGTTGCGCGCGAACTTGATGAACCAGTGCTGAGCGACGTCAGCGTCATTCAGGATCGCGTCTGGATACAGCAAGCCATCTACGCCTTGGGTCATCAACAATTTCGGTGCCTCGCCCCCTGCTCCGGTAGCACCGCCGATGGCAGCACCTTGTTCATAGGCATATTCCAGGAAACGGCTATCGCGACTGACGACCTCATGTCGTGCAAACCCCATCGGGGTTTCACCGCCCAGGGCTTGGATGGACTCCTTGATCCGCATGTTGCCAATCGGCGCCGGCGTACTGCGCCCCAGCAAGAACAAGTCGTCATCGATGGCCTGGGGTTTCTCACGACCAAGACGCTGCATCAAAAAGCGCTTGGCCGCGCCGGCTGGCGCGATATCGTGCAAAAAAGCGGGGGCTGACTTGAGCACCGTAACGTCCCAATCCAGCGGGAACCGGGCACTGGCCGCGTAGCAAAAAGGCTGCTGGATCTCTTCGAGGTGATCGGCCAGATAATCCTGGCGGTAATGAAACCTGCAGGGCCCGACAAAACCCCGTTGCGGTTCAGGAAATTCAAGCCGCATAGCATCATGCCAGTGCCCGGCGGTGAAAATTTGCAGCGTCAAAGAGTAAGCGGTGTCTTTCTGCAATTTAGTGCACCTGCTAAGCAGTGATGAGAGCAACACATGCAATATAGTGCATTTCTCACTCATAGAGTGTCTTTATATATGCATTAAAATGCAGATATGGAGGGGAAAGACCTGGAGATATGCAATTTAATGCATACGACTTGACCGTCATCACTGCGACACATTTCTGCAACGACCTTGCGCTATACCAGTCGACTCGCTTGCCATAACAAGGTCGCCCAGCATGCCCCCGTGTCCACAACGCCTCGCGCTCGCCATCACCCTGTTGGCCAGCGGCGGTTTCATTGAAGCAGCCGTAGCCAAGACCCTGCAGATCGACACGCCTACGACACAGGGGCAAACCCTGGGTGGCAGTGATACGTTGACCACGTCGGCGCCTGGCAGCATTACAACCTCCGGGGTGGCGGTGACGCTCAAGGACGGCACCCGCGGTGCGGGGGTGGTGGTGACTAACGCGGGCAAGCTGGTCTCCAGTGGCGGTCGGGGTATCGACAGTTCGGGGAACGTCAGCGGGGAGCGCAGGTACAGCATTTACAACCTTGCCGGTGGGGTGATTCAAGGTGCCAATGATGCGTTGCGCATCAACAGTAACGTTGTCAGCGGCAGCGTGCTGATCGACAACAGCGGCACCCTTCGCTCGGCCACCGGCCAAGGGCTGGACCTGGATGCGCTGCGCAGCAGCAACGTCACCACCACGATCATCAACCGTGCCGGTGGCTTGATTCGCGGGGAGGCCAGCGACGGCATGAAGACTGGCGCCAACGCCTCTATCACTAACTACGGTGAGATCTCCACCGGCAACACCTTCTCCCGCGATGACAAGTTCGATGGCGTGGACATCGACTCCGCCAGCGGCGTGACGGTGACCAACTATGGCCTGATTTCCGGTGGCCGCCATGGCATCACCACGGACGAGGGCGCCACGCTGACCAACTACGGCACGGTGGTCGGCCGCAACGGCTCGGGCTTTGGTTCCGATGGCGACGGCACTGTGATCAACCACGGCACCATCACCGGCGCGTTCTCCGGGCTGCAACCGGATGGCGACGGTGACGGCGTGGACATCGACAAGATCGCCCATATCGAAAACTACGGCGTCATCCAGGGTGTCGGCGCCGGGGGTGTCGACAAGAACGGCTTTGCCAACGGCAGCGAAGGGATCGCCCTGGGCGGTGGCTCTCTCTACAACGCCAAAGGCGCGTTGATCAGTGGTGCCAACAATGCCATCCTGGTGGACGACGGCAGCGACGGGCCGGGGCTCGCGGCTACCATCCTGGAGAACCACGGCACGATTCAGGGCCTGGATGGCTTTGGCGTGAAGTTCGTCGGCAACTACGCCGACACGGTCATCAACAGCGGCACGATCAGCGGCAGTAATGGCCTGGCCCTGGATTTGGGCGGCGGCGATGACCAGCTGATCTTGCGCAACGGCAGCCGCTTTATCGGCACGGTGGACGGCGGCAGCGGTTACGACCGACTGACCCTGGACGACGTCGCAGGGGGCAGTTTTGGCGACAGCCGCAACCTTGAATGGCTGGAGGTCAAGCAAGGTACCTGGACGTTGACCGGCCAGGGTGATTTCAGCGACGGCGGCAAGATTTCCAGCGGTGCCAAGCTGGTCAACCAAGGCGGGATTACCGGTAACGTGACGGTCGACACAGGCGGTGTGTATGCCGGCGGCGGCTCGGTGGGCAGCCTGGTGGTGAACGGCACCCTGCAGACCAACACCGCGTTGGGCACCGCCACCATCAACCGCGACTTGCGCATGGGCAGCGGCTCGACCCTGGCCTATGGCGTCAACGCCGACGGCAGCAGCGCGCCGATCAAGGTCGGCGGCACCGCTTACCTCAATGGCGCGACCCTGGCGGTCAACCCCGGCGAAGGCACCTACCCCTGGCAAAGCCATTACAACGTGCTGCAAGCCGGCAGCATCAATGGCACGTTTGGCAAGGTCACCAGCGACTACGCCTTCCTGACCCCAACCCTGGATTACAGCGCCACTCAGGTCGGCCTTACATACACCCGTAACGACATCGCCTTCAACCAATTCGCCAGCACCGGCAATGGCGCCAGCGCCGCCAACAGCCTGGCAGGCCTGGGCACGAACAACCCGCTGTACAACGCCCTGCTCAATACCACCACCGCCACAGCCAGGGCAGCCATCGAGCAACTGGCGGGCAGTAGCACCGCCAACCTCACCAGCGCCACCCTCAATGCCAGTGCGCAAGTGGGCCACAGCATGCTCGCCGCCATGCACCAGGTGGGTGGCGGTGCGGGACTGCTGGTGGGGCTCAATGACCAAGATACGCCGGTACTGGCCGCCACCGGCGTGCCCGCCGAGGTGCGCAACCTCAATGACCCGAACGCGCGCGGCCGCCTGTGGCTGCAAGGCATCGGCAGCTACGGCAAGCTCGATGGCGAGCACGGCAGCAACGGCTTGACCCAACGCACCAAAGGTACAGTGCTCGGCGCCGATTGGGCGCTGGATAGTGACTGGCGCCTGGGTGTGCTGGGCGGTTACTCCAAGACCGACCTGGACACCACCGGTGTGGACGGCAGCGTCGACAGCTGGCACGCCGGCGTCTATGCCCTGCGCCAGAGCGGCCCACTGGCCTTGCGCCTGGGTGCGGCCTACAGCGGGCATCAGGGCGACAATAAACGCACGGTGGCCTTCAACGGTTTTAACGACCGCCCCAAGGGCGACTATGACGCCAACAGCCAGCAGGCTTTCGCTGAACTGGGCTACGCCATGGGTAGTGGCCGCTTGAGCGCAGAACCGTTCGCCAACCTCGGCTACCAGCGCTACCAACGCGACGGCTATAACGAAAAAGGCGGCGCCGCTGCGTTGCATGTCGAGGGCCAGACCCAGGACAACTTCAGCAGCACCTTCGGCCTTCGCCTGGCGCACCTGAGCCAGCTGGACAACGGCGTCAGCCTCACACCCCGTGCCAGCGTTGGCTGGAAGCACACCTATGGCGATGTCGACAGCACCACACGCCAGGCTTTCCTGGCCGGTGGCACCGTCTTCAATGTGCAAGGCAGTGCGCTGGATCGGGACAGCCTGTTGCTCGAAGCGGGCCTGGACGTAGGCTTATCCGTCCGTCATCGCCTGGGCCTGGGCTATACCGGCGAAGTGGGCAGCAACAGCCGCAACCATGCGCTGACCGGCCAATGGCAGATGAGTTTTTAATCGCACCGTACTAGAGACAACTCCCGCAAAACGGTGGTCGATAGCCTGACAGTTATCCCCCCGCACCTCGCCTAAATTCCCGGCCTCATTCATCAGAGGTTGGGAATTCATGCCCTTTACACTTCAAAGAACCGCAATCGTCATCGGCCTGGCAGTGGCCGCGAGTTTTCAGCCCGCCCACGCGCGAGGCGATATCGAATACAAGCCCTATGAGAACCATCCCTACGACGCCACCGACTATAGCGGGGCGTTTATACCCAAGTTCGAAGCGCCGCCCATTCCACCGCCCTTCGACGGATTCCTCACCCAGCAGGCCACTTCGCACAACGGCCTGCAGGTCGCCAAGGTGCTGGAGCCGGCAGTGATTCAACTGGTGGCCTCCGGCGAGTTGGACTCGGAAGACCTCAAGGAGCTGCAAAAATCACTTGAGCAATTGAGCAAGCAACCCGGAGGGATCGGCGCAGCCCTTGAGCAACTGGCCGCCAGCCAAAACGCCAACCTGGCCACCGCAACCCAGGCCACCACCCAGCACCTGAGCCGCCAATTGCTCGCCACCCTGCGCACACTGCCTACTGACGACGACGGCCACTTCTGGGTGCAAGGCCTGGGCAACGGCGGCAGCCTAGACGCACAACACGGCAGCGCCGGCTTGAAGCACGATACCCAAGGCCTGTTGCTGGGCGCCGACTGGGCGCTCGACCATGCCTGGCGGGTGGGTGTCATGGGCGCCAAGACCTCCAGCCACTTCGATGCCCCGCGTTATGCCGCCAACCTGGACAGCTGGCACTTGGGCGGCTACGCCGTGCACCAGGACGGCCCCTTCGCCCTGCGCCTGGGGGCGATCTACAGCAACCATGCCGGGCAGAACAAACGCAGCGTCAGCCTGCTCAATTACCACGACTCGCTCAAAAGCAAATACAACGCCAGCAGCCAGACACTGTTCTCCGAACTCGGCTATCAATTGGGCAGCGGTGATTCCACTGTCGAACCCTTCGTCGGCCTCGGCTACCAACGCTATCAGCGCGACCGTTTCAAAGAGAGCGGCGGCGTAAGCGCATTGAACGTCGGCCCACAAACCCAGCGAAACTTGAACAGCACCTTTGGCCTGCGCCTGGCAACGCTGTATCGCTTCGACAACAACATGAGCCTCACGCCTCACCTAAGTACGAGCTGGAAGCACCTGTATGGCGACGTCAATAGCCAGGTCCGCCAAACCTCGCGCTATGCGCCAGGCCTGATCGACGGTTACACCATCACTGGCACCGCCCTGGACCGCGATAGCTTTGACTTGCAAGCAGGCCTGGACCTTGCCTTGTCCACCCAACACAGCGTCGGCCTGACCTATACCAGCCAAGCCGGCAACCATGGCCACGACCAAGGCCTGATGGGCCAGTGGAAAATGAGCTTCTAAGCCCGGGAACGCCTGAATTTCAGGCGAAAAAAAAGGGGAGCACCTGCCCCCCCGAGGATTAAACGTCAGTCTCGAAGGCTGTGATCAGCCTTCGATCTCAATCAGGATTTCGCCAGGATTCACCCGGTCGCCCTTGGCCACATGTACAGCGCTCACCTTGCCGGCAATCGCTGCCTGCACTTCGGTTTCCATCTTCATGGCTTCGGTAATCAGCACGGCCTGGCCGGCCTTGACCACGTCGCCGACCTTGACCAGCACATCGACGATATTGCCCGGCATCGCCGTGCTGACATGGCCCGGTTCGGTGGCATGCTTGCGCTTGCTGCCGCCGCTGCTGACAAACTCGTTGAGCGGTTCGAACACCACTTCTTCCGGCATGCCGTCGATGGACAGGTAGAAGTGACGCTTGCCTTCGGCCTTCACGCCGACACCGGTGATATCCACGCGGTAGCTTTCGCCGTGCACGTCGATAACGAATTCGGTCGGTACGCCTTCGCCGCCAGCACGGGCCACGCCGCCCGCTTCAGGGATCGGCAACAGCACTTCAGGAGCCAAGGTGCCGGCGTCGCGCTCTTCGAGGAACTTGCGCCCGATGTCCGGGAACATGGCGTAGGTCAGCACGTCTTCTTCGGACTTGGCCAATGCGCCGATTTCACCGCGCAGCTTGGTCATTTCCGGCTTGAGCAAATCCGCCGGGCGCACGTCGATGACGTCTTCGCTGCCGATGGCCTGGCGGCGCAGTTTTTCGTTCACCGTGCCAGGCGCCTTGCCGTAACCGCCTTGCAGATAGAGCTTCACTTCGTTGGTGATGGTCTTGTAGCGCTCACCGGCCAGCACGTTGAAGAACGCCTGGGTACCGACGATCTGCGAGGTCGGCGTTACCAGCGGCGGGAAGCCAAGGTCTTCACGCACTCGTGGAATCTCGGCCAACACTTCACTCATGCGGTTAAGAGCGCCCTGCTCTTTGAGCTGGTTGGCCAGGTTGGAGATCATCCCGCCCGGCACCTGGTTGACTTGCACACGGGTGTCGACGGCGGTGAATTCGCTCTCGAACTGGTGGTACTTCTTGCGCACGGCGTAGAAGTACAGGCCGATCTCTTGCAGCAGTTCCAGGTCGAGGCCGGTGTCGAACTCGCTGCCTTTAAGGGCCGCTACCATCGACTCGGTGCCCGGATGGCTGGTGCCCCAGGCAAAGCTGGAGATGGCCGTGTCGATATGGTCGGCACCGTTTTCGATGGCCTTGAGTTGGCACATCGCGGCCAGACCGGCGGTGTCGTGGGAGTGGATGAAGATCGGCAGATTCTGCTCGGCTTTGAGTGCCTTGACCAGTTCGCCAGTGGCGTAGGGCGTGAGCAGGCCGGCCATGTCCTTGATCGCGATGGAGTCGCAGCCCATGGCTTCCAATTGCTTGGCCTGGGCCACGAACGCTTCCACGGTATGCACTGGGCTGGTGGTGTAGGCGATGGTGCCTTGTGCATGTTTGCCAGCGGCCTTGACCGCTTCAATGGCCACGCGCAGGTTACGCACATCGTTCATCGCATCGAAAATGCGGAACACGTCGATACCGTTGACCGCCGCCTTGGCCACGAAGGCCTTGACCACGTCGTCGCTGTAATGGCGGTAGCCCAGCAGGTTCTGGCCGCGCAGCAGCATTTGAAGGCGCGTGTTAGGCAGTGCGGCGCGCAGTTGGCGCAGGCGCTCCCACGGGTCTTCCTTGAGGAAGCGCACACAGGCGTCGAAGGTTGCGCCGCCCCAGACTTCCAGGGACCAGTAGCCGACTTTGTCGAGCTTGTCGCAGATCGGCAGCATGTCGTCGGTGCGCATGCGGGTGGCCAGCAACGATTGGTGGGCGTCGCGCAGGATGGTGTCGGTTACGAAGATCTTCTTGCTCATTGTTATATTCCTCACAGGCCTGCGTGGGCGGCGATGGCGGCGGCGATGGCCAGGGCCAGCTCTTCGGGTTTGCGCTTGATCGAGTAGTTGGTCAGCTCAGGGTGGCTTTCCACAAAGCTTGTATTGAACTGGCCGCTACGGAATTCCGGGTTGCGCAAGATTTCCTGGTAGTAGGCGGCGGTCGTCTTCACGCCTTGCAGGCGCATGTCGTCCAGGGCACGCAGGCCGCGGTCCATGGCTTCTTCCCAGGTCAACGCCCACACCACCAGTTTCAGGCACATGGAGTCGTAGAACGGCGGGATGGTGTAACCGGTGTAGATCGCCGTGTCAGTCCGCACGCCGGGACCGCCGGGGGCGTAGTAACGGGTGATCTTGCCGAAGCTTGGGAGGAAGTTGTTCTTCGGGTCTTCGGCGTTGATACGAAACTGCAACGCGAAACCCCGGTGCTGGATGTCTTCCTGCTTGACCGACAACGGCAGGCCGGAGGCGATGCGGATTTGCTCGCGAACGATATCGATGCCGGTGATTTCTTCGGTGATGGTGTGTTCCACCTGCACCCGCGTGTTCATCTCCATGAAGTACACCTCGCCCTCGGCGAGCAGGAACTCCACGGTACCGGCGTTCTCGTAGCCCACAGCCTTGGCCGCGCGCACCGACAGGTCGCCGATGTAGGCGCGCTGTTCGGGGGTCAGCTGTGGGCTGGGGGCAATTTCGATCAGCTTCTGGTTGCGACGCTGGATCGAGCAATCACGCTCGAACAGGTGCACCACGTTGCCAAAGCTGTCACCGAGGATCTGCGCCTCGATGTGCTTGGGATTGACGATGCATTTTTCCAGGAACACTTCCGCCGAACCGAAGGCCTTGGTGGCTTCGGAAATCACGCGGGGGAAGGCTTGCTCGAGTTCTTCGCGACTGTTGCAACGACGAATGCCACGGCCGCCACCACCGGAGGTGGCCTTGAGCATCACCGGGTAACCGATACGGTCGCCTTCGGTGAGGGCTTCATGGATGTCGGCAACGTTGCCTTCGGTGCCCGGCGTGACTGGCACACCGGCCTTGATCATGCTGCGGCGCGCTTCGGTCTTGTCGCCCATGCGGCGAATCACTTCTGCCGACGGGCCGATGAACTTGATGCCGCGCTCGGCACAGATATCTGCCAATTCGGCGTTTTCCGACAGGAAGCCGTAGCCGGGGTGTAGCGCATCGCAGCCGGTTTCCACCGCCAGGTTCACCAGCTTGCGCGGGTTCAGGTAACCGGCCAGTGGCTCGGCACCGATGCTGTGGGCTTCGTCGGCACGCTTGACGTGCAACGCGTGGCGGTCGGCGTCCGAATAAACCGCGACCGAGCGAATGCCCATCTCGGCGCAGGCACGCACGATTCGTACGGCAATTTCACCACGGTTGGCGATCAGGATCTTTTTTATCACTTGGAAATTCCCTTGAGCCGATTGCTGCGTTCTTCGACCCGCTTGAGGCGGGTCGGCGCGTGACCAAATGTTTCATGACAGTCGCGAGACACACACTATGCGCACAGGAGAATTAACAAAAATCAATAATTATTGGGTTGTGTATAAGTAAAGACTTATAGTTGGCCGGACGACCGGAGAGCTAAGGGCTTATAAAATGCGTAAGTCATTGATGCGTATGACATTGCGTCAATTGCAGATCTTCAATGAAGTGTGTGATTTGCGTTCCTACAGCCGTGCCGCCGAGGAAATGTCACTCACCCAACCGGCGGTCAGCCTGCAAATTCGCCAGCTGGAAGAACTGGTCGGCCAGCCGCTGTTCGACTATGTCGGCAAAAAACTCTACATGACCGAGGCCGCCGAAGCCTTGCAACGGGCCAGCCGCGATATTTTCGGGCGCCTGGAAAACCTCGATATGCAGCTGTCGGACATGCAGGGTTCACTGCAAGGCCAACTGAAACTGGCGGTGGAGTCCAGCGCCAAGTATTTCGTGCCGCACCTGTTCGCCGCCTTCAAGCGCCAGCATCCGGAAGTGCAATTGCAGCTCACGGTGGTCAACCGTGCCCAGGTAATCCGCCGGCTCTCGGACAACCGTGATGACCTGGTGATCATGTCCATGGTGCCCCAGGACATGGGCCTGGAGTTCCTGCCGTTTCTCAACAATCCGATTGTGGCCGTGGCATTGCCGGATCATCCCTTGAGCCTGCAAGGGCCGCTGCGCCTGCAAGACCTGGAGCCTTATACCCTGCTCATCCGCGAACCGGGCTCTGGCACGCGGCTGGCCTGCGAAGAATACTTCAAGGAAAAACGCGTGCACTTCACCCAAACGGTAGAAGTGGCCTCGGCGGAGGCGCAGCGTGAGTGTGTGGCGGCAGGGTTGGGCGTGGCCCTGCTGACGCGCCACGCCTTGAACCTGGAGCTGGCCACCGGCGGGCTCAAGGAGCTGCCGGTGGAAGAACTGCCGCTGTACCGCAGTTGGTGCCTGGTGCAGGCCAAGGCTAAACGCCTGTCACCGGTGGCCCATGCGTTCCTGGGCTTTATTCGCAGCGAACGGGTGCAGATCAGCGCGTTGGCTGAGCGTTTCGCTGGGCAGCCACGGGTGCCTGCCAATGCAGTTCCGGGTAGTCACTGATGCTCTGGAGCAACTGGCGCTCCTCGCAACGATCTTCGATGGCGCGACGGAACGCCATGCGGCGCTGGTCTTCCTGCTGACGACGGGTCTTGACGGTGCTGTTGCTGTCTTCGTAGGGCCGGGTCATTTGGAGTCTCCCAATGCGAGTACGGGGAGTACAGGATGGGCGCGGGGGATGACGGTTTGGCGGCGCGGGGGTTACAGGATGATGAATCTTGCGAAGCTGGCGCAAATCCATGTGGGAGCAGGCAAGCCAGCTCCCACAGACCCTCAGTCATCGAGGGCTTTGACGGATTTTGGCGAGAGGCGAAGGCTGCGCAAACTGCGCTTCACGCTCTTGAGGTGGTTGACCAGGCTCGGGCCACGGGCCATGGCCACGCCCATCGCCAACACGTCGATGACCACCAGGTGGGCAATGCGCGAGGTCAGCGGCGTGTAGATTTCGGTGTCTTCATGCACGTCGATCGCCAGATTCACCGTGGAGAGCTCCGCCAATGGCGTCTGGCTTGGGCACAGGGTGATCAGCGAAGCGCCGCTTTCACGCACCAGGTTGGCGGTGATCAGCAGGTCTTTGGAACGACCTGATTGGGAAATGCAGATGGCCACGTCTGTGGGCTTCAAGGTCACCGCCGACATCGCCTGCATGTGCGGGTCGCTGTAGGCCGCGGCGGTCAGCAGCAGGCGGAAGAACTTGTGCTGGGCATCGGCCGCCACCGCGCCGGACGCACCGAAGCCGTAGAACTCGACGCGCTGGGCCTGGGACATCGCGGTCACGGCCTTTTGCAGCTCCACCGGGTCGAGCTTCTCGCGCACTTCCATCAAGGTGTGCAAGGTGGTGTCAAAGATTTTCAGGCTGTAGTCGGCGACGGAGTCGTCTTCATGGATTGCAAACTGGCCGAAGCTCGCACCAGCAGCCAGGCTTTGCGCCAGCTTGAGTTTCAGATCCTGAAACCCGGAGCACCCAATGGCGCGACAGAAGCGCACGATGGTCGGCTCACTGATGCCCACGCTGTGGGCCAGGTCGGCCATGGAACTGTGCATCACGGCCGCAGGGTCAAGCAGCACATGATCGGCAACCTTGAGTTCCGATTTGCGTAACAGGTGGCGCGACTGGGCGATATGTTGCAACAGGTTCAAAGGGCAGGACTCTTGTTATTGGCAGGCGCCAGGGATGTAGCAAGCTTGTAGTTATACTACAAGAATTGTCGTTTTGCCCGTGTGATGCATCACTAAATCGCCCTACTCCCCCCTGATTCAGCGGGCAGGCGCTATGTAGCCATAAAGGCGGCCTACGCTGCGCTAAGAAAAATCTGCATTTTTACGTAACAAATCTGCCAGCCCCTCGGCCCGCATGGGCGGGCTGATCAGGTAACCCTGTACCTCGTCACACTGCTCGCCGCGCAGGAAATCCAGCTGCTGCTGATCCTCCACGCCTTCGGCCACTACCTTGAGCGCCAACCCGTGGGCCATGGCGATGATCGCACGGGTGATTGCCGCATCCTCGCGTCCCTGACCAAGCCCGCGAATAAAGGCCTGGTCGATCTTTACGTAGTCCACCGGAATACGCTTGAGGTAGCTGAGGGATGAGTAACCGGTGCCAAAGTCGTCGATGGCCAGCTTCACCCCCAGGTCACGCAGTTGCTGGAAGGTAGCGATGATGTGTTCAACGCTGTCGAGCAACTGGCTTTCGGTCAGTTCCAGCTCCAGGTATTGCGGGTCCAGTGCGGTTTCTTCCAGCACTTGGCGTACCAGGCTGACCAGCTTGCCCTGGCGCAGCTGATGCACCGACAAGTTGACCGACACGCGAATCGGCGCCAGCCCCTGACGCTGCCATTCGCAGGCCTGCCAGCAGGCCTGGCGCAGCACAAATTCGCCCAACGGCACGATCAAGCCGGTTTCTTCCGCCAAACCGATAAAGTCGCTCGGCGGCACCATGCCCCATTGCGGATGCTCCCAGCGGACCAACGCCTCGGCAGCCTTCAGCTTGCCCGTGGCCAGGCACAGCTTGGGTTGGTAAAACACCGTGAGCTGACGCTCGTCGATGGCTTTACGCAGGTGGTTTTCCAGCTGCAAACGCTCCAGGGTGCTGGCTTGCAGGCTGTCGGTGAAGAACTGGAAATTATTCCCGCCCAAATGCTTGGCGTGCTGCATCGCCATATTCGCCTGGCTGACCAGTGCAGAAATTTCCCGTGCGTTATCCGGCAACAGGCTGACGCCCATCGAGGCGCTGACCACCAGTTCATGCCCCTCCACATTCACCGGCACGCGCAATTTCGCCAGCAGCCGGGTCGCCACCCGCGCCAGGCTCGATAGGTTGCCATAGGCGTCAAACAACACGGCGAATTCATCACCGGACAGGCGCGCAATGGTGTCGGCCTCCGGCAGCGCGTTGATCAAGCGCCGCGCCATTTTCTGCAGCAGTTGGTCGGCCACTTCATGGCCCAGGCTGTCATTAAGCAATTTGAAGCGGTCGAGGTTGATATGCAGCAGCGCAAGGCTGCGACCGCCTTGGCGCACGCGCTGGTGAGCCTCGCGCAGCCGTTCGCGAAACAGCGAACGGTTGGCCAGGCCCGTCAACTCGTCATAGTGGGTGAGGTAGCGCATGCGCTCCTCCGACTCGCGCCGGGCGGACAGATCGGCGAAGAAGCCTACGATATGACTGACGTTTCCCCGCACATCGCGCACCACGCTCAGTTGTAGCCACTGCGGGTACAGTTCGCCGTTCTTGCGCGTCTCCACCAATTCGCCCTGCCAGGTGCCGTGGCTGAGCAATGCCTGGCGGATCAGCGGGAAGTGGCGCCGCGCATCGCGACTGCAGGGCAGTTCCACGACGTTGCGGCCAAGCATGTCGTCGATGTCAAAGCCGGTGACGCGGCTGAACGCCTGGTTCACGGCGATCAGCGCGTAGTTCGGGTCGAGGATCACAATGCCTTCGCTGGCCGCCTCGAACACCGTCGAAGCCAGGCGTTGCTGCTCTTCTACGGCCTTGCTGGCACTGATATCGCGACGCGTGCCCAGCATACGGATAACGCGGCCACTGGGCGTGCGCTCCACGGCGCGCCCGCGGTCTTCGATCCACACCCAATGCCCATCGCCATGACGTATCCGGTATTCCACCTGATAGTCCTCGCTGCGACCCTTGAGATGCTCTACCAGCGCGTGCTTGAGCAGTGGCAGATCGTCGGGGTGCAGGCGCGGTTTGAGGTGGCTGAGCATCGCCGTGACGTATCCGGGCTCCAGGCCAAACAACTCCTTGAGTTGCGTGTGGTGGACCTCGTCGGTTTGCAGGTTCCAGTCCCACAGGCCCAGTTCACTGGCTTGCAGGGCCATGGCCAGGCGCGCTTCGCTTTTACTCAAGGCGAGGCTGGCAGCATCCAATTGTTGGCTGCGTTGCGCCACACGGTCTTGCAAGCCGACTTGGGCTTCACGCAAGTTCTGCTCCACCTCGCGGCGCTGCTCGACTTCGCGCACCAGGTCCTGGTTCAACTGCTCACTGCGTTGCTGCGCCTGCTGTAAATGCTCGATCAGGGCCTGGTTCTGGAAACGGCGCAACAACCCGCGCTGGATCAGGCGGTTGACTTGCCACGCCACCAGGCTCAGGGACGCCAGCAGGATCAGCCCGAGCACGCCCCAGCCTTGTTGCTGCGGTGTGCCATTCCAGAACAGGTAGACGATGGCCGGCACCAGGCACGGCAAGGCAAACGACAGGTAGGCCCAAAAGCTCACGGCATAGGCAACGCTGGCCGACAAGGTGGCGGCGCCGATCAGGCCAAACACCCAGGCTTGATGCATGAAACTGTCCGTGGGCACCAGGGCAATGGCCGCAGCCGAGAGGGTCAGGCCACTGACCGCCGAGCCGAGCATGAACATACGGCGCCACACGGGCTGGGCCTGCCGGCTGGGCATGGCCGAGTCAAAGGCCGCTACTTGAATCACGCGCATCGCCACCAGGGCCAGCAGCCAGAGCAGCCAGACGCTGTCCAGCAGGTATTGATTGGGGTTCCACAGCAACCAGGCGCAGACCAGCCCGTTGACCAGCATCAGCAGCGTCGGCAGCAACGAGCCCTGATAGAGCAGGCGCGTGCGCTCAACCGCGATTTGGGTTGCATAGTGTTTACGGATGACCTGTGCTGGGGCCGGCGAGGGGCCAAACAGGTCGGTGCTAAGGGTCATAGGCGGTGTTCTTATAATGGTGAGCCCGAAACGTCGACGGAGCATACACAAGCAAGCGCCTGGGCCAAACTGCTACAAGTCATAAAAAACCTGCTGCGATTGGCCGCAAACCTTTGGTCCAGACCGCTTGAGCAAGACACGGCACGGGTTGCGGCCGATGACCAACCGGTCATCACCCCCGTCAGAATGTTCGCCGCGTCGCTAGCCTGCAGGCGTTTTGCATCGACCATCCGGCATTGGGATTTGCCCAGGCCCCCCAAGGCCCATAGAATGCGCCGATGCGCGATGATCTCTCTCTTTTGCTGAACTCCCTCAACGATGCCCAACGCCAGGCCGTAGCGGCCCCCGTTGGCCGTCAGTTGGTCCTGGCCGGTGCTGGCTCCGGTAAAACCCGAGTGCTGGTGCACCGTATCGCCTGGTTGATCCAGGTCGAAAACGCGTCCCCGCATTCCATCCTGTCGGTGACCTTCACCAACAAGGCCGCTGCCGAGATGCGTCATCGCATCGAGCAGTTGATGGGCATCAGCCCGGCCGGCATGTGGGTAGGCACTTTCCACGGCCTGGCGCACCGCCTGTTGCGGGCGCATTGGCAGGAAGCGGGGCTGAGCCAGACCTTCCAGATTCTCGACAGCGACGACCAGCAACGCCTGGTCAAGCGCGTGATCCGCGAACTGGGCCTGGACGAACAACGCTGGCCGGCGCGTCAGGCGCAGTGGTTTATCAACGGCCAGAAAGACGAGGGCCTGCGCCCGCAACATATCCAGGCCAGCGGCGACCTGTTCCTGGCCACCATGCGCAGCATTTATGAGGCCTATGAAGCGGCCTGCGTGCGCGCCGGCGTCATCGACTTCTCCGAACTGCTGCTGCGTGCCCTCGACCTGTGGCGCGACAACCCCGGTTTGCTGGCCCATTACCAGAAACGCTTCCGCCATATCCTGGTGGACGAGTTCCAGGACACCAACGCCGTGCAGTACGCCTGGTTGCGCCTGCTGGCCAAGGGCGGCGACAGCCTGATGGTGGTGGGCGATGACGACCAGTCGATCTACGGCTGGCGCGGCGCGAAAATCGAGAACATCTACCAGTATTCCGAAGACTTCCCGGACGCGGTGACCATCCGCCTGGAGCAGAATTACCGCTCCACCGCCGGGATCCTCAAGGCGGCCAACGCCTTGATCGCCAACAACACCGGGCGCCTGGGCAAAGAGTTGTGGACCGACGGCGGGGAAGGCGAAGCGATCAACCTGTACGCGGCGTTCAATGAGCACGATGAAGCGCGCTATGTGGTGGAAACCATCGAAAGCGCACTGAAAACCGGCCTGGCCCGTAGCGATATCGCGATTCTGTACCGTTCCAACGCCCAATCGCGGGTACTGGAAGAAGCGTTGCTGCGCGAGCGCATCCCCTACCGCATCTATGGCGGCCAGCGCTTCTTCGAACGTGCCGAAATCAAGAACGCCATGGCCTACCTGCGTTTGCTTGAGGGCCGTGGTAACGATGCGGCGCTGGAGCGGGTGATCAATATCCCGGCGCGTGGCATTGGCGAGAAAACCGTTGAAGCGATCCGCGACCATGCGCGCCATGCCGATGTGTCGATGTGGGAAGCCATGCGCTTGCTGATCGCCAACAAAGGCCTGACTGGCCGTGCTGCCGGGGCGTTGGGGGTGTTTGTCGAGCTGATCGAGAACCTGGCCGCCAAGTGCGCAGAGATGCCACTGCACCTGATGACTCAGACCGTGATCGAGCAGTCCGGGCTGATCGCCTATCACGAAGCGGAAAAAGGCGAGAAAGGCCAGGCCCGGGTAGAAAACCTTGAGGAACTGGTCAGCGCCGCCCGCGCGTTCGAAAACACCGAGGACGACGAAGAGCTGACGCCGCTCGCCGCCTTCCTGGGCCACGCCTCGCTGGAAGCCGGCGATACCCAGGCCGACGAGCATGAAGACAGCATCCAGCTGATGACCTTGCACAGCGCCAAAGGCCTGGAATTCCCTTACGTGTTCCTGGTGGGCATGGAGGAAGGCCTGTTCCCTCACAAGATGAGCCTGGAAGAACCCGGCCGCCTTGAAGAAGAACGCCGCCTGGCCTACGTGGGCATTACCCGGGCGATGCAGAACCTGGTGATGACCTACGCCGAGACCCGACGCCTGTACGGTAGCGAAACCTACAATAAGGTGTCGCGCTTCGTACGTGAGGTGCCCAAGGGGCTGATCCAGGAAGTGCGCTTGTCCAACAGCGTCAGCCGCCCGTTCGGCGGTGGCCAGCAACAGAACTCCAGCAGCATGTTTGCCGGTTCCGAAATACCGGAAACCCCGTTCAGCCTGGGCCAGCAGGTCAAGCATGCGATCTTCGGCGAAGGCGTGATCCTCAACTTCGAAGGCGCCGGCGCCCAGGCCCGGGTGCAGGTGAACTTCGCCGAGGGCAGCAAGTGGCTGATGATGGGTTACGCCAAGCTCGAAGCGGTCTGAGCTGGCCACAATAAGCCCACCATCATGAAACACTGCGTAACATGAAGATTATTGGCCCTCCCTTGTTTTAGAGGCGTGCGGGCCAATATCTGTAATTAGTCCTACAGACCCTTCGGATTTGGTCTTACGCAAAAGCCCGAAACATTATGCCGCTAGCCACTGCCACGACACCTGTGCAACATGGCGCGCGTGCAATCCACAAATGGGAATTCCCTATATGAAACGTTTTCTTAGCATCGCCATGGCGTTGTGCATCGGCCTGACGATGAGCCTCGACGCCAACGCCAAACGCTTCGGTGGCGGCAAAAGCTCGGGCGCGGCACCGACTCACCAGACCAGCCAAATGGCTCCATCCGCCGGTGCGGGCGGTGCTGCGGCTACTGCAGGCGCAGCCGGTGCCGCTGGCGCTGCTGCCAAGGCCGGCGGTGCTTCGCGCTGGCTGGGCCCACTGGCCGGCATCGCCGCCGGTGGCCTGCTCGCGTCCATGTTCATGGGCGACGGCTTCCAGGGCATGCAGATCTTCGACATCCTGATCATGGGCGTCATCGCCTTTTTGGTCTTCCGCTTTATCGCCGCCCGTCGCCGCAAGCAGCAGGAGCACCTCGCTCCAGCCGGCGCGCCGATGCAGCGTGAAGCGTTCGAACAGAAGCCTGCCATGGGTTCGATCTTCGGTGGTTCGGCAGCCCCTGCCGCCCGTCCGGTGATCAACGCACCGGCCTGGTTCAACGAAGAGCGTTTCGTCGAAGCGGCCCGCAGCCACTTCCAGTCCCTGCAGCAGCACTGGGATGCCAACGAAATGGACAAGATCTCCGAGTTCGTGACCCCGCAACTGCTGGAGTTCCTCAAGCGCGAACGTGCCGAGATCGGTGACGCCTTCCAGTCGACCTACATCGACGACCTGCGCGTACAGCTCGATGGCGTGGACGATCGTGCCGACAAGACCATCGCCACCCTGACCTTCAGCGGTGTGTCGAAGTCCTCGCGTTTCGACCAGGGCGAAGTGTTCAGCGAAAGCTGGAACATGGAACGCGCCCAGGGCGACGACCAGCCATGGCTGGTCGCCGGTATCCGCCAGAACGGCTAATACCTGCGCGTTTGAGCAAGCGGTAACAAAAACCCCGGACATGTCCGGGGTTTTCTATTTCACGGTTGCACTTATAGCGAGCTACTGTATAAAACGCCCCTATAAACCGCGCCATCTAGCAAGAGGATCCCGGCCGTGGAAGAAATCATCGAACAACTGCGTGAAGCCAACGAACCGGTCCCGGTTCCTTTGGAGCTACCTGACGAAGACCTGCTGGTGGAAATCGAGGAACAACTGTTCATCGACATCCCCTTTGTCTTCCGTGAATTCTTGCTGACCGTCAGCGACGTAGTCTATGGCGGCCTGGAGCCAGTGACCGTCACCGACCCGCAGTCCCACACTTACCTGCCGGACGTTGCGGCCAACGCCTGGGATGCCGGTGTTGATCGCAGCCTGATCCCTATCTGCCAGGACGGCGACGACTACTACTGCGTCGAAGAAGACGGCACCGTGGTGTTGTGGTCCGCCGAAGAAGAATTGGTCACCGAAGAAACCTGGGAATCGGTGTGGCACTGGGCACGGGACGTCTGGCTGGAAAGCTGATACTTGATAGCTTTTGTGGCGAGGGAGCTTGCTCCCGCTGGGCTGCAAAGCAGCCCCCGCCAACGCCAGTCAGTGTTCCGTATCCTTGTGGTTGTCCAGCGTCTCCAGCAACGCAACCTGCATCCGCGTATGCACACGGATAAACCAGCGCCAGAGCACTGCAGCCACCGCCGCCGTGACCACGGCAATCAACACCAGCAACTTGTTGGTCGGCAGAATACTGGCCGACAAGGCTGCCAATAGCAGGAAGATCACCAGCAGCGACAAGAGGGGGATCAGCTCCGCAATCACCCTTCGCACACGCTGGGTATGACGCCCGGCCATCTCTGGCTTCACGCTCATCTCCGCCAGCAGCATCGACAGCGCCTTGAGCTTGCGATACGCCGCAATCAGAAACGGCAACGACACTAGCAGCGCCCCGCCCCAGATCAACGCCTTCTGCCAGCTTTGATCGCTGACCCAGCCTTCCAGATACCCACCGATGCGCCCTGCGAAAAAGCTGCCGGCAAAGAAGATTGCGATCACCAATGCCAGGTTTACCCCGACTTGCAGGATGATCTTGCGGATCATCGCGGCCAACATCGCCCCCTCGCCCTGGGGCTGAATGCTGCGCAACCATTCTCCATACATGCCGAAAACTCGGCTCATTCGCGTGGGCATCAGTGCGGCGATCTTCAATGATAGCGGGTCGGCTCCGCGAATCAGGTAGGGCGTCAGCAGCGTGGTGATCGCCGAAACGGCCACCGCCACGGGATACAGAAAGTCGCTGGTGACCTGCAGGGTCATCCCCAGCGCCGCGATGATGAAAGAAAACTCGCCAATTTGTGACAGCCCCATACCAACCCGCAGCGAGGTGCGACCATCGTTGCCGGCGATAAACGCGCCCAGCCCGCACGACAGCATCTTGCCCAGCACCACGGCCACGGTGATCACCGCAATGGGCCAGGCGTATTGCAGCAGAATCTGCGGGTCGATCATCAAGCCAATCGCCACGAAGAAAATTGCGCTGAACATGTCGCGAACGGGCTCGATCAGGCCCTCGATCTTAATCAACTGGCGGGATTCAGCCATGATTGCGCCGATCAAAAAGGCCCCGAGCACCATGCTGTATTCCAACTTCACCACCAACAGGCAGAAACCGAAGCACAGCCCCAATACAGTGATCAGCAGCATCTCGTTGCTTTCAAACTTGGCCACATAAGCCAGCAGGCGCGGCACCAGCAAAATACCAATCACCAGGGCGACAACCATGAACAGCGAGAGCTTGCCGACCGTGGAGAACACCTCGCCGGAGCTGACCGTGCCACTCACCGCAATGCTCGACAGCAACGCAATGATGCCGATACCCAGGATGTCCTCCACAATCAGCACACCGAAAATCAGCTGGGCGAACCGCTGGTCTTTCATCTTCAGGTCGTTGAGGGCCTTGACGATAATGGTGGTCGAGGAGATTGCCAGGATCGCGCCGAGGAACAGCGAGTCCATAGTGCTCCAGTCGAACCAGCGGCCGATCTCGTAGCCGATCCAGATCATCAACACGATTTCCAGGAACGCCGCGATAAACGCCGTGGCCCCTACCTTGAAAAGCTTGCGCAGGCTGAATTCCAGGCCCAGGCAGAACATCAGGAAGATGACTCCCAACTCCGCCAGGGTCTTGATCGTGTCTTCATCGTGGATCAGGCCAAACGGCGGGGTGTGGGGGCCGATAATGAAGCCGGCAACGATGTAGCCCAGCACCACCGGCTGCTTAAAGCGGTGAAACAGGATGGTGACCACCCCTGCCACCAGCATGATCACGGCCAAGTCCTGGATAAAGCTGATGGCGTGCATGGCGAGGGGCTCCTTGAGGGTGCCGGCGCTTTTCCCACTTCCGGCCGCGCCTTTGAAGGGTCGGAAAAGTCTGCCTTGATCGTAAGAAAAGCCCTGAGAAGGGCTTTTGAAGGGTAACACCGCGACTTCTGCTGGAAAGCCGGTGCAATATATGGAAACAGATCGCTGCACGCGTGACGGCAAGCCGCCTGACGGCGTCCCGTTAGGGATGGCGCTGCAAAGATTTTGAGTACCCGCAGAGGTGCCTCCCCCCAACCAATGCCTACAACCCGTGAGTGTGCTATGGAACCCGGAAACGCCCAGTTGTCGATGACGGTACTGATGACCCCTGACATGGCCAACTTCTCTGGCAATGTGCACGGCGGCACGCTGCTCAAGTACCTCGACGAAGTGGCCTACGCCTGCGCCAGCCGTTATGCCGGTCGTTATGTGGTCACGCTGTCGGTGGACCAGGTGATTTTTCGCGAGCCGATTCATGTCGGTGAGCTGGTGACCTTCCTCGCGTCAGTCAACTACACCGGCAATACGTCGATGGAAGTGGGCATCAAGGTGGTGACCGAGAACATCCGCGAACGCTCGGTGCGCCATACCAACAGCTGCTTCTTCACCATGGTGGCCGTGGACGACCAGCGCAAACCTGCCGCCGTACCGCCCTTGCAGCCGCAGAACAGCGAGGACAAGCGCCGCTTTGTGCAGGCTCAGCAACGTCGGCAGATTCGCCAGGAACTGGAAAAGCGCTACCGGGAAATCAAAGCCGACGCGCCGTAAACTCCAAGCGGCGAATCAACTCAAAAACGTGTGGGAGCGGGCTTGCCCGCGATAGCAGTGGTTCAGTCGACATCGCTTTGACTGAGACTCCGCCATCGCGGGCAAGCCCGCTCCCACATTGGGTTTTGTGTGCTTACAGGCTGATCGGTGTGGCTTCGAAGCGCACACGAGGGTGGGCAATACGGTCCTGGGCCCGCACCAGTTCCAGTTCATAACTGGCGCAGGCCTGGGTTTCCAGCAGCACTTCATGCACGGCCGCAGCGGTGAACTCAAAAGCGGCCACCAGGCTATCCCCCAACAGTACCCGCGCCAGGAACAGCCCGGACGTCAGGTCGCCCACGCCCACTGGCTGACGCGGAAACGCCAGCAGGGGCCGACGCAAGTGCCAACTGCCGTCGGCCGTCACCAACAGCATTTCAAACCCTTCTGGCAGTTTGCCTGGGTAATCCAGGTGCTTGACCAACACAGCCTTGGGCCCGCGCGCCAGCAAGGCCTTGGCCATCGCCAGGCAATCGAACAGCGATTGCGGCTTGCGCCCGGCAAAACTGTCCAGCTCCAGTTGGTTGGGGCACAGGAAGTCCGCCATGGCGGCAGCCTCATCCAAGAGGAAATCGCTGACCTCCTGCGGCACGATGCAACCCTTTTCCGGGTGGCCCATCACCGGGTCGCACAGGTACAGCGCCTTGGGGTTGATCGCCTTGATGCGTGCCACACCGCTGAGGATGGCACGGCCCTGGTCTGCACTGCCCAGGTATCCGGACAGCACCGCATCACAGTTGCCCAGCTCGCCAATCGCGGCAATACCCTCCACCAGCGCAGGAATTTGCAGCGGCGCCAACACTTCGCCCGCCCACTGTCCATACTGTGTGTGGTTGGAAAACTGCACCGTGTTGAGCGGCCAGACATTCACCCCGACCCGCTGCATGGGGAACACGGCGGCGCTGTTTCCGGCGTGGCCGAAGACCACATGAGACTGGATCGCAAGCAGGTGAGGTGTACGTTTCATGCGGGAGATTTCCGTAAAACCGTTGAATTTCTGGCCGAGCAGTATGCGACTAAACGCAGCCTGTACGACAGACCGGCGACACAGTTAAGCTGCGCTCACTTTGTTGGAGTTCATGGAATGCTGACCCTGGGAAACATCTTCGTCTTGATGCTGCTGGCCACCGGCGCCGCCTGGGTTTGGCACAACCACGGCCTGCGTGAACGGGCGCTGGCGCGGGTCAAGCAGCATTGCGCCAAGCTCGATATCGAGCTGCTTGACGGTGCCGTGGCGCTCAAACGCATCGGTTTCGTCAAGGATGCCAATGGCCGCCGACGCCTGGCGCGCATCTATAATTTCGAGTTCACGGTGACCGGCGAAACCCGGCATGCTGGGGTCATCACCCAATTCGGCGCCCACAGCGCGCAGATCGAACTGGCGCCCTACCCGTTCGAAACCAAGGAGCCGCTGCCCAGCGCCGAGATCATCGAATTGAGCCAGTGGCGCCAGGACCACGCCAGCAAGAAACATCAGTAACGGCAGGCTGCCAGGGCGCTTTGCAATGCGGCCACGTCCTGTGGTGCGCTGAAGATCAACTCAACACGTGAATCGCGCCGCCAAGCGCTGGGTTGCCAGTGCAGTGGGCTGTCATCCACAGCGTTGGCGGACACCCAGCCGTCAACGCTGTGGATAACCAATTTGGCACGGCGCCAGTCGATACTCGATAGCCACTGATGCAGACGGCTGACATCGAATCGCTGGCTTGGGTGCCAGCGCCAGCCAATGCTCCAGCCGCCCTCCTGGCTCTGGCTCAAACAGATCGGCAGCCCAGGGTCGCTCCAGATCGCCGGCATTTGCCCCACCGCTTCAGGCACGTCGAAATTATCCACAGCTACTTGGGCCTGTGCTTTCAAACCGGGCAACCGGTCGAGTGGCAATTGCGCCTGGCATGTCCAATGGCGCGGGCAATCGGGTAATTGCGCTTCGATCGCCTGACGTTGCGTAGCAGTCAGCGTCTCGTCCTTGTTCAGCACCAGCAGGCCGGCACTGGTCAACGCCTCCTGCTGTGCCTGGGGCAACGGCCTGCCCGCCGCCAATGCCTGGGCATCGAGTACCAGCACGCAAGGCTGCACGGCCAGCACGTCTTGCCATGGCGCCTGCCGCAGTTGCTTGAGCAATTGCGCCGGATGGCCCAGGCCTGAGGGTTCAATAAACAGCCGGTCCGGCTTAGCCTTACGCAACAAGCGGCCCAGCCCTACCTGGAACGGTGCGCCGTTCACACAACACAAACAGCCGCCTGCCACCTCGCCCAGGGCGATACCGTCATCGTCTTGGGTGAGTAAGGCTGCATCCAGGCCGATCTGGCCGAACTCGTTGATCAGCACCGCCCAGCGCTCGTTGGCCGGGCGCTGGGCAAGCAGGTGCTTGATCAGGCTGGTCTTGCCGGCGCCCAAGGGCCCGGCAATCACATGGGTAGGAATGTTCTGCAGCATAAGAGGCATGGTTCAGGCCGTTTAGAGCGTTTGATCCTACGCGGTTATGCCAGCCAATCCAGCGTCAGGATCAACCGTCGCTCATCGGCCTTGAGCGCCGGCGAACGATGGATCAGGCCGTGCCCTTCATTGCCGTGCCATTTGGTGCCTTTGAGCAGCGCCACTTCACCGTAGTGGATCTGCTCGATGCGCTCAGTGGGCTCGGCATCCGCCTGGCCCAATGTGCGCCGGTCCATGACGCCTTCACGCAACCATTGGCTACCGATACCGGCGTAGGTGGTGATCAGCCGAACCGGCACGTGATCGACGTGAAAACGCGGGCACATGGCCTTGTCCAACAGCCGTAAACGCACGCCGATGCGCTTGGCGCCCAGCAGGCAGGCGAATGCACTGACCAGCCACGACACATCGGCGATAAACCCATCGTAGCCTTCAAGATCGCGACAACTGGACGCCAAACCTTGCAAGTTCGGCACGCAGTCTTCGCTAACCAACTCGACCACCAAGGACTCGGCCAACGGTTCATTGAGCGCCACCAGCAAAGCGCCAAACTCAGCGATATGCAGGGGCAGTTGGCGCTGCCAGATGGCCAGGTTGACGCCGTCATTGAGGATATCGGACAGCGCCAGCGGCGTTTCCCCATGTGTCTGGCGGATGACGGGGCGCAGGGGAATGACCGGGGCCAGCATCAGGCGACCTGCTCATACCAAGGGCCAAACGGGTCGGGTAGCTGGCGCCAACCTTCGACACCCAGGGCCATTTCTTCATCGTTGAGCAAGCAGGCGTCCAACTCGGTACGCATCTGGACAAAATCGATGTTTTGCCCGATAAACACCAGTTCCTGACGGCAGTCACCCGTGCTCAACTGCCAGTTAGTCATGATCGCCGCCACGCTTTCTTCGTCCTGAGGCCACTGGCTTTTCGGCACAAACCGCCACCAACGCCCGGCAAACCCATGACGCATCAGCCCGCCCGCCTGGGACCAACTGCCCGCATCCTGATGTTTGCTCGCCAACCAGAAGAAACCCTTGGAGCGCAACAGCTTGCCGTTGACCCAGGGGCGGTCGATAAAGTCGAAAAACCGCTGTGGATGGAAAGGCCGGCGCGCACGGTAAGCCGTGGACGCTATGCCGTATTCTTCGGTTTCCGGCACATGCTCACCGCGCAATTCCTGCAACCAGCCCGGGGCCTGGGCGGCGCGTTCGAAGTCGAAACGGCCAGTGTTGAGGATCTTGTTCAGCGGCACTTCGCCCATGACCATCGGGATGATTTCCGCCTGGGCGTTGAGGCGCTCGAGGATGGCCATCAGTTCTTCGCGCTCGCGGCTGCTGATCAGGTCGATCTTGCTGATCAGGATGACGTCGGCGAATTCGATCTGTTCGATCAACAGGTCGGTGATGGAACGTTCATCCTCCTCACCGAGGCTTTCGCCCCGTGAAGCCAGGCTTTCTGCAGCCTGGTAGTCGAGCAGGAAATTCATACCGTCGACCACAGTGACCATGGTGTCCAGGCGTGCAATGTCGGCCAGGCTTTGCTCGTTTTCATCGCGAAACGTGAAGGTTTCGGCCACGGGCAAAGGTTCGGAAATACCGGTGGATTCGATCAGCAGGTAATCGAAACGACCTTCTTTGGCGAGTTTTCCAACCTCTTCAAGCAAGTCTTCACGCAAGGTGCAGCAAATGCAGCCATTGCTCATCTCCACCAGTTTTTCTTCCGAACGATTGAGCGTGACGTCGCGCTGTACCTCGCTGCCGTCGATGTTGATTTCGCTCATGTCGTTGACGATCACCGCCACCCGCAGGTTGTCGCGGTTGCGTAGGACATAATTGAGCAACGTGCTTTTACCGGCGCCGAGAAAGCCGGACAACACGGTCACAGGGAGACGATTGGGCATCAGGTATTCCTCATCAAGGTTGGCCGGTCAAACTGCCCGTTTATGGCGTTCGCGCAGCTCTTCACGTTCTTTGGCTTCGATACACAAGGTGGCGGTGGGGCGCAGCAGCAGGCGTTGCAGGCCGATGGGTTCGCCGGTTTCACGGCACCAGCCGTATTCGCCACGGGCCAGCAATTCCAGGGCATCGTCGATCTTGTCCAACAGCTTCTTTTCGCGCTCGAGCAGGCGC
The DNA here is from genome assembly GCF_900119375.1 of Pseudomonas sp. NFR02. Taxonomy (NCBI): domain Bacteria; kingdom Pseudomonadati; phylum Pseudomonadota; class Gammaproteobacteria; order Pseudomonadales; family Pseudomonadaceae; genus Pseudomonas; species Pseudomonas sp. NFR02. Next base: position 217,748 of record NZ_FPJJ01000006.1, read on the forward strand.
AATTGCCATTGGCGTTGCTCTTCGGCACTGCCGATATCCGCCAGGTCGCTGTTGGTTTCCTGCTCGCGCAGTGCCTGGAACTCAGCATCGATACGGGCTTGCAGGTCATCACGCTGAGCCAGCAACAATTCGCGGAAGAAGCGCTGCTGGGCCTCATTCATGTAGTCGGCCGCTGGTTGGGCCAAAAGATCGTGTTCGGTCATGGGAAGGGGTTCGCGGGTCGGGCTGTACTTTTATGTTATAGTATAACAATACAAATAAGCCAATCCCTCTTGCTCGCCGCGACGAAGGGCGCAATGCTGGGTCACCTTCTTACGCTGAGAAACCCGATGAGATACCTGCTGTGCGCCCTGCTATTGGCAGCCGCCGGGCCTGCCTGCGCCCAGGCACCCAGCCTGTTGGCCAAGTGCACACGCAGCGCAAACCTGCTGGCGTGTGTAGACCCGTTGGGCAATGCCTATAGCGTGGCAACCGTCGGCAGCACCACCTACTTGCGCGGTTTCGAAGTGATCGGCAAACGCTATTGGGCGCAGACCAACAGCCGTTATGGGCAACTGACGTTTTTTACCGGGTTGGCATCGGATGGCGAGGCGTGGGTTGGCTACACGCGGCGCGTAGGCTGGACCACCATCAATCGGTTTTCCAGCTCTGGGGGCGCCAGCGCCAAGTTCACCTGCAGCCGAATGACCGGCTGTTAGGCCTGGCTGTTTTTCTGCGCCTGCACCCAGGCCATGTAGCTGTTCATGGGTGGGTTCTTCTGGAAGTAACGCTTGAGTCCTTCGAAAAGGCCATCCGCCACCGCCTGTTGATGGCGCGCCGTCACCAGCCGCTGGGCATCCCGAGGGTTGGAAATGAATCCCGTCTCCACCAGGATCGAAGGGACATCCGGTGACTTGAGCACGGCGAACCCAGCCTGCTCCACCCGTTTCTGATGCAGGCTGGTGATGTTTTGCAGGCTGCCTAATACCGAGCTGCCCAACTGCAGGCTGGAGGCGATGGTCGCGTTCATCGACATGTCGAGAATCACTCCGGCCAGCATCGGGTCCTTGTCCTTCAGATTGAGCAAGGTGGTGGCGCCCAGCAAGTCGGCGCCATTTTCGCGCTGGGCCATGAAACGCGCTGTGGCCGAGGTGGCGCCGCCTTCAGACAACGCATACACCGAGGCGCCCGACGCGGTCAGCCGTGGCGCGGCGTCGGCATGTACCGAAATAAACATATCGGCCTTGTGCTGACGGGCAATGTCCACGCGCTTGCGCAGCGGCACGAAGAAGTCGTCGTTGCGCACCAGTTTCACGTCAAAACCCTTTTCGCGTTTCAAGCGTTTAGCCAGTAACTGGGCGATGGACAGCACCACATCTTTTTCGCGCTGGCCCTTGGAGCCGATGGCGCCGGGGTCTTTGCCGCCATGGCCGGGGTCGACCACCACGATGATGTCGCGCTTGGGATGCGCCTTGTCTACCGGCGCCGCCAAGGGTGCTGGCTCAGCGGCGATTTGACGGGGCGCACGGGTCGCGTTGGTCAAGTCCAGCACCAGGCGATGGCCTTGTCCCTCCTGCGGCGGCAACACGAAACTGTTGAGCTGCATGGGCTCGACCAGGTCCAGCACGATGCGCGTGTCGCTCTGGCCGAAATGCCCGGAACGGATCGAGGTAATCCCACTGTTCTTCAACGCCAATTGGGAAAAGTCGCCGCTGAGCCCGGCGCCACTCAAGTCGATGATCAATCGGTCGGGTGAGGTTAGGGAAAAGGTCTTGTATTGCACCGGGCCGCTGAGGTCGAACACCAGGCGCAGCTTGTCGTCTGAGCGCCACAGGCGTGCATTGCGAATCTGCGTGGCGTGAGCCCCCAAAGGCAAGGCAAACAAGGGGCTGACCAGCAGCAGGTTGAGGAGCTGACGTCGGTGCATGGCATATACCGCAGATAAAGGAGCATCCCTACTCGACGTGACTGAACAAAGGCAGGTGCAGAAAATTCATCGTGGCTCGTATTGTTATACTATAACATGTCGAATTATTTCCAACGATGGACCTGCTTATGAATGCGCTGACTCTGCCGGATATCGCCGCGCAGGCTTCACGCCAAGCCTTGCCACTCGACTGGGTGGGGATGCGCGGCATCGCCTTGCCAATCCTGATTGACGGTCAACACCTGACCGCCACCGCTGATGCGGGCGTAAGCCTGGACGACGGCACGGCCCGTGGCATTCATATGTCACGCCTGTACCTGGCTCTGGAAATGCTCGATCAACAGCCGCTGACATCTGCACTGCTGCGTAATGTACTGCAGCGTTTTCTCGACACACATGAAGGTTTATCTAAGAACGCTTACCTGCGCATCCACACCCAGCTGCTGCTTAAACGCCCTGCCCTGGTCAGCCCATTAGCCGGCTGGAAAACCTACCCCGTGAGCATCGAAGCGCGCCTGGAAAACCAGATGTTCCACGTGGAACTAAAAATTGACGTTACTTATTCCTCAACTTGCCCTTGCTCCGCCGCCCTCGCCAGGCAGTTGATTCAGCAGCAATTTGTCGATGATTTCGCCAATACGCCGTTACAGCATGAAGCGGTGCTGGCCTGGCTCGGCACTGCCGACGGCATCGTCGCCACACCCCATAGCCAGCGCAGCAGCGCGCAGTTGCACGTCCAGTTGCAAGGTACTGACCTGCCGATAGTCGGCTTGATCAACGCTGCCGAAGCCGCGCTCGGCACCGCCGTACAAACCGCGGTGAAACGCGCAGACGAACAAGCCTTCGCCCTGGCCAACGGGCAGAACCTGATGTTCTGCGAAGACGCCGCTCGCCGCCTGAACCTCGCCTTGAAACGCTCGGATGCCATCAAAGCCTTCCACCTCAAAGTGATCCACGCCGAAAGCCTGCACGCGCACGATGCCGTGGCTGAAAGCCGCTGGACGAGAGACTTTGCATGATCACCTGTAACTCTTTGCGCTGGGGTGCCCCCGGGCAACCGCTCACCCCGGCACTGGATTTGACCCTGGAAAAAGGCAGCCTCACCGGCATCATCGGCGCCAATGGCACAGGCAAAAGCAGCCTGCTCAAGGTCATTGCCGGCCTGCAAAAACCGCTGGCGGGAAAGGTCATTGTGGATGTTCCACGCCGTGGCGGCCTGGCCTTCTTGCCCCAGCAGCAACACTTGGACCGCCAGTTCCCCATCAGCCTGCAAGAGCTGGTCGCTGCCGGTTTCTGGGGCATCCAACACACCGCGCAACAACGCAGCCAACGCCTGCAAGCGGTACTCGAAGACTGGTGCCTGACTGGCTTGGAACACCGACCGTTGATGGCATTGTCCGGCGGCGAATTGCAGCGCGCCCTGCTGGCACGCATGAGCCTGGCCGACGCACCCGTCCTGCTGCTCGACGAACCTCACGCAGCTCTCGACGAGGATGGCCAGGCGCTGTGCTGGAAACACATCCACGCCTGGCACAGCGAAGGCCGCACCCTGGTGATCGTCTGCCATGACCTGGCCTCCGTGCGTCACCACACCCAGCACGTACTGCAGATCAAAAACACCGGGTGCGTATTCGGCCCCAGCAAAAAGCTGATCCGCCCGCAACCGCAGATGCAGGTGGCCTGAATGCACTTCACTGCCCACTTATGGATGCCGTTTCATGAGTTCGTCTTTATGCGCCGCGCACTCCTCGGCGGTTTGGTACTGGCTTGCAGCACCGCGCCGCTAGGAGTGTTTCTGATCCTGCGGCGCATGAGCCTGATCGGTGATGCGGTGGCCCACGGCATCCTGCCCGGTGCCGCCCTGGGTTTCTGGTTCGCCGGCCTGAGCCTGCCCGCGCTGACCCTCGGTGGCCTGGGTGCAGGCCTGAGCATGGCCGGCCTGGCCGCGTGGATCACCCGCCGCACCGGGTTGCGCGAAGACGCCAGCCTCGCCGCCATCTACCCCATCTCTTTGGCCGCCGGGGTGCTGATCCTGGGCCTTGCCGGCAAGCGCCTGGACCTGCTGCACCTGCTGTTCGGCTCCGCCCTGGCCGTGGATCAAACCACCCTGACCGGCATGCTCTGGGTCTCGGGTTTCAGCCTGATCGCCATGGCGCTGATCTACAGACCGCTGTTGCTGGACACCCTCGACCCGCTGTTCCTGCAAACCGTCAGCCGCCTCGGCCCCCTCGCCCATGGCGTGTTCCTGACCCTGGTGGTGCTGAACCTGGTGATTGGTTTCCAGGCCATCGGTGCGCTGATGGTGGTCGGCTTGATGATGTTGCCGGCCATCGCCTCACGCTTCTGGAGCCGACGCCTGCCGGTGCTGATTGCGGTATCGGCGCTGCTGGGCTGCCTGTCGGTGTGGTTGGGTCTGCTGCTGTCGTTCTACTACTCACTGCCCAGCGGCCCGGCCATCGCGCTGGTGGCGGGCGCTGGGTATTTGTTGTCCGTGGTGTTCGGTCCGGTGCACGGTTTGTTGCGCCGCCCGCCTTTGCTCACATCCCAATGAGGTGTTCCGATGCGCGCTCTACTCGTGCTGTTCAGTCTGCTGCTGCCGCTTTCGATGGCCCACGCCGCCGACAAACTCCAAGTAGTCACCAGCTTCAGTATTCTCAATGACATCACCCACCAGATCGGTGGCGAGCATATCCAGATCAGCAACATGGTCGGCCCGGACGCCGACGCCCATACCTATGAACCCACGCCGGATGACGCCAAGGCATTGCTCAAGGCCAAGGTCATCATCAAGAACGGCCTGGGTTTCGAGCCGTGGCTGGACCGCCTGGTTACCAGCACCGAAACCAAGGCAACGGTGGTCACCGCCAGCAAAGGCGTGATTTCCCACACCATGGACGAGGATGGCGAAACCATTCCCGACCCGCACGCCTGGCACAACCTGGCCAATGCCGAGATTTATGTGAGCAACATCACCAAGGCCCTGGTGGCCGCCGACCCCGCCAACAAGACCGCCTACCTGCGCAACAGCCAGGCCTACCTCAAACAAATCCATAGCCTGCTGGAAGAGGCCAAGGCCAAGTTCGGCGCCCTGCCACCGGGTAACCGCCGCATCGTCACCTCCCATGACGCCTTCGGCTACCTGGGCCAGGCCTATGGCATCCAGTTCCTCGCGCCCCAGGGCTTGTCCACTGAACGTGACCCTTCGGCCGCTGAAGTTGCCGCACTGATCACCCAGATTCGCAAGGACAAGGTCAAAGCCGTGTTCATGGAAAACATCAAAGACTCGCGCCTGCTCAAGCAGATCGCTGACGAAAGCGGCGCACAGATCGGCGGCACGCTGTACTCCGACGCCCTCGCCGCAGAAGGCCCGGCCAGCACCTTTATCAGGCTGTTCGAATACAACCTCAACACCCTGTGCGCCGCACTGAGCCAGCCATGATCCGCAAAAATCCTTCCGGCGACCTGCCGGTGATTGCCGAATCGGCCTACGTCGACAAGACCGCGATCATCTGCGGCAAAGTCATCATCGGCGAGAACGTGTTCGTCGGCCCTTACGCCGTGATCCGCGCCGACGAAGTGGATGCCAGCGGCGCCATGGACCCGATCACCATCGGCGCCAACTCCAACATCCAGGACGGCGTGGTCATCCACTCCAAATCCGGCGCAGCGGTGACCATCGGTGAATTCACCTCCATCGCCCACCGTTCCATCGTCCACGGTCCCTGCACGGTGGGCGACCGCGTGTTTATTGGCTTCAACAGTGTGCTGTTCAATTGCGCCGTGGGCTATGGGTGCGTGGTGCGCCACAACTCGGTGGTCGACGGCCGCGACCTGCCCGCCGCTTTCTACGTGCCCTCCACCACGCGTATCGGCCCCAACACCGACTTGTCGCACTTCCCGCCGGTGAGTGTCAGCGCTTCGGAGTTTTCCGAAGACGTGGCACGCACCAACGTCGACTTGGTGCGCGGCTACAAAGCCCTGCAAAACGAGTTCTGAACCATGAGCCGCCTGCTGATCCGCAACGCCCGCCTGGTCAACGAGGGCCAGGTATTCGACGCCGACGTACTGATCGCCAATGGTCGTATCGAGAAGATTGCCGCCAGCATTCAAGGCGATAACGAACCGGTGGAAATCGATGCCAACGGCCAGTGGCTGCTGCCAGGGATGATCGACGACCAGGTGCACTTTCGCGAACCCGGTGCGCCGGAAAAAGGCAGCTTCTACAGCGAATCCCGCGCGGCGGTGGCCGGTGGTATCACCAGCTTCATGGACATGCCCAACACTCACCCGGCCACCTTGAACCTGGAAGCCCTGGCCGATAAAAAGCGCCGTGCCGCACTGCATTCAGTGGCCAACTACGGCTTTCATTTTGGCGTGAGCAACGACAACCTCGACACCGTCGCGGCCCTCGCTCCTCGTGAAGTGGCTGGAGTCAAAGTGTTCATGGGCGCCTCCACCGGCAATATGCTGGTGGACGACCCACGCATTCTGGAGCGCCTGTTTGCCGAGGTGCCAACCATTCTGCTCGCTCATTGCGAGCACACGCCCAGCATCCTGGCCAACGAGCAGCGCCTGCGCGAACGCTTCGGCGAGCATATTCCCGCCGTCGCCCACCCGCTGATCCGCGATGCCGAGGCCTGTTATCGCTCGTCATCGTTTGCCGTGGAATTGGCCAAACGCCATGGCACGCGCCTGCATGTGTTGCACCTGACCAGCGCTCGTGAACTGGCGTTGTTCGAAGACAAGCCCCTGGCCGACAAGCACATCACCGCCGAAGTCTGCCTGCACCACCTGCTGTTCGATGATCGCGATTACCACCGCCTCGGCCACCAGATCAAATGCAACCCGGCGATCAAGACCCGCGCCGACCGCGACGCGCTGCGCCTGGCGTTATTGAGTGATCGTCTGGATGTGATTGGCACCGACCATGCGCCGCATACCTGGGCGCAAAAACAGTTGGGCTATCGGCAAGCGCCCTCGGGCATGCCTCTGGTGCAGCATGCCCTGCCGGCGTTACTGGAGTTGGTGGCCGACGGGCATTTGCCCCTGACCACTCTGGTAGCCAAGACCAGCCACCGCGTGGCCGACCTGTTTGCCATTGCTGATCGCGGCTACGTGCGCGAGGGCTACTGGGCCGACCTGGTACTGATCAAACCGGAGCCTGCCGGCAAGCCGGTCAACAGCCAGCCTATTCTCGCCCGCTGCGGCTGGACACCCTTTGCAGAACGCAGCTTTCGCCACAGCGTGAGTACCACACTGGTCAGCGGCCACCTGGCCTGGCACAACGGCCAGGTGGTCAACAGTTGCCAGGGCTTGCCCCTGCAGTTCGGGCGTTAGGCGCGGGGTTTGACCGAACCGCAATCGTTGCCCAGCCACTGAGCGTGGCTGTCCAGGCTACCCTTCTGCTGGATCCCGGTGGCATTGAAGGTACCGTTGACGCTGGTGGTGAATTCTTTCTGGCTCTGAAACGTTGCCACCCCAGTGCCCTGGGCTTTCGGGCAACTGAAGCGGAACTTCCACTGGTTGCCGCTCTTGTCGGTGACTTCCTGTTTGCAGCCCGATTGAGGGTCGGTCAAGGGGATCGAATCGGAGGCCACCTGGGCCGGGGTCAGGCACACCTGTACGCCTTTACCGGCCATGTTGATGCCTTGCTTTTCGAGCATGGCGCGCTGTTCAGGGGTCATCTGTTGCTTGAGTTGACCGAGGATCAGCGACAAGTCCGGCAGGTCCTGGTTATCGACTTTCATATTGCTGGTGGTCAATTCCCACAAGCCCGGCGCCAGCATCTGCGCCTGTGCCGCCACAGGCAGCGACAAACCAACAACCATGGCCAAACCAAGCAGACGAGCATTCATCGGGTAACTCCTGGGTAATTGTGGGCGTTAGACGTCGCAAAGCAGCCAGTGTTGCATGGCAAATAAAATAGCGACATTCACAGCCGTTCATGGTCTGTTACGCACTGGACTGCCTGGAGTTACGTCGTTCATGGATTTCTTTGGCCCGCACCTGCTCGCCTATGTCATTGCCACGCTGCACTTTCTTGGAACGCTCGCCGCGATCCACGCAGTACTGACCGTGCGCACCGCACAAGGCTCGATTGCCTGGGCGTTGTCACTGATGTTCATGCCCTACCTGACGCTGATCCCCTACCTGATTTTTGGCCGCAGCACCTTCGACGCGTACATCCAGGCCCGTCGCCAGGCCAACCAGGAAATGCACACGGCCATCACCGAATTGAACTGGCGCCCCTGGGTGGAGGAAGCGCTCGCGGCGCGCAATTCCAGCGCCTATGCCTCCTTGCGCGCCATGCCCAAGCTGGGCCGCATGCCGTGCCTGGCCAACAACGAAGTGCGCCTGTTGATCAATGGCGATGCCACGTTCGGCGCGATCTTCGAGGCTATCCGTAACGCAAAGACCGCCGTGCTGTTCCAGTTTTTCATCATTCACGATGACGAACTGGGCCGTCAATTGCAGGCCCTGTTGAGGGAAAAAGCCGCTCAGGGCGTGGCCATTTATGTGCTGTACGACCGCATCGGCAGTCACGCCCTGCCCCATCGTTATGTGCAAGCGCTGCGTGACGCTGGCGTGCAGGTCAAGGCATTCGCCACCCGCAGTGGCTGGCTCAATCGCTTCCAGGTCAACTTCCGTAACCATCGCAAGATCGTCGTGGTGGACGGCATCACCGGTTTTGTCGGCGGGCATAACGTAGGCGATGAATACCTGGGTAAAAAACCGCCGCTGGCGCCATGGCGCGATACCCATGTGCAGGTCGCAGGCCCAGTGGTGGCATGCCTGCAGGAGTCGTTTGCCGAGGACTGGTTCTGGGCCGCACGGGAACTGCCGCCTCTGATCCTGCCGGACGCCTACCCGGAAGACGGCGTGCTCTGCCAGTTGCTTGCCAGTGGGCCAGCGGACCCTTATGAAACCTGCTCGCTGTTTTTCGTCGAGGCCATCCATGCCGCGACCAAGCGGGTGTGGATCACCAGCCCCTATTTCATCCCCGACGAGGCGGTGTTTGCCGCCCTGCGCCTGGCGGTATTGCGCGGAGTCGATGTGCGCCTGCTGCTGCCGTCACGGCCCGACCACCGCATCGTATATGCCGCATCCAGCCTGTACGCCAACGAAGCGGTGCGAGCAGGCGTGCGAGTGTTTCGCTACACACCGGGCTTTTTGCATCAGAAGGTGGTGTTGGTAGACAGCGAAATCAGCGCCATTGGCAGCGCCAACATGGACAACCGTTCGTTCCGGCTGAATTTTGAAGTGATGCTGCTGACGGTGGATGAAGCCTTCGCCAGCCAGGTTGAACAAATGTTGCTGGATGACTTTGCCCTGGCCCATGAAGTCAGCCAGGAAGAAAGCCGCGAGACCCGTCGCCTGCAACAACTGGGGATGCGCATTGCACGCCTGATCTCACCCATCCTCTAACCGCCAATACAAAACCAATGTGGGAGCTGGCTTGCCTGCGATAGCGGTGTGTCAGTCGACTCATCCGGTCCTGATACAACGCTATCGCAGGCAAGCCAGCTCCCACAGTTTTGAGCTTCAGTGCCTGGTGGTCAGCGGTAGAGATCTTCCCGCGTCCACGGCAGTTCATGCCCGCCATCAGCATGGGGTTTCACTGCCAGTATCTGGTGCAGGTTGATCCAGCCACGGGCAAATGCATAAGCGCAACCGGCCAGGTACAGCCGCCAGATGCGTAGCGCCTGCTCTGGCACCATTTTCGCCGCTGCTTCCAGGTTGTCTTCCAGGCGTTCGCTCCAATGGTCCAATGTGCGGGCGTAATGCATACGCAGGCTTTCGACATCGACCACTTCCAGCCCTGCTTCGCTGATCTCGGCGGTCATCATGGCCAGGTGCGGCAGTTCACCATTAGGGAACACGTAGCGCTCGATAAACTCGCCGGCTCCACGGCCTACGGGGCGGCCGTCGGTGTGCTTGGCGGTGATGCCATGGTTCATCACCAGGCCGCCTTCACGCACTGCGCCGAACAGGGTCCGGCAGTATTGCGCCAGGTTGGCGTGGCCGACGTGTTCGAACATGCCCACGCTCACGACTTTGTCGAAACGACCGTCCTGGGGCAGGTCGCGGTAGTCGAGTAATTGCAGGTCGACCTGGTCTTCCAGGCCTTCGGCTTTCACCCGCTCCTTGGCCAGCGCCAGTTGTTCCTTGCTCAAGGTGATGCCGAACACCTTGACCCCGAACTCACGTGCGGCATAACGCGCCAGCCCGCCCCAGCCGCAGCCCACATCGAGCAGATACTCACCCGGCTGCAGCCGCAACTTGCGGCACAGGTGGCGGAATTTGTCTTGTTGGGCCTGATCGATCGACTCGCTGCCGGTTTCGAAATAACCGCAGGAGTAGGCCATGTCCTGGTCCAGCCATAGCTGGTAGAACTCGTTGGACAGGTCGTAATGGTAGGAAATGGCCGCCGCGTCGGTGGCCTTATCGTGAATCGAGCGCACCGGACGACTCTCCTCGTCGTCATCGACCAAAGCGTGACTCAACTCGTCACATACCCTGATCACTTCGGTGATGGAGCCTTCCAGCTCCAGCTTGCCCTCGACGAAGGCTTCGCCCAGTGAGTCGAGTGTTGGATGGGTCAGCCTGGATACAACCGTGGGGTCCTTGACCACGATGGTGACACTGGGCTCAGGGCCCAAGTTGAATTCATGGCCGTCCCAGAGTCGAAGACGCAGCGGTAGCTGAAGATTCTGTAAGGCCGGTGGAAGTTGCGCGAGCATGAGTAGTCCCCCCTTGTTTCAGACGTCTGCTGTGAGGGTAGACCATGCCAAACAAAGTAGGAAGCTATCGAATGAATAGCTCCCCTTCTATGGCGCTCGGCGCTCGAGCAAACCTTCCTGGACCCACTGTTTCAGCCAAGTGGCCGCTTGCAGCGACGCCCCCTCTGAATAAGTGACCGTCAGCTCAGTACACAGTTCTGAAAAATTCCAGCCCATGGTCACCATGCCCGACAGCGCACAGGCTTCAGCGGCTTCCAGGCTGCGGTAGTGGCAGCGGTTCTGGTTGCGCCACACCAGGCAGATCTGCGCCGGTTCCAGCGCCTGGCTGCCGGGGAAATCCGACTCATCCTTGCTGGCTCGCCAGATCGCCACCGTGTTGAAACGGCAAAGCAACTGCTGCACCGAAGGCGCCAGCGCAACCTGCAAGGTGGGCCAGTCTTCAGGCGCCAGGTGCGCCATGTCATTCAAGGTCAGCGGCTCCCCTTCGGCGGCGTCAAACGCCAAGGTGAACGCCCACTCCAGACGTGCCAACTCAGCCAAAGGCGCACTGTGCGCAGCCATCAGATGCTCAACGATAAACATCGCAAAGCGCTCGCCCAACCAGCGCACGCTGTAATGGGCCGAGGGATAACGGCGGATGTAGGCCTCGGTCAGCGAGCAAAACTGCTCATCTCCCAGCCAATACCAGATGGCACCGAAATCATGGCGCAGTACCTCTTGCAGACGCGACAGGTAGGCGTTGTGGTAAATCGCCAGGCCGGTGTCCACATCCAACGTCGGCCCTCCCAGCAAGGTAGCGGCAAAGCCACTGTTGGCCGGGGGCGCTTCGGATAATAGATGCTGTTCAAACGCCAACTGCCAGTCGATCAGGCGCATAACGCTCTCCGGGCCAAGGCGCTGGCACCCAACTCACGGGCTTTGTTCAACTCGGTGAGTAATTCTTCGAAGGGTGGAAAATGGTCATCGCGTTCCAGTAACGTCGACACGGGGCCCAGATGTTCGAGAGTCTGCTGATACAGCGCCCACACCGGGTCGCACACTGGATGGTCATGGGTATCGACCACATAGTCGCCATAGTCCATATGCCCTGCCAAATGCAGCTGGCGAATGCTTTCGGGTGGCAGGTTGCGAATGAAGGTCCAGGCATCAAAACCATGGTTACGTGCGCTGACGTAGACATTGTTGACGTCCAGCAGCAACTGGCATCCGCTCAGGTGGGCCAAGGCGTTGAGGAACTCCCACTCGGTGAATTCATCCGCCTTGGAACGCACGTAGCTGGAGACATTTTCCAGTACCAGCGGTCGCTGCAACACGTCCTGCACCTGACGTACACGGCCGGCCACGTGGTAAAGGCTTTCTTCGGTGTAAGGCAGGGGTAACAAATCATGTAACTGGTGCGCGCTGCCACGGCTCCAGCACAGGTGATCGGAAATCCATGCCGGCTGAATGCGCTCTGCGAGCTGTTTGATGTGATTCAGGTAATCCATATCGAGGGCATGTGGCCCGCCGATGGACAACGACACACCGTGCATCACCAAGGGGTAACGCTCGGCTATCGCATCCAGGTAGTACAAGGCCTTGCCGCCCTGCACCAGGTAGTTCTCGGAGATCACTTCGAACCAATCCACGGCCGGCGACTGTTCAAGGATCTGGTGGTAGTACTCACTGCGTAAACCCAGGCCGTAACCCAGACTTGGAAGGGACGCGGACATGACTCACTCCAGGGCAAAGTGTCCGCAGCGGTGGCAGGCAGCCGCCGCGGTTGCACTCGTTTGCCGGTTACTCGCCGACTTTACCGCCAGCGGCGTCACAGGCCGATTTGGTCATGGCCTTGAAGCCCATCCCTTTGCACTCGCCCTGGCCCTTGCACGCGTGGTCCTTGGTTTTGCAGTCGTTCATGCCTTTGCAGGAGGTCACGCCGTAGCAGTGAACGGTGGCGTCTGCCGCTTGTACCTGGGTGGCCACACCCGCGAATAGAGAAGCAGCGGCCATTGCGAGGGCGGCACCAGCAGCAGCGGATTTAATGCTCATTGTTGTATTCCTCATGATCAGTAGTGGAGCCGATCTGAACGGATTGTTCAGTCTCGACACAGCACTAGAGTGAGGCCCCCTGTCGGCGTTACAGCCGTGAGCAAATATTTCTGAAATTATTCGTCGAGCTTCAACAGCGGCTCCTGGAAGCGCAGTAAACGCCCGGCGTTCCCCAATACCAACAAGGTGCTGAGGTTATGCAGCACCGCCGCGATCATCGCGCCCGCCGCCCCCAGCCAGCCAAATGCGGCGAACACCACGATGGCCAGTGTCCAGCCCAAGCCAATGATCACATTGACCTGCAACGTCTGCCGGCACTGGCGACTCAAGCGCACACAGGTGCCCAAGCGGCGCAAGTCGCTGCCGATCAGCACCACGTCCGCCGAGGCCAGGGCGATGTCGGCACCGCCCGCGCCCATGGCCACGCCGACCACGCCGGCCTTGAGCGCCAGGGAGTCGTTGATGCCATCGCCCACCACCATTGGCCGGAAGCCACTGCTGATTTCGCCCAGCACGCGGTTGAGCTTGTCTTCCGGCAGCGCTTGGGCTTCGACATCACTGATGCCCACGTCCAGCGCCAGGCTGTCGGCCACGCTTTGGCGGTCGCCGGTCAGCAGCAGTTGGCGGCCCAGGCCCAAGTCACGCAGCTCTTGCAGGGCCTGGCGCGCTTCGGGTTTGACGCTGTCGGCCAACAGCAGCCAGGCGAGGAACTCGCCGTTCAACGCCAGCCCGGCAATCGGGCCATCATGGGCGGGCACGGCGGTGGTGACGATGCCCAACTGTTCAAATAACTCCGGCCGCCCTAGCGCCGCTTCGCCCTGCTCGGTCTGGGCGACCACGCCCAGGCCCTGACGCTCGCGGATGTCGCTAAGCACCCGCATCTGCTCCTGGCTCGCCAACCCCGCCAACGCTCGGCTGACCGGGTGACTGCTTGCCGAACCAAGGCTGGCCGCCAGGTTCAGCAGCTTTTGGCGATCCGGCGCGGTAGTCTCGATGGACTGCAAGCGCAGGGTGCCAAAGGTCAGGGTGCCGGTCTTGTCGACCACCAGTGATGTCAGGTCGGCCAGTTCTTCGAGGAACGCCGAGCTGCGAATCAGGATGCCATGGCGCGCCGCCACGGCAATCCCGGCAATCGCCGTGGCCGGTGCCGACAGCACCAAGGCACAGGGGCACGCAGCCACTAGCACCGCGAGCATCGCCTGGGCGTCATTGGTGACAAACCAGGTGACGGCCGCCAGCAGCAACACCAGCACCATGTAGCTGCCGGCATAACGCTCCAGCAGCCGGGTGATCGGTGGCTTGGACCGCTCGGCGTTCTGCATCAGCGCAATAACTTTGCCCAACGTCGATTCATTACCGGTGCGCGTGACCTCAAGGCGCAGCAGGCCATCGAGGTTGATCGCCCCACCAAACACCTGCACGCCCACGCTGGCTTCCAACGGCACCGACTCGCCGGTGATCGGCGCCGTGTCCAGGCTCGCCTGGCCGGACAACACCACGCCATCGGCCGGCACGCGGTCACCGGCTCGCACTTCGACGATATCGCCGGTGTTCAAGGTGCCGTTATCCACTTCGGTGATGCTGCCGTCCGCCTGCACCAGGCGTGCATGGCTGCGGGTGAGTTTGCCCAGGGCATGGATCGCTTCCTGGGAGCCAATCACGCTGCGCTCTTCCAGCACATGGCCGAAGATCATGATAATCGGCAGCAACGCGGCGGTGAGCAGATCACCGGTGGCCCAGGCGCCGAGCATGGCCAGGGCGATCAATTGATCGGTGATGCCGTGCAGGCTTGGAAAGCGCAGGCTGTACCAGGCTGAACGCATCACCGGCACCGCCACCAACAGCGAAGCCACGCCCAGCAGCAGCTGGCTGACGCCGCTCTGGTCGGGCGCGAGCCAGCGCCACACCAGGCCCAGCACGAGCAAGCCCAGGGCGAGCATCGCCAAGGTCAATTGCCGGGCAGCGCTGCGCTGTTCGGCAGAGGTCAGCATGGGTGCGCTCATTGTTCGGCTCCCTGGATGATCAAGCGGGAGTCGTCTTTGGGATCGACAGTGGTCACTGAACCGGCCTGGCCGAGAATCTTCGGCAAGCGTTCACGGTACAGGCGCAACAGCAAACCGGGATCTTTGACCTGGGCCAGGCTGGCAACGGTAGCGGTCTGCGCCTGGGCATTGGCCAAGCGCTCACTGGCCTGGGCATGGGCGACTTGCACCTGGCGATCAGCTTCCTGGTTGGCGGTCTGGGTGAGTTTTTCCGCTTCAGTGCGGGCGTTGGCCACGGCTTTATCAGCCTGCTGGCTAGCGGTCAGTACCGCGTTGAATGCATTCACCGCAGGCCCAGGCAGGCTCGATTGCACATCGACGCGGGTGGCTTCGATACCGAGCCCCAAGCCGCTGGCCGCCAACTCCGCCAGGCGTTTGTTGATGCCTTGCACCAGGTCGCCGCGCAGCCGCTCACGCCGTTCGGCGGCGCCATTGTCGCTGCCGATCAGTTCCGGGCGGGCTACCAGGATGGTGTCCAGATCCCGCGCAGCGGTGAGGGCCACGGCGCTGCGTGTCACCAGTCTGTCCAGGGCAGGCAGCACGTGGTCGCCCTGCAACACAAAGGCGTAGGGCTCGGTCACCTTGTAGAACACCCGCACGTCCAGTTGAACCACCCCGGCATCACCGGTCAGCAGGTAGCCGGAACCGGCCAGGGCATCGCTTAACGGCGTGGCGAAACTGGCCACGCGATCCGCCTGCAACGCCGCGTCGGAACGCAGCAGGTTTTCCACCCGGCGTTCGATCACCCGGTCGGCCGCTGGCAGCAGGATGACTTGCTCAAAAGGTTGCGGCCAGGCCAGCAACAACCCGGCGTTCTGAATGCGATCAAGGGCGCCGAAGTGCAAGACCACGGCGCGATTCTGCGGGTCGATCTGGCGCACATTGGAAAAGGCCCAGGCCAACGCCGCCAATACGGTGACCGCGTACAGTGCCAGGAACGTCAGGCGCCCGGCCTGGATCCACGGGCTGTCCGGGCTTTCAGGCTCGCTCATGGCTGCAGGTCCTTCGGCCCATCCACCAGGGCGCGGAACGGCGCGGCGTCGGTGCGCAGGATGATCTTGGTCCCCGCCGTGACCACTGTGCCCAAGGTATCCAGCGAACGCAGCAGGTTGTACAGCTGCGGATTGCCAGCGTAGGCGCGGCCATAAATCTGCGCGGCTTCAACCCGCGACTGCGCTTCGATATCGGCGGCTTTCACGGTGGCATCGGCCTGCATGATGCGCGCATCTCGCTCGGCAGCGGAGCGGATCTGCGCCGCTTCGCGCTTACCCACGGCGGTGCGTTCGGTGGCGATGGTTTCACGCTCAGCGCGCATGCGGTCAACCGTGGCGGTGAGGGTCACCGATGGCAACGTCAAACGCTCGATACCGACCTGCGCCACGCGCACGCCGTAGGTGGTGAGTAATTGTTGGTCAATCTGCTGGCGCAACTGCGCTTCAAAATCGGCGATGCGCACTTGGCTGGCGTCGGTATTGATCAAGCTGGACAGGTCAAAACTGGCCGCCGTGGTTTCCAACGCCGAGCCGACGAAGGTACGAATCTGCCGCGCCGCCTCATCCGGCTGATTCTGCACCGCACGCATAAAACGCTGCACGTTGTCGGCATCGCCCTGCACCTGCCACGCCACATAGGCCTGCACAATAATCCGCAAGCCATCGCGGGTGCCCACATCCTGCAGGCCGCTGGAGGTGGTGCGCAGACGCAGGTCCACCGGGATCGCCGCTTCGAACGGTGCCGGCCAGCGCCAGCCCAGGCCCGGCTCCAGCAGCACGCGCGCCGGGTTGCCGAAGCGGGTGATCACCGTGGCCTCACCGGAACGCACTTGCACCAGGCTTGCCGCTGCCATGGCAAACAGCACCAGCAACACCGCCCACGCCATGCGACGCCAGGGAAAAGGCCCGGCCGCCTGCTCATCGCCGTGATGGTGATGGTGGTGGCCGTGATGGTGGTGATGACCGTGATCATGATCGTGGGAATGAGCGCTCAACAGACAGACTCCTTATTGAACGGCTTTGCGCGGCGCCGACGGGTCGGCGGGCAAGGTAAAAGAACGCAGATCGATCGTCGGCGCACTGTCGGCACCCAAACGATGATCCAGAATAAGCAGCTTGGCCTGGGCCAGGCCCTGGCTCAGTTGGCCCAGGTACTGTTCCAGCACGAAGGCTTGGCCCGCAGCGGCGTAGGCCTTTTGTTCGGCGGCAAAGCGCAGGTTCGCGGCTTGGGCGCCGGCATTCACTTCGCGGGCACTGGCCTGGGCCTGATCGCGGGCGGTACTGGCTTGAAGCAGCGCCTGGTTGGTCTGTTCGCTGGCGGCACCGCGTTCACGGGCGATCAGCGCCTGGGCGCCGATCTGCGCGGCCTGTACACCGTGATAAGCATTGGCGGCACCGGCCGGCGGATGGATCGCCTCGACTACCGTGGCGAGAATTTCCACACCGCTGTCGAGTGTTTGCAGGTCGGCTTGCACGCTGCGACCAATCTCGTCCGCGAGGCTGGTGCGCTCTTCCCCGAGTAGTTCATCCAGGGTGCGCGAGGCAAAATCGTGCACCAGGATGCGGCTGGCGGTGCTGCGGATCAGGGTCGGGATATCCGCGCTGTTGTAGGTGGCGGCAAGCGCGGCCTGATCGGTGAGGCCGATGCGGTAGACAAAGCGCACGTCCATGTTGACGATCTGGAAGCCCTGCTTGTCGCCGCTGCTGCTGGCAATAACCTGGGATTTGTCATTCACATGGCTGGCGTCCCACAGGCGGTTGGCGATCAACGGCGCCGGTCCTTCGGCGGCGGCCAGCTGCTGTGTGGCGGCGTCACTGACGCTGGTCGCCAGCTCATGCACCAAGCCGTTTTCCACGTTCAGCACGCGGCCCAACGGCCACGGCAAACCGGCATGCAGGCCGGGGCCGAACACCTCGACCGGTTTACCAAAACGCTCGTAAATCCCACGGCCTTGCAGGGGCACTTCATGCAGACCGGTCAGCGCCCAACCTACCGCCAGCACCACCAGCAACACCGGGAAAAACGCCCGGCGCATGTAGGTAAAGGCCCAGATCTGGCGCAGGTCGATGCCAAAGCGGTTGTGCAACTCATGCTGCAACGCCAGCAAGGGCTGAGGCGGCCAACGCAGCAGGCCGGCAATGAAACTCTGCGCCATCAAGCGCGGCTCAAGGCGCGGCTGAAGCGGGCTGAACAGCGACAGCACGCCCCTGAGCAGGAACTCCAACGCTACCAACGCTGGCAACAGCCCGATGAGAGTGGCCAGGCGCAACGGCCAGACCGACTCTGCACTGGCAAACAGCAGGCAGATCGCGCTGAGCACCAGGCAGATAATTGCCATCCGGCTCAACTGCGCCAACTGTGAGGCTTCCGGCCATTGGGCAGCGGTTTCCTGGGCCAGGCGGCGTTCGAATACCAGCAGGCCAAACGCCAGGGCCAATGCGAGCGCTGCGCCAATACTTGCCGACTGCCCGATGGCGGCAGCGGGCAAGCCCAGGTTCCAGAACTGCAGGATGCTGACCAGCGCCAACAGCGACCAGCCGCCCAACCACAGCACCGGCGCGCCAATCTGCGCCAACAAGCCGTTGCCGAACCGGTTGATCAGGCCCTTATGCCAGGGTGTGGTCTCGATGGATTGTTCGACCGCTTCACCGCTCGGCGCTTCCAGCACCTGGGCACGCCAATCGGCCACCCACCAGGCCGACTGCAAACCGGCCACCAGCAGCAGCAAGGCCGACGCGCAGTTGATCAATACCACCGGCCAGATCGACAGCGGGGCAAACAACGCTACGAACAGCGCCAATATCCAACCACTGAGGGCCAGGGTTGTCAGGCCGATACCGGCTTGGCGCAATCGACGGGCGTGGAACAGCCCCTGCTGAAAACGCGCGAGGCCTTCAACCGAAGCCCCGTCAGCCTCTAGATCCACTTGCATCTGCTCAACGCCCACTTGTACACAATTCGTTACGATATAACACGAAGCGTGAAATTTTTGTTCGAAACCCCCAATCCAAATGCACCGTAAATCCCTTGTTGGAGCGGGCTTGCTCGCGAATGCGGTTTGTCAGTAAAAGATATTCTGTCTGGCACACCGCATTCGCGAGCAAGCCCGCTCCCACATTCGACCGGCGCCGTGCTTAATACAGTGACTAACCCCCTATAAACACGAGCCATCACTGGTGTCGGCTGCGATTAGTCGGCACACTCCAAAACAGTTTTTCGCGGGTTCACGGACAAGGAAGCGCCACCCCCATGATTTCCATCTACCAACTCAAACCGCGTTTTCAAAACCTGCTGCGGCCTCTCGTGCAGCGTCTTTATGACAACGGCACCACCGCCAACCAGATCACCGTGCTGGCCGGGGTTATTTCCCTGCTGGTGGGGCTGTTGATCGCGGGCTTTGCCCAACACCTCTGGCTGTTTGCACTGATCCCGCTGTGGATGATTGTGCGCATGGCGCTCAATGCCATCGATGGCATGCTCGCCCGGGAGTTCGGCCAGCAGTCGCGCCTCGGTGCTTACCTCAATGAATTGTGCGACGTGATCGCCGATAGCGCGCTGATCCTGCCCTTTGCATTGATCCCCGATGTGAGCCTGGCACCGGTGCTGCTGGTGACGCTGCTGGCGGTATTCAGCGAATACGCCGGGGTGCTGGGGCCGATGGTGGGCGCGTCGCGCCGTTATGACGGGCCCATGGGCAAGAGTGATCGGGCGTTCGTACTCGGGGTGCTGGCCACGGGCGTGGCGCTGGGCTGGCTCGGCGCCGGTTGGGTGGAGGCGGTGATGTGGCTGGTGGCCGCCCTGCTCGCCTATACCTTGGTCAACCGGGTGCGTCAGGGCCTCAAAGAACAACATTCTCTCCCTTCTGCATAAGGATTTTGCGATGCGCGAACAGCAAGAGCACACCTTCAGTACCCATGATGGCGTCGAGCTTTTCTACCGGCACTGGCCGGCCACGGCAGGCGCCGGGCCGCGCAAGGCGATCCTGTTGTTCCATCGCGGCCATGAGCATTCGGGGCGCATTGCCCACCTGGTGGATGAACTGGGCCTGCCTGAATTCGACTTCTTCGCCTGGGACGCCCGTGGCCACGGCCAATCCCCAGGCGAGCGCGGCGACAGCCCCAGCTTTGCCACCAGCGCCCGCGACGTGCAGACGTTCTGTGATCACATCAATGCCACCTACAGCATCGAAGAGGAAGACATCGCCGTCATCGCCCAAAGCGTCGGCGCGGTGATTGCGGCCACCTGGGTTCATGATTACGCGCCAAAAATCCGCGCCCTGGTGCTCGCCTCGCCAGCCTTCAAGGTCAAGCTGTATGTGCCCCTCGCCCGCCCGGGCCTGGCACTGATGCGCAAGTTTCGCGGCAACTTTTTCGTCAACAGTTACGTCAAGGCCAAGTTCCTCAGCCATGATCCGGAACGGGTGGCGTCCTACGACAGCGACCCCTTGATCACCAAGGCCATCTCGGTGAATGTGCTGCTGGGCCTGTACGAAGCCGCCGACCGGGTTGTAGCCGATGCCCAGGCGATCCAAGTGCCGACCCAGCTGCTTATCTCCGGCTCCGATTTTGTGGTGCACCGCAAACCCCAGCAGCAGTTCTTCGACCGCCTCGGCAGCCTGAAAAAAGAGCTGCATATCCTCCCCGGCTTTTTCCACGACACCCTCGGCGAACGTGATCGCGCCGTGGCTGTGACCAGCGCCAAGCGCTTTATCTTGCAGAACTTCGCGCACCCGCTGGACCGCGCTTCTCTACTGGACGCCGACAAACTTGGCGCCACGTGCGCCGAATCCGAATCCCTCGCCGCGCCGCTGCCACGCAACTCCCTGCGCGACCTGTACTGGCGCATGACCCGCGCCAGCATGGGCCTGGGCAAGAACCTTTCGGATGGGGTGAAGCTGGGCTTCGACACCGGCTTCGATTCCGGCAGCACCCTGGACTACGTGTATCGCAATAAGCCTACCGGCAAGGGCGGGCTGGGGCGGATGATCGATACCAACTACCTCAATTCCATCGGCTGGCGCGGTATTCGCCAGCGCAAGCTTAATGTCGAGGAACTGCTGCGCCTGGCCATGGCCAAGCTGCGTGATGACCAACGCGAAGTGCGCATTGTCGACATCGCCGCCGGCCACGGCCGCTACATCCTGGAAGCCTTGCAAGGCGTATCGCCGCTGCCGGAATCGATCCTGCTGCGCGACTACAGCGACATCAACGTGCGCGACGGTGGCGCGCTGATTCGCGAGAAGGGCCTGGGGGACATCGCCCAGTTCGTCAAAGGCGATGCGTTCGACCGCGCTGACCTGGCTGCCCTGGCCCCTAAGCCGACGCTGGCCGTGGTATCCGGCCTGTACGAATTGTTCGCCGATAACGCCATGGTCGGCGGCTCGCTGGCGGGCTTGGCCGAAGCCGTGGAGCCAGGTGGTTACCTGGTCTACACCGGGCAGCCGTGGCACCCGCAGTTGGAGCTAATTGCCCGTGCGCTCACCAGCCACCGTCAGGGCCAGGCCTGGGTGATGCGCCGGCGCAGCCAGGCGGAAATGGACCAACTCGTCGAAGCGGCGGGCTTTCGCAAGATCACCCAGCGCGTGGATGAGTGGGGCATTTTCACCGTGTCCCTGGCACAGAAGATCTGAACATGCGCGAACCCGGTTTATTGAAACCTGCGGTGCTCTGGCTGCTGCTGTTGGCGCCGCTGTTTTTCAGCACCTATGGCTTTGCCACCTGGGTCACCAGCCAGCGCAGCGACGTCGGCACGCTGGTGTTCGGCTGGGAAAGCCATATGCCGTTCTGGGCCTGGACCATCGTGCCCTACTGGTCCATCGACCTGCTTTACGGCTTCTCCCTGCTGCTGCCCAATACACGGCATGAGTTGAAACAACATGCACTGCGCCTGCTGAGTGCGCAGGTGATTGCCGTGAGTTGCTTCCTGCTCTGGCCTCTGCGCTTCACGTTTGAGCGGCCGGAACTGGACGGTGTGTTCGGCTGGCTGTTCGCCGTGCTGGCCGGTTTCGACAAACCGTTCAACCAGGCGCCTTCACTGCATATCGCGCTGCTGGTGATCCTGTGGGTCATGTATCAGCGGCACACCCAGGGGATTTGGCGCTGGGTGGTGCATGGCTGGTTTGCGCTGATCGGCATCTCGGTGCTGACTACTTATCAACATCACTTTATCGACTTACCCACAGGCGCCCTCGCGGGGTGGTTGTGCGTGTGGTTATGGCCGGTGGAACACCCGAGCCCATTGTTGAGTGCCCGGTTAACGCGCGATACCCAACGCTGGCGCCTGGCTGTTCGCTATGGGCTGGGTGCGATAGTACTGCTGACGCTGGGTTTGGTACTTCGCGGCGGCTGGCTGTGGTTGCTGTGGCCAGCGGTTTCCCTCGGCTTGATCAGCGCCAACTACCTGGTGATCGGCGCGCCGGGCTTTCAAAAACGTACAAATGGCCGCCTGACGCCTGCCGCTCGCTGGCTGTATGCGCCTTACTTGGCAGGGGCGTGGACCAATTCGCGGCTGTGGACACGCAAACATCCACAGCCGGATCTGATTGTGGATAACGTCTGGCTGGGGCGTGTTCCTACAACCTCTGAGCAAGGCCCGTTCAAAGCCATTGTCGATCTGTGTGCCGAACTGCCGATTAATCCACAGGGCCGTGCTTATGCCTGCGTGCCGGTACTGGACCTGATCACCCCGACAGCCGACGAATGCCTGAAGGCCGCGCACGCCATTGAACGTCTGCGAACGAGTGGCCCCTTGCTGGTGTGCTGCGCCCTCGGTTATTCCCGTAGCGCCACTGCCGTCGCCGCCTGGCTGCTGACCACCGGGCGCGCCGCAACGGTTGACCAAGCACTGGCTATTATTCGTACAGCACGGGCCACTGTGGTCCTGCACCCCGCACACCGTAAAGCGTTGGAGGGTTTGCATTATGCCCGCTGATATGGAACTCCAGGTAGTCGCCAGCCTGCTACGTCGTGGCCGTTCCCTGGATCAGTTATCCACAGGCCTGACGTTGCTCGGCGTACTGTTCGGCCTTGCCCAACTGTTGTTGGCCAGTATTTCGACGACCTGCCTGCTGCTGGCCCTGTGGATGATCGTGCTGGGCCTGCTGGAAAAATACTGGGCGCTACGGGTGGCCTTTGACGCCGATCTGTTCGCCTTGCTGGCCCGCGACGTTACCCGCACGCCAGACCTTGACCAATCCTTGCAAACCCTTGGCCTGCAATTGCCCAAGCGAGCCGGTCGGCCATGGAGCGAACGCCGGCGCGGCGCTCTCAAACTGTTGCGTAAACAAGCCTGGCTACTGGGCGCGCAAGCGCTGCTGACCCTGGGCGTCATCCTTGCCAGCCCTTGGCTGCCTTTTGCCGGATAAGGAATCCTCATGTTCGAACCCGTGGTCGCCACGCTGATTACCTCCATGGCCCGCACCGTCACCGGCGCTCGCAGCCTGTGGCTGGGGTGCGCGCCAGTGCCGGTGCAGCGCATCTATTTCGCCAACCACAGCAGCCACGGTGACTTCGTGCTGGTGTGGGCGTCACTGCCGCAGAACCTGCGCAAGTTCACACGCCCGGTGGCCGGCAGCGATTACTGGAACAAGAGCGCGTTGCGCCGCTACATCATCAACCGCGTATTCAATGGCGTGCTGATCGACCGCGAGCGCAAAGAGCCTGTGGATAACCCACTGATGCCCATGCTCGCGGCCCTGGAAGGCGGCGATTCGTTGATCATCTTTCCCGAAGGCACGCGCAATCTGGAGGATGGCTTGCTGCCGTTCAAAAGCGGCTTGTACCACTTGGCAAAGAGTTACCCACAGGCCGAATTGGTCCCTGTGTGGATAGCCAACTTGAACCGGGTCATGCCCAAGGGTCGCGTATTGCCATTGCCGTTGTTATGCACCACCAGCTTCGGTGCCCCCCTGCAATTGGAAGAAGGCGAAGACAAAGCCGCCTTCCTCGCCCGCACTCGCGACGCCCTGCTCGCCCTTGCCCCGGAGCATTCCTGAGATGGATAGCCAAACCCTGATGTTATTTGGCGGCATCGGCGCGATCCTGGTCATCGCCTCGCTGATCGGCCTGATCCTCAAGCTGCGCACCCGTGGCAGCCCCAACGCAGTTATCGACAACCTCAACGCCCGCATCAACGCCTGGTGGGTGATGGTGGTGGTCATCGGCATCGCCTTCTGGCTCGGCACCGGCGCGGTGATCCTGCTGTTCTACGCGGTGTCGTTCTACGCCCTGCGCGAATTTCTCACCCTCACGCCCACCCGGCGCAGCGACTACCCGGCCCTCGTGGCCGCGTTCTACCTCGCCCTGCCGCTGCAATACCTGCTGATCTACGCCGACTGGTATGGACTGTTCTCGATCTTCATCCCGGTGTACGTGTTCCTGCTGCTGCCGATCCTCGCCTCCCTGGGCGGCGACAGTACGCACTTTCTGGAACGGGCATCGAAGGTGCAATGGGGGTTGATGATCGCCGTGTTCTGCGTGTCTTTCGTCCCGGCGCTGCTGACATTGGACATACCGGGTTACGAAGGCCGTAACCTGCTGCTGATCGCCTATCTGGTGATCGTGGTGCAACTGTCGGACGTGCTGCAGTACGTGTGCGGCAAGCTGTTCGGCAAACACAAGATCGCGCCCAACCTGTCGCCGTCGAAAACCGTGGAAGGTTTTGTCGGCGGGATCCTGTTGTCGTCGCTGATCGGCGCAGCGCTGTGGTGGACCACACCGTTCAATCCCTGGCAATCATTCCTGATCGCGCTGCTGATCAACCTGCTGGGGTTTGCGGGAGGGATTGTGATGTCGGCGATCAAGCGTGACCGCGGGGTGAAAGACTGGGGCCACATGATCGAAGGGCACGGCGGGATGCTGGATCGGCTGGATTCGGTGTGCTTTGCGGCGCCGATCTTCTTTCATCTCGTGCGCTACTGGTGGACCTAACCCACCCCTTTCTCAAACCCGATGGAGATCAAATGTGGGAGCTGGCTTGCCTGCGAAGGCGGTGGTGCAGTAACAGATGCAGCGACTGACACGCAGCCCTCGCAGGCAAGCCAGCTCCCACAGGGGATATGCGCCTACCTGTAGGTTTTATGGTGCTTTCAATACCTCTAGCCAGTGATCTCGATATAGCTAGACTCTCCGCCTCCGGTCGCACCCGATAGCCAGCCCCAAACGAAACTCAGGGTAGTGCGCCCGGCGTGATCAACACCTACCGTGCCTCGTGACCACCCTGCGAGCAGCTCCCCGTCCAGGGTGACGCACTGATAAAGCAGCTCGATAGTATCTGGGCCGGTCACCCGCCCGACCTGCGTTCCCAGGCGAATTCGGCCACCTTGGTAAGTGCTCGAAATCACCCCGCCTTCGACTTCGTAATGAAACACGGTGCCGGTACCGGACAACCCTTGGGCGTTGTTGGCGACCACGAACCGGCGATTGTGCAAACGTGCGTGGACGGTAGCAGGAGGGTTTTGCATCAATACGCATCCTTGAATTGAGCGAATTCAAAACACAAAAAAGGGGCTGTTGAAAACAGCCCCTTTTGGGTACACCAGTAAGGCTTACTCCACCGTCACCGACTTCGCCAAGTTGCGCGGCTGGTCAACGTCGGTGCCCTTGAGCACGGCGACGTAGTACGACAGCAACTGCAGCGGGATGGTGTAGAGGATCGGCGACAGGGTGTCGTGGATGTGCGGCATGTTGATGACGTGGGTGCCTTCACCGTTGGTCATTCCGGCCTTCTCGTCAGCGAAGACGATCAGTTGGCCGCCACGGGCGCGTACTTCCTGCAGGTTGGACTTGAGCTTCTCCAGCAGTTCGTTGTTCGGCGCCACGGTGACCACTGGCATGTCGTCATCCACCAGGGCCAACGGGCCGTGCTTCAGCTCGCCGGCCGGGTAGGCTTCGGCGTGGATGTACGAGATTTCCTTGAGTTTCAGCGAGCCTTCCATCGCAACCGGGTACTGCGCACCACGGCCGAGGAACAGGGTGTGGTTCTTGTCGGCGAACAGCTCGGCGACTTTTTCCACGGTGCCGTCCATGGCCAAGGCTTCGCCCAGGCGGGTCGGCAGGCGGCGCAGTTCTTCCACCAGAGTGGCTTCGACACCGTCGGCGAGGGTGCCGCGTACTTGGCCCAGAGACAGGGTCAGCAGCAACAGGCCCACCAGTTGGGTGGTGAAAGCCTTGGTGGAGGCGACACCGATTTCACGACCGGCCTGTGTCAGCAGGGTCAGGTCGGATTCACGCACCAGGGAGCTGATGCTGACGTTGCAGATCGCCAGGCTGCCGAGGAAGCCCAGTTCCTTGGCGTTGCGCAGGGCGGCCAGGGTGTCGGCGGTTTCGCCGGACTGGGAAATGGTCACGAACAGGGTGTCGGGCTGCACCACCACCTTGCGATAGCGGAACTCGCTGGCGACTTCGACCTGGCATGGGATGCCGGCCAGTTCTTCCAACCAGTAACGCGCCACCATACCGGCGTGGTAGCTGGTGCCGCAGGCGACGATCTGCACATTGCGCACTTTGGCGAACAGTTCAGCGGCTTGCGGGCCGAAAGCGTTCACCAACACTTGGTTCTGGCTCAGGCGACCTTCCAGGGTGCGCTGTACCACTGACGGCTGCTCGTGGATTTCCTTGAGCATGAAGTGGCGGAACTCGCCCTTGTCGGCGGCTTCGGCACCGTCGCGGTATTGCACGGCTTCACGTTCCACGGACTGACCGTTCACGTCCCAGATCTGCACGCTTTCACGGCGGATGTCGGCAATGTCGCCTTCTTCCAGGTACATGAAGCGGTCGGTCACTTGGCGCAGGGCCAGTTGGTCGGACGCAAGGAAGTTCTCACCCAGGCCCAGGCCAATTACCAATGGGCTACCGCTGCGGGCGGCCACGACGCGGTCAGGCTGGCTCGCGCTGATCACGGCCAGGCCGTAGGCGCCGTGCAGCTCTTTGACCGTGGCCTTGAGGGCGGTGGTCAGGTCGCTGTGGTCCTTGAGCTTGTGGTTGAGCAGGTGGGCGATCACTTCGGTGTCAGTGTCCGAGGTGAAGACGTAGCCCAGGCCCTTGAGTTGTTCACGCAGCACTTCATGGTTTTCGATGATGCCGTTGTGCACCACCGCCAGGTCGCCCGAGAAGTGCGGGTGAGCGTTACGCTCGCACGGAGCACCGTGGGTGGCCCAACGGGTGTGGGCGATCCCTAAGCGACCTACCAGCGGCTCACCGGCCAGGGCCTGGTCCAACTCGCTGACCTTGCCCGGGCGGCGCATACGCTCCAGCTTGCCGGCGTTAGTGAAGACGGCCACACCGGCGCTATCGTAGCCGCGGTATTCGAGGCGCTTGAGGCCTTCGATCAGGATGGCAGTAACGTTACGTTCGGCGACTGCGCCAACAATTCCACACATGGTGCTTCTCCTAGATGATTGCCGCGCATATCAGCGTAATGCCGCGGGCTTGGATCTGGTCGCGGGCCTCGAGCGGCAGGCGATCATCGGTAATAAGGGTATGGACGCTGCTCCAGGGCAGTTCCAGGTTGGGAATCTTGCGGCCGATCTTGTCGGATTCGACCATCACCACCACTTCACGGGCGACCTCGGCCATGACGCGGCTCAAGCCCAGCAGTTCGTTGAAGGTGGTGGTGCCGCGCTGTAAATCGATGCCATCGGCACCGATGAACAGCTGGTCAAAGTCGTAAGAACGCAGGACCTGCTCGGCGACCTGGCCCTGGAACGAATCCGAATGCGGGTCCCAGGTGCCCCCGGTCATCAACAGCACCGGTTCGTGTTCCAGTTCGCTCAAGGCGCGGGCCACGTTCAGGGAGTTGGTCATCACCACCAGGCCCGGCTGATGGCCCAGTTCGGGGATCATCGCGGCGGTGGTGCTGCCGCTGTCGATGATGATGCGCGCATGTTCACGCAAACGCTTCACGGCCGCACGGGCGATGGCGCGCTTGTAGACCGAGATGGGCTGGGCAGCGTCACCCACCAGCTCTTGGGGCATAGTGATTGCACCGCCGTAGCGACGCAGGAGCAAGCCGTTACTTTCGAGGGCAGCAAGGTCCTTGCGGATGGTCACTTCCGAAGTTTCGAAATGTTTGGCCAATTCGTCCACGCTGACTTCGCCCTGTTCGTTGAGCAAGGTCAGGATATTGTGGCGTCGTTGGGGGGTGTTTCGTTTCGACATGGTAGTGATAAGTTTCGTTTCGAAAGATAACGAAGGCAATCAAAACCTATTGGTGAAAGATCGTCAAGCGGGGCATGCAATATTTTTAAGTCACAAATCAATTGTGGGAGCTGGCTTGCCTGCGATAGCGGTTTGTCAGGCGACATCCCTGCTTAATGTCAGACCGCTATCGCAGGCAAGCCAGCTCCCACAGGAGGGCGTATCAACCTATGGAGTTGTGGATAACTCAGGTCTTCTTGATTTTGACCGGGCGTTTCCAGCCGTCGATGTTGCGTTGGCGAGCCCGGGCAACAGCCAGTTGGGACTTATCCACATCCTGGTTGATGGTTGAGCCCGCTGCGGTGTTGGAACCATCGCCGATGGTCACCGGAGCAACCAGCGAGTTATTGGAGCCGATGAACACGTCTTCACCAATGGTGGTCTGGTACTTGTTGGCACCGTCATAGTTGCAGGTGATGGTGCCGGCGCCGATGTTGGTGCGGGCGCCGATGACGGCATCGCCCAGGTAAGTCAGGTGGCCGACTTTGGCGCCTTCGCCCAGGTGAGCGTTTTTCAGTTCGACAAAGTTCCCCACATGGGCCTTGGCCCCCAGCTCGCTACCCGGACGCAAGCGCGCAAACGGCCCGGCATCGCTGCCCTCGCCCATCACCGCACCGTCGATATGGCTGTTGGCCTTGACCACCACGCCTTTGCGCAAGGTGCTGTCCTTGATCACGCAGTTCGGGCCGATCACCACACCGTCTTCAATGATCACGCGGCCTTCGAGGATCACATTGATATCGATCAGGATGTCGCGGCCCACCGTGACTTCGCCACGTACATCGAAACGCGCCGGGTCTCGCAGGGTCACACCCTGGGCCATCAGGCGCAGGCCTTCGCGCAGTTGATAGTGACGTTCCAGCTCTGCCAGTTGTTTGCGGTCGTTGGCGCCCTGCACTTCCATCGGATGGTGGGGCTGCTCGGTGGCGACCAGCAGGCCATCGCTGACGGCCATCTCGATGACGTCGGTGAGGTAATACTCGCCCTGGGCGTTGTTGTTGGACAGGCGGCTCATCCAATCGGCGAGCTTGTTGGCAGGCACCGCGAGAATGCCGGTGTTGCCTTCAGTAATCGCGCGCTGGGCTTCGCTGGCATCTTTGTGTTCAACGATGGCAGCCACCTTGCCGTCGGCGTTGCGCACAATGCGGCCGTAGCCCGTAGGGTCGTCCAGCTCCACGGTCAGCAGGCCCATCTGGCCAGGCACCACGTGCTTGAGCAGGCGTTGTAAGGTTTCCACTTCAATCAGCGGTACATCGCCGTAGAGGATCAATACCGTGTCCGCGGTGATGAAAGGCACAGCCTGCGCGGTCGCGTGGCCGGTGCCCAGTTGCTTGTCTTGCAATACGAAATTCAGGTCGGCCGCGGCCAGACGCTCACGGACCACATCGGCACCGTGGCCAATCACCACATGAATACGTTGTGGGTCCAGTTGCCGGGCGCTGTGGATAACATGACCCAGCATGGAATTGCCCGCGACCGGGTGCAGCACCTTGGGCAGGGCCGAACGCATACGAGTGCCCTGGCCTGCGGCGAGAATGACGATTTCAAGAGACATGAATGGCTACCAATCCTGGGCGGTCCGGGTTCAGACCAAAGAAGTGTTTTGCAAAAAAGAAAAAGGGTAGCCGAGGCTACCCTTTTTAATCAATCACGCATCAAGCAAAACGGCGTGGCCGCTTACTTCTTGCGGATCTGCTGGAGAGTACGCAGCTGGGCTGCGGCCTCGGCCAGACGGACTGCAGCAGCGCTGTAGTCGAAGTCTGCGCCTTTTTCGTTCAGCGCCTTCTCGGCAGCCTTGACGGCTTCCTGAGCGGAGGCTTCATCTAGGTCGCCAGCACGTTGCACGGTGTCGGCAAGTACCTTGACCATGTTCGGCTGAACCTCGAGGAAACCACCGGAGATGTAAAACACCTCACGTTCCCCGCCTTGCTTGGTCAGAGTGATCGGACCTGGCTTCAAGCTTGTGATCAGCGGGGCGTGACCCATGGCGATACCAAGATCACCCAAGTCGCCGTGCGCTGTTACAAACTCGACCAGACCGGAGAAAATTTCCCCTTCCGCGCTGACGATATCGCAATGGACTGTCATAGCCATCTGATTGCCTCAACCTGATGAGCGCCCGTTTCCGGGCGCCAGGATTACAGTTTCTTGGCTTTCTCGATCGCTTCTTCGATGCCGCCGACCATGTAGAACGCTTGTTCTGGCAGGTGGTCGTAGTCACCGTTGAGGATGCCTTTGAAGCCAGCAATGGTGTCTTTCAGGGAAACGTATTTACCCGAAGCACCGGTGAAGACTTCAGCCACGAAGAACGGCTGCGACAAGAAACGCTGGATCTTACGAGCACGGTTTACCAACTGCTTGTCGGCTTCCGACAGCTCGTCCATACCCAGGATCGCAATGATGTCCTTCAGTTCTTTGTAACGCTGCAGCACGTACTGAACGCCGCGAGCGGTGTCGTAGTGCTCCTGGCCGATCACGTTCGGGTCCAGCTGGCGCGAAGTCGAGTCCAGTGGATCGACCGCTGGGTAGATACCCAGGGAAGCGATGTCACGGGACAGAACGACGGTGGCGTCCAAGTGGGCGAAGGTGGTAGCTGGCGACGGGTCGGTCAAGTCATCCGCAGGTACGTATACCGCTTGGATCGAAGTGATCGAACCTTCCTTGGTCGAAGTGATACGTTCTTGCAGAACGCCCATCTCTTCAGCCAGGGTCGGCTGGTAACCTACTGCAGAAGGCATACGGCCCAGCAGTGCGGATACTTCAGTACCGGCCAGGGTGTAACGGTAGATGTTGTCGACGAACAGCAGAACGTCGTTACCTTCGTCACGGAATTTCTCGGCCATGGTCAGGCCAGTCAGGGCTACGCGCAGACGGTTTCCCGGCGGCTCGTTCATCTGACCGTAAACCAGTGCCACTTTGTCCAGAACGTTGGAGTCCTTCATCTCGTGGTAGAAGTCGTTACCCTCACGAGTACGCTCACCCACACCTGCGAACACGGAATAACCGCTGTGCTCGATGGCGATGTTACGGATCAGTTCCATCATGTTTACGGTCTTGCCTACACCGGCACCACCGAACAGACCGACTTTACCGCCTTTGGCGAACGGGCAAACCAGGTCGATAACCTTGATGCCGGTTTCCAGCAGGTCGTTGCCGCCCGCTTGTTCTGCGAACGAAGGTGCTGCGCGGTGAATGCCCCAGCGCTCTTCGGTGGCAATCGGGCCAGCTTCGTCGATCGGGTTGCCCAGTACGTCCATGATCCGGCCCAGGGTCGCTTTACCGACCGGTACGGAGATGGCAGCGCCAGTGTCGACAACGTCCAGACCGCGCTTCAAGCCTTCGGTGGAACCCATCGCAATGGTACGAACTACGCCGTCGCCCAGCTGCTGCTGAACTTCCAGGGTAGTTTCCGCGCCTTGTACTTTCAGCGCGTTGTAGATGCTCGGTACGCTGTCGCGTGGAAATTCCACGTCGATAACGGCGCCGATGATTTGAACGATACGTCCGCTACTCATAGCTGGATCCTCTGAATATTTGAACCGTTAAACCGCGGCAGCGCCGCCGACGATTTCCGAGATCTCTTGGGTGATCGCAGCCTGACGCGCCTTGTTGTAGATCAGCTGCAAATCGCTGATCAGATCACCGGCGTTATCGGTAGCGTTTTTCATCGCGATCATCCGCGCCGCTTGTTCAGCTGCGTTGTTCTCGACCACCGCCTGGTACACCTGCGACTCCACGTAGCGCACCATCAAGCCGTCAAGCAGCTCTTTGGCGTCTGGTTCGTAGAGGTAGTCCCAGTGGTGCTTGAGTTCCTGATCCGGGGTTGCCACCAGTGGAATCAATTGCTCCACGGTTGGCTGCTGGGTCATGGTGTTGATGAACTTGTTGGATACCACGGACAGGCGGTCAATCCGGCCTTCCAGGTACGCATCCAGCATCACCTTCACACTGCCGATCAAATCATTGATCGACGGCTCTTCACCCAGGTGGCTGATAGCTGCAACGACGTTACCGCCGAAGTTGCGGAAAAAGGCCGCACCCTTGCTACCAACAACACACAGATCGATCTCGACGCCGTTTTCGCGGTTTACCGCCATGTCCTTGACCAGGGCCTTGAACAGGTTGGTATTCAGACCACCGCACAAACCACGGTCACTGCTCACTACCACATAACCTGCACGCTTGACGGCGCGCTCGATCATGAACGGGTGGCGGTATTCCGGGTTGGCGTTGGCCAGATGCCCAATTACCTGGCGGATACGCTCCGCATAAGGACGGCTAGCAGCCATGCGCATTTGTGCCTTGCGCATTTTGCTGACCGCCACTTTTTCCATGGCGCTGGTAATTTTTTGCGTGCTTTTGATGCTCGCAATCTTACTGCGAATCTCTTTTGCGCCTGCCATGTAACACCTATCAGGTTAGCAAGCGGAAGCCTTGCGGCTCCCGCTGCGGCTTACCAGGTTTGGGTGGCCTTGAACTTCTCGATACCGGCTTTCATGCCAGCGTCGATATCGTCATTGAAGTCACCCTTCACGTTGATCTTCGCCATCAATTCGGCGTGATCGCGGTTGAAGTAAGCAATCAGCGCTTGTTCAAAGCTGCCGACCTTGGCGATTTCAACGTCGGTCAGGAACCCACGCTCAGCGGCATACAGCGACAACGCCATGTCAGCGATCGACATTGGGGCGTATTGCTTCTGCTTCATCAGCTCGGTAACGCGCTGACCATGCTCAAGTTGCTTACGGGTCGCTTCGTCCAGGTCAGAAGCGAACTGGGCGAATGCCGCCAGTTCACGGTACTGAGCCAGAGCGGTACGGATACCACCGGAGAGCTTCTTGATGATCTTGGTCTGAGCGGCACCACCCACACGAGATACCGAAACACCGGCGTTCACTGCAGGGCGGATGCCCGAGTTGAACATGGCCGATTCCAGGAAGATCTGACCGTCGGTGATGGAAATCACGTTGGTCGGAACGAACGCGGAAACGTCGCCAGCCTGGGTTTCGATGATCGGCAGTGCGGTCAGGGAACCGGTTTTGCCGGTCACTGCGCCGTTGGTGAACTTCTCTACGTACTCTTCGGAAACGCGGGATGCGCGCTCCAGCAGACGGGAGTGGAGATAGAACACGTCGCCTGGGTAAGCTTCACGGCCTGGTGGACGGCGCAGCAGCAGGGAAATCTGGCGATAAGCCACTGCTTGCTTGGACAGATCGTCATAAACGATCAGCGCGTCTTCACCGCGGTCGCGGAAGAATTCACCCATGGTGCAACCGGAGTACGGTGCCAGGAATTGCAGCGCAGGAGATTCCGAAGCACTGGCAGCCACGATGATCGTGTTGGCCAGGGCGCCGTTTTCTTCCAGCTTGCGAACTACGTTGGCGATGGTCGATTGCTTCTGACCGATGGCTACGTAGACGCAGAAAATGCCGCTGTCTTTCTGGTTGATGATCGCGTCGATCGCCAGAGCGGTTTTACCGATCTGACGGTCACCGATGATCAGCTCACGCTGGCCACGGCCGACCGGGATCATGGCATCGACAGCCTTGTAGCCAGTCTGTACAGGCTGGTCTACCGACTTACGCCAGATCACGCCTGGAGCAACTTTCTCGACCGCGTCGGTCTCGGTGTTGCCCAGTGGACCTTTACCGTCAACAGGGTTACCCAGTGCGTCGACTACGCGACCCAGCAGTTCCTTACCAACCGGAACTTCCAGGATGCGGCCTGTGCACTTGGCGCTCATGCCTTCAGCCAGACTGGTGTACGCGCCCAATACAACGGCACCTACGGAGTCTTGCTCCAGGTTGAGGGCCATACCGTAGACGCCGCCCGGAAACTCGATCATCTCGCCGTACATGACGTCGGCCAGACCGTGAATCCGCACGATGCCGTCAGATACGCTGACGACAGTGCCTTCGTTACGGGCTTGGGAGGTCACATCGAGCTTGTCGATGCGGCCCTTGATAATTTCACTTATTTCGGAAGGATTGAGTTGCTGCATTGCTCTGCTGCCCCTTCAAACTCAAGATTTCAATGCTTCGGCAAGTTTCGCGATTTTGCCGCGAATCGAGCCATCGATAACCAGGTCGCCGGCACGGATAACAACACCACCAATAAGCGATGCGTCCTCCGAAGCTTGCAGGCGCACTTCCCGATTGAGTCGTGCACTGAGAACCTTGGCGAGTTTGTCTTGCTGTTCTTGGTTCAATGCGAAAGCACTGGTCACTTCAACGTCTACCGATTTCTCTGCTTCGGCCTTGTACAGGTCGAACAGAGCGGCGATCTCCGGCAATAGCGGGAGACGGTCGTTTTCGGCAATGACGTGGATGAAGTTCTGCACCTTCACATCAAACTTGTCGCCGCACACTTCAATAAAAGTGGCGGCCTTGTCTGCGCTCGTCAGGCGCGGGGCCTTGAGCACGCGCTGCATGGTGTCGTCTTGCGACACTGCTGCAGCCAGGCCGAGCATGGCTGACCAAGAGGCCAGTTGCTGGTGGGCCTGGGCGTGCTCGAAGGCTGCCTTAGCGTAAGGTCGGGCCAACGTGGTCAGTTCTGCCATGATCGCCCTCGCTTAAATTTCAGCAGCCAGTTTGTTAACCAGCTCCGCGTGCGCGTTTTGATCGATTGTGGCACCGAGGATCTTCTCGGCACCGCCAACGGCCAGAGCACCCAGTTGGGCACGCAGCGCGTCTTTGACACCGTTCAGTTCCTGTTCGATCTCGGCATGAGCCGAAGCCTTCACACGGTCAGCTTCGACGCGGGCTTTTTCAACAGCCTCTTCGACGATCTGGTTACCGCGTTTCTTGGCTTGCTCAATGATCTCGGCTGCCTGTGCTTTAGCTTCGCGCAGTTGCTGACCCACTTTCTCGTGGGCCAACTCCAGGTCGCGAGCTGCACGGCTGGCAGCGTCCAAACCATCCGCGATCTTCTTCTGACGTTCGTGCAAAGCCGCGATGACCGGAGGCCACACGAACTTCATGCAAAACACTACAAAAATGAAGAACGCAACGGATTGGCCAATCAGGGTTGCATTAATGTTCACGCCAACACCTCGCTCATTCGTTGTCCATCACCCCAATCACTCGAAAATCGAGTGATTAGCCAGCGAGTTGACCAACGAAGGGGTTCGCGAAGGTGAAGAACAGTGCGATACCAACGCCGATCATGGTCACGGCGTCGAGCAGGCCGGCGACGATGAACATTTTAACTTGCAGCATTGGGACCATTTCTGGCTGACGCGCTGCGCCTTCCAGGAATTTGCCGCCCAGCAGGCCGAAACCAATGGCAGTACCCAGGGCGCCCAGGCCGATCAACAGTGCAACAGCGATAGCGGTTAGACCAACTACAGTTTCCATCTTTCCTCCCGACTTTTACGTCGTATGGTTTAGGTTTTTTAGATTTTAAAGCGGTAAAACAAATCGTTTCATAGCCCTGTTGGGCCACCTTCCCGTTTGACCGGGAAGGACATCAGACTAGTCGAGACTGGTCTTAATGGTTCTCTTCGTGCGCCATCGACAGGTAGACGATGGTCAGCATCATGAAGATGAAGGCCTGCAGGGTAATGATCAGGATGTGGAACACAGCCCACGCCCACTGCAGAACTACGCCCAGGCCGCTAAGCCAGAGCAGGCCGCTGCCGAACATCACAGCGATCAGAATGAACACCAACTCGCCGGCATACATGTTGCCGAACAGTCGCAGAGCCAGGGAAATCGGCTTGGCGATCAGGGTGACGAATTCCAGCAGGAAGTTCACCGGGATCAGCAGGGCTTGAACGAAGATGTTCTTGCTGCCGAACGGGTGCAGGGTCAATTCGCCGATGAAGCCGCCGATGCCCTTGACCTTGATGCTGTAGAAAATGATCAGCGCGAATACCGACAGAGCCATGCCCAGTGTGGCGTTCGGGTCAGTGGTGGATACGGCGCGGAATGGAATGTGCGGGTCGCCGGAGATCGCCATGGCCAACTGAGGAATCCAGTCCACCGGGATCAGGTCGACGGCGTTCATCAGGAACACCCAGACGAAGATGGTCAGTGCCAGCGGTGCAATCACCGGGCTACGGCCATGGAAGCTGTCTTTCACGCTGCCATCGACGAATTCGACCAATACTTCAACGAAGTTCTGCAAAGCACCTGGCTGACCCGAAGTCGCCTTCTTTGCCGCCATGCGGAAAATCAGAACGAAGATCAGACCCAATGCGACCGACCAACCCAGAGTATCCAGGTGGAAAGCCCAGAAACCCATTTCTTTGGCTTCTGCTGCGGTGTGGGCAAAGCCCCAGCCGCCATTAGGAAGCTGACCGAAGGTCAGGTTCTGCAAGTGGTGCTGGATATAGCCCGAAGCGGTTGTTTCTGCCATGGTTGCCTCAAACGCCCTAAGGTTTCGAAAGTCTTGTTTTCATTAGCAGGGGAGCGAACCAGCTGACCAGTTGGGTCAACACGAAGACGCCGAATACAGCCAGCGGCGCCAATGGCTTCACACCTGCAAAGGTCAGTGCAAACAGCACTGCCGTCAAAATCAGTTTCCCTGCTTCGCCGGCATAAAAAGACCGGACGATAGCCTGGGCTGCTCGGGCGCCGGAAAACCGAAAGGCCCTGTGAGCAAAATACATATTGGGCAGCAAGGCTATCAGGCCTCCGCAGAGTCCTGAATACCCGGCTACGACTCCATGCCAATACCAGAGCGCCAATGCGGCGATCAGCAAAATGACAAATTGAGCCAGTAGAACCGGAAAAACAGCCAAGCGATGGAACGGCAACGTGTTTGGCGTGCGGGTTTCCATCACTCTTGCTCCTCAATGGTCGGCTGCCGGAAATCAATAACTTGGCATAATTTGTGCCGACAAAATGCGCGCAGAGTATAGGGGCGGTTCAGCCCCTATTCAACTGTCGGGTAGTGATTTCCGATCACGCGCTACATAAGCAAATGTTTCAGCGGATGTGGGCAAGGACGCCTTGAAGCTCGTCAAGGGAGTTATATCCGATGACCAATTGCCCTTTGCCCTTCTTGCCGTGACGAATTTGCACCGCAGAGCCCAGGCGCTCGGCCAGGCGCTGCTCGAGTCGCGCGATATCCGGATCAGGTTTGGCGGTTTCCACCGGTGCAGGTTTGCCGCTGAGCCATTGGCGCACCAGCGCTTCAGTCTGACGTACGGTCAGGCCTCGTGCGACAACGTGTCGCGCCCCTTCAACCTGTTGATTTTCCGGCAAACCGAGCAACGCACGGGCATGGCCCATTTCCAGGTCGCCGTGGGACAACATGGTCTTGATCACTTCCGGCAGCGCGATCAAACGCAACAAGTTGGACACGGTGACGCGGGACTTGCCCACTGCCTCGGCCACTTGTTGCTGGGTGAGCTGGAATTCCTGCTGCAAACGCTGCAACGCAATCGCTTCTTCGATCGGGTTGAGGTCTTCACGCTGAATATTCTCGATCAGTGCCATGGCGATCGCGGTTTCATCCGGCACGTCGCGCACCATCGCCGGGATAGTCTCCTTGCCGGCCTGCTGGCTGGCACGCCAGCGGCGCTCCCCGGCGATAATCTCAAAGCGGCCACCGCCAATGGGGCGCACCACGATGGGCTGCATCACGCCCTGAGCCTTGATCGAGTTGGACAGTTCTTCCAGGGCCTGGGGGTCCATGTCCCGACGTGGCTGGTATTTGCCGCGCTGGATCAGGTCCAGCGGCAAGTGCTGCAGCTCGCGTTCGTCGGCCTGCACCGCTTGTTCTTCAAGCGATGTGACGGTCGGACCACTCAACAGTGCATCCAGTCCACGTCCGAGACCTCGTTTCTTGACGGCCATGGGGATTCCTTAAGTTGGCTGGGCTGCAGCGGTGCGTGAATTACGGCGTTGGCGGCGAACCATCTCGCCAGCCAATGCCAGGTAGGCGATGGCGCCACGCGAGGATTTGTCGTACGCCAGCGCCGGCATGCCATAGCTTGGCGCTTCGGCCAGACGGATGTTGCGTGGAATCACGGTGTCGTACAGCTGGTCACCGAAGTGTTCCTTGAGCTGCGCCGACACATCGTTCATCAGGCTCAGGCGCGGGTCGAACATGGTCCGCAACAAGCCTTCGATCTGCAGTTTCGGGTTGAGCAACTCGGCAATGCGCTTGATGTTATCCACAAGGTCGCTCAGGCCTTCCAACGCGTAGTACTCGCACTGCATGGGGATAATTACCCCATCGGCGGCCACCAGCGCGTTAAGCGTGAGCATCGACAGCGACGGTGGGCAGTCGATCAAGATGTAATCGTAGTTGTCGCGAATGGGCGCCAAGGCGCTGCGCAGACGGCTTTCTTTCATCTGCATTTCCAGCAGCACCACTTCCGCCGCGGTCAGATCGCGATTGGCCGGCAGCAGTTGGTAACCGCCGTGCTCGGAATAATGCATGGCCTGGGCCAGGTCGCATTCGCCAATCAGCAAATCGTAGACCGAGTTTTCCAGGCCGTGTTTATCCACACCGCTACCCATGGTGGCGTTGCCCTGTGGATCGAGATCGATCAACAGCACCCGACGCTTGGTCGCGACCAGGGATGCTGCGAGGTTGATACAGGTGGTGGTTTTACCCACGCCACCTTTCTGGTTCGCTATCGCGAATACCTTAGCCATTCTTGCTTGTGTTCCCAATCATGCCGTGCGGCGCAGTATCAGCAGATGGCGTTGGCCTTGGCAACCAGGTACGGCCAAGGCGTGTTCGCTATCGAGGTGGAAGTCTGCCGGCAATGCTAACAGCTCGTCGCTTGGATGGACGCCCTTCATTGCCAGCCAGCGCGTGTCGCGATCGCCAAGGTGGCGGGTCCAGTTGCTGAAGTTCTCCATGCTGCTGAACGCCCGGGAAACAATTCCGTTGAAGGGCTGTTCAGGCGTGAAGGCTTCGACGCGGCTGTGGATAACTTGCAGGTTGTCCAGCTTGAGTTCGAGTTTGACCTGGGTCAGGAAGCGGGTTTTCTTGCCGTTGCTGTCCAGGCAGGTCACTTGCGACTCGGGAAACAGAATCGCCAGCGGAATACCGGGCATTCCGCCGCCGCTGCCGACATCCAGCCAGCGACCATTTTCGATGAATGGCATAACACTAAGACTATCGAGCAGATGGCGCGAGACCATTTCGTCCGGATCACGCACTGCGGTCAGGTTGTAAGCCTTGTTCCATTTGATCAACAGGGCCAGGTAGCCCAGCAGTAGCTCATGCTGGGCTTCGGTCAGCGCAACGCCCAACTGGCGCGCCCCTGTGGATAACTCTTCGGCGTGTTGCGAGGTGACCAACGAACTCAAGCGCTTTGCTCCAACTGACGGCCCGCGCCGCGTTTTTTCAAATGAATCATCAACAGCGAGATGGCTGCCGGGGTGACGCCAGGAATACGTGAAGCCTGCCCGAGGGTTTCCGGACGAGTTATCCCCAACTTGCTTTGGATTTCTTTCGACAACCCGGAAATCCCGGTGTAGTCGATATCCACAGGCAGCTTGGTGTCTTCACTGGCGCGCAGGCGAGCAATTTCGTCCTGCTGGCGATCAATGTAACCGGCGTACTTGGTCTTGATCTCCACCTGTTCAGCAACTTGTGGGTCTTCAGCGCCCTGGCCTGTCACTTCGACCAAACCAGCGTAGTCGATTTCCGGACGGGAAAGCAGGTTGAGCAAGTTGTACTCATGGGTCAACGGCGTGCCGAATTTTTCTGCGATGGCGTCGCCCTGCTCCGTGCCCGGGCGAACCCAGGTACTTTTCAGACGCTGTTCTTCGAGCGCAATGCTTTCGCGTTTTTTGCAGAAGGCCGCCCAGCGGGCGTCATCGACCAGGCCCAGCTCGCGACCTTTTTCGGTCAAGCGCAGGTCGGCGTTGTCTTCGCGCAGGATCAGACGGTATTCCGCCCGAGATGTGAACATCCGGTACGGTTCCTGGGTACCCAGGGTAATCAGGTCGTCGACCAATACGCCGATGTAGGCTTCATCGCGACGCGGGCACCAGCTGTCTTTGCCCTGTGCACGCAATGCTGCGTTGGTCCCGGCCAGCAAACCTTGGGCCCCGGCTTCTTCATAACCGGTGGTGCCGTTGATTTGGCCGGCGAAGAACAGGCCACCGATCACTTTGGTTTCCAGGCTGTATTTCAGGTCGCGCGGGTCGAAGTAGTCGTACTCGATGGCGTAGCCCGGACGCACGATGTGCGCGTTTTCCATACCGCGAATCGACTGCACGATCTGGATTTGCACATCGAACGGCAGCGAAGTGGAAATTCCGTTGGGGTACAGCTCGTGGGTGGTCAGGCCTTCGGGTTCGATAAAGACCTGGTGGCTTTCCTTGTCGGCAAAGCGGTGGATCTTGTCTTCGATCGACGGGCAATACCGCGGGCCAATGCCTTCGATCACCCCGGAATACATCGGCGAACGATCAAGGTTCGCGGCAATGATTTCGTGGGTACGGGCGTTGGTGTGGGTAATCCAGCAGCTGACCTGTTTCGGGTGCTGTTCTTTGGAACCCATGAACGACATGACCGGGATCGGCGTGTCGCCGGCTTGCTCGGTCATCATCGAGAAATCCACAGAACGCCCATCAATGCGTGGCGGGGTCCCGGTTTTCAAGCGGCCGACGCGCAGCGGTAGTTCACGCAGACGTTTTGCCAGAGCAATCGACGGCGGGTCACCGGCACGGCCACCGGAATAATTTTGCATACCGATGTGGATAAGTCCGCCCAGGAACGTGCCCGTGGTCAGTACGACCGAATCTGCATGAAAACGCAGACCCATTTGCGTAACAACACCACGTACCTGGTCCTGCTCGACGATCAAGTCATCGGCGGCCTGCTGAAATATCCACAGGTTCGGCTGGTTTTCTAGCGTTTCGCGTACCGCAGCCTTGTACAGGATGCGGTCGGCCTGAGCCCGGGTAGCACGTACGGCCGGGCCTTTACGGCTGTTGAGCACGCGAAATTGAATACCACCCTTGTCGGTGGCCATCGCCATTACCCCGCCAAGGGCATCGATTTCCTTGACCAGATGGCTTTTGCCAATCCCGCCAATTGCGGGGTTGCAACTCATGGCACCGAGGGTTTCCACGTTATGCGTCAGCAACAGGGTTTTTACACCCATGCGTGCTGACGCCAGTGCTGCCTCGGTACCGGCATGACCGCCGCCGATGACGATCACTTCAAAACGGGAAGGGAAATCCACCACGCACCTCGTGCCTGCTTATGTAGGTAATCAGGAATTGTTTGTTGAAAGGGTTTTAGAGCTTTGCGGGCAAGTATAGGGACTTAGGGCTTCCTAAAGAACCCTTTGCACAAAATTTAACCAGCTGTGGATGAATCACAGACAATAGAAATTAAAAGAGAGAAATTTATTAAATCTTTGTTTTTATGTTTATTTATACTGGGCAACATTTCTGTGGATAGATCTCTACAGGCCTTTATTTTCAATGTGTACAGCGATTCAAAACGTTGTGGTCATCTGCCAATGAGGCCCTTGGATAAGTGCTTTAAGCCTGTGGATTAAACGACCGGTTATCCACAGATGGGTTTTTACGCAGGTTTCACGCCCTGTTATCAACTGGGCACAGGAGCGGTTATTCACAGGGCTTAATCCACAGAAACGGCCGATTTCGTCCACGGCAAAGCTGGGAATTAATCCCGGGTGGGACAAAAACAGATCTATTGTGGGAAAACACTGGGCCAGTTAATAATAGCGATTATCATTAACCTGCCTTGTCGCGCCTATGCCTCCCTCCTCACATACCGCAGCGGTCCAGCACATCTATGAACAGCACCATTCGTGGTTGCGCGGATGGCTCAAGGGAAAATTGCATAACGCCAGCGATGCAGCCGATGTGGCCCACGACACGTTCGTGCGCATGCTCGGTGGACGACATGCGGCGCAGATCCTCGAACCACGGGACTATCTGGCCACCATCGCCAGGGGCCTGGTGATTGATCGGTATCGCCGGCATGCCATCGAGCAGGCCTACAGGCAGACCCTGGCAGAGCGTCCTGAAGCCACGGCTATCAGTGAGGAAGACAAGGCAATCATCATCGAAACCCTGGTGGCTGTGGATAAAGCGCTGTCTGGGCTGGGTGAGCGTGCACGGCGAATTTTCATGCTGGCACAGATTGAAGGGCTGACTTATCAACAGATCGCCGATCTACTGCAGGTATCGCTGACCACGGTGAAGAAACACATGATCCGTGCCCTCACCGAGTGCTCCCTGATCATGGCCAGCCGGTAATGGTCAGCCCTGACCGCAAGACGTTCGAGGTCGCTGCCAGTTGGTATGTGCAATTCCAGTTGCAATCACCGACGCCCGCACAACATCAAGCGTGGCAGCAGTGGCTTAATCATGACCCGTCCCACCAGGCGGCTTGGGACCAGATGGAGCAGTTGCAACGCAGCCTCGGTGGCCTGCCCCCTGATCTCACACGCCGCGCGTTATCCACCACGCAACAGCGGCGCCAGGTACTCAAGTGGATGCTGGTGCTTGGCGGCAGTGGCTACCTGGGCTGGAACGTCCAGCAACATACGTCGTTGGGTAACGCATGGGCTGATTACCGCACGTCGGTGGGCCAGAGGCGGCGCATCGAGTTGGCGGATGGCACGCAGATCAATCTCAATACTCATACCGCTATCGATGTGGCCTTTGACGGGCACCAACGTTTGATCCGTCTGCGCGAGGGTGAAGTACTTATCCACACCGGCACGCGGGGTGGGCACGTACCGTTTTATGTAGAAACTCGCCAAGGCCGGGTCCAGGCGCTGGGCACTCGGTTTACTGTGCGCCAACTGCCGGACGCCACGCGGGTGGGCGTCTTGGAA
This sequence comes from Pseudomonas sp. NFR02, assembly GCF_900119375.1. Taxonomy (NCBI): domain Bacteria; kingdom Pseudomonadati; phylum Pseudomonadota; class Gammaproteobacteria; order Pseudomonadales; family Pseudomonadaceae; genus Pseudomonas; species Pseudomonas sp. NFR02. Next base: position 260,446 of record NZ_FPJJ01000006.1, read on the forward strand.
GAACGGGTTGAGATATCCCCCGGCGACCAACCCGAACTTCGCCGCACTATTGGCGCGGGTGAGAGCGCAGAGTTTGATCGGCACAATGTGCGCCCTGCCCAGCGATATGGCGGTGTACAGGCCGCCTGGGTCGATGGCCAACTGATCGTGCTCGATGCTCGGCTAGGAGAAGTTATCGATGAGTTGGCGCGCTATCGGCCGGGCGTATTGCACTGCGACCCAGCCTCTGCGGGCCTACGCGTTTCCGGGACATTCCGTCTGGACTCAACCAATGCCGTCCTCGCTAACCTGCAAGCGAGCCTGCCGATTCAAGTGAAATACTTTACGCGCTATTGGGTGTCGGTCACCCGGATCGGCTAATCGAAAAATAATCCACAGAGGAGTTATCTTTTTTTGACCTGGTGCGGCCCTACAGGTAATCACGACGCTACCTTCAGGGCTTACTCACCTATGCGCCTTCCCACCCCGCTCCGCAAACGACTTTCCTGGCATGGCATGACGTACGGTCTGCAGTTCATCACCGCTACGACCGGTGTGTTGTTATCCACCACCGTCATGGCCGCCAGCGCAACGCAACACTTTGCCATTGCCGCAGGCCCGCTGGACAAGGCCTTGAGCCAGTTTGCCGCCAAGGCCAATGTGATTCTGTCCTTCTCGCCACAGCAAACGGCGCGTTTGAATACGCCAGGGCTGCAAGGTGACTATTCGGTGGACCAGGGCTTTGCGCTACTGTTGCAGAACTCGGACCTGCAGGCGGTCGCACAGGCTCCCGGCAGCTATGTATTACAGGCGGCACCTGCTGGCCAATTGACCTTGGCCCCTACCACCGTGAGCGCTTATCAACAGGGCGGCTTCAATCAAGAGATCGCCGGGGATGTAGGCTACAAGGCTCAGAGCAGCCGGATCGGCACGAAGACCAGCACACCGCTGTCCGAGACCCCGCGTTCGGTGTCCGTTGTCACTGGCCAGCGTATCAAGGACCAGAAGTCCCAGACCCTGACAGAAGTGCTGGGCTACGTACCGGGAATCTTCGCCCCACCGTTCGCGGCGGGCGACGGCTTGGCAGGCGATCTGTTTTTCATACGCGGTTTCAACGCCACGGATTACGGCTACGGCCTGCTGCGAGATGGCCTGCGAGTTCAAGGCAATCGATACGACACCACCAGCGAACCCTACGGCCTGGAACGGGTCGAGATTTTCCGCGGTCCTTCTTCCCTGCTCTACGGTGAAAACGCACCCGGTGGCTTGGTTAATCTGGTGAGTAAACACCCGACTGCAACCCCGCAAGGCGAGGTGCAGGTGAGTTATGGTTCGAATAATCGACGCCAGTTGGGTGTGGATATCTCGGGCCCGCTCAACGACAGTGACACTATCCTGGGTCGGGTGGTGATGCTGGGGCGTAAATCCGACACGCAGACCGATCACGTTCCGGACGATCGTCTGTATATCGCGCCATCCTTGACCCTGAACTTCGACGACTACAACACCCTGACGCTGCTGGCCAACTATCAGAAAGACCATACCAACCTGGAACTCGGCCTACCCGCCGCCGGTACCCTGCTTACAAATCCCAACGGCAAGCTGTCCAAACACACCTTGCTGGGCAACCCGGACTGGAACACCTTTGAACGCGAAGCGTGGAGCACCGGCTATGAGTTCAGCCACAGCTTCAATGATGACTGGCAGTTCCGTCAGAACTCGCGCTATATGCAGTCACGTATCAACCGGCACGAAACCTGGCCTGGCTCATTGAATAACGGTGGCTTCGGCACCCGGCTGAACATGAACGCCTACGACCGCTACAACAAGTCGATGGTCTATTCCCTGGATAACCAGCTCGAAGGCAAGTTCCAGTTGGGCAGTGTGGAAAACACAGTGCTATTGGGCGCCAGCTATGACCGAACCTCGTTCAATCAAGACTGGGATGCGGGTTTCGCCGGCACCATCGATGTGTATAACCCAGTGTACCTGCGTGACCCGCTCACTCCCCTGGCAGTGCAAAACACTTTGCTTGAACAGCAGATGAAAGGGGTTTATGCACAGATCCAAAGCAAATACGACCATTGGCTCTTTCTGCTCGGCGGCCGCCAGGACTGGGTCGACAGCGATTACCGAGACAAGGTCAAGCCATCGAGTAATATCAACTCACAGGATCGTAAATTCACTTACCAGGGCGGGGTGATGTACCAGTTCGACAACGGCCTTACGCCGTATGTCAGCTATTCCACCGCGTTTGTCCCCGTGCAGCAGATCTCCAACGCCGGCTCGCCGTTGAAACCGATCACCAGCAGCCAATACGAAGTGGGCGTTAAGTACGAACCGATCGGCTGGGATACGGCGATGACCGTGTCGGTGTATGACCTGCGCAAGCAGGACGATACCTACCTTGATGCCACCACCAACAGCTATCGCCAAGTCGGTGAAAGTCGCGCCAAGGGCGTGGAAGTCGAGGTCAACAGTAACATCAGCTCCAACTTCAACGTGACGGCAGCCTATACCTACACTGACGCTCGGATAACCAAGGATTCGGCCACATCGCTGGTAGAAGGCCGTCAGATGACGGGCGTGCCGCGTAACCAGGCTTCGGTGTGGGGCAAATATCGCTTTCTCGACGGCCAACTCAAGGGTTTCTCCGTGGGCGGCGGGGTGCGCTATTTCGACAGTACCTTTTCCTACACCCCGCCTACGCTCTACGGGAAGCTGGACGCAGGAAGCGTCACCTTGGTGGATGCGGCACTGGGTTATCAGATCAACCCACACTGGTCGGTGGACCTGAACGCCAAGAACCTGTTCGACAAGGAATATGTATCCGGTTGCAACGATGCGGGGCGTTGCTATTGGGGCGACAGCCGTACCTTGCTCGGTACGGTGTCTTACAACTGGTAGACGGTGTGGATAACTCGGTTACTTGCCAATGCAAAAGCTGGAGAAAATCCGCCCCAGCAAATCATCCGAGCTGAAAGCGCCGGTGATTTCACCCAACAGCTGCTGCGCCTGACGCAGATCTTCAGCCAGCAGCTCCCCAGCCCCCGCCAAGGTCAGCTGGGCCCGCCCGTGCTCCAGGGCCGCGCTGGCATGACGCAGCGCTTCCAGGTGCCTGCGCCGCGCACTGAAGCTGCTTTCCGACGTCTGTTCGTAGCCCATGCAGGCTTTAAGGTGTTCGCGCAGCAATTCCAGACCCTCACCGGCCGATTTCGCGCTCAAGCTGATCGTGACGTGGCCATCTTCACTGGTTTCCAGGGCGATGGCTTCACCCGTAAGGTCGGCCTTGTTACGGATCAAGGTGACTTTGGCCGGGTCTGGCCGTTGTTCAAGGAATTCGGGCCACAAGGCAAAAGGATCCACAGCTTCCGGTGCAGTGGCATCCACCACCAGCAACACACGCTCGGCTTCGCTGATCGCCTTGAGCGCACGTTCCACGCCGATTTTTTCCACCTGGTCGTCGGTGTCGCGCAGACCAGCGGTGTCGACCACGTGCAGCGGCATACCGTCGATGTGGATATGCTCGCGCAAGATATCCCGTGTAGTGCCGGCGATCTCGGTGACGATGGCCGCCTCGCGCCCTGCAAGAGCATTGAGCAGGCTGGATTTGCCGGCATTGGGCCGGCCGGCAATTACCACCGTCATACCATCGCGCAGTAAGGCGCCCTGCCCGGCTTCACGCAGCACTGTGGATAACTCATCGCGGACTTTGTCCAGCATCGCCAATACATGGCCATCCGCCAGAAAGTCGATTTCTTCTTCCGGAAAATCAATCGCGGCTTCGACGTAGATGCGCAGACTGATCAACTGCTCGGTCAAATTATGCACACGCAGGGAAAAAGCCCCCTGCAATGAGCGCAACGCGTTACGTGCAGCCTGTGCAGAACTGGCTTCGATCAAATCAGCGATAGCTTCGGCCTGGGCCAGGTCGAGCTTATCGTTCAAGAATGCGCGTTCGCTGAATTCCCCGGGTCTGGCCAGGCGGCAACCCAATTGCAAGCAGCGCTGCAGCAGCATGTCCAACACCACAGGACCACCGTGCCCTTGTAGTTCAAGGACATCTTCACCGGTGAACGAGTTTGGCCCTGGAAAATAGATGGCCAGCCCCTCGTCCAATACGCTGTGGTCGGCATCCAGGAACTGGCCGTAATGGGCATAACGGGGTTTCAGCTCCCGGCCGCTGATAGCCTTGGCTGCCACGCCCGCCAATGGCCCGGAAATTCGAACGATGCCGACACCGCCCCGACCTTGAGCGGTAGCGACAGCAGCGATGGTTTCACGAGGAGCGCTCATCAGCAGGTTCCAGAACAAAAGTAACGGAAAGCAAAACGCCCCACTAGGGGGCGTCTTGAGTGGTTATCCACAGAGTAAATTACGCCTCGGCTTTTTTGGTAGCCGCTTCGATTTTACGTGTGATGTACCACTGTTGAGAGATCGACAACACGTTGTTGACCACCCAGTACAGTACCAAGCCAGCAGGGAACCACAGGAAGAAGAAGGTGAAGATGATTGGCATCATTTTCATTACCTTGGCCTGCATCGGATCCGGCGGGGTTGGGTTCAGACGCTGCTGGATAAACATGGTCGCGCCCATGATGATCGGCAGGATAAAGAACGGGTCTTTGATCGACAGGTCAGTTATCCACAGCATGAACGGCGCCTGGCGCATTTCAACGCTTTCCAGCAATACCCAGTAAAGCGACAGGAACACCGGCATCTGTACCAGAATCGGCAAGCATCCACCCAGCGGGTTGATCTTCTCTTTCTTGTACAGCTCCATCATGGCCTGCGACATTTTCTGCCGGTCATCACCATGTTGTTCTTTCAGCGCGGCCAGTTTCGGGGCCACGGCGCGCATACGCGCCATCGACTTGTAGCTGGCTGCCGACAGAGGGAAGAAAAGCCCTTTGATCAGCATGGTCAGGAAGATGATCGACCAGCCCCAGTTACCGACGATGCTGTGGATATGCTGCAACAGCCAGAAGATCGGCTGGGCAATGAACCACAGGAAGCCGTAGTCCACAGTCAATTCCAGGCCTGGGGACAACTCTTTCAGTACCGCCTGGCTTTTAGGGCCGGCGTACAGGGTAGCGCTGGTTTCAGCCTTGGCACCTGGAGCGACGGTCAACGCCGGGCCAGTGAAACCAATGATGTAGTTGCCCTGGCTGTCCTTGCGGGTCTGAACGAGGTTCGCGTCACCCTTGTTAGGAATCCAGGCGGTCACGAAATAGTGCTGCAGCCACGCTACCCAGCCACCTTGGACGGTTTCTTTCAGCGAGCCCTTGTCGATATCTTTCATCGACACTTTTTTGTACGGCTCGTTACTTGTCCACAGGGCGGCGCCCAGGTAAGTGGCGGTACCGGTGGCGGTGCTGGAAGACGGATCGGAGCTGGCGTCACGCTTGAGCTGGGCAAACAGGTTGCCGCTCCAGGCTTTGTCGCTGGTGTTGTCGATCAGGTAAGTGACCTTCAAATCGTACAAACCGCGGGTAAAGCTGAAACGCTTGATGTAGTTGACACCGTCGAGGCTGAATTTCAGGTCGACGTTCAACTGGTTCTGGCCGTCTGCCAGTTGATAAGTCTTCTGCTCGGTCGAATAAACCGGACGACCGGTAGCACGTGCATCCGGACCATTGGTGCCGGTCAGGCCGCTTTGCGCCAGATAGGTACGTTCACCGCCGTTATCGAACAGTTGGAACGGCACATCCGGATGGTCTTGGCGACGTGGATAAAGCGGCAGCTTCAGCTGTGCGATATCACCACCTTGTGGGTCGATAGCCAGGTCGAGCACATCCGTTTTTACGTGGATGAGGTCTTTGTTGGTGACCACTGGCGTTTCTAACGGGGCACTTGTCTCGCCATTCGCGCTGGGAACATCGGCACTCGCGGACGCATTGTTACCCAGCGGGGTGTCCGGAATAGCCGGCGCAGCCTGATTGGTAGCAACATTCTGAGTCGGCAGGGCAGCCTGACCGTAGTCCTGGTTCCATTTAAGGACCATGACATAGGACACGATTGCCAGGGCGACGATCAGGATTGTGCGTTTAATATCCATGATTACTCGGCCATCGAAGAAGAACGGGAGGTAGGGATAGGTGGAACCGGGTCATAACCACCGGGATTCCACGGATGACAGCGACCTAAACGACGAAAGGTCAGCCAGCCACCGCGCAGAAGACCATGATTTTCTATGGCCTCTAACGCGTAGCAGGAACAACTGGGGTAGAAACGACAGTGGCTGGCCATCAGAGGACTAATGGCATAGCGATAAAACTGGATCGGAACGATTGCCAGTTTACGCATCAAGGCTGTCTACCCCTACAGTTTCGGTGCTGACTGCTGGTGCTGGCTTGTGGGTACGCGCCAAACGTTTCCAGAGCTTGCCGAAATGCTGAATCAATTCGGGGTTTTCTACATCACCCAAGCCTTTGCGCGCGACGATAACAATATCCCAACCAACCAGAGTGTCCTGGTGGAGGCGAAACGATTCGCGCATCAGACGCTTGAGGCGATTGCGCTCAACGGAGAGCTTTACGCTCTTCTTGCCGATCACCAACCCGAGACGGGGGTGATCAAGATCGTTGTTACGCGCAAGGAGCAGGAGATTTTTCCCCGGAACCTTGCCGGTGGGGGAGTCAAAGACTGCCTTGAAATGCCGGGGGGTTAGCAGACGCTTTTCCCGACTGAAGTCCTGACTCACCACCAGTACCGGATTATCAAACTGCCAGACGCGCACGACCTTTGGCGCGGCGACGCGACAGGACAGCACGGCCGTTCTTGGTAGCCATGCGAGCACGGAAGCCGTGAGTACGGGCGCGTTTGATGGTGCTTGGTTGGAAAGTACGTTTCATGGCGTTGTTACCTGGTTCGTCCACAACGGGCCGGAATGGCCCCCGTTTTAAGAGACCGGCGATTCTAGAGAAAGCAAGCCTCTAGGTCAATTTCCAACCAGCTTTTCCTTTAATTAGATGTCGACGGGGTCCTGGCGCCCTTCTCCCCGTCTGACTTCCATCTGCCATGCGATAGATATAAAAATAAAGAAGGAAGTTATTTAAAGCTTTTCTGTAAAGCTTATAAAAGCTAGGGACGCGATTATCTGTGGATAACTGCCTTGAGCCCTTGTTCCACGTGTTGTACAGAGAATGACAACACGGGGGAGAAGCGGTGCTCTGCCTGTGCTGCGCTATCGGATAAGCTGTGTGTGGAACAGCTACTTATCCACAGGCCGGTTACCCACAGACTTTCGACCCCACTTGTACAACGAGCTTAGGTGGGTTTATCCACAGAGCTTATGCACAGACCACTGGTCGCATTTTTTGCGGTTAAGGCATTGATTTTGGGTGGCCTGTGAACAACCTACATGTGGATAAGTGGACGGCTGGCCGCTACAATGGCGGCTGTTTTTGCCTCACCGGCTTTCAACTTAGGGGATATCCGTGTCAGTGGAACTTTGGCAGCAGTGCGTGGAGCTTTTGCGCGATGAGCTGCCTGCCCAGCAATTCAACACCTGGATCCGTCCGCTACAGGTCGAAGCCGAAGGCGACGAGTTGCGTGTCTATGCGCCCAATCGTTTTGTCCTCGACTGGGTCAACGAGAAGTACCTGGGCCGCGTTCTCGAATTGCTCGACGAACATGGCAACGGCCTGGCGCCTGCTCTCTCCTTATTAATAGGCAGCAAGCGCAGCTCAGCTCCTCGCGCCGCGCCGAATGCGCCATTGGCCGCCGCCGCGTCGCAAGCCCAAGCTGCAGTGGCGCCTGTCGCCGCAGCACCTGCACCGACAGCTGCGCCGTCCAAGCCGTCGTCGCGCAAAAATAATGCGCCAGAGAATGAAGAGCCGTCCCGCGACAGCTTCGACCCGATGGCCGGTGCCAGCTCTCAACAGGCGCCCGTGCGCTCCGAGCAACGTACTGTGCAGGTAGAAGGCGCGCTCAAGCACACCAGTTACCTGAACCGCACGTTTACCTTCGAGAACTTTGTCGAAGGCAAGTCCAACCAGCTGGCCCGAGCGGCCGCCTGGCAGGTCGCCGATAACCCCAAGCATGGTTACAATCCGCTCTTCCTTTATGGCGGCGTGGGCTTGGGTAAGACGCACTTGATGCACGCCGTCGGTAACCACCTATTAAAGAAGAACCCGAATGCCAAGGTGGTTTACCTGCATTCGGAGCGCTTCGTGGCCGACATGGTCAAGGCCTTGCAGCTCAACGCCATCAACGAGTTCAAACGTTTCTACCGCTCCGTTGATGCCTTGTTGATCGATGACATTCAGTTCTTTGCCCGCAAGGAACGTTCCCAAGAGGAGTTCTTCCACACCTTCAACGCCCTGCTCGAAGGTGGCCAGCAGGTCATCTTGACCAGTGACCGTTACCCGAAGGAAATCGAAGGCCTGGAAGAACGTCTGAAGTCTCGTTTCGGCTGGGGCCTGACGGTTGCCGTGGAGCCACCGGAGCTGGAAACCCGCGTTGCGATCCTGATGAAGAAGGCCGACCAGGCTAAAGTCGATCTGCCTCACGATGCTGCGTTCTTCATCGCCCAACGCATCCGTTCCAACGTGCGTGAGCTGGAAGGCGCGCTCAAGCGGGTCATCGCCCACTCGCACTTCATGGGTCGCGATATCACCATCGAGCTGATTCGCGAGTCCTTGAAAGACTTGTTGGCCTTGCAGGACAAGCTGGTGAGTGTGGATAACATCCAGCGCACCGTGGCCGAGTACTACAAGATCAAGATTTCCGACCTGCTGTCCAAGCGCCGTTCGCGCTCGGTGGCACGTCCACGCCAGGTTGCCATGGCCCTCTCCAAGGAGTTGACCAACCACAGCCTGCCGGAAATCGGTGATGTGTTTGGCGGACGCGACCACACCACGGTCTTGCACGCATGCCGCAAGATCAATGAACTTAAGGAATCCGACGCGGATATTCGCGAGGACTACAAGAACCTGCTGCGTACACTGACTACGTGATGACACCAGCGCAGCTTATTAAGGCAAGGGACTAGACCATGCATTTCACCATTCAACGCGAAGCCCTGTTGAAACCCCTGCAACTGGTCGCAGGCGTCGTCGAGCGCCGACAGACCTTGCCGGTGCTTTCCAACGTATTACTGGTGGTCGAGGGGCAACAGTTGTCCTTGACCGGTACCGACCTGGAAGTCGAACTGGTGGGTCGTGTCCAGCTCGAAGAGCCTGCCGAACCCGGCGAGATCACCGTGCCGGCGCGCAAGCTGATGGATATCTGCAAAAGCCTGCCTAACGATGCGCTGATCGACATCAAGGTGGATGAGCAGAAGTTGGTGGTCAAGGCAGGCCGTAGCCGTTTCACCCTGTCGACCTTGCCGGCCAATGACTTTCCAACCGTAGAAGAAGGCCCTGGCTCGCTGACGTGCAGCCTGGAGCAAAGCAAGCTGCGTCGTTTGATCGAGCGCACCAGCTTCGCAATGGCCCAGCAGGACGTGCGTTACTACCTCAACGGTATGCTGCTGGAAGTCTCGGAAGGTATTATCCGCGCCGTGGCCACCGACGGTCACCGTCTGGCAATGTGCTCGATGCGTGCCGATATCGGTCAGCCGGATCGTCACCAGGTAATCGTTCCACGCAAAGGTATCCTTGAACTGGCGCGCTTGCTCACCGAGCCGGACGGCAATGTCAGCATCGTGTTGGGCCAGCACCACATTCGCGCGACCACCGGTGAGTTCACCTTCACCTCCAAGTTGGTAGACGGTAAGTTCCCGGACTACGAGCGTGTGTTGCCTAAAGGTGGCGACAAGCTGGTGGTCGGTGATCGTCAGGCTCTGCGTGAAGCCTTTAGCCGTACTGCGATTCTGTCCAACGAAAAGTACCGTGGTATTCGCCTGCAGCTGGCCAACGGCCAACTGAAAATCCAGGCCAACAACCCGGAACAGGAAGAGGCGGAAGAAGAAGTGGGTGTCGACTACAACGGCGCATCGCTGGAAATCGGCTTTAACGTGAGCTACCTGTTGGACGTGCTGGGTGTTATGACAACCGAACAGGTTCGTCTGATCCTGTCGGACTCCAACAGCAGCGCCCTGGTGCAAGAATCCGACAACGACGACTCGGCATACGTTGTCATGCCGATGCGCCTGTAATCATGCTCAGCAGAAGCTAGATGTCCCTCAGTCGCGTCTCGGTCACCGCGGTGCGCAATCTGCACCCGGTGACCTTCTCCCCTTCTCCCCGCATCAATATCCTCCATGGCGCCAACGGCAGTGGCAAAACCAGTGTGCTGGAAGCCATCCATCTGCTGGGGCTTGCGCGTTCCTTCCGCAGTGCCCGTTTGTTACCCGTGATTCAGTACGAACAATTGGCCTGTACCGTATTTGGCCAAGTGGAACTGGCTGAGGGCGGTCATAGCAGCCTGGGGATATCGCGTGATCGTGGTGGGGAATTTCAGATCCGAATCGACGGGCAAAATGCGCGCAGCGCAGCGCAACTGGCAGAGATCCTGCCGTTGCAACTGATCAACCCCGACAGCTTTCGATTGCTGGAAGGTGCCCCGAAAATCCGTCGGCAATTCCTCGACTGGGGCGTGTTCCACGTGGAACCCCGCTTCATGGCCACTTGGCAGCGGCTGCAGAAGGCCCTGCGGCAGCGGAACTCATGGCTGCGGCATGGTACACTTGACGCCGCTTCGCAAGCAGCCTGGGACCGTGAACTGTGCCTGGCCAGCGACGAAATAGATGAATACCGCCGCGCCTATATCAAAGCCTTGAAACCAGTCTTTGAGCAGACCTTGAGCGAGTTGTTGGACCTCGAGGGGCTGACGCTGAGTTATTACCGGGGTTGGGACAAAGAACGTGAGCTGAGTGCAGTGCTCGCAACGTCCTTGCAACGGGATCAGCAAATCGGACACACCCAGGCTGGCCCCCAGCGCGCTGATTTGCGCCTTAGATTAGGTGCACACAATGCTGCGGATATCTTGTCTCGCGGCCAGCAGAAGCTAGTGGTCTGTGCGTTGCGTATCGCGCAGGGCCATTTGGTTAGCCAGGCTCGACGCGGTCAGTGCATTTATTTGGTGGATGACTTGCCGTCAGAGCTCGACGAGCAGCACCGCCGCTCGCTATGCCGCTTGTTGGAAGACTTACGCTGCCAGGTGTTTATCACCTGTGTAGACCACGAATTATTGAGGGAAGGCTGGCAGACGGAAACGCCAGTCGCTTTGTTCCACGTGGAACAAGGCCGTATCACCCAGACCCACGACCATCGGGAGTGAAGGCATGAGCGAAGAAAACACGTACGACTCGACCAGCATTAAAGTGCTGAAAGGTTTGGATGCCGTACGCAAACGTCCCGGTATGTACATTGGCGACACCGATGATGGTAGCGGTCTGCACCACATGGTGTTCGAGGTGGTCGATAACTCCATCGACGAAGCTCTGGCCGGTCACTGCGACGACATCAGCATTATCATCCACCCGGATGAATCCATCACCGTGCGTGACAACGGTCGTGGCATCCCGGTAGACGTGCACAAAGAAGAAGGCGTTTCGGCGGCAGAGGTCATCATGACCGTGCTCCACGCTGGCGGTAAGTTCGACGACAACTCCTATAAAGTATCCGGTGGTTTACACGGTGTAGGTGTGTCGGTAGTGAACGCCCTGTCCGAAGAACTGATCCTCACTGTCCGCCGTAGCGGCAAGATTTGGGAGCAGACCTACGTCCACGGCGTACCACAGGAACCGATGAAAATCGTCGGTGACAGTGAAACCACCGGTACCCAGATCCACTTCAAGCCATCGGAAGAAACCTTCAAAAACATCCACTTCAGCTGGGACATCCTGGCCAAGCGGATTCGCGAACTGTCTTTCCTTAACTCCGGTGTCGGCATCGTCCTCAAGGATGAGCGCAGCGGCAAGGAAGAGCTGTTCAAGTATGAAGGTGGCCTGCGAGCGTTCGTTGAATACCTGAACACCAACAAGACCGCGGTCAACCAGGTGTTCCACTTCAACATCCAGCGTGAAGATGGCATCGGCGTGGAAATCGCCCTGCAGTGGAACGACAGCTTCAACGAGAACCTGTTGTGCTTCACCAACAACATTCCACAACGCGATGGCGGTACTCACCTAGTGGGTTTCCGTTCTGCGCTGACGCGTAACCTGAACACCTACATCGAAGCGGAAGGCTTGGCGAAGAAACATAAAGTCGCCACCACCGGTGACGATGCCCGTGAAGGCCTGACGGCGATCATCTCGGTCAAGGTACCGGATCCGAAGTTCAGCTCCCAGACCAAAGACAAGCTGGTGTCTTCCGAAGTGAAGACTGCGGTTGAACAGGAAATGGGTAAGTACTTCTCCGACTTCCTGTTGGAAAACCCGAACGAAGCCAAGCTGGTTGTCGGCAAGATGATCGATGCTGCACGCGCCCGTGAAGCCGCACGGAAGGCCCGTGAAATGACCCGCCGCAAAGGCGCGCTGGATATCGCCGGCCTGCCAGGCAAACTGGCTGACTGCCAGGAGAAGGACCCTGCCCTCTCCGAACTGTACCTGGTGGAAGGTGACTCTGCTGGCGGTTCCGCCAAGCAGGGTCGTAACCGTCGCACCCAGGCCATCCTGCCGTTGAAGGGTAAGATCCTTAACGTTGAGAAGGCCCGCTTCGACAAGATGATTTCCTCCCAGGAAGTCGGCACCTTGATCACGGCGTTGGGCTGCGGTATTGGCCGCGATGAGTACAATATCGACAAGCTGCGCTACCACAACATCATCATCATGACCGATGCTGACGTCGACGGTTCGCACATCCGCACCCTGCTGCTGACCTTCTTCTTCCGTCAGTTGCCGGAGCTGATCGAGCGTGGCTACATCTACATCGCCCAGCCGCCGTTGTACAAAGTGAAAAAGGGCAAGCAAGAGCAATACATCAAAGACGACGACGCCATGGAAGAGTACATGACGCAGTCGGCCCTGGAAGATGCCAGCCTGCACTTGAATGACGAAGCGCCGGGTATCTCCGGTGAGTCGCTGGAGCGACTGGTCAACGACTTCCGCATGGTCATGAAGACACTCAAGCGTTTGTCGCGCCTGTACCCACAGGAGCTGACCGAGCACTTCATCTATCTGCCGGCCGTGAGCCTGGAGCAGTTGGGCGATCACGCCGCCATGCAGGATTGGCTGGCCCAATACGAAGTGCGCCTGCGTACTGTGGAGAAGTCTGGCCTGGTGTACAAAGCCAGCCTACGTGAGGACCGTGAACGTAACGTATGGCTGCCAGAGGTCGAACTGATCTCCCACGGCCTGTCCAATTACGTCACCTTCAACCGCGACTTCTTCGGTAGCAACGACTACAAGACCGTGGTTACCCTCGGCGCGCAATTGAGCACCCTGCTGGATGACGGTGCTTACATTCAGCGTGGCGAACGCAAGAAGCAGGTCAAGGAGTTCAAGGAAGCCTTGGACTGGTTGATGGCGGAAAGCACCAAGCGTCATATCATCCAGCGCTATAAAGGTCTGGGCGAGATGAACCCGGATCAGCTGTGGGAAACCACCATGGACCCTGCTCAACGTCGCATGCTGCGCGTGACCATCGAAGACGCCATTGGCGCCGACCAGATCTTCAACACCCTGATGGGTGATGCGGTCGAGCCTCGTCGTGACTTCATCGAGAGCAATGCTTTGGCGGTGTCTAACCTGGACTTCTGATCAGGAACATCTGCTAAAAACAAAAGGCCAACGCTTAGCGTTGGCCTTTTTTGTTGGTTCGTAGTCGCGCATTTTTTAAATGCTCCACGTGGAACATCAGGCTATTTAACTTTCCACAGCGGGTGTCACACTCTCCAACCGATACCCGTACCCATAGATCGTCAACAGCTGCCAACCGCGATCCGCGGTCAGCCCTAGCTTGTTGCGCAGGCGGTAGATATGCGTGTCCAACGGCCGCGACGACACCATTTCTTCGTGGCTCCAGAACCGCTCATAGAGATACTCGCGAGACAACGGCCGGGCCAGGTTGGCAAATAGACAACTTGCCAAACGGTATTCCCGTTCTGTCAGGTTAATGGGCTTGCCCGCTCGGGTGACGGTCAGTTCGGCATCGTCGAACGTCAGATCGTTAAAGCTCTGCACTTCCTGGGTAGCCGACTTTTGCAAACCGTGGCGCCGCAGCACGGCGCTGACTCGGGCTTTGAGTTCGTTGGGCCGAAACGGCTTGCTGACATAGTCGTCCGCCCCGCTGTTCAACGCCGTCACGATATCGCTTTCGGCATCGCGACTGGTGAGCATGATAACGGCGGGAGGCGACTCCATGTGCTCGCGGGTCCAGCGCAATAACGCGATCCCGGAGATATCCGGCAGTTGCCAGTCGAGGATCAGCAGGTCAAAGGTTTCCCGACGTAGCTGGCGTAGCAGGTCTTCGCCACGTTCAAAAAAATGCAGGGACCAGGGCTGTTCAGCCGGACCGGGAATCTGTCGCAGTGTCTGTTCCACCCGTCGCAACTCTGCGGGTTCGTCATCCAGTATTGCGACACGCATGGGCGGGGTCCTTCCTACAAAAATACGAGAGCTTGAATGGGGGGCACATGCTGTACAAATGCCGGCCTATGAATCTGAATAATTATGGACGGATTCTACAGTGCCTGGATCTCTCGATACGCTGAAAGCGCCGTAAACTCAATCCACTACGATCCTCAAAGAAGATACCGGCTCCTGTCGTTCCGTAAAAGCGTCGGTGTGATCGCCTCGCCGGGGCGTTATGCCCGCTCCAATGTGCGGTATCGTTCATTGCGCGGTCGTGGGAAGTCCTCCAATGAGACCGAAATAAGCTTCACTGGTTTCAGAACACTGCATGCACTTCATCGCAACCCCATGGAGAGGGATCCTGGGCTTATGACATCTTTACTTAACGACCATCAATGCCTTGGCCCCCTCATGGCGCTAGCCCTGTGAAGCTCTGGCGCAAAACCGAGAAACGCCAACCTACCCAGGCCCAGCTTTTGTTCCATGGGTTGGTTCGTGAATGGCTGTTGATCGGTTTGGTACTCCTGCCCTTTACGGCCTACTTATCCTTGAGCGCTGGCTTAGCGCTCAATAATCCGCTCTATGACAGCCTGCGCCGCCTCACGCCCTTGCCGGTAGATCCACGCATCGTCCTGGTGACCATCGACGCACCCAGCCTGGAAGCACTTGGCCCATGGCCTTGGCCGCGCAGCGTACATGCCGAGCTGATTGAACGCGTGAACGCCGCACAGCCGGCGGGCATTTTGTTGGATGTGATCTTCAGTGAGACCGACCACAGTAATGACGACCAGCGCCTGGCCGATGCCGTATGCAAAGCCGGCAATGTATTGCTGCCCATCGCCGGAGACAGCAGCGTCAGCCCCAAGGCTCCCATAGCGCCGTTGTCGCCACTGCTCAAGTGCGCCAAGGGTGTCGGTCACATCAACGTCGAAGCGGACAACGACGGTGTGGTGCGCAGCGTGTATCTACGTGAAGGCCCGCCGGGAAGCACGCTTCCTCAGTTGGCGTGGCTGGCGTTCGCCATGAGCGAGCATGCCGAGACGATGCCAGGCCTGCCACAAGAGCCTACTGGAGGGCACTGGCATCAGGAACATGAGATTCGTGTGCCGTTCACTTCGGAACCAGACCATTTTCCCAGTCTGTCCTACGTCAGCGTACTACGCGGCGAGGTAGCTCCCGAGTCGCTGCGGGGTCGCCGGGTTCTGATCGGCGCCTCAGCCTATGGCATGGCCGATCGTTTCGTGACGCCGCTCTCTTCCACCGTGGGCACCACTGCGGGGGTTGAGATCCAGGCTGAAGTACTGAATGGTTTATTGCAGGGTCGCAGCATCGTCGATCTGCCCGGCTGGTTCGCGGCGTTGCTGGCAACGTCCCTGGTGGCCCTGCTGCTGGGCCTTCTGCTTGTGCGCCCCCGTTACGCCCTGTGGATGACCTTGGCGTGCATGGCCGTGGCTTTGCTGGGCTCATGGGGCTTATTGCGCCTGGGCCACTGGTGGAGCCCCGCAGCATGCCTGATCGGTTTGTTGCTGAGTTACCTGATCTGGAATTGGCGACGTCTGAGCGTAATTCTCGCCTACTTTGGCTGGGAACTGGCACGTCTGGATAACGAACCCAAGGTGCTTCCGGAACGTCGTCGCGCGCCCGCCAGTAAGGGCGATGTGCTGCAAGGGCGGATCTTTGCCCTTGAACAAGCCGTCAGTCGTACACGCGATACGCGGCGCTTTATGGCTGACGGGCTGGAGTGCCTGCCGGTAGCAACGCTGATCACCGACCCTCAGGGCAGCATCCTGTTGGCCAACCGCGTGGCCCGTGAAGTATTCGGCAATGACCTGGTCGGCGAAAACCTCGTCGAACAGCTCGCCGATCTAGGCTATCCCCCGCTGCACAATGGTGTACGCCCTGCCCTATCGGCACTGGAACTGGTCGAGTTTCGCGATATCCACCAACGCAGTTTGCGCATGGAGCTAGCCCCTTTGCTGCCTGCCGAAGGGGATTTTGCCCTCGGCTGGTTGTTGAGCCTCACGGACCTGAGCAAGGAGCGTGAAGCCCAGCAGCACCGCGAGACGATGCTGCGTTTCCTTTCCCACGACCTGCGTGCACCGCACTCAGCGATCCTTGCCCTGTTGGACGTGCACAACGGGGAGTCCCCGGTGTTTACCCAGATCGAACAGCAGGTGCGGCGGGCCTTGAGCCTGACCGAATCCTTTGTGCAATTGGCCAAGGCTGAAGCGGACGGTTACCAGTTCCAGCCCACCCTGTTTGCCATGCTGGTGATGGACGCCTTTGATCAAGTGGCGGTGATTGCGCAGTTGAAGGGCATCCATTTGGTTCACGACCTGGATGAGGCGGACGAGGCCATGGTCTACGCCGACCAATCGCTGCTCACCCGGGCGTTGTTCAATGTGCTGGAGAACGCGATCAAATACTCCCCATCCGGTACCACCGTCAGGTTGAGGCATGGCAGTGCGCAAGGTTGGTTGGAATGCAGGATAAGCGACCAGGGACCGGGGATTGCGCCTGAGGATCTGCCGGAGTTGTTTAACCAATACCGACGTTTCGATTCGGCTCAAGGCAGTGAGGGGCTGGGACTGGGGCTGACCATGGTTAAAGCAGTGTTGGAGCGGCACGGTGGGCGCATCGTGTGTGAAAGTGAGCTGGGCAAGGGCTCGACGTTTATCCTGCTGCTGCCGTTATTGGAGGACTGAAAAAGCGGCTTTTCTGCTGTGCATAAAAAACCGGTCACAAGGACCGGTTTTTTTATGAAGAAAAAACTTATGCACGTTTTTCTGAATTTTATGAGCTTCAGAAATATGTAAGTAAATCAGCTTGTTATGAAGCAAAAAAGCCAATTCGCCAACAAAGCGTACACAGGTTATCCACAGATGCTCAAACGGCCGGTGTCTCCACCACCACCGGTTCCGGAGGCAGGGAGCCCATGGCCCGTTGCTGCGCCTCATTCCACGCCGCAGCGCGGTCGTTCAGGGCGGCGATGGCACGTGGTCCTTCGCCTTCTGCGTACATCGGTTCGCCGATCACTACGGTGATAGTGCCTGGGCGTTTAGCCCAGCCAGTCTTGGGCCAGAACTTGCCGGCGTTATGCGCAATTGGCAGCACAGGCAGGTTGGCGTTGACCGCCAGGGCGGTACCACCCCGTGAGAACTTACCCACGGTGCCGTAGGGCACCCGCGTGCCCTCGGGAAAGATCAGCACCCAGACGCCGTCCTTGAGCAACTCATCGCCCTTCTTCGCGACATGCTTGAGCGCAGCCTTGGGGTTGTCCCGGTCGATGGCGATCGGACGCAACATGGCCATGGCCCAGCCGAAGAATGGCACATACAGAAGCTCGCGCTTGAGCACCTGGCTCAACGGCGAGAAATACGCCGAGAGGAAGAACGTCTCCCAGGTGCTCTGATGGTTCGAGAGAATCACGCACGGTTGATCAGGAACGTTTTCAGCGCCCTTGACCTCGAAACGAATATTCAGGAACACCTTGCTCAGCCACAACGCGCAGCGGCACCAGTAGACGTTGATAAAGCGATAGCGCGCCTTGAAGGGAAGGAACGGTGCAATAAAAAAGCTCAGGGTGCACCAGAGAAACGAACTGGTGCCCAGCAGCAGGTAAAAGAAAAAGGTTCTGATGGCCTGCAAGATCGACATGGCGGCATTTACCGTTGCGGGACACGGCCCGCCTGTTAAAAGCGCACTCCCGAACAGTCCTTGGTCAGGAAGTCGAGGGCGGCTAGTTGTTGATAAGTTCTGCGGCAACGGCCGCCAGATCGTCAAAAATCAAGGTGCCTACCGGCAGGTTTTTAGCCTGGGTCTTTTCGCCTTTTCCGGTTTTAACCAAAACTGGCTGAGAGTCGACGGCTTTGGCCGCCTCCAGGTCACCGAGGCTGTCCCCGACGAACCATATCCCAGCCAAGGGCACCTTGTAATGTTCTGCAATAATTTTCAACATGCCAGGCTTGGGCTTGCGGCAATCGCAGCCTTCGTCCGGCCCGTGGGGGCAGTAGACCACCAGCCCCACCTCGCCGCCCTGCTCGGCCACTAACGCGCGCAAACGCGCGTGCATGGCCTCCAGGGTCGCGATGTCGTAGTAACCGCGGGCGATGCCGGACTGGTTGGTGGCGATGGCCACCGTCCAGCCGGCTTTGCTCAACTGCGCGATGGCCTCGATCGAACCGGGCAGCGGGATCCACTCCTCCACCGACTTGATGTAAGCGTCGGAGTCGTAGTTGATCACCCCGTCCCGATCGAGAATCAGCAGTTTCAACATGATCAGCCCAGTACGGAGATGTCGGCGATATTGATGAACAAGCCACGCAGGCGCGCCAGCATGGCGTAGCGGTTTTTGCGCACGCCAGCATCATCGGCATTGATCATCACCGCTTCGAAGAACGCATCCACCGGCTCACGCAAGGACGCCAGGCGCGCCAACGCTTCAGCGTAGTTACGCTCAGCGATCAGCGGCTTCACGGCGTTCTCGGCCTTGGCGATGGCTGAGTTCAGCGAGAACTCCTTGGCATCGGCAAACAGGCCCGGGTCGACTTCGGCAGTGCCGAGGTTGTCGGCCTTGCTCAACAGGTTCGATACGCGCTTGTTCACGGCGGCCAGGGCATCGGCTTCCGGCAGCTTGCGGAACGCTTGCACGGCTTGTACACGCTGGTCGAAGTCCAGTGCCGAGCCCGGTTGCAGGGCACGTACCGACAGGTAGACGGAAACGTCCACGCCTTCGTCTTCATAACGCGCACGCAGGCGATCGAACACAAACTCCAGCACTTGCTCGGCCAGGCCGGCTTGCTTGACCTTGGTGCCGAACTGGCCGACGGCAAATACCACGGCCTGGGTCAGGTCGAGGTCCAGCTTTTTGTCGATCAGGATACGCAGCACGCCCAAGGCCGCACGGCGCAGGGCATACGGGTCTTTGCTGCCGGTGGGCAGCATGCCGATACCGAAGATACCCACGAGGGTGTCCAGCTTGTCGGCAATGGCCACGGCCGCACCGGTCAGGGTGCTCGGCAGTTCTGCACCGGCACCGCGCGGCATGTACTGCTCGTTCAGGGCCAAGGCGACATCATCTGGCTCGCCGTCGTTGAGGGCGTAGTAGTAACCGGCCACGCCTTGCATCTCTGGGAACTCGCCGACCATCTCGGTGGCCAGGTCGCACTTGGACAGCAAGCCAGCACGCGCTGCCCAGGCTGCGTCGCCGCCGATACGTGGGGCAATGTAGGCCGCCAGCTTGGAAACACGCACGGCCTTGTCGTAGACGCTGCCGAGTTTTTCCTGAAACACCACGTTTTGCAGGCGCAGGTTGAAGTCTTCCAGCTTCTGCTTCTTGTCTTGCTTGAAGAAGAACTCGGCGTCGGTCAGGCGCGGGCGCACGACTTTTTCGTTACCGGCGATGATCTGCTGTGGGTCTTTGCTTTCGATGTTGGCCACGGTGATAAAACGCGGCAACAACTTACCGTCCACGTCCAGCAGGCAGAAGTACTTCTGGTTGTCCTGCATGGTGGTGATCAAGGCTTCTTGCGGCACGTCGAGGAAACGCTCTTCGAACGAGCACACCAGCGGCACCGGCCATTCCACCAGGGCGGTCACTTCGTCGAGCAGGCTTGGCGGCACGATGGCGGTGCCTTCCTGCAGACGGGCCAGCTCTTCGGTGCGCTTGCTGATCAGCTCGCGACGCTCATTGGCGTCGGCCAGCACGTAAGCAGCGCGCAGGTCGTTGAGGTAGTTGGCCGGCGAAGTGATGCGCACGCTTTCTGGATGATGGAAGCGGTGACCACGGGAGTCACGACCGGCCTTCTGGGCGAGGATGGTGCAATCGATGATCTGGTCACCGAGCAGCATCACCAGCCATTGGGTTGGGCGCACGAACTCTTCCTTGCGCGCACCCCAGCGCATGCGCTTGGGGATAGGCAGGTCGTTCAGGGAATCTTCAACGATGGTCGGCAACAGGCTGGCGGTTGGCTTGCCGGTGATGACCTGGCTGAAACGCAGTTTCGGGCCGCTCTGGTCGATCTCGCTCAGCTCCACGCCACACTTCTTGGCAAAGCCAAGGGCCGCCTGGGTCGGGTTGCCTTCGGCGTCGAAAGCCGCCTGGCGCGGTGGGCCGTCCAGGTTGATGCTGCGATCCGGCTGCTGGGTTTCCAGCGCGGTCAGCAGCACAGCCAGGCGGCGCGGCGCGGCGTAGACCTTCTTGGCTTGAAACTTCAGGCCAGCGGTCTGCAGGCCTTTTTCGATACCGGCCAGGAATGCATCGGCCAGGGTATTGAGGGCCTTGGGTGGCAGCTCTTCGGTGCCCAGTTCAACCAGGAAATCTTGAGCACTCATTGTGCAGCCTCCAGCTTAGCCAACACTTCATCACGCAAATCCGGGGTTGCCATCGGGAAGCCCAGCTTGGCGCGAGCCAGCAGGTAGGCTTGGGCGACGGAACGCGCCAGGGTGCGCACACGCAGGATGTATTGCTGGCGCGCAGTAACCGAAATGGCACGGCGGGCGTCCAGCAGGTTGAAGGTATGGGAGGCCTTCAACACCATTTCATAGCTTGGCAACGGCAGCGGCTGGTCGAGTTCGATCAGGCGCTTGGCTTCGCTTTCATAGAAGTCGAACAGTTCGAACAGTTTGTCGACGTTGGCGTGTTCGAAGTTGTAGGTGGACTGCTCCACCTCGTTCTGGTGGAACACATCGCCGTAAGTCACCTTGCCGAACGGGCCGTCAGCCCATACCAGGTCGTAGACCGAGTCCACGCCTTGCAGGTACATGGCCAGGCGCTCAAGGCCATAGGTGATTTCGCCGGTGACCGGGTAGCACTCGATGCCGCCGGCTTGCTGGAAGTAAGTGAACTGCGTCACTTCCATGCCATTGAGCCAGACTTCCCAGCCCAGGCCCCAGGCGCCCAGGGTTGGCGACTCCCAGTTGTCTTCGACGAAACGAATGTCGTGCACCAGTGGGTCCAGGCCGACATGTTTCAGCGAGCCCAGGTACAGCTCCTGGAAGTTGTCCGGGTTGGGCTTCAATACCACCTGGAACTGGTAGTAGTGCTGCAGACGGTTCGGGTTTTCGCCGTAGCGGCCGTCAGTCGGGCGGCGACTGGGCTGCACATAAGCGGCGTTCCAGGTTTCCGGGCCGATGGCCCGCAGGAATGTAGCGGTGTGGAAAGTGCCGGCGCCTACTTCCATATCGTAGGGCTGAAGTACCACACAACCTTGCTCGGCCCAGTATTGCTGGAGGGCGAGGATCAAGTCTTGGAAGGTACGCACGGCTGGCGTAGGCTGGCTCACGAAATTCACCTGTTACTTGGGCTGCGATTTAAAGAGCGGGAGTATACCCGATTCGGCCCCGCCACCACTCCCTGGAGCCTTATGCCACGCTGCTTTTGGTGTTCTGAAGATCCGCTGTACATGGCTTATCACGATCAAGAGTGGGGAACGCCGCTGCGCGATGCGCAGGGTTTGTTCGAGTTGCTTTTGCTCGAAGGGTTCCAGGCAGGCCTGTCCTGGATCACCGTTTTACGCAAACGCGAGCATTATCGAAAGGTGTTGTTCGGCTTTGACGCGCAGCGTCTGGCGCAATTGAGCGATGACGAAATCGAGGTGCTGATGCAGGACCCGGGTATCGTGCGCAATCGCTTGAAGCTCAACGCTACCCGGCGCAACGCCGCGGCCTGGCTGGCGCTGGAAGATCCCGTGGGGTTGCTGTGGTCGTTTGTCGGCGGCAAACCCAAGGTCAATCACTTCAAGGATCGCAGCGACGTCCCGGCGATCACGCCCGAAGCCCAAGCCATGAGCAAAGCCTTGAAAAAGGCCGGCTTCACCTTCGTCGGGCCGACCATCTGCTACGCCTTCATGCAGGCCTCGGGCATGGTCATGGACCACACCCAGGACTGCGACCGTTACGCGGACTTGGCCAACGCCGGTTAGAATGCCGGCTTTGCGCACCACACACGATCAGGAGTGACCTGTGGAAAAGTTTAAAGGCGCCTTGCTGGTAGGCGCTCTTCGGTTGTTTGCCCTGCTGCCCTGGCGCGCCGTACAAGCCGTCGGCACGGGGATCGGCTGGATCATGTGGAAAACCCCCAACCGTTCCCGCGATACCGTGCGGATCAACCTCTCCAAATGCTTCCCGGACATGGACCCTGCAGAACGCGAGCGCCTGGTGGGCCGCAGCCTGATGGACATCGGCAAGTCCCTCACCGAAAGCGCCTGCGCGTGGATCTGGCCGGCGCAGCGCTCCATCGACCTGGTCCGCGAAGTCGAGGGCTTGGAAGTGCTGCACGAGGCCCTGGCTTCTGGCAAAGGCGTGGTGGGCATCACCAGCCACCTGGGCAACTGGGAAGTGTTGAACCACTTCTATTGCAGCCAGTGCAAACCGATCATTTTCTATCGCCCGCCCAAGCTCAAGGCGGTGGACGAACTGCTGCGCAAACAACGCGTGCAGCTGGGCAACCGCGTGGCGGCCTCCACCAAGGAAGGCATTCTCAGTGTGATCAAGGAAGTGCGCAAAGGCGGCCAGGTGGGCATTCCTGCCGACCCGGAGCCGGCTGAGTCCGCCGGGATCTTCGTACCGTTTTTTGCCACCCAGGCGCTTACCAGCAAGTTCGTGCCGAACATGCTCGCGGGCCACAAGGCCGTTGGCGTATTCCTGCACGCCCTGCGCCTGCCGGACGGCTCGGGCTACAAGGTGATCCTGGAAGCGGCGCCGGAGGACATGTACAGCACCGACACCGCGACGTCCTGTGCGGCGATGAGCAAGGTAGTTGAGCGCTATGTAGGCGCTTACCCAAGCCAGTACATGTGGAGCATGAAGCGCTTCAAGAAACGCCCGCCGGGTGAGGCGCGGTGGTATTGATACACCGCTGACCTCCAGCCCAATGGAGATCAAATGTGGGAGCTGGCTTGCCTGCGATAGCATCACCTCGGAGTGCCTGATATACCGAGGTGATGCTATCGCAGGCAAGCCAGCTCCCACAGGTGATCACCTCAGGTTTGGCGATCAAGTTTCTTCAGGAACACCGTCATTTCTTTTTCGGCCTGTTTGTCGCCATGGGCCTGGGCGGCTTCGATGCCCTTCTCCCATGCCAGGTGTGCTGCCGCGCGATCTTCCAATCCCAGCCGCGCCTTGCCCAACAACTTCCACGCCGCCGAATACTTCGGATCGAACTCGACGCATCGCTGCAAATGCTCGGCCGCCGTTGCGTTGTCCTTCAGGTCCAGATAACCCTTGCCCAGGCCAAAGCGCAGCAATGAATTATCCACACCCTTGGCGAGCATTTTTTCCAGGGATTCGAGCATGGCGGTGCATCCTTTAGCTACATAGCGGTTTCGATATCGTCATCGCGGGCAAGCCCGCTCCCACACTTGGAACGCGATCACATGTGGGAGCGGGCTTGCCCGCGATGGCGGCGGCAGGCTCACTCAATTTTTTAATCAGAAAAAACTCAGCCCCACGTGGAACAGCTTCTCCACATCGCGGATATGTTTCTTGTCCACAAGGAACAAAATCACGTGGTCTCCGGTGGCGATCACCGTGTCGTCGTGGGCAATGATCACTTCTTCATCGCGAATGATCGCGCCAATGGTGGTACCGGGCGGCAGGCCGATATCGCGGATCGCCTTGCCAATCACTTTGCTGGACTTGGAGTCACCGTGGGCAATCGCCTCGATGGCTTCCGCTGCGCCACGGCGCAACGAGTGCACGCTGACAATGTCGCCACGCCGTACGTGGGCGAGCAAGGTGCCAATGGTCGCCAACTGCGGGCTGATGGCAATATCGATATCGCCGCCCTGGATCAGGTCGACATAGGCCGGGTTGTTGATGATGGTCATCACCTTCTTCGCCCCCAGCCGCTTGGCGAGCAAGGACGACATGATATTGGCTTCGTCATCGTTGGTCAGGGCCAGGAAGATATCCGCGTCGGCGATGTTCTCTTCCATCAGCAGGTCACGGTCCGAGGCGCTGCCTTGCAGTACGACAGTGCTGTCGAGGGTGTCGGACAAATGCCGACACCGCGTCGGGCTCATCTCGATGATCTTCACCTGATAGCGGCTTTCGATGGCTTCGGCCAAACGCTCGCCAATCTGCCCACCGCCGGCGATGACGATGCGTTTGTAGCTTTCGTCGAGCCTGCGCATTTCGCTCATGACCGCACGAATGTTCGCCTTGGCGGCGATGAAAAACACTTCGTCGTCTGCTTCGATCACCGTGTCGCCCTGGGGCAGGATCGGCCGGTCACGCCGGAAAATCGCGGCGACGCGAGTTTCCACGTTTGGCATGTGCTCACGCAGCTGGCGCAATTGCTGGCCAACCAGCGGCCCGCCGTAATAGGCCTTCACGGCTACCAGTTGCGCTTTGCCTTCAGCGAAGTCGATAACCTGTAGCGCACCTGGAATTTCGATCAGGCGCTTGATGTAGTGGGTCACCACCTGTTCCGGGCTGATCAGGACGTCTACCGGGATGGCGTCGTTGTCGAACAGCCCGGCGCGGGTCAGGTAAGCCGCTTCGCGCACCCGAGCGATCTTGGTCGGGGTGTGGAACAGGGTGTGGGCGACCTGGCAGGCGACCATGTTGGTCTCGTCGCTGTTGGTCACAGCCACCAGCATGTCGGCATCGTCGGCACCGGCCTGGCGCAGCACCGTCGGAAACGACGCGCGGCCTTGCACCGTACGAATGTCCAGGCGGTCGCCCAGGTTGCGCAAGCGCTCGGCATCGGTGTCGACCACGGTGATGTCGTTGGCTTCACCGGCCAAATGTTCGGCCAGCGTGCCACCCACCTGCCCTGCTCCAAGGATGATGATTTTCATCCGGTCACTCCCTTAAAACCATTCAGCCGCGCGCGGCGGCAATCTTGATCAGTTTGGCGTAGTAGAAGCCATCGTGCCCGCCTTCCTGCGCGAGCAGTTGGCGGCCGTGGGGCTGCTTGATGCCGGCGCTGGTGGCGAGGTCCAGTTCGCGCGCGCCGCTGGTGCGGGCGAGGAAGGCTTGGATGACCTCGGTATTTTCGGTGGGCAGCGTGGAGCAGGTGGCGTAAAGCAGGATGCCGCCCACTTCCAGGGTTGGCCACAGCGCGTCGAGCAGTTCGCCTTGCAACACCGCCAGGGCGGCGATGTCGTCGGGCTGGCGGGTCAGCTTGATGTCCGGGTGCCGACGGATCACACCGGTGGCGGAGCAAGGAGCGTCCAGCAGGATGCGCTGGAATGGCTTGCCGTCCCACCACGTCGCGGTGTCGCGGCCGTCGGCGGCGATCAGGTCGGCGCTGAGGCCCAGGCGTGCAAGGTTTTCCCGCACGCGCACCAGGCGCTTGGCCTCAAGGTCCACAGCCACCACACCGGCCAGGTCTTTTTCAACCTCAAGGATGTGACACGTCTTACCGCCTGGCGCGCAGCAGGCGTCGAGTACGCGCTGGCCGGGGGCCAAATCGAGCAGATCGGCAGCCAATTGCGCGGCCTCGTCCTGCACGCTGATCCAGCCTTGGGCAAAGCCCGGCAGGCTGCGCACATCGGCGGCGGCTTCCAGCACGATACCGTCCGTGCTGTACACGCACGGGGTGGCGTTAATGGCCGCGTCGGCGAGTAATTGCAGGTATGCATCCCGGCTGTGGTGGCGACGGTTGACCCGCAGGATCATCGGCGGGTGCGCGTTGTTGGCCGCGCAGATAGCCTCCCATTGCTCGGGCCAAAAGGCTTTCAGGGATTTTTGCAGCCAGCGCGGGTGGGCGGTGCGCACCACCGGATCATGTTCCAGCTCGGCCAACAGCGTTTCGCTTTCACGCTGGGCGCGACGCAGCACGGCATTGAGCAGGGCCTTGGCCCAGGGCTTTTTCAGCTTGTCGGCGCAACCGACGGTTTCACCAATGGCGGCGTGGGCGGGCACGCGGGTGTAGAGCAACTGGTAGAGACCCACCAGCAACAGCGCCTCGACATCCGCGTCCGCCGTTTTGAACGGTTTTTGCAGCAGCTTGGCGGCCAACGCAGACAACCGTGGCTGCCAACGGGCGGTGCCAAAGGCCAGGTCCTGCGTAAACCCCCGGTCGCGGTCTTCAACCTTATCCAACTGCGTGGGCAATGAACTGTTCAGCGAAGCCTTGCCGTTGAGCACGGCGGCGAGAGCCTTGGCGGCGGCCAGACGTGGGTTCATTGAGTGACCACTCCAAGCGTGGTGCCCAGGGCGAATTTCTCACGACGACTGTTGAACAAATCACTGAAGTTCAGCGCCTTGCCGCCGGGCAATTGCAGACGCGTCAGGCACAGCGCCTGTTCACCGCAAGCCACCAACAGGCCGTCTTTGCTGGCGCCGATGATCTCGCCGGGAGCGCCTGCACCATCGGCCAGGGTCGCGGCCAACACTTTTAAGGCTTCGCCGTTCAGAGTGCTGTGGCAGATCGGCCACGGGTTGAAGGCACGTACCAGGCGCTCAAGCTCCACGGCTGGGCGGCTCCAGTCGATGCGTGCTTCGTCTTTGTTCAATTTGTGCGCGTAGGTGGCCAGGCTGTCGTCCTGTACCTCGCCTTCCAGTGTGCCGGCAGCCAGGCCGGCGATGGCCTGGATCACGGCGGGCGGCCCCAGTTCAGCGAGGCGGTCGTGCAGGCTGCCGCCGGTGTCTTGGGCGGTGATCGGTGTGGTGACTTTGAGCAGCATCGGCCCGGTATCCAGGCCGGCTTCCATGCGCATCACGGTCACGCCGCTCTCGCTGTCGCCTGCTTCAACGGCGCGCTGAATCGGCGCCGCACCGCGCCAGCGTGGCAGCAGTGAAGCATGACTGTTGATGCAACCCAGGCGCGGGATATCCAGCACAGCCTGAGGCAGGATCAAACCGTAAGCCACCACCACCAGCAGGTCCGGCTTCAGCGCGGCCATTTCGGCCTGGGCGTCGGCGCTACGCAGGGTCGGCGGCTGCAGCACGGGAATGTTGTGCTCCAGCGCTAATTGCTTGACCGGGCTCGGCATCAGTTTTTGCCCGCGACCGGCCGGGCGATCCGGCTGGGTGTACACCGCGACGATGTCGTAAGGGCTGGCAAGCAGCGCCTTGAGGTGTTCGGCGGCAAATTCAGGAGTGCCGGCAAAAACAATGCGCAATGGCTCGGTCATGGGAGTTCTCGGTTAAAAACAGTCACAAAAGAAAAAGGCTTGCCGCAGCAAGCCTTTGGAAGAAGGGCATCAGGCTTGCTGGCGATGCTTTTTTTCCAGCTTCTTCTTGATGCGGTCACGCTTGAGCGTGGACAGGTAATCGACAAACAGCTTGCCGTTGAGGTGGTCGCATTCATGCTGGATACACACCGCCAGCAGGCCTTCGGCAATCAGTTCGAAAGGCTTGCCGTCACGGTCCAGCGCCTTGATCTTCACGCGCAGCGGGCGTTCCACATTTTCGTAGAACTCCGGCACCGACAGGCAGCCTTCCTGGTATTCGCCCATCTCTTCGGTCAGCGGTTCGAACTCAGGGTTGATGTACACCCGAGGTTCGCTGCGATCTTCCGACAGGTCCATGACCACGACACGCAGGTGCACGTTGACCTGGGTAGCGGCGAGGCCGATGCCCGGGGCTTCATACATTGTTTCAAACATGTCATCGACCAACTGACGAACCTTGTCGTCCACTACGGCCACCGGCTTGGCGATCGTGCGCAGGCGCGAGTCGGGAAATTCGAGGATGTTCAAAATAGCCATAAGCGTAATTGCTGCACATGTGAGGAAGAGACAAATCGGCGGTGGGAAGGACCCATACGGCCGGTGTGAAACGCTCGGAAGCCGCGAAGGCTATGGCATTTCACGCGAACGCACATAATAAAGGAGATTCACCCCATGAGGAAATCGCTACTCGTCTTGCTGCTGTGGGCCCCGTTCGCCACGGCATTGATTGTGCAACCCACTGAGCGTCTGGATCAGGCCGCGCAACAGGCCATTCAGCATTTTTTACTGCACAACCGTATTTTTGACTCCCCCCACGACCTGGACAACGCGCCTTATATTATTGCGGCTCAAGGCGGGCGCGTGCTGGGTGCCAACGACGAGCGTGTGCATGCGCGCGGGCATCTGGACCCGGCCCAGCCCAGCTACGGGATCTTTCGGCGGGGCAAGGCCTACACCGACCCCGTTACCCAGGAATTACTCGGCATCAATGCCGACGACATCGGCACTGCACGCTTTGTGCTTGCCGACAGCCTCACCACCTTGGCAGTGCAACGGGTGACCCAGGAAATTCGCCCGGGTGACCGTTTGTTGCGCGCCGAGCCTCCCGTTGCTTTGGCCAGCCTGGAACCCTGCAAACCCGCACCCTTGATTACAGGGCACATCATCGACATCCCCAAGGGCGTCACGCAGATTGGCGTGCTCGATGCTGTGACCCTGAACAAGGGCCGCCGCGATGGCCTGATGGAAGGCCAACTGCTGACGGTGATCAAGGCTGGCGCCACCGTGCGAGACGCCCTCACCGGTACGCCCACGCCGCTCCCGGATGAGCGAGCGGGCACCCTGCTGGTGTTTCGCACCTACGAAAAGCTCAGCTATGCCCTGGTGCTCAGTGCTTCAAGGTCGTTGGCCGTGCAAGACCGTTTCGAGACGGCTCAACAAGCGCAATAAATAGCCTGCTAAATAAGTTACCAACAGAGTTATCCACAGCTTGTTCCGGTCAAGGATGATCATATGAATCCGATAAACAGTAGCGATATTTCCCCGGCAGAGCTGGAAGCCCGGCTACGCTTGCACAGGCTGCCAGAACTGGGGCCCAAGCGTTTTCACGTGTTGATCGAAGCCTTTGGTTGCGCTTCCAAGGCCCTGAGTGCTCCCGCCAGCGCCTGGCGTTCCCTCGGTTTGCCCGCCATCAGTGCCGAGGCCCGACGTAGCCCCAAAGTCCGTGACGGTGCCAGTGAGGCGTTGGCCTGGCTGGCGCGCCCGGCCCAGCATTTGCTGATGTGGGACCAACCAGAGTACCCGGCGTTGCTCGCGCAGATCGACGATGCGCCGCCGTTGTTATTCGTGGCGGGCGACCCCGGTATTCTGGAAAAACCACAGTTGGCCATGGTCGGAAGCCGGCGTGCCTCTCGCCCAGGCATGGACACGGCAGCGGCCTTTTCCCGCAGCCTGGCGAGCGCCGGTTTTGTCATCACCAGTGGGCTGGCGGTGGGCATTGACGGCGCGGCGCACCAGGCGGCATTGGACGTGGGCGGCCATACCATCGGCGTGCTTGGCACTGGCCTGGAAAATTTTTATCCACAGCGCCATCGCAAGCTTGCTGCGGCGATGATCGCCCAAGGCAGCGCCGTGGTTTCCGAGTTTCCGCTGGATACCGCGCCCCAGGCCGGTAATTTCCCACGGCGCAACCGGATTATCAGCGGGTTGTCGTTAGGCGTGCTGGTGGTGGAGGCCAGTATGTCCAGCGGCTCGCTGATCACCGCACGCCTGGCGGCGGAGCAAGGGCGCGAGGTGTACGCGATTCCGGGTTCCATCCACCACCCCGCCGCCAAGGGCTGTCATCAACTGATCCGTGATGGCGCGGTGCTTGTGGAAACCATCGAGCACATTCTTGAAAGCCTGCGCGGTTGGCAGCGGTTGTCCCATGCTGCGCCGGTGCCCGTGATCCATCCGTTGGTGGCGCTGCTGCACGCGGCACCGCATAGCAGCGAAGCCTTGGCGATTGCCAGCGGTCGGCCGTTGTCCCAAGTACTGGCCACCCTGACAGAGCTGGAGTTGGAGGGCCAGGTGATTTGCGAAAGCGGGCGCTGGCTGGCGCGGTGCCCGCTTTTGTAGTGGACGTTTTTGGCGCTAGGTTTTGTAACGAAGATCGGTAAACTGCCCAGAGCTTTAGTCCGGAGAGTAAACAATGGTCAACAGGTGGCGTGTGCTGGAAGCCGCACGGGAAATTCGCGCAGGCGCGGTGATCGCCTATCCGACCGAAGCGGTCTGGGGCCTGGGCTGCGACCCGTGGAACGAAGAAGCAGTGGATCGGCTGCTGGCGATCAAGAACCGCTCGGTCGACAAAGGCCTGATCCTGGTGGCGGACAATATTCGTCAGTTCGACTTTCTGTTTGAAGATTTCCCGGACACATGGATCGAACGCATGGCCAGCACCTGGCCAGGGCCGAATACGTGGCTGGTGCCCCATCAAGACTTGCTGCCCGAATGGGTCACGGGTGTGCATGACACCGTAGCGCTGCGGGTCAGTGATCATCCGTTGGTGAGAGATTTGTGCGCCGAGGTCGGCCCGTTGATTTCCACCTCGGCCAACCCACAGGGCCGTTCGGCAGCCCGCACGCGGATTCGCGTGGAGCAGTATTTTCGCGGGCAAGTGGACCTGGTGTTGGGCGGCGCCTTGGGTGGGCGCAAGAACCCGAGCCTGATTCGGGACCTGGTGACGGGTGATGTGGTGCGCCCCTCCTAGGTGCAGCTCGTTCCCACGCTCTGCGTGGGAACGCCGCATTGGACGCTCTGCGTCCGCTTGTGACGCAGAGCGTCACGGTATGCATTCCCACGCAGAGCGTGGGTACGATCTTAAGGCAGCAGGATGGTCGATCCAGTCGTGCGCCGCCCCGACAACTCCGTCTGCGCTTTGGCCGCCTCTGCCAGCGAGTAGCGCTGGTTGATATCAATGCGCACCTTGCCACTTTTGATCATCGAAAACAGATCGTCCGCCATCGCCTGCAAGTTCGCCGGGTTGTTCGCGTAGGTCGCCAAAGTAGGCCGGGTCACGTACAGCGATCCTTTCGCCGACAGAATTCCCAGGTTCACCCCATCCACTGCACCCGACGCATTGCCGAAGCTCACCAACAAGCCCCGTGGCGACACGCTGTCGAGCGAGGTCAGCCAGGTGTCTTTGCCGACGCCGTCATATACCACCGGGCACTTCTTGCCGTCAGTCAATTCCAGTACGCGTTGTGCGACATCTTCCTTGCTGTAGTCGATGGTTTCCCAGGCGCCCAGCGATTTGGCCAAAGCGGCCTTTTCCGGGGAGCTGACCGTACCGATCAACTTCACGCCCAGGGCCTTGGCCCATTGGCAGGCCAGGGAACCCACGCCACCGGCGGCGGCGTGGAACAAAATGGTTTCACCGCCTTTGAGCTCATAGGTCTGGCGCAACAGGTATTGCACGGTCAGGCCTTTGAGCATGGCACCGGCGGCCTGTTCGAAGCTGATCTCATCCGGCAGGTGCACCAGGTTGGCGGCAGGCAACACATGCAGCTCGCTGTAGGCACCCAGCGGACCGCTGCCGTAGGCCACGCGGTCGCCAACTTTGAATTGGCTGACTTCACTGCCCACCGCGTCCACCACGCCAGCGCCTTCCGCACCCAGGCCCGATGGCAGGGCGGGCGGCGCGTAGAGACCACTGCGGAAATAGGTGTCGATGAAGTTCAGGCCGATAGCTTCGTTGCGCACCCGAACCTGCTGTGGGCCAGGCTCCGCTGGCGTGTAGTCCACATATTCAAGTACTTCGGGGCCGCCATGGGCGCTGAACTGGATACGTTTGGCCATCTGCACTTCTCCTTGGGTTCGAATCTGCGTAGCCCCCTATCGGACTCCTAAGCTTGATCTTCGTCAACTGCTGCGCACCTAAGTGCAGTGGCATGTAGGCGCAGTGGTATCCTGTGCGCCCATTTGCCGCCGACGCCCCATGGGCCTCGCGTAGCTTTGCCCGATTCAAGGTGATGCCATGACTACCCGCACCGAGGCCGTTAAAGCCTACCTGCTTGACCTGCAAGACCGCATTTGCAGCGCCCTGGAAACCTTCGAGACGGACACTCGCTTTATCGAAGACGCCTGGACCCGGCCAGCCGGCGGTGGCGGTCGTACCCGTGTGATGGAAAACGGTTCGGTGATCGAAAAAGGCGGTGTCAACTTTTCCCACGTGTTCGGCAGCGGTCTGCCACCGTCTGCCAGTGCCCATCGCCCTGAACTGGCGGGCCGTGGGTTTGAGGCCCTGGGTGTGTCGCTGGTGATCCATCCGCATAACCCTCATGTACCGACTTCCCACGCCAATGTGCGGTTTTTCATCGCTGAAAAAGAAGGTGAAGAACCGGTGTGGTGGTTCGGTGGTGGCTTCGATCTCACCCCGTATTACGGCAATGAAGAAGACTGCATTCACTGGCACCGCGTGGCCGAGCAGGCCTGTGCACCGTTTGGCCCGGACGTGTACTCCCGCTACAAGGCCTGGTGTGACACCTACTTCCACATCAAGCACCGCAACGAGCCCCGTGGCATCGGTGGGCTGTTCTTCGATGACTTGAACGAGTGGGGCTTTGACACCTGCTTCGCCTTCATCCGCGCCATCGGCGATGCCTACATCGATGCCTACCTGCCGATTGTGCAGCGTCGCAAGGCCATGGCGTACACCGAGCAACAACGCCAGTTCCAGGAGTTCCGCCGGGGCCGCTACGTTGAGTTCAACCTGGTCTATGACCGTGGCACCCTGTTCGGCCTGCAATCGGGCGGGCGTACGGAGTCGATCCTGATGTCGCTGCCACCTCAGGTACGCTGGAGCTACGACTGGAAGGCCGAAGCCGGCAGCGAAGAGGCGCGCCTCACCGACTACTTCCTGCAAGACCGTGACTGGCTCGGCGTTGCCGCGCCCAAGGCGGCGGTGTGATGGACCGTTATGTGGTGTTCGGCAACCCCATCGGCCATAGCAAATCGCCGCTGATTCATCGTCTGTTCGCTGCCCAGGCCGGCGAACAACTGGACTACAGCACGATGCTCGCGCCGTTGGAGGACTTCACCGCCTGTGCCCGTGAGTTCTTCCAACACGGCCGTGGCGCCAACGTGACCGTGCCGTTCAAGGAAGAGGCCTATCGCCTCGCCAATACCCTGACCGAACGTGCCCAGCGCGCCGGCGCCGTAAACACTTTGAGCAAATTGGCTGACGGCACGTTGTTGGGCGACAACACCGACGGCGCGGGCCTGGTGCGCGACTTGACGGTCAATGCCGGGCTGAGCCTGCAAGGCAAACGCATCCTGTTGTTGGGCGCCGGTGGTGCGGTACGCGGTGCGCTGGAGCCGTTGCTGGCGCAGCAACCCTCGTCGTTGATCATCGCCAACCGCACCGTGGAAAAGGCCGAGCGGCTGGCTGAGCTGTTCGATGACCTGGGCCCGGTGTCTGCCAGTGGTTTCGACTGGTTGCGTGAGCCGGTGGATGTGATCATCAATGCCACGTCGGCCAGCCTGTCAGGCGATGTACCGCCGATTGCCGGCAGCCTGATCGAGCCGGGCAAGACCTTCTGCTACGACATGATGTACGCCAAGGAACCCACCGCATTCTGCCGCTGGGCGAGCGAGCAAGGCGCGGCGGTGGCGATGGATGGCCTGGGCATGCTGGTGGAACAAGCGGCGGAAGCCTTCTTGCTGTGGCGCGGTGTGCGTCCGGATTCGGCGCCCGTACTGGCCGAACTGCGCCGGCAATTGGCCTGATCCCACACGTTGATGTGGGCACACTTAATGTGGGAGCTGGCTTGCCTGCGATAGCAATAGGTCAGTTACCCATGTGCTGGCTGATCCACCGCTATCGCAGGCAAGCCAGCTCCCACAGTTGATCGGGTTTAATCTTCGAAATGGAGGGGGCAGTTATCCGGCCCCTCCAGCTTCATCAATTCCTCAACCACCTGCGGCCTGGCCCCACGCAACGTCAAGCTACGGCCCAACCCCGCCAACCGCCGCGCCTCCTGGTGCAGCATCTCCACCCCGGAATAGTCGATAAAGTTGATCTGCTGCGCCTCGATCACCACCCGCTCACCCTGCAGACGTTGCAGGCGCACTTGCAGGTAATGGCTGGCGCCAAAAAAGATCGAGCCGCCCACCCGCAACACATCCGCTTCACAGTCGCGCCAGTGTTGCACCCGTGGCTGCGAGGTGCGTTTGAGGTAGAAAAACAGCGACGCCAGTACCCCGGCATAGATCGCCGTTTGCAGCTCCAGCAACAAGGTGGCGACACAGGTCAGGCTCATCACCACAAATTCGGCGCGGCTGACCCGGAACAGCGCACGAATGCCGCGGTGGTCCACCAGGCCCCAGCAGATCAGCAGGATGCTCGCCGCCATGCTCGGGATCGGAATATGCGCAATCAACGCTGCGCCAAATAACGCGAATAACGCCACCCACAGAGCCGAAAAAACCCCCGCCAATGGCGAACAGGCACCCGCCTCATAACTGAGGCCCGAGCGGGTGAACGATCCGGCTGACAGGTATCCGGAAAAAAATCCGCCCACGATGTTGGATAAACCCTGGGCGCGTACTTCCTGGTTGGCGTCGAGCAGTTGTTGCGAGCGGGCGGACAGCGAGCGGGCAATCGACAGGCTGGTCACCAACCCCAGCATTCCCACCGCTACGGCACTGGGCAGCAGGCGTAGTACCAGATCCAGATCCATCGGCAACGGGCTGAACGGCGGCAGTTTGCCAATAAACGAACTGACCCGTGCCACATGCCCGAACATCGCCGGCAACAGCCATGCCGCCAGGCTGCCCAACACCAAGGCGATCAACAATGTCGGCCAACGTGGCACCAGGTACTTGAGCAGCATACCTGCCAGCAATGTACCCAGCCCCAGGGCCAGGGACGCGTGGTCCCACTCGCCACGATGGTCGATCAGCGCCAGCAGGCCATTGATAGCCGTGGCCTGGCTCGGTAAATCCAAGCCGAGCAGGTTTGGCAGTTGCCCCAAGGCGATCACTACGGCGGCACCCAGGGTGAAACCCAGCACCACCGAATGGGAGACAAAGTTCACCAACGCGCCGAAGCGCAGCAGGCCGAGCAACCATTGGAATACCCCGGCGAGGAAGGTCAGCAACAGGATGAGGGTGATGTAGTCCTGGGAGCCTGGCACGGCCAGTGGGCTGATGCTGGCGTAAAGCACGATGGAGATGGCGGCCGTGGGCCCGCAGATCAGGTGCCAGGACGAGCCCCACAGGCAGGCGATCAATACTGGGATGATGGCTGCGTAGAGCCCATATTCGGGTGGGAGACCGGCGATCAGTGCGTAGGCAATCGACTGCGGCAGCGCAAGCACAGCGCCGCTGAGGCCGACGATCGCGTCCCGGCCGACGCTGGCGCGGGTTTGGCGCGGCAGCCAGCGCAGGAAGGGCAAAAGTGTATGGCGGTTGGGCCGGGGCATCGCGGGCTCGGATAAAGGGTTTTGGCAAGAGTATCAATATGCATGGGTACCTGTGGGAGCTGGCTTGCCTGCGATGCTGGCGCCTCGGTGTGAGAGGCATACCGGGGTGATGCTATCGCAGGCAAGCCAGCTCCCACAGGGGTCAGCGGCAAGCGTCAGAGTTGATCGTTCCCACGCTCTGCGTGGGAATGCTGCTCGGGACGCTCTGCGTCCGATTTTAACGTCAGAGTTTGGCTTTTACCGCTGGCAACGCCTCCTGGCCGTCCAGGGTTTTCACCCCCTCCAGCCACTGGTCCAGGACCGCCGGGTTGGCCTTGATCCACGTCTTCGCCGCCTGCGCATTGCTGACCTTGTTGTTCGCCACGTCAGCCATGATGCTGTTCTCCATGGCCTGGGTAAAACTCAGGTTGGTCAGCAGTTTGCCGACATTGGGGCACGCTTGTGCGTAACCCTTGCGAGTCAAGGTATAGACGCTGCCGGTGGCACCAAAGTACTGCTCGCCGCCCTTGAGGTAGCGCATTTTCAGTTGCACGTTCATCGGGTGCGGGGTCCAGCCGAGAAAGGTGATAAAACGCTGTTTCTTCACCGCTCGCGAGACCTCTGCGAGCATCGCCTGTTCGCTTGACTCGATCAGCTTCCACTGCCCCAGGTCGAAATCATTCTTCTTGATGATCTCCTGCAACGAGATATTGGCTGGCGCGCCGGAGCCGATGCCGTAGATCTTCTTGTCGAACTTGTCGGCAAATGTGTTCAGGTCGGCAAAGTCATGCACCCCGGCGTCCCACACATAGTCCGGCACGGCGAGGGTGAACTCGGTGCCCTCCAGGTTCTTCGCCATTTGCACCACATCACCGTTGGCCACGAACTTGTCGTAGAAGCCCTGCTGCGCCGGCATCCAGTTGCCGAGGAAGACATCCACCTGGCCGTCCTTGAGCCCGCCGAAGGTAATCGGCACCGCCAGGGTGTCGACCTTGGGTTGATAGCCCATGCCCGTCAGCAGGAAACTGGTGATAGCGTTGGTGGCGGCAATATCGCTCCAGCCTGGATCGGCCATCTTTACCGTTTCGCAGCGAGTGTCTGCGTACACCTGGGCGCTGCTGAGCACCACCAAACTCAGTACCACGGTCAACTTTTGCATGGCCTTCCCTCTGTCTACTTATTGGTTTTGGCAGGGTTGTGGAAAACGTGCTTTGCGCTCCAGGTCATCAAGGTCGATATGGTTACGCATGTACTGCTGACTGGCGTCTACCAGTGGCTGGTGATCCCAGCTCTTGAGCTTGCCATGGGTCAGCGCATCAAACACCAGGCGGCGACGGCGTTGGCTGGCGAGCACCTGTTGATGGATCGCCGGGATATCCCATTTAGCTCGCGCTTCACGCAAGAACGCCTCGAACAATGGCCGATGTTCAGCTGACTGGCTGAGGTTTTCCTGCTCGTTCGGGTCGTTGTACAGATCGAACAATAGGCAAGGATCGTCCTCGCTGTAGATGAATTTGTAGGCGCCCCGGCGAATCATCATCAATGGGCTGACGGTGCCTTCGGCCATGTATTCGCCAAACACTTCGTCATGCCCGCCCTGCCCCTGCAAGTGCGCGACCAGCGAGCGGCCGTCCAGCGGCAAGTGCGGATCCAGTTCGCCTCCGGCCAATTCCAGCAGGGTCGGCAACAAGTCGGCGGTCGACACGGCCTGGGCGACGCGGCCAGCGGCGAACTGCCCCGGTGCACTGATCAGCAGCGGCACGCGGGCGGCCATTTCAAACCAGTGCATTTTGTACCAGAGGCCGCGCTCGCCAAGCATGTCGCCGTGGTCGCCAGAGAAAATGATCAGGGTGTCGTCGGCCAGGCCGGTGTCTTCCAGGGTCTGCAGCAGCTTGCCGACGTTGCTGTCGATGTAGCTGCAGGCACCGAAGTAGGCGCGGCGGGCGTCGCGGATCTTATCCACAGGCAGCGGTTTGTCCCACAAGTCATAAACCTTGAGCAGCCGCTGGGAATGCGGGTCGAGGTCGGCCTGGGGCGGCGTCGCGGGCATTGGGATGTCGGTGTCTGCGTACAAGTCCCAGAACGGCTTGGGAATGGTGTAAGGGTCGTGGGGATGGGTCATCGACACCGTCAGGCAAAATGGCTGGTCACCTTCCTCACGGATATGGTCGAACAGATATTGCTGGGCCTTGAACACCACCTCTTCGTCGAAATCCAGCTGGTTGGTGCGTACACACGGACCGGCTTGCAGCACCGAGGACATGTTGTGATACCAGGTAGGGCGTACGTCTGGCTCATCCCAGTTCACCGCCCAGCCGTAGTCGGCGGGATAGATGTCGCTGGTCAGGCGTTCCTCATAGCCGTGCAACTGGTCGGGGCCGCAGAAGTGCATCTTGCCCGACAGTGCGGTGCGGTAGCCCAGGCGGCGCAAGTAGTGGGCATAGGTCGGCACGTCGGCGGGGAAATCGGCGGCGTTGTCGTAGGCGCCGATCTTGCTCGGCAACTGGCCGCTGACCAAGGTGAAGCGCGACGGTGCGCA
Organism: Pseudomonas sp. NFR02; assembly: GCF_900119375.1. Taxonomy (NCBI): domain Bacteria; kingdom Pseudomonadati; phylum Pseudomonadota; class Gammaproteobacteria; order Pseudomonadales; family Pseudomonadaceae; genus Pseudomonas; species Pseudomonas sp. NFR02. The sequence goes on from NZ_FPJJ01000006.1 coordinate 298,489, forward strand.
CAACGGGCTGTTGCAATAGGCGGCTTCGAACACCACGCCTTGTGCCGCCAGGCGGCTGAGGTTGGGCAGCTTGATCGGGGAAGGCCCGTAGAACGGCAGCATCGGCGCGGCCATCTGATCGGCCATGATGAAAAGAATGTTCTTGCGCTTCATGGTTTCTCGGCATTCCATAGGCAGTGTTTATGCCAATGAGCATGCGGTCCATAAGTTATGGGGTAAAGCCCATACGCAGCAATGACTAGGATAAGTTGAGCTTATGTATGAAGCGCTGGGTGACCTCTCTCTCGATTTGCTGCGCGCCTTTGAGGCGGCGGCGCGTCATCGCAGTTTCACCGCGGCCGCGATGGAGCTGGGTACCACCCAACCCGCGGTCAGCCAGCAAATCAAACGCCTTGAAGAGCAACTGGCGATCCGCCTGTTTGATCGCATTTACCGCGGCATCGAACTGACCGACGCCGGTGCCCTGCTGTTCGAGCATGTGCAGGGCGGCCTGCAGAATATCAACCAGGGGCTCGGCGCCATCACTCAACAAAGCCAGCATGAAGTGCTGCAAGTCGCCACCGACTTTGCCTTCGCCGCCTATTGGCTGATGCCGCGCTTGCATCGCTTTCACCAGGCCAACCCGCAGGTGGATGTCAGCCTGGTCACCAGTGAGCGCAACCACGCCACCCTGCGCAGCGATATTGATGTGGCGGTGCTGTTCGGCGATCGCCGTTTCAAGCAGGGCGAGAGCCTGTGGTTGTTCAATGAGGAAGTGTTCCCGGTGTGCAGCCCACAGTGGCTCAAGGAGCAGGTCGCGCCCCTGACGGTGCAGGCCTTGCAAGACTGCCCGTTGCTGCACCTGCGTCAGGAAAACAACAGCCAGTGGTTCGACTGGAACGGCGTGTTCCGCGAACTGGGTATCACGGCTGCGCCGACCCCTGGGCAATTGCGCTTTGACAACTACACCTTGCTGATCCAGGCCGCGATTGCCGGCCAGGGCGTCGCCATCGGCTGGCGCCACCTGGTGGATAACCTGCTGGAGCAGAATTGGCTGTGCCGGCCGATCAGCCACACGGTGACGTCGCGCTTGGGCTATTACGTGGTGCAGCCCCAGCGCAAACGCCGCGGACAGTTGGTGGACCGCTTTGTCGAGTGGCTGGTGGCGGAACAGGCCAACAGTGCGCACTCGTTGACCGGGCTGGCCCTGCCGTCGATTGCGGTCTAGGATCGGCGCACAGTGGAACCGGAGTCTGTCATGCAACGTATCAAGGGCTACCACGCCCATATCTACTTCGACGCCAGCACGATTGAGCAGGCGCGCACGCTCTGTGAAGACGCCGCCAAGTTGTTCCCGCTGCGCATGGGCCGCGTGCACGAGCGGCCCGTGGGCCCGCACCCGGATTGGAGTTGCCAGTTGGCGTTCGAGCCGGAATATATCGGCGTGGTGTTGCCGTGGCTGGCGCTGCATCGCAATGGTCTGGTGGTGTTCCTGCACCCTGAAACCGGTGACGACCTCAAGGACCACACCGATTACGCCATCTGGATGGGTGCGATGCGCGAACTGGACCTGTCTATTTTTTAGCCTTTCCTACCCGATAATCCTGCGTCTTTCCCTAAGTAAAAACAGGATGAGTTGTAGGATTAATCTTGTCTTGTCTCATTATATGGGATTGATATTTATATATTGAGATATTCCGCGCCCTAGGTTTATATTCGCTCATCTGCTTTTTTCAGCACCCACTCATTTCAGGTGAAGCGATGCAGGCGCAATTGATCGCGCTCGATTGGGGGACCAGCTCCCTTCGTGCTTACAAACTCGGCCCCGCGGGGGTTGTGCTGGAACAGCGCTCGCAAGCCTGGGGCATCATGCATTTGCCCACAGAGCCCCGGGAAATAGCCGGTGCGCTGTGCACTGACGGCTTTGAACTGGCGTTCGATAGCGCCTGCGGCGATTGGCTTGATGCCCAGCCCGAGCTGCCGGTGATCGCTTGCGGCATGGTCGGCAGCGCACAGGGTTGGAGCGAGGCGGCCTATCGCAGCACGCCCGTGGATGTCGCCAGTCTCGGCCAGGCGTTGCATGGCATACGCAGCCTGCGCGGGGTGCAGGTGCATATCGTGCCGGGGGTGATCGAGCAAGTGGGTCTGCCTAATGTCATGCGTGGCGAAGAAACCCAAGTGCTCGGCGTACTGCAAGGGCTAGGGCCCCAGGTGTTGATCGGCCTGCCCGGCAGCCATTCCAAATGGGTCGAGGTGGTGGAAGGCCGCATTACCCATTTCGATACCTTCATGACTGGCGAAGTGTTTGCGGTGTTGAGCAAGCACAGCATCCTGGGGCGTACCCAACAGGCGAGCGAGCAGTTCCAGGCCGAGGCGTTTGATCGAGGCGTGCGCGTGGCGCTGTCCAACGATGGTCAGCGTGGCGTGCTTTCGACCCTGTTCAGTGCCCGTACCCTTGGGCTCACCGCGCAGCTGGCGCCCGACCAGCAACCCGATTACCTGTCTGGCCTGCTCATCGGCCATGAGCTCGCCGGCTTGCCAGATTCGGCCAAACATCAGCCGATCATCCTGGTCGGCGCTGCTGCACTTTGCGCCCGCTATCAACGCGCCCTCGCCCTTTGCGGATTTGCCCACGTCAGCCTGGCGCAAGAAGCCACTGAGCGTGGCCTGTGGCAACTGGCGCAAGCCGCCGGGCTCATTCGACCTGTACTGGAGGCCTGACATGCTCAAGCAAGCACTCTCACAAAACGGTTTGATCGCCATCCTGCGCGGCCTACGCCCCGACGAAGCCCAGGCGGTCGGCCAGGTGCTGTACGACGCGGGGTTTCGCGTGATCGAAGTGCCGCTCAACTCGCCAGACCCTTACACCAGCATCCGCATCCTGCGCGACAGCTTGCCCGCCGATTGCCTGATCGGTGCCGGCACGGTGTTGACGCCTGAGCAGGTCGAACAGGTCAAGGCCGCCGGAGGCGAGGTGATCGTCATGCCCCACAGCGATGCCAAGGTGCTGCGTGCCGCTAAAGCGGCGGGCCTGTACTTGTCGCCTGGGGTAGCCACGCCTACCGAAGCCTTTGCCGCACTGGCCGAAGGCGCCGATGTGTTGAAGCTGTTCCCGGCCGAGCAGATGGGCCCTTCAGTGATCAAGGCATGGCTGGCGGTATTGCCGGCGGGCACATTGCTGCTGCCGGTGGGCGGCATCACCCCGGACAACATGCAGGTGTTTACCGACGCCGGCGCCAAGGGCTTCGGATTGGGTTCCGGGCTGTTCAAGCCGGGCATGACAGTGGATCAGGTTGCGAGCCGTGCCCAGGCTTATGTCGCCGCCTGGAAAGCCCTCGGCTGAGAGCATATTCCGCGCCCACAGGCGCTGCATCTATAAGAGAGACAAGAGATGAAAATCACCAAACTGACGACCTTTATCGTTCCGCCGCGCTGGTGCTTCCTCAAGGTCGAAACCGACCAGGGTGTGACCGGCTGGGGCGAGCCGGTGGTCGAGGGCCGCGCTCACACGGTGGCCGCCGCCGTCGAAGAACTGTCCGACTACCTGATCGGCAAAGACCCACGCAATATCGAAGATATCTGGACCGTGCTCTATCGCGGCGGCTTCTACCGAGGCGGCGCGGTGCACATGAGCGCCCTCGCCGGTATCGACCAAGCGTTGTGGGACATCAAGGGCAAAGCCCTCGGTGTGTCGGTCAGCGATCTGCTGGGCGGCCAGGTGCGTGACAAGATTCGCGTGTACTCATGGATCGGCGGTGACCGCCCCGCCGACACCGCCCGTGCTGCCAAAGAGGCCGTAGCGCGTGGCTTCACGGCGGTAAAAATGAACGGCACCGAAGAATTGCAGTTCGTCGACAGCTTCGAAAAAGTCGACCTGGCCCTGGCCAACGTCGCTGCCGTGCGCGATGCGGTCGGCCCTAACGTGGGTATCGGCGTCGACTTCCATGGCCGCGTGCACAAGCCGATGGCCAAGGTGCTGATGAAAGAGCTCGACCCATACAAACTGATGTTCATTGAAGAGCCGGTGCTGAGCGAAAACTACGAAGCGCTGAAAGAACTGGCGCCGCTGACCAGTACGCCGATCGCCCTGGGCGAGCGCCTGTTCTCGCGCTGGGATTTCAAGCGGGTGCTCAGCGAAGGCTACGTCGACATCATTCAGCCGGACGCCTCCCACGCCGGTGGGATTACCGAAACCCGCAAGATCGCCAACATGGCCGAAGCCTACGACGTGGCCCTGGCCCTGCACTGCCCGCTGGGCCCGATTGCCTTGGCGGCATGCCTGCAACTGGATGCGGTTTGCTACAACGCGTTTATCCAGGAGCAGAGCCTGGGTATTCACTACAACGAAAGCAATGATCTGCTCGACTACGTGCGAGACCCGGGCGTATTCGACTATGACCAGGGCTTTGTGAAGATCCCCAACGGCCCGGGGTTGGGCATTGAGATCAACGAGGAGTATGTGGTTGAGCGCGCGGCCATCGGCCATCGCTGGCGCAATCCGATCTGGCGCCATGCCGATGGCAGTTTTGCCGAGTGGTGATTTCCACTTGATTGAAACGCGCTAAAAATGTGGGAGCTGGCTTGCCTGCGATGGCGGTGGGCCAGTCACCGCAGCGGTGCCATTCATGCCGCCATCGCAGGCAAGCCAGCTCCCACATTGAGCGCGTTCCTTCCTCAACAAATATAAAAAGAGGCACCCCCATGCACCCTGAATCCCCCACCGGGCAGGCTCCCTTAGTCACGCCTAGCAGAAAGCGCTTTTTCATCATGGTGCTGCTGTTCATCACCGTGGTCATCAACTACCTCGACCGTAGCAACCTGTCGATTGCCGCGCCCGCGCTGACCAGCGAGCTGGGGATCGACCCGGTGCAAGTCGGGCTGATTTTCTCTGCCTTCGGCTGGACGTACGCGGCCATGCAAATCCCGGGTGGCTGGCTGGTAGATCGAGTGCCGCCGCGCATTCTCTACACGGCAGCCCTGCTGCTGTGGTCGATTGCCACCGTGATGCTCGGTTTCGCCGCCAGCTTTATCGCGCTGTTTGTGCTGCGCATGGCCGTGGGCGCGTTGGAGGCACCGGCCTATCCCATCAACAGCCGTGTGGTCACCACCTGGTTTCCCGAGCGCGAGCGTGCCACGGCTATCGGCGTCTATACCTCCGGGCAATTCGTCGGCCTGGCGTTCCTCACCCCGGTGTTGGCGTGGCTGCAGCACCAGTACGGCTGGCACATGGTGTTTGTGGTAACCGGTGGCGTCGGCATCCTGTGGGCCGCGATCTGGTATGCGGTGTATCGCGAGCCCAAGGATTTCAAAGGCGCCAACGAAGCCGAAATCCAACTGATCCGCGACGGTGGCGGGCTGGTGGACATGCAGGCTAAAACCGTCAAGGCACCCTTCAGTTGGACCGACCTCGGCATCGTGCTGAGTAAACGCAAGCTGTGGGGCATCTACCTGGGCCAGTTTTGCCTGAACTCCACGCTGTGGTTCTTCCTGACCTGGTTCCCGACGTACCTGGTGAAATATCGCGGCATGGACTTTATCCAGTCTGGCTTGCTGGCCTCTTTGCCGTTCCTGGCCGCGTTTGTGGGCGTGCTGTGTTCGGGGGTGTTTTCCGATTGGCTGATTCGGCGTGGGACGTCGGTGGGCTTTGCGCGCAAGTTGCCGATCATCAGCGGGCTGCTGATTTCCACGGCGATCATCGGGGCCAACTATGTGGACTCGACGGCATGGGTCATCGCGTTTCTGGCGGTGGCGTTTTTCGGCAATGGCCTGGCGTCGATCACCTGGTCGTTGGTGTCGACCTTGGCGCCTGCCCGTCTGCTGGGGTTGACCGGCGGGGTGTTCAACTTCATTGGCAACCTGTCGGCGATTGCCACACCTATCGTGATTGGCTTTCTGGCCAGTGGCTCGTCATTTGCGCCGGCCATTACCTACATTGCGGTCTTGGCGCTGCTCGGCGCGCTTTCCTACATATTGCTGGTCGGCAAAGTAGAGCGGATAGAACTGTAAAGAGGGCGACCTTCGGGTCGCCCTTTTTTCGTTCTACGGCACCGACATCTCGTTGCGAAATATATTGTGCGGGTCCCAGCGCTGCTTGGTACGGCGCAAGCGGCTTTCGATCATCAGATCGGGAAAGAAGATTTTGTACCACTGGGGGTTTTTGCCGTTGGCCGGGTTACCCCCTTTGTAAGTCATGTCGAGGTCGGGGTAATTGATGTAGCAGCCTTCGAACGCGTTGTTGAGCGGTACACCTTGAGCATCGGCAAACGCGTTGAAGTACAGCCCTCGGATCCAGTCAGCATGGGCTTGGTCCGCGGCGGCGCTGTCGCCGTGCCAATAACATTGGGGTTGCCACTTGAGGAAGGACGAACGCTGGGCGGCCGACGACTCCTTGAGTACGGGCGCACTGACGGCGTTGATCTGGCCGCCGAAGGACTGAATCTGGATCAGGCTTTGTGTCAGGTGGTTGTCAGGGTCTGGCCAGGTCAAGGTCCGCCAGATGGCCCCTAGTACGAGAGGGCTGAACTCACCTTTCTGATAGGCCGATTTATAGCGCCCACGCTGATTGTCTCCCGAACCATTCAATGTTTGCTGGCACGCCAGCCAATCCAGGCGCCGGGCCGCAGTCTGGGCAGATGACACTGAGTCGACGGGGCGCCCGCCGGCTGTGCCAGGCGGCAAATGGACCACATGAAACGGCACCAGCGACTCGGTGGCAGGTAAGCCGATGGCCGTGAGCATCTTGTCGACAAAATCATCGAAGGGCGCACGGTCGTTCAGCTCACCATCCTTGTCCACATAATGGATGCCCAAGGTGATATTACCTGTGTGCTCGTGGCGCATTTCCAGTTTGGTCGCCAGGCCCCAGGTGTCCCGGTTGTTCTGATGACTGGCGAACCATAGCTGGTAAGCCACCAGCAGATTGTTTAGTGCATCCTGGGTCAGTACTGACCAATCCCATTCCAACACCAGCCACAGTACTTCTTTGGGGGCCGGTGGCAGGTCTTCGAAGTAATAGCTGGTGATAATGCCGAATTGCCCACCCCCCGCACCGCAGCACGCGGCGAACAGGTCCAATTCGTCCTGTTGGGTGCTGTCCCGGCTGACATGGCGCGGTTCGAGCCCTTTGCCTTGGCTGTCAGGCACCAGGATATCGACCCCACTGAGCCAGTCACACACCAGTCCATACTTGCGCGACAGCAGCCCGTAGCCGCCACCACAAATGTGCCCGCCCAGGCCCACTGAGTAACATGAGCCGCCGGGCAGGGTCTTGTTGGCCTGCTTGTACAACGCGCTATAGCTGTCCCAGACCTGGCTGCCGGCCTCTAGGCGAAAGCGGTAGCGAAAGGGCTGCGTCGGGCTCAGCTCTGAGCCGATTTGCCCGCTGGCATCGTAGACCACTCGGTTCAGCGCGCTGATATCCAGGATCGACAGCACCTCATGCGGGCTGTCGGGCATCTTGTTGGCGACAAACCCTTCGTAGCAATGACCGCCGCTGCGTACGGTGATGCGCCCATTGGGCAGGGCCAATGCCTGGGCGGCGGCGTCCATGATGTCTTGCGGGCTGCGGCACAGGTAAATCAGATTGGCGCCCTTGGCCGACGACTGGCCCTGCACGTTTCCCAAGGGCCAGCGCAGGTTGAAGCCTTTTTGTAGGGCTGAGTGACGACGGTCTGAAACCGTGACGAGATCAAATGCCATGATGTACTCCTTAAAGAGACAAGAATGACTTCTGATGCGGCTAACTTAACGACCGAGGGGCAAGGACTGCAGGACTTGCGAAGGTGGTTAGACGGCAAAGGGCACGAAGTGCGATAAAAAAGGAGGTGGGCGACATGCCCACCTCCTTTGAAGCCTAGCGTATGAGCTGGGTCGTTGCGCCGTGCAGTTTACTTGCGTGCGTTGCGAACACCTTCCGACAGCGCCGCGCACAGGGTCAGTACGCCATCAATGGCTTGCTGGTCGTTCTTGGCCGTGGCGATGTGATCGATCAGCGCCGAACCCACTACCACCCCGTCTGCCAGGCGTGCGATGGCCGCTGCCTGGTCCGGTGTGCGGATACCAAAGCCGATGCTGATCGGCAGGTCGGTATGACGGCGCAGGCGGGTCACGGCTTCTTCGACGTGTTCCAGAGTGGCGGCGCCCGCCCCGGTGACACCGGCGACCGACACGTAATACACAAACCCGGAGCTGCCATTGAGCACAGTAGGCAGGCGCACATCATCGGTGGTCGGCGTGGTCAGGCGGATAAAGTCGATGCCTGCGGCCTGGGCCGGGTCGCACAGCTCGCCGTTGTGCTCGGGGGGCATGTCCACCACGATCAGGCCGTCGACGCCAGCTGCCTTGGCATCGGCAATGAACTGCGACACGCCATATTTATGGATCGGGTTGAAATAGCCCATCAACACCAGCGGCGTGTCGTTGTTGTCCTGGCGGAACTCGCGAACCATCTGCAGGGTTTTCAACAGGTTCTGTTTGGCGGCCAGCGCGCGGATATTGGCCAGTTGAATGGCCGGGCCGTCGGCCATCGGGTCGGTGAAGGGCATGCCCAGTTCGATCACGTCGGCGCCAGCGGCCGGCAAGCCCTTGAGGATCGCCAGCGAGGTGTCATAGCCGGGGTCGCCAGCGGTGACGAAGGTCACCAGGGCGGCGCGGTTTTGTTCTTTAAGTTGCGCAAAGCGCGTTTGCAGGCGGCTCATCAGTGTTTCTCCTGCTTGGACTGTTCCATATGGTGCATCACGGTCTGCATGTCTTTGTCGCCACGGCCCGAGAGATTGACCACCATCAGATGATCCTTGGGCAAGTTTGGCGCGCGCTTGAATACTTCAGCCAGGGCGTGGGCGCTTTCCAGGGCAGGAATGATCCCTTCCAGGCGGCAGCATTTGTGGAAGGCTTCCAGGGCTTCGTCGTCCGTTACCGACGTGTATTGGACGCGGCCAATGTCATGCAACCAGGCGTGTTCCGGGCCGATGCCGGGGTAGTCCAGGCCTGCGGAAATCGAGTGGGCGTCGATGATCTGGCCGTCGTCGTCCTGCAGCAGGAAGGTGCGATTGCCGTGCAGCACGCCCGGGACGCCGCCGTTGAGGCTGGCGGCGTGCTTGCCGGTTTCGATGCCATGGCCTGCGGCTTCAACGCCGATGATCTCGACGCTGGTGTCATCCAGGAACGGGTGGAACAGGCCCATGGCGTTGGAACCGCCGCCGATGCACGCCACCAGGCTGTCCGGCAGGCGGCCTTCCTGGGCTTGCAGCTGGGTGCGGGTTTCCTTGCCGATCACGGCCTGGAAGTCGCGCACCATCGCCGGGTATGGGTGTGGGCCGGCCACGGTGCCGATCAGGTAGAAGGTGCTGTCGACGTTGGTGACCCAGTCGCGCAGGGCTTCGTTCATGGCGTCTTTGAGGGTGCCGGTGCCGGCGACCACGGGGATGACCTCGGCGCCCAGCAGCTTCATGCGAAACACGTTGGCCTGCTGGCGCTCGATGTCGGTGGTGCCCATGTAGATCACGCATTGCAGGCCAAAGCGCGCCGCCACAGTTGCGGTGGCCACGCCGTGCATGCCGGCGCCGGTCTCGGCGATGATGCGTTTCTTGCCCATGCGCCGGGCCAGCAGGATCTGGCCGATGCAGTTGTTGATCTTGTGCGCGCCGGTGTGGTTGAGCTCTTCGCGCTTGAGGTAGATCTTGGCGCCGCCGCAGAACTCGGTGAGGCGTTCGGCAAAGTACAGCGGGCTTGGGCGTCCGACATAATCGCGCTGAAAGTAGGCCAATTCTTCGTTAAACGCCGGATCTACCTTCGCCGCTTCGTATTCACGGGCCAGGTCGAGAATCAACGGCATCAGGGTTTCAGCGACGTAGCGGCCGCCGAACGCACCAAACAGGCCGTTGGCGTCGGGGCCGTTGCGTAGATCGGTCTGGGACTGAGTCATGGGACGCTCCAGGAAAAATGTGTTTAAAGGCAATGACGGTCACTCTACTCGTGACGCCCTGGCCTGAAAACCGATAAGATCGCCGTAACCTGTCAGGAAAACTCACAGATGAGTCGTAATCTCCCGCCCCTTAATGCCCTGCGCGCTTTTGAAGCCACTGCTCGCCTTAACAGCGTCAGCCAGGCTGCGCAGCTATTGCACGTGACCCACGGTGCTGTCAGCCGGCAGTTGAAAGTACTGGAGGAGCATTTGGGCGTGAGCCTGTTCGTCAAGGATGGACGCGGCCTTAAACTCACAGATGCTGGCGTCAGGCTACGAGATGCCAGCAGCGAGGCTTTTGAGCGGTTGCGCGACGTGTGCGCCGAACTCACCCAACGCGGCGCTGATGCGCCCTTCGTTCTTGGCTGTTCAGGCAGCTTGCTGGCGCGTTGGTTTATCCCTCGGCTGGGGCGGTTGAATGCCGACTTGCCGGATTTACGCCTGCACCTGTCGGCGGGCGAAGGCGATCTGGACCCGCGCCGTCCGGGGCTGGATGCCCTGCTGGTATTCGCTGAGCCGCCTTGGCCGGCGGACATGCAAGTGTATGAATTGGCCAGCGAGCGTATCGGCCCGGTCTTGAGCCCCCGCTTCGCCGGTTTTGAACACCTGCGTCAGGCCCCAGCGTCGGAACTGCTGGAGCAACCCTTGCTTCACACCACGTCAAGGCCGCAAGCCTGGCCCAGTTGGGCACGGCAACACGGCATCGAACCCGGTGCGCTGAAGCTCGGCCAGGGGTTTGAGCATTTGTATTATTTACTGGAAGCGGCGGTTGCCGGCTTGGGAGTGGCAATTGCGCCAGAACCGCTGGTGGCAGAGGACCTGCGAGCGGGTCGCCTGGTGGCGCCGTGGGGGTTCAGTGAAACCCCGGCGCACCTGGCGTTGTGGCTACCCAAGCGCGCCGCAGACGGGCGCGCCGGGCAGTTGGCGCAATGGCTCAAGGCTGAGCTGTTGCGTCAACCGGTGTAACCGGTCAATCAGTCACCGCGCTTGCACAGCAGGTAAGCCGCCAGCAGGCCCAGCGCGCCCACGGCGACGCCAGCGGTCGTCCATGGGTGCTCTTGTGCGTAGTCACGGGTGGCAGCGCTGGTTTCGCGGATTTTGACTTTGCTTTCTTCGTAGGCGTCGCTGATCAGATGGCGAGAGTGCTTGAGCGCGTTCTCGGCATTGCTCTTCAAGGCCTTCAGCGTTTTGCGCGACTCATCGGACGCGTCGTCCTTGAGGCTCTCCAGAGATTTGAGCAGGCTCGAAATCTCGGCTTCCATGCTTTCCAGCGACGCTTTGCGTAAAGAAGTGTTGGCCATGTGGACATCTCCTGAAGTGATTGAGTGGCGTGTGTAGATACCGACTGCGCCGGTTTCAGAAAGTGCAGTAATTCTGAACTTTCGCCTCCCAACGGTCGCCTGAAGCAGTACGCACATTCGCTGCTAGTCTTGATTGACGACCTAAAGGAGAAACGCCATGAGTGATCATCACACATACAAGAAAGTCGAACTGGTAGGCTCTTCCACCACCAGCATCGAAGACGCGATCAACAATGCCCTGGCCGAAGCCAACAAGAGCATCAAGCATCTGGAATGGTTTGAGGTGACCGAAACCCGTGGTCACATCAAGGATGGCAAGGCTGCACACTTCCAGGTCACGCTCAAAGTGGGATTCCGCATTGCCAGTAGTTGATCGGCAGAGTTGAACTTTGCCCGCTGGCCGATTGCCATAACCTGCGCTACAAACAACGGGTGCCGACGCGATGAGCGTCGGCACGCTCTTTTTGATCAGCGCAAGGAAAGTAACGGATGAAGAAGTTTCTGTTAGCGGTAGGGTTGTTGAGCATTGCGGGTACCGCTATGGCGGCGGGCAAGCCTTGTGAAGAGTTGAAAAGCGAAATCGCAGCGAAAATCGACGCCAAGGGTGCTTCGGGGTATTCGCTGGAAGTGGTGGACAAAGGTGCTACGCCAAGTGACCACACAGTAGTTGGCACCTGCGAAGGTGGCACCAAGGAAATTGCCTACAAGCGCGGTTAATCTCGTGTTGTGGACATAAAAACCGACGCAAGTGCGTCGGTTTTTTTCGCTTGGATTTCAGCCCTTCATCACTTGTGCGAGCAGCTCGTAGGAATGAATCCGGTCGGCGTGCTCATACAGGTCACTGGTAAAAATCAGCTCATCAGCGCCGGTCTGCTCGATCAACACCTCCAGCTTGCCGCGAATCTTCGCCGGGCTGCCCACCATGGCCAGGCCGAGGAAGCTGCCCACCGCGTCTTTTTCGTGAGGCAACCACAGGCCGTCCATGGTTTTTACTGGAGGGCGCTGCACCAGGCTCTGGCCGCGCATCAACGCGAGAATACGCTGGTACACCGAGGTGGCCAGGTAATCGGCCTGCTCATCGGTGTCCGCGGCCACCAGCGGAATGCCGAGCATCACGTAGGGCTTGTCCAGCACCGCCGAAGGCTTGAAGTGATTGCGGTACACGCGAATTGCTTCGTGCATCAGGCGCGGCGCGAAATGGGAGGCGAAGGCGTAAGGCAAGCCACGCTCACCGGCCAATTGCGCGCTGAACAGGCTTGAACCCAGCAGCCACACTGGCACATTGGTGCCGGTGCCCGGTACCGCGATAACCCGTTGGTCGGGCGTACGCGGGCCCAAGTAGGCCATCAGCTCGGCCACATCTTCGGGGAAGTCATCGGCACTGCCGGAGCGCTCACGGCGTAGGGCGCGGGCGGTCATCTGGTCGGAACCGGGGGCGCGCCCCAGGCCCAGGTCGATACGGCCAGGGTAGAGGCTTTCCAGGGTGCCGAACTGCTCGGCGATCACCAGTGGCGCGTGGTTAGGCAGCATCACCCCGCCGGAACCCACGCGAATGGTCGAGGTGCCGCCTGCCAGGTAACCGAGCAGTACCGAGGTAGCCGAACTGGCGATACCGTCCATATTGTGGTGCTCGGCTACCCAGAAACGGTGGTAGCCGAACTTCTCCACATGCTGGGCCAGGTCCAGGGAATTACGCAGGGACTGCGCCGGGTTGCCGTCGGCGCGCACGGGCACGAGGTCAAGGGTCGAGAATTTTACGTCGGACAGCGATTTCATAAGCCTGCTTCTCCAATTGGGCGCACAGGCTTTTTTAAACGAGCCAAAACCTGCCGCTGCATGTGCATACCCTATGCAATGAGGGCATATACCCGAGATTCAATAGTAACCGCCAAATTTCCTACTTAATCACTAGGTTTTTCTTACAAGTGAACTTTGCCGCGGCGTCTATCCTCAGAACCCTTACCGACGCAAAACCACCGTTCGAGGAGAAAGCTATGAGTATCGTTAAAAAGGCATCCGCGCATTGGGAAGGTGACCTGAAGACTGGCCTGGGCTCCATTTCCACCGAAACCGGCGTGCTGCGCGAAGCGCCCTACGGCTTCAAGGCCCGCTTCGAGGGCGGCAAGGGTACCAACCCTGAAGAATTGATCGGCGCGGCTCACGCCGGCTGTTTCTCCATGGCGTTTTCCATGATTCTTGGCGACGCCGGGCTCAAGGCTGACAGTATCGACACCCAGGCCGAAGTGACCCTGGACCAGGTCGAGGGCGGCTTTGCGATTACAGCAGTGCATCTGATCCTGAAGGCCAAAATTCCAGGCGCGAGCCAGGCGCAGTTCGATGAACTGAGCAAAAAGGCCAAGGAAGGGTGCCCGGTGTCCAAGGTGCTGAATGCAACCATCACCTTGGATGCCACGCTGGTCAACTGACACAGCAGTCATCTTGTGTGGGAGCGGGCTTGCTCGCGAATGCGGTGGATCAGCCGATATCTTCGGTGCCTGATACTGCGTATTCGCGAGCAAGCCCGCTCTCACATTTTTGGTGCTGCGTTAAATTAGAACTCGTGTTTGCAAAATGTGGTCGAATAGCCCATGCAGCCTAGGCGCACACTCGTGCGCAGCGCATTCAGGGAGCTCCACACATGAAACGTTTTGCCTTGGCAATCATCTGCGGTGTATTGGCCACTTCGGCCGTGGCCGCGCCAAAAGATTGTGAAGAGCTCAGGAAAGAAATCGAAGTGAAGATCCAGGCCAAGGCGATTCCGTCCTACACCCTGGAAATCATCACCGCCGAAGAAGCCAAGAACCATGACGAAGCCATGATTGTCGGCTCATGCGAAAACGGCACCAAGCGCATCATCTATCAAAAGAACAACGACTGACTTAGATGCAGTTCACGCTGCGCTCTTCGGCCAATAGCTGGCGGGTTGAGTCGTACAGCCGGATGTTGGGCGTGAACGCCAGTGATCGCCCTTCCAGCACATAGTGCTGGCCGGCCTGAAAGTGGTCGTACTGCAGCGTCATGAAGCAGGTGCGATACATCATCTGGCTGAGGCCACCCAGGCCGCCGCCGGCGGGCACTTCAAAGTCAAAGCGCACCATCAGCTCGTGAGGGCCGGGAGGCATTTGAAAAAAGCGCCCGTCGTCGAGGTTTTTCCCGTCCAGGCGCTGAGCCATCACCAACTTGGAACCCGGTGTCGGCGTGGTGAAATCCACCCAGGCCTGCTGCGGGTCCACAGGGGGGATGGGGGTATAGGCGCAAGCGCTGAGGAACACAGCGGCGAGGGGAAGCACAAGCTGGCGCATGGCAGGTACTCAACACGAAGAGAGGCTTGAGTATAAACACGCCATGCCGTGGAAAAATCCCCTGCAAGCGCGATAGTCTGGCGAACCCATCATCCAGGAGCAGTCAGGGCATGATCAGGCGTTTTCTTCCAGGGCTGATGGTTGTGCTGCTCAGCGGCTGCTCCAGTGTCAGTTATTACAGCCAGTTGGCGAGTGGCCAGTGGCAGCTGTTGCGGGCCCGGGAGCCGGTTGCCGAGGTCATCGCCGACCCTGCTCGCCCGCCAGTGCTGCGCGAGCATCTGGCTCAATCGCAGAGAGCCCGAACCTTTGCCAGTGAACAGCTGCATCTGCCTGACAACCAAAGTTATCGGCTGTATGCCGATATCGGCCGGCCCTATGTGGTCTGGAATGTCTTTGCCACGCAGGAATTTTCTCTGTCACCACAGAACCATTGCTTTCCCATCGCCGGTTGCGTCGCCTATCGCGGCTACTACAACCAAGGCGCTGCGCGGGGCGAGGCGGCGCTGCTGCGGCAGCAGGGCATGGATGTGTCGATTGGTGGCGTGGAGGCCTATTCCACCCTGGGCTGGTTCAACGACCCGATCATGAGTTCGATGATGAGCTGGGGCGATGAGCGCCTCGCCACGCTGATCTTCCATGAGCTGGCCCACCAGCGCTTCTACGTGAAAGACGACACCGAGTTCAACGAGTCCTATGCCAGTTTTGTCGAGCAGGAAGGCACCCGACAATGGCGTGCGGCGCGGGGCCTGGCGCCTGTCGGCGATGCGGCGTTGAAGCAACGCGATCAATTTATCCGGCTGATTCTCGATACCCGCAAACGTCTGGAGGCGTTGTACGCGCAGCCATTGGCGGCGGACGCCATGCGCCGGGCCAAAGCGGCGCAATTCGAGCAGTTGCGCAGCGAATACCGGCGCCTGCGCGATAGCCAATGGGGTGGTGACAAGCGTTATGACGCCTGGATCAACCAGCCGATGAATAACGCGCGGCTTTTGCCGTTTGGGTTGTATGACCAATGGGTGCCGGCGTTTGCGGCGTTGTTTGCGCGGGAAGGCGGGGATTGGGTGAGGTTTTATGCGGCGGTGGAGAAGTTGGGTGAGCTGCCGGTGGAGCAGCGTAAGGCGGCGTTGAGGCAGTTGGAGAGGGTTGGCCGTTAGGGCCTTATCGCAGGCAAGCCAGCTCCCACAGTTGACCGATTTTCAACATGAGAATGCGGTCAACTGTGGGCGCTGGCTTGCCTGCGAAAGCGGTCTCAAGGACGCTGCAAAAACGCCTGATGCATCTGGTCCAACGTCTCGAAATGCCAGGTCGGCGCCTCGGCATTCAGCTCTTCAAAACTACCAAACCCATACCCCACGGCGACCGAATCCAGCCCATTACTGCGTGCCCCGATCAGGTCATGCTTGCGATCACCGATCATCAAGGTGGTGGCCGGGTCCAGTTGTTCCTCACGCATCAAATGCGCGATCAATTCCACCTTGTTGGTACGCGTGCCGTCCAACTCGCTGCCGTAGATCACCTTGAAGTGCTTGGCAAAGTCGAAATGCCGCGCAATCTCGCGGGCAAATTCCCACGGTTTGGAGGTGGCGATGTACAGCTGGCGCCCTTGGCTGTTCAACTCTTCCAACAACGGCATGACCACGTCGAACACGCGGTTTTCATACAGTCCGGTAACCTTGAAGCGCTCGCGGTAGAAATTCACCGCCTCCCATGCCTTGGCCTCGTCGAAGGCGTAAAACTGCATGAACGCCTGCAACAAGGGCGGGCCGATGAAGTGTTCGAGCTTGGTCAGGTCGGGCTCATCAATGCCCAGTTTGGCCAGGGCGTACTGGATCGAACGGGTAATGCCCTCGCGCGGGTCGGTGAGGGTGCCGTCCAGGTCGAACAGGACGGTGGGGTGATGCAGCGTCATTGATCGAATCCTTCGGCCAGGTGCAGGTCTTTGAGCTTCACGTAGTTCGCCGCGCTGTAGGTGAAAAAGGCGCGCTCTTTGTCAGTCAATGCGCGAACCTGCTTAACCGGGCTGCCCACATACAAAAAACCGCTGTCGAGTTTCTTGCCTGGCGGCACCAGGCTGCCGGCACCGATGATCACGTCGTCTTCAACCACGGCGCCATCCATCACGATGCTGCCCATGCCGATCAGGACGCGGCTACCTACGGTGCAGCCATGCAGCATGACCTTATGGGCGATGGTCACATCGTCGCCGATCAGCAACGGGAAACCCTGCGGATTGAACGGCCCGGCATGGGTGATGTGCAGCACGCAGCCGTCTTGCACGCTGGTGCGCGCACCGATGCGGATGCGGTGCATGTCGCCGCGAATCACTGTCAGCGGCCAAACCGAGCTGTCAGTGCCGATTTCGACATCGCCGATCACCACCGCCGAAATATCGACAAACGCCCCGGCGCCGAGGGTCGGCGTGTGGTTCTGATAGGTGCGAAGGGTCACGATAGCCTCTCTCTGTTGTGCTGATAGCTGCGGTGGGTGTTGATTGTAATTAAGATGGCCCCATCTTTGTTCTACATGTTTCTTCAGCCAAGGTGCCAACCGTGAGCGCGAACAACCCTCTTTTGCAGTCCTACGACCTGCCGCCGTTCTCGGCGATCCGTGCCGAGCACGTCCAGCCGGCCATCGAACAGATCCTCGCCGACAACCGCGTGGCAATCGCAGAGATCCTGCAAAGCCAGGGTAAAAATCCGACGTGGGCCGGCCTGGTCCTGGCCATGGATGAACTCAATGATCGCCTCGGCGCGGCCTGGAGCCCGGTCAGCCATCTCAATGCCGTGTGCAACAGCGCCGAACTGCGCGAAGCCTACGAGGCGTGCCTGCCGGCCTTGAGCGCTTACTCCACCGAAATGGGCCAGAACCGTGAGCTGTTCCAGGCCTTCGAAGCCCTGGCCAACAGCCCGGAAGCTGCCGGTTTCGATGTGGCACAAAAAACCATTCTGGAGCACTCCCTGCGTGACTTCCGCCTGTCGGGTATCGACTTGCCGCCGGAGCAGCAAAAACGCTACGCCGAGGTACAGAGCAAGCTATCCGAGCTGGGCAGCAAATTCTCCAACCAGTTGCTGGACGCCACCCAGGCCTGGACCAAACACGTCACCGATGAAGCCACCCTCGCCGGCCTGACCGATTCGGCCAAGGCGCAAATGGCCGCCGCCGCTCAGGCCAAGGGCCTCGACGGCTGGCTGATCACCTTGGAATTCCCCAGCTACTACGCCGTCATGACCTACGCCCAGGACCGTGCCCTGCGTGAAGAGGTGTACGCCGCCTACTGCACCCGTGCCTCGGACCAAGGCCCGAATGCCGGTCAGAACGATAACGGCCCGGTGATGGAACAGATCCTCGACCTGCGTCAGGAACTGGCCCAATTGCTGGGTTATGCGTCGTTCTCCGAGCTGAGCCTGGCCACCAAGATGGCCGAGTCCAGCGACCAGGTGCTCAGCTTCCTGCGTGACCTGGCCAAGCGCAGCAAGCCGTTTGCCGCCCAGGACCTGCAGCAACTCAAGGCCTATGCCGCCGAGCAAGGCTGCGCCGATCTGCAAAGCTGGGACAGCGGTTTCTACGGCGAAAAACTGCGTGAGCAGCGCTACAGCGTGTCCCAGGAAGCGCTACGCGCCTACTTCCCCATCGACAAAGTGCTGGGCGGCCTGTTTGCCATTGTGCAGCGCCTGTACGGCATCGAGATCGCCGAGCTTAAAGGCTTCGACACCTGGCACCCGGATGTGCGCTTGTTCGAGATCAAGGAGAACGGCGAGCACGTCGGACGTTTCTTCTTCGACCTGTACGCCCGCGCCAACAAGCGTGGCGGTGCCTGGATGGATGGCGCCCGTGACCGCCGCCGTACCGTTGATGGCGTGCTGCAAAGCCCCGTCGCCAACCTGGTGTGCAACTTCACTCCGGCCGACAGCGGCAAGCCTGCCCTGCTGACCCACGATGAAGTCACCACCCTGTTCCACGAATTCGGCCATGGCCTGCATCACCTGCTCACCCGCGTGGAACATGCCGGCGTATCCGGTATCAACGGTGTGGCGTGGGACGCGGTGGAACTGCCGAGCCAATTCATGGAGAACTGGTGCTGGGAGCCTGAAGGCCTGGCGCTGATCTCCGGCCACTACGAAACCGGCGAGCCCCTGCCCCAGGACTTGCTGGAGAAAATGCTCGCGGCGAAAAATTTCCAGTCCGGCCTGATGATGGTGCGTCAGCTGGAGTTCTCACTGTTCGACTTTGAACTGCACGCCACCCATGGCGATGGTCGCAGTGTGGCCCAGGTGCTTGAAGGCGTGCGCGATGAAGTCTCGGTCATGCGCCCACCGGCCTACAACCGCTTCCCCAACAGCTTCGCTCACATTTTCGCCGGCGGTTATGCGGCGGGCTACTACAGCTACAAGTGGGCCGAAGTGCTGTCGGCGGATGCGTTCTCCAAGTTTGAGGAAGACGGCGTGCTCAACGCCCAGACCGGGCGTGCCTTCCGTGAAGCCATCCTGGCGCGTGGCGGTTCCCAGGCGCCGATGGTGCTGTTCGTCGACTTCCGCGGACGCGCGCCGTCGATTGACGCACTCTTGCGCCACAGCGGCCTGAGTGAGGACGCAGCAGCATGAGTGAAGGGCCTGTGATCACCAAAAAGCAATTTATCGCCGGGGCGGTCTGCCCGGCGTGCAGCGAGTCGGACAAGTTGAAGATGTGGACCGAAGACAGCGTGCCGCACCGCGAATGCGTGGCCTGCGGGTATACCGATACGCTGAATGACCAAGGCCTGTCGGTGCCCAAGGAGTTGGGCACTAGGGTCAATACCACCGCGTTGAAAGCGCCGGCGGATCCTAAAGTGCAGGCAGTGCAGTTCTTCCCGAACCCGAAGCTGAAAAAAGACTAAAACCGCACTCACTGTAGGAGCGAGCAAGCTCGCTCCTACAATTTTTTCTCTTGCTGGCCCGTTGTGGTGATCCAGTCTTTCATTGAGCACAACGCAAAGGCGCTGGTGCTGCAATCCCCATTCGCCAAAGCTGTAAGCAACTTGTCGACATCAGCTTTTATCATGTAGCGAACGCCGTCCTTGAAACCATTGCTGCTGCCAAAGCCGCCCAAGGTCATTTCGTTCAGCGCGTCCTCCTTGCTCCACCCTTGAACCACCACCCGATACATCGCTGCCATCAGGCCGGTGCGGTCGGCGCCGTGCTTGCAATGCATCAACACCGGGCCATCGGCCTCTGCTGCCTGAATCGCCCTGATCGCCGCCAGCACGTCGGCATCGTCGACGTGGTTGGTGCGATAACTCAACTGCACCTGTTTGATATCAGATGATTGGAGCCAGTGCGCATCAGATTCCGGCAGGAAGTTGATGACCGTAGCGATCTTGAGCGTGTGCAACAGCGGCAGCGCACGCTCGTCCGGCAATGCACTGCGATAGAGCGTGGGTGTCATTTGATGCAGGTTGTATTGGTTACCCACCGGCTGGGCCCATTCCGGCGAGCGGATCGACGCAGCCTCATCGGCTTGTACGGTGTTGAGCAGGCTCATGAGCGCCAGGCCGAGAGCGAGCAGTATGCGTGTGTTGAACATGAACGTTGTGACCGAGCGAGGAAGTGGTTGATGGGCCACAGACTCACTCACGGCGGGTCAATAAGGCGTGAGGTTCGCGTCAAAGAATCGTGATACTTGCTATCTGATCCGGTGTTTTTGTCGCCGAATTGACGCCTCTGAATTCTTAGCCTGCTATCATTTGTAACTAATGTTTGCCATTGTGCTGTGTCTGCTTGGATCCAATTAGCGGCAAAGCCTTCACGCTGCTCCCAGAAGCGGCGGATAAACCCGTGACCACATGATGAGGTGTACCTATGTCTGATCAAGATCAAGACAACCCCCGGCGTGACTTTTTACGCAAATCCTTGACCTTGATCCCGGTGGTCACGGTTGCCAGCACTGGCCTTGGCGGGTCGATGTTGATGGCCACTGCGGAACCGGCCCAGGCCGAGCCGGCCAAACCCGCGGTCAGCGACAAAGCCTATGAGCCGAGCTATTTCACGGCCGAGGAATGGGCGTTTATCAACGCCGCCGTCGAGCGCTTGATTCCCGCTGACGCCCAGGGACCCGGTGCCTTGGAGGCTGGCGCGCCGGAATACATCGACCGCCAGATGAACACCCCTTACGCCAGTGGCGCCCTGTGGTTCATGCAAGGCCCGTTCAACGCCGATGCGGCGCCGGAGATGGGCTGGCAAAGCAAATTGGTGCCCAAGGAGATCTATCGCCTGGGTATTGCTGCGACGGATGCCTGGTCGAAAGCGTTCAACGGTAAAGCTTTTGCTGCGCAAGACAGCGCTACCCGAGACGATATGCTCAGGCGTCTGGAGGCTGGCGGCAGCGAAGTGGCGGCGCATTTCGATGCCGTGCCGCCCAAGATGTTCTTCAACCTTTTGCTGCAAAACACCAAGGAAGGCTTCTTCTGCGACCCTATCCACGGCGGTAATAAAGGCATGGTCGGCTGGACCATGATCGGCTTCCCCGGCGCCCGCGCCGACTTCATGGACTGGGTGGAACGCAACGAGCAATACCCCTTCCCGGCTGTTTCCATTCGCGGTGAGAGGGCATAAACGTGGCGACCATCATGAAGAAAGTGGATGCAGTGATTGTGGGCTTCGGCTGGACGGGCGCGATCATGGCCAAGGAGCTGACGGAAGCGGGCCTCAACGTGGTAGCGCTGGAGCGCGGCCCGATGCAGGACACTTACCCAGACGGCAACTATCCCCAGGTCATCGACGAATTGACCTACAGCGTGCGTAAGAAGCTGTTCCAGGACATCTCCAAAGAAACGGTGACCATTCGCCACAGCGTGAATGACGTTGCCCTGCCCAATCGCCAGTTGGGCGCATTCCTGCCGGGTAACGGTGTTGGTGGTGCGGGGCTGCACTGGTCGGGCGTACATTTTCGCGTTGATCCAATTGAGCTGCGCATGCGCAGCCATTACGAAGAGCGCTACGGGAAGAACTTCATTCCCAAGGACATGACCATCCAGGACTTCGGCGTCAGCTATGAAGAGCTGGAGCCGTTTTTCGATTATGCGGAAAAAGTCTTTGGCACCTCCGGGCAAGCCTGGACGGTCAAGGGCCAACTGGTCGGCGAGGGCCGTGGCGGCAACCCCTACGCGCCGGATCGCTCCAACCCGTTCCCGCTTGCGGCGCAGAAAAATACCGTCTCCGCCCAGCTGTTTCAGAAAGCGGCGACCGACGTAGGTTACAAACCTTACAACCTGCCTTCGGCCAACACGTCGGGGCCGTACACCAACCCCTACGGTGCGCAGATGGGCCCGTGCAACTTCTGCGGTTTTTGCAGTGGCTACGTGTGCTACATGTATTCCAAAGCCTCGCCGAACGTGAACATCCTGCCGGCCTTGCGCCAGGTGCCCAACTTCGAGCTGCGGCCCAATTCCCACGTGCTCAAGGTCAACCTCGACAGCACCAAGAAGAAAGCCACCGGCGTGACCTACATCGACGCCCAGGGCCGCGAATGTGAACAACCGGCCGACCTGGTGATTCTTGGCGCATTCCAGTTCCATAACGTGCGCCTGATGCTGCTGTCCGGCATCGGCAAACCCTACGACCCGATTACCAACGAGGGTGTGGTAGGCCGCAACTTCGCCTACCAGAACATGGGCACCATCAAGGCGTTCTTCGACAAGGACACCCACACCAACAACTTTATCGGCGCGGGCGGCAATGGCGTGGCCATCGACGACTTCAACGCCGACAACTTTGACCATGGCCCCCATGGCTTTGTGGGGGGGTCGCCGATGTGGGTCAACCAGGCGGGCAGCCGGCCGATTGCCGGTACGTCCAACCCGCCGGGCACCCCGGCGTGGGGCAGTGCCTGGAAGCGCGCCACCGCCGATTACTACACCCATCAAGTCTCAATGGATTCCCACGGTGCCCATCAGTCCTACCGCAGCAACTACCTGGATCTGGACCCGGTTTACCGCGATGCCTACGGCCTGCCGCTGCTGCGCATGACCTTCGACTGGCAAGAAAACGACATCAAGATGAACCGCTTCATGATGGAAAAAATGGGCAAAGTGGCCCAGGCCATGAACCCCAAGGCCATCGCCGTGCTGGGTAAAAAGGTCGGTGAGCATTTCAATACCGCCTCCTACCAGACCACCCACCTCAACGGTGGCGCGATCATGGGTACCGACCCGAAAACCAGTGCGTTGAACCGCTACTTGCAGAGCTGGGATGTGCACAACGTCTTCGTCCCTGGTGCTTCCGCTTTCCCACAAGGCTTGGGCTACAACCCTACCGGCCTGGTGGCAGCGTTGACCTATTGGTCGGCTCGCGCGATTCGCGAGCAGTACCTCAAAAACCCCGGCCCACTGGTTCAGGCATAAGGAGCGATGACCATGAAAGCATTCGTTATTGCCTCCCTGGCGCTGTTCAGCAGCTGCTCGATCAGCGCTGCCGAAACCGATCTGATCAAACAGGGTGAATACCTGGCGCGCGCCGGCGACTGTGTTGCCTGCCATACCGCCAAGGGTGGCAAGCCCTTCGCTGGCGGCCTGCCGATGGAAACACCGATTGGCGTGATCTATTCCACCAACATCACCCCGGACAAGACCGGCCTGGGCGACTACAGCTTCGAGGATTTCGACAAGGCCGTGCGCCATGGCGTCGCCAAGAACGGTAGTACGCTTTACCCGGCGATGCCCTACCCGTCTTACGCGCGCGTCAGCGACAGCGATATGCAAGCGTTGTATGCGTACTTCATGAAGGGGGTCGAACCGGTCGCCCAGGAAAACAAGGACAGCGATATTCCCTGGCCCCTGAGCATGCGTTGGCCGTTGGCGGCCTGGCGCTGGATGTTTGCCCCGGCAGTCGAGGCGCATCAGCCGCAAGCCGCTGCCGACCCGGTGATCGATCGCGGTGCCTACCTGGTGGAAGGTCTCGGACATTGCGGCGCCTGCCATACGCCGCGTGCCCTGACCATGCAGGAAAAAGCCCTGAGTGCCACGGACGGCAGCGCCTTCCTCTCTGGCAGTGCGCCGTTGGAAGGCTGGATTGCCAAAAGCCTGCGCGGCGACCACAAGGACGGTCTCGGCAGCTGGAGCGAGGAGCAGTTGGTGCAGTTCCTCAAGACCGGTCGCAGCGACCGCAGCGCGGTATTCGGCGGCATGAGTGATGTGGTCGTGCACAGCATGCAGTACATGTCGGAAGATGACCTGACCGCCATCGCCCGTTACCTCAAGAGCCTGCCGGCGGTCGATCCCAAGGATCAGCCGCACCAGTACGACAAGCAGGTAGCGCAAGCGTTGTGGAAGGGGGACGACAGCAAGCCGGGTGCGTCGGTGTATATCGACAACTGCGCGGCCTGCCACCGTACCGACGGCCATGGCTATACGCGGGTATTCCCGGCGCTGGCGGGCAACCCGGTGCTGCAGACGGCAGATGCCACGTCGTTGATCAACATTGTGTTGAACGGCGGCACCTTGCCGGCCACCCATGCGGCGCCGTCAACCTTCACCATGCCGGCGTTTGCCTGGCGTCTGTCGGACCAGGAAGTGGCGGATGTGGTCAGTTTTATCCGTGGCAGTTGGGGCAACCAGGGCGCACCGGTCAAGGCGAGCGATGTGGCGGATCTGCGCAAAAACGATCTGCACACCACCTCGGGCGATGACCTGGGGCAGGTGACGCAAAAGCACTGATAAGTTCGCTGGCCGCCCAACGGCACTGGTCAGAAGCTTCGCGCCTCGATACTGTATATAAAAACAGTATCGAGGCGTTTTCATGTCTACTGCGCTGCCGCCCCGTGGCCGGGGTACGGCCACTAACCTGCACAATCGCTTTGCACCCACCGTCAGCGTGGCCGAGGACGACGGTTGGTACCAGGAAGTGCCGCCGACCCAAGGCACCGAAGTGCGTATCGAAACGGCCAAGACCATCATCACCCGCAACACCTCCCCGGACTTGCCGTTTGATCGGTCCATCAATCCGTATCGCGGTTGTGAACATGGTTGCATCTACTGCTATGCACGGCCAAGCCACGCCTATTGGGACATGTCGCCCGGGCTGGACTTTGAAACCAGATTGATTGCCAAGAGCAACGCGGCCGATGTGCTGGAACAGCAGTTGTCGAAGCCGGGCTACGTGTGTGCGCCGATCAACCTGGGCTCCAATACCGATCCGTACCAGCCAATCGAGCGCGAATACCGGATCACCCGGCAAACCCTTCAAGTCCTGCTGCGCTACCGCCACCCAGTGACGATCATCACCAAGGGCTCGCTGATCCTGCGCGACCTCGACCTGCTGACCGAGTTGGCCCGCCAGCGCCTGGTGGCGGTGATGATCAGCCTCACCAGCCTGGACGATGAGCTCAAGCGCATCTTGGAACCGCGCACCGCAGCGCCCAAGGCACGGCTGCGGGCGATTCGGGTAATGCGCGACGCGGGTATCCCGGTGGGCGTGCTGTGCTCGCCAATGATCCCGATGATCAACGACAGCGAGCTGGAGAGCCTGCTTACCGAAGCTCACGCGGCCGGCGCACAAAGCGCGGCGTATATGATGCTGCGCCTGCCGTTGGAGGTGGCGCCGTTATTCGAGGAGTGGTTGGCGGCCCATTACCCCCAGCGTGCGGCCCATGTGATGAGCCTGGTGCGCCAGGTGCGCGGGGGTGAGGTGTATGACAGCCGGTTTGGCGTGCGTATGCGCGGTGAAGGGCCGTTTGCCGATTTGCTGGCGCAGCGTTTCAGCAAGGCGATCAAGCGTCTGGGGCTGAATCGGCGGGAAGGGTTCAACCTTGATTGCACGGCGTTTTGCCCACCGGGCAGGCAGATGGCTTTGTTGTAGACTGATGGAGAGGTGTGCATCTCTGCTGTAGGAATAGTCGCGTTTTGACATCACTGAAACCCGCGTTCTAGAGCGGTTCATTCAGTTTGAGTTAAGTTTCGACGGTTACCTTGTTCAGCGAGTGACTGATGAGTCGGCGGCCTGGCCGGTGCTTGTTTTACAACTATTTCACCGCCATGGCGTCGAACTGACCTGAACCCTCCCCTGCATTGATCAAGAGGATGAATCATGAGTGACAAGGATAAACAGCCGTTGGCTGCGTCGGCTTCAGCCCCTCAGGTGGCGGAATCCGCCGATGCAGCGCTGCAGCATATCGTTGACGGCTTTTTGCATTTCCATCACGACGTCTTCCCCCAGCAGGAAGAACTCTTCAAGAAACTCGCCACCGCCCAGAGCCCACGGGCGATGTTCATCACCTGCGCCGACTCGCGCATCGTGCCCGAGCTGATTACCCAAAGCTCCCCAGGCGACCTGTTCGTGACCCGTAACGTCGGTAACGTGGTGCCGCCTTACGGCCAGATGAACGGTGGTGTTTCCACCGCTATCGAGTACGCGGTGCTCGCCCTTGGCGTACAGCACATCATCGTGTGCGGGCATTCGGACTGCGGCGCCATGCGTGCGGTGCTCAACCCCGACAGCCTGGAGAAGATGCCAACGGTCAAGGCCTGGTTGCGTCACGCCGAGGTCGCCAAGACAATGGTCCATGACAACTGCGACTGCGCCAACGAAGGCGAGAGCATGGCGGTGCTGACCGAAGAAAACGTTATCGCCCAACTGCAACATTTGCGCACCCACCCTTCCGTGGCTTCGCGCATGGCCAATGGTCATTTGTTTATCCATGGTTGGATCTACAACATCGAGACCAGCGAAATCCGGGCCTACGATGCGGACAAAGCGGCGTTCCGACCGCTGAACGGCACCGAGCCGATCCCTTCAGCGACGCCTAAAGCGCGCTTCTAAAACACTTCCCTGCCGGGTAATGCGGTGGCTGCCATGGATGCAGCCAGGCTTTACCGCGCCCGGCGAATGCCTCGGGAGAGTCATCATGCGTGCTGCTCAATTGAAAGCTGTATTGCCACGGGAGCTGCTCGCCTCGGTGGTTGTTTTTCTGGTCGCCTTGCCACTGTGCATGGGCATCGCGATTGCGTCCGGCATGCCGCCGGCCAAAGGCCTGATCACTGGCATCATCGGCGGCTTGGTGGTGGGCTGGTTGGCCGGCTCGCCGCTGCAAGTCAGCGGCCCGGCGGCGGGTCTGGCGGTACTGGTGTTCGAACTGGTGCGCCAGCACGGCATGCTGATGCTGGGGCCGATCCTGTTGCTGGCCGGCTTCCTGCAATTGGTGGCCGGGCGTTTGCGCCTGGGCTGCTGGTTTCGCGTCACCGCGCCGGCGGTGGTCTACGGCATGTTGGCCGGCATTGGCGTGTTGATCGTGCTGTCGCAGATCCATGTGATGCTCGACGGCGCGCCCAAGCCGTCAGGGCTGGATAACCTGGCTGGCTTCCCGGCAGCGCTGGCTGAAGCGATTCCTACCTTCGGCGGCGGTCTCGGCTGGCAGGCTGGCGTACTCGGCCTGTCGACGATGTTGGTGATGTACCTGTGGGACAAATTCCGCCCGCAACAACTGCGGTTTGTGCCTGGCGCGTTGCTTGGCGTGGGCCTGGCGACCGTCGCCAGCCTGGTGCTGGCGTTGCAGGTCAAGCGCGTGGAAGTCCCGGAAAACCTGGCGGACGCTATCGACTGGCTGCGCCCCAGCGACCTGCTGAACCTGGCAGATCCACAGCTTTTGATCGCGGCATTCGCCGTGGCGTTTATTGCCAGTGCCGAAACCCTGCTGTCTGCCGCAGCGGTGGACCGTATGCACAGTGGTCAACGTTCCGATTTCGACAAGGAATTGTCGGCCCAAGGCGTGGGCAACATGCTCTGCGGCCTGGTGGGTGCATTGCCAATGACCGGTGTGATCGTACGCAGCTCGGCTAACGTCCAGGCTGGTGCTACCACGCGTCTGTCGGCGATGTTCCATGGCCTGTGGTTGCTGGGTTTCGTGCTTTTGCTGTCGAGCGTGCTGCAGAGCATTCCGGTCGCGAGCCTGGCGGGTGTGCTGGTATACACCGGGATCAAGCTGGTAGACGTCAAGGCGTTCAAGGCGCTGGGGCGCTATGGGCGGATGCCGATGTTCACCTATGCGGCCACCGCGCTGGCAATCATCTTTACCGATTTGCTGACCGGCGTGCTGGTGGGCTTCGGGCTCACATTGCTCAAGTTGGCCTTCAAGGCCTCGCGCCTGAAAGTCAGCCTGATCGACCTGCCCCAGGAAGGTGAGATGGAGCTGCGTTTGACGGGGGCGGCGACCTTTCTGAAGGTGCCGGCGTTGACTCAGGTGTTGTCGGCGGTGCCTGCGGGGACCACCCTGCATGTGCCGTTGAGCAACTTGAGTTACATCGACCACTCTTGCCTGGAGTTGCTGGAAGAATGGGGCCGGGCCAATGCGGCCAAGGGCTCGACGTTGGTGATCGAGGCGCGTGGGTTGAAGCGTCGGCTGGAAGGTCGGGTGCGAACGACAGTGGGGATCGGCTCAGCGCCTGCCTGACCCTTCAAAAAACTGTGGGAGCCGGGCTTGCCCGGCTCCCACATTGAATCCCCTATCGGATCTGAAGTCTATGCCGGCTGATCCAGCGACAGCTCAACCCCAAGCTGGCGCGACAGGCATGGCCAGCGCTTCCAGGACGCTTCGGTCTGCGGGCTCTTGAGCTGTTCGCGATAGGCCTCGACCGACTCCAGCGCAAAGCTTTCCTCGTTAAGCATCTCATCCACCGCCAGGTGCACGGCTTCATCCAATTGATTGGCGAAGTCTTCACCGATCAGTTGATGGGCGATCACGTTGGCCACGGTGGTATCCGCTGGAATCAACGGCTGGCCAAAATGCTTGATATACAGATCGTTTACTTCTTCGACCAGGCGATGCGCCAGGTAGGCCTCATCCAGCAGGCCATCAAGGCCGTCGTGGCCGGCCAGAATCGCTGGCGGCTGCAGGAAGAAATGTTCAGCGATTTTCAGTACCGGTTTGATCTGGCTTTCAATCCCGGCCTCACGGGCCACGTCATTGGCGGCGTCGAGCAAATCAGGAACCAGGTCGATGTAAGCGGTCACAAAACGGGTCATGACCATGTTGCGATCACCGTCAGCCAGGGCGATGGACGAATGCAGGTGCGGCACTTGTTTTTTCAGCTGGCTGACGAGCTGGCCGGTGCTGGCTTCGTGTTGATGGGCACGGGAAATCTGCTCGCGCAATGCGGCGGTGTTCATGAGGGCTCCAGTGAAGCAGGCGTAGGAAAAGGGAGAAGATAAGGTAGTTCGTTTATACGAGCGCCTAAGACGCATTTGTCATAATTATTTCATGGTTATAGGCAGGGGTTATATCGAAATGCCATCGTTCGTCGGATAAACGATTCCGCTGCCTATTTTACGGGCTCCGTCTGTCTGTTTCTATTCATTTGCCCCCACACATTGCGGGGTTGCTACGGCTGTCTATACTCGATTTTGTACGCAATTAGCTGATGACGCCCAACTGCATGACGCAGGCAAGGCTTGGCGGTTGTAAGCAGTATGGAAGCCGCTCCCTTCGCCGCAGGTGCAAACCGGCGGGATAACAAGAAACATAAAGGGGAACCCGCAATGACGCGACATCCACACGTTTGGATGGGCCTCCTGTTGTGGTCGGTATTCGGCCAGGCGCACGCCGCCTGGACTACGAATATGGCGCCAGGGGCTACTGAAGTCAGCCACGCTGTGTTTGACCTGCACATGACCATTTTCTGGATCTGTGTGGTGATCGGCATCGTCGTGTTTGGCGCGATGTTCTGGTCGATGATCCTGCACCGTCGGTCCACGGGCCAGGTAGCGGCCAAGTTCCACGAAAGCACCACCGTGGAAATCCTCTGGACCGTGGTGCCCTTGCTGATCCTGGTGGCCATGGCTATTCCGGCCACCAAGACCCTGATCAACATCTACGACAGCAGTGAGTCGGATATCGATATCCAGGTCACCGGCTATCAGTGGAAGTGGCACTACAAATACCTGGGTCAGGATGTGGAGTTCTTCAGCAACCTGGCCACCCCCGCCGAGCAGATCCATAACCAGGCCACCAAGGGTGAGCACTACCTGTTGGAAGTCGACCAGCCGCTGGTATTGCCGGTGGGCGCCAAGGTGCGCTTTCTAGTGACCGCCGCCGATGTGATCCATTCCTGGTGGGTGCCGGCCTTTGCGGTCAAGCGCGACGCCATCCCCGGCTTCGTCAACGAGGCCTGGACTCGCGTCGAGAAGCCCGGCATCTACCGTGGTCAGTGCGCCGAACTGTGTGGCAAGGACCATGGCTTCATGCCCATCGTGGTGGAGGTCAAGTCCAAGGCCGACTACGACACCTGGCTGGGCGAGCGCAAGGAGGAGGCCGCCAAGCTCAAGGAGTTGACCTCCAAGGAATGGACACTGGACGAACTGGTGGCACGTGGCGACAAGGTCTATCACACCACTTGCGTGGCCTGTCACCAGGCCGAGGGCCAAGGCTTGCCACCGATGTTCCCAGCGCTCAAGGGCTCGAAAATCGCCACCGGGCCGGCCAAAGACCATCTGAGCATCGTGTATCACGGCAAGCCCGGCACCGCGATGGCAGCCTTCGGCAAGCAGCTCTCTGAAGTGGATATCGCCGCTGTGGTGACTTATGAGCGTAACGCCTGGGGCAATAACAAAGGCGACATGGTCACGCCCAAAGACGTGCTGGCTCTGAAACAGGCCCAAAGCAAATGACGACTTTCATTGCCAATGCCCTGAATCGCCCCGCTCACTCGCTTGCAGGAGAACGGCCATGAGCACTGTGATCGACCACGGTCATGCCGACCACGCCCACGGCCCCGCCAAAGGCTTGATGCGCTGGGTGCTGACCACCAACCACAAAGACATCGGCACCATGTACCTGTGGTTCGCCTTCACCATGTTCCTGCTCGGCGGCTCGTTCGCCATGGTGATCCGCGCCGAGTTGTTCCAGCCGGGCCTGCAGATCGTGCAGCCGGCGTTCTTCAACCAGATGACCACCATGCACGGGTTGATCATGGTATTCGGCGCGGTGATGCCGGCGTTTGTTGGCCTGGCCAACTGGATGATCCCGTTGATGATCGGCGCGCCGGACATGGCCCTGCCGCGCATGAACAATTTCAGCTTCTGGCTGTTGCCGGCGGCGTTCCTGTTGCTGGTGTCCACCTTGTTCACGCCCGGCGGCGGGCCGAATTTCGGCTGGACCTTCTACGCCCCGCTCTCTACCACTTATGCGCCGGAAAGCGTGACGTTCTTTATCTTTGCCATCCACCTGATGGGCATCAGTTCGATCATGGGCGCGATCAACGTGGTCGCCACCATCCTCAACCTGCGTGCGCCGGGCATGACCCTGATGAAAATGCCGCTGTTCGTGTGGACCTGGCTGATCACCGCATTCCTGCTGATCGCGGTGATGCCGGTACTGGCGGGCTGCGTGACCATGATGCTGATGGACATTCACTTTGGCACCAGCTTCTTCAGTGCGGCCGGTGGTGGTGATCCGGTGCTGTTCCAGCACGTGTTCTGGTTCTTCGGGCATCCCGAGGTGTACATCATGATCCTGCCGGCCTTTGGCGCCGTCAGCTCGATCATCCCTACCTTCTCGCGCAAGCCACTGTTCGGTTACACCTCGATGGTCTACGCCACCGCGAGCATCGCCTTCCTGTCGTTCATCGTGTGGGCGCACCACATGTTCGTGGTGGGCATTCCGCTGGTGGGTGAGCTGTTCTTCATGTACGCCACCCTGCTGATCGCCGTGCCCACGGGCGTGAAGGTGTTCAACTGGGTCAGCACCATGTGGCAAGGCTCACTGACGTTCGAGACGCCGATGTTGTTTGCGGTGGCCTTTGTGATCCTGTTCACCATCGGCGGCTTCTCCGGGCTGATGCTGGCGATTGCGCCGGCGGACTTCCAGTACCACGACACCTACTTTGTGGTGGCGCATTTCCATTACGTACTGGTGCCGGGCGCGATCTTCGGGATCTTCGCTTCGGCCTACTACTGGTTGCCGAAATGGACCGGCCACATGTACGACGAAACCTTGGGCAAGCTGCACTTCTGGTTGTCTTTCGTGGGCATGAACATGGCGTTCTTCCCCATGCACTTTGTGGGGCTGGCCGGTATGCCGCGCCGAGTGCCGGACTACAACCTGCAGTTCGCTGACTTCAATATGGTCTCGTCCATTGGTGCCTTCATGTTTGGCGCCACGCAGATCTTCTTCCTGTTCATTGTCATCAAGTGCATCCGTGGCGGCCCGCCTGCGCCGGCCAAGCCGTGGGATGGCGCCGAGGGCCTGGAATGGAGCGTGCCCTCACCCGCGCCGTATCACACCTTCACCACGCCGCCGGAGGTCAAATGAAGCCCTCCCTATACTCCCCCTGTGGGAGCGGGCTTGCCCGCGATGGCGGTAGGTCAGGCGCTGAATCTACCAACCCCCAGGCCCTCATCGCAGGCAAGCCAGCTCCCACAGAAAGTCCAAAGCCAGGTGGGCGCCATGGCTGACTCCGTCCCGCTCAAGCGCCTGGTCACCCGCCTGCTGATCCTGGTGCTGGCGATGTTCGCCTTTGGCTTCGCCCTGGTGCCGATCTACGACGTGATGTGCAAGGCGTTCGGCATCAACGGCAAGACCGCCGGGCAGTACGAGGGTGAGCAAATGGTTGACCCCTCGCGCCAGGTGCGGGTGCAGTTTCTGTCCACCAACGCCATCGACATGGTCTGGGAATTCCACTCCAAGGCCGATGAGATTGTGGTCAACCCCGGTGCAGTCAACGAGATGCTGTTCGTGGCCTACAACCCCACCGATAAGCCGATGACAGCCCAGGCGATACCCAGCATTTCCCCGGCCGAAGCGGCGATGTACTTCCACAAGACCGAATGCTTCTGCTTCACCCAGCAAGTGTTGCAGCCCGGTGAGCGCATTGAGATGCCCGTACGTTTCATCGTCGACCGCGCGATGCCCAAGGATGTGAAGCATTTGACCCTGGCGTACACGCTGTTCGATATCACTGCGCGCCAGCCGCCCGTGGCCGTCAGGACCGGGGGCTAGCTACTGTTTGCCCCCTCAATCAGGAGAGCGAATACATGTCGACTCATGATACGTACTACGTACCAGCGCAAAGCAAATGGCCAATAATTGCCACGATTGGCCTGCTGGTCACCGTGTATGGCCTGGCCGTGTGGTTCAACGACTTGAAGGCCGCGCGGCCCGAATCCCACGGGCCGTGGATCTTTTTCGTCGGCGGTTTGTTGCTGGCCTATATGCTGTTTGGCTGGTTTGGCGCGGTGATCAAGGAAAGTCGCGCCGGGCTGTACAGCGCGCAGATGGACCGCTCGTTCCGCTGGGGCATGACCTGGTTCATCTTTTCGGAGGTGATGTTCTTCATCGCCTTTTTTGGTGCGCTGTTCTACGTGCGTGTCTGGGCCGGGCCTTGGTTGGCGGGCGAGGGGCCCAAGGGCATTGCGCACATGCTGTGGCCGAACTTTGAGTTTGCCTGGCCCCTGCTGAACAACCCCGACCCCAAGCTCTACCCTGCGCCCAAAGGCACCATCAGCCCCTGGGGCCTGCCATTGGTGAACACCATCCTGCTGGTGAGTTCCAGCGTAACCATCACCATTGCCCACCATGCCCTGCGCAAAGGCCATCGTGGTGCGCTGAAACTCTGGCTGGCGATCACCGTGCTGCTGGGCTTGGCCTTTCTCGGGTTCCAGGCCGAGGAATACATCCACGCCTACAAAGAGTTGGGCCTTACCTTGGGTTCGGGGGTGTACGGCGCGACGTTCTTCATGCTCACGGGCTTTCACGGCGCCCACGTGACCATCGGCACCATCATTCTGTTTGTGATGCTGATGCGTATCCTGCGCGGGCATTTCAATGCCGAGCACCAGTTCGGTTTTGAGGCGGCCAGTTGGTATTGGCACTTTGTGGACGTGGTGTGGATCGGGCTGTTTTTCTTTGTCTATGTGCTCTGACGCGGCTTACCACGGCGCATGAGAGACCAATTGGCCGCTGAAAAAGCCCCAGGCGATCAAGCCCACGGTGATCACGGCCAGGGTGACACGCACGGTCAAGGCAGTGACGAGGCGGTTGGAGTTGCCCTCGTCCTTGACCAAGAAGAACAAGCCACTGAACAGGCTCACGACGGTCGCGATCAGCATCAGGGCAATGGCGGCTTTGAGCATGGTCTGGCTCCGGGCTAATTGGGGAGGGGCGATGAGATCGAGTATAGCCAGTGCCATGCAACGCTTTCGCCCGGGCATCGCGCCGACGCTGGTGGTACTGGTGTTGCTGCCGTTGATGGTGGGCCTGGGGTTTTGGCAATTGTCCCGCGGGCACGAAAAGCAACTGTTGGTAGACCGTTATGCCGAGCGCCGCGCCGCCGAGCCGGTCAGCAGTGCTCAGCTCAATGACATGGCTGATCCAGCCTTCCGTCGCGTTCACCTTCGCGGGCAACTGGATGGTGCACACAGCGTATTGCTGGATAACCGCATGCGTGACGGCAAGGCCGGTGTCGAGTTGCTGCAACCCTTTCATGACCAGGCCAGCGGCCTGTGGCTGTTGCTCAATCGCGGCTGGCTGCCCTGGCCGGACCGGCGTATCGCGCCCGCCTTTACAACCCCTGAACAGACGCTGAACCTCGACGCCTGGGTGTACGTCGCCCCCGGCGAGACCTTCCAACTGCATGCCGACCCGGCCAGCACGCAATGGCCGCGCCTGCTGACCGCGCTGCACCCTGCCGCCCTGTGGGGCGAACTGGGGCGCAGTGGCTTTGCCTATGAGCTGCGTGCCGAAGCGGGCCCCGGTACCTACGAAACCAGCTGGCCTGTGGTCGCCATGGGCCCGGAAAAACACCTGGCCTACGCTGTGCAATGGTTCGCCATGGCCATGGCGTTGCTGGCGCTTTACCTCTACCTCGGATGGCATAACAAAAAGGAGAAGCCCCATGGGAGCGGTCATGAATCCACCCAGCACATCTGACACGCCTGATCGGCGCAAGGGGCGCTGGCAGCTGATTTTGATCCTGATGATGGTGATCGGCCCGATGGTGCTGGCCACCTTCATGTACAAATTGCAGTTCTGGGTGCCGGACAGCCGCAGCTATCACGGCGAACTGATTGGCAACGGCCAGACCCGCGCCGACATCGGCGTGCAGGCCGATGAACAGCGCTGGCAACTGCTGGTCACCGCCCCCACCGCCTGTGCTGCCAATTGCCAGCAACTGGTCTACCTGGCGCGTCAGCTGCAGATCAGCCTTGGCCGTGATGCATCCCGTGCCAGCCATGCCCTGGCGGGTGCGCAACCGTTGAGCGGCGAATACGAGGCCAAGCTCAAAGCCGAATATCCACAGCTGCAGCGCTACCCGCTGGATGTGTCGACCTTTACCAGGAACGCTGCCGCGCCTGGCGATGCGCAATTGTGGATCGTCGACCCCCACGGCAATCTGGTGCTGCGCTACGACGCCAAGGTCAAGGGCAAGGACTTGCTCAACGATCTGCGCCTGCTGCTGAAACTGTCGAACATCGGATAAGGGCACCCTCATGGCCAAGCCTGGATTTCGCCTCGCGCTGTTTGCCACGTTACTGGCGTTGTTTGTCGTGCTGCTCGGTGCTTATACCCGCCTGACCCACGCCGGCCTCGGCTGTCCGGACTGGCCGGGCTGCTATGGCTTTATCAGCGTGCCGCAAAGCGAAGCCCAACTGGCTCATGCCGAGTTGCACTTTCCCGACACGCCGGTGGAGGCCGACAAAGGCTGGGCCGAGATGACCCATCGCTACTTCGCGGGCAGCCTGGGCCTGTTGATCGCGCTGCTGGCGGCGCGTTCGTGGCGTCATCGACGCGATCCGGGCCAGCCGGTGAAGCTGCCGCTGTTCCTGCTGACGGTGGTGTTCGCCCAAGCGGCGTTTGGCATGTGGACCGTGACCTTGAAGCTCTGGCCGCAAGTGGTCACAGGGCATCTTTTGGGCGGCTTTGCGACCTTGAGCCTGCTGTTTCTGCTGACCCTGCGGCTGTCCGGCGTACTACCGGCGCTGGTCGTGCCCAAGCGCCTACAATATTGGGCGACGGCGGGCCTGGTGCTGGTGATCGGGCAGATCGCCCTGGGCGGCTGGGTCAGTTCCAACTACGCCGCGGTGGCCTGTGTCGATTTGCCCACCTGCCACGGCCAATGGTGGCCGGCAGCGGACTTCGCCAATGGTTTTCACCTGACCCAGCACATCGGCCCCAATTACCTGGGGGGCCAGCTCGACAGCGAAGCGCGCACCGCCATCCACCTGACGCATCGCATCGGCGCCGTGCTGGTCACGCTGGTGCTGCTCGGTTTGGCCTGGCAACTGCGGGCAGTGGGGATGACGCGCCTGGCCGGCTTGTTGTTGATCGCCCTGGCCGCGCAGATCTGCCTGGGGGTGAGCAATGTGGCGTTCGGCCTGCCGCTGCCGGTGGCGGTCGCGCACAACGCTGGCGGGGCAACGTTGTTGATGACGCTGGTGCTGGTCAATTATCACGCGCGCACCAGCCTGGTTCGGGTGCGACACCCGCGCCTGTTTGGCTGGCGTTTTATCCCGCGCAAGCAGGTGTCAGGTCTGATCACCCTTAAAGGAGAACTGCCATGGCGACCGTGATCGGCGCACGTCGCGACCGGGCGATCTGGCGTGACTATTTGGAGCTGACCAAGCCCAAAGTGGTGGTGCTGATGCTGATCACTTCGCTGGTGGGCATGTTCCTTGCCACCCGCGCCGGTGTGCCCTGGACAGTGCTGGTGTTCGGCAACCTCGGCATTGCCCTGTGTGCCGGCGGCGCGGCGGCGGTCAATCATGTAGTGGATCGACGGATTGATGCCGTGATGGCGCGCACGCACAAGCGGCCGATGGCTGAGGGGCGTGTCTCGCCGATGGCGGCGTTAGCGTTTGCGTTGTTCCTGGCGATTGCAGGATTGGCTCTGCTATTGGCGTTTACCAACCCGCTGGCGGCCTGGCTGACCTTGGCTTCGCTGCTGGGTTATGCGGTGATCTACACCGGCTTTCTCAAGCGAGCGACGCCGCAGAATATTGTCATCGGCGGTCTGGCCGGTGCGGCGCCACCGCTGCTGGGTTGGGTGGCTGTCACTGGGCATGTGAGTGCCGAACCCTTGCTGCTGGTGCTGATCATCTTCGCCTGGACTCCGCCACACTTCTGGGCCCTGGCTATTCACCGCAAAGAGGAATACGCCAAGGCCGACATCCCGATGCTGCCGGTCACCCATGGCGAGCACTACACCAAGGTGCATATCCTGCTGTACACCTTCGCCCTGCTGGCGGTAAGCCTGATGCCCTACGTTATCCACATGAGCGGGCTGCTCTACTTGGGCTTTGCGCTGGTATTGGGGGCGCGCTTTCTGCAATGGGCCTGGGTGTTGTACCGTGGCAGCCAGCCGCACGCGGCGATCAACACGTTCAAGTACTCTATCTGGTACTTGCTGCTGCTGTTTATCGCCCTGCTCGTAGACCACTACTTATTGTTGAACCTATGACTCGAACTCAAAAAACCGTCTTCATCCTCGTGGCCCTGGTGGCGTTGATCATGGGCCTGACCGTCAACAAAGTGCTCTCGGGCAAAGGCCAGGGCGACCCCACTGCGCTGATCGACGCCGGCATCATTCTGCTGCCGCAAAGCCGCCAGTTGCCAGCGGTGACCATGACTGACCAGGAAGGTCAGCCGGTGGTGGTCAATGAGTTGAAGGACAAGTGGAGCCTGCTGTTTTTCGGTTACACCTTCTGCCCGGATATCTGCCCGACCACCCTCGCCCAGCTTCGCCAGATCAAGAGCGAACTGCCCAAAGAGGCTGTGGATAAGTTGCAGGTGATCCTGGTGAGCGTCGATCCGAACCGCGATACCCCGGCGCAGCTCAAGCAGTACCTGGGTTACTTCGACCCACAGTTCCAAGGCCTGACTGGCGCGAATGTGGAGGATGTACAGAAGGTTTCGAATGCGGTGAGCATTCCCTTCATTCCGGCGGATACCAACAAGCCGAACTACACCGTCGACCACAGCGGTAACCTGGCACTGATCGGCCCGGATGGTACCCAGCGTGGGTTTATTCGTGCGCCGTTGAACAACCAGAAGCTGGTGGCGCAGTTGCCGGGGTTGCTACAGCGCAAGTGAGCACCTGATGATCGTTCCAACGCTGAGCGTGGGAATGCAGTTAGGGGCGCTCTGCGTCCCCAAGCGTGACCCAGAGCGTCACAAGAGGCGTTCCCACGCAGAGCGTGGGAACGATCAGATCAGGAGAGATCAGAACGCTGGCTTGATCGCGCCTTTGTACTTCTCTTCGATGAATTTCTTCACTTCAGGCGTGTGCAAGGCTGCAACCAGCTTCTTCACCGCGTCTGCATCCTTGTTGTCTTCGCGGGTCACCAGGATGTTCACGTAAGGCGAGTCGTTGCCTTCGATCACCAGGGCATCCTTGGATGGGTCCAGCTTGGCTTCCAGGGCGTAGTTGGTGTTGATCAGCGCCAGATCGACCTGGGTCAGCACGCGCGGCAAGGTAGCGGCTTCCAGTTCACGGAATTTCAGGTTTTTATCGTTGCCGGTGATGTCCTTGATGGTCGACAGGATGTTGGTCGGGTCCTTCAGGGTGATCAGGCCGTTCTTGGCCAGCAGCAACAGCGCACGGCCGCCGTTGGTGGCGTCGTTCGGGATCACCACGTTGGCGCCGTCAGGCAGGTCGGCCAGTTTTTTGTACTTGCTGGAGTAAGCGCCCAGAGGTTCCAGGTGCACAGCGCCGACGCTCACCAGGTGAGTGCCTTTGGCTTTGTTGAATTCATCCAGGTACGGCTGGTGCTGGAAGAAGTTGGCATCCAGGCGCTTTTCAGCCACCTGTACGTTCGGCTGCACGTAGTCGGTGAAGACTTTGACCTTCAGGTCCACGCCTTCTTTGGCCAGGGCAGGCTTCACGAATTCGAGGATTTCGGCGTGAGGCACCGGCGAAGCAGCGACCGTAATGGTCTCGGCGTGGGCGGAAAACGCAGCCACGGCGGCGAAGGCAACCAGTAGTTTTTTCATCCAGCAAGCTCCTTGTTCGGGCATCTGCCGGCTGCGCGCCGGCAATGGCCGTTATTTACGAGAAAAGTGCACCACCAGCCGGTCGCCGACGGTTTGCAGAATTTGCACCAGAATCAACAGCATCACCACAGTGACCACCATCACATCGGTCTGGAAGCGCTGGTAGCCAAAACGGATTGCCAGGTCGCCCAGGCCGCCAGCACCGACCACGCCAGCCATCGCGGTGTAGGAAACCAGTGTAATAGCCGTCACCGTAATCGCCGCGAAGATGCCAGGGCGGGCCTCGGGCAATAGGGCATTGGTGATGATCTGGCGGGTGGTGGCGCCCATGGCCTGGGTGGCTTCGATGATGCCACGGTCCACTTCGCGCAGTGCGGTTTCCACCAGGCGCGCAAAGAATGGCGTAGCGCCGACGACCAACGGTGGGATCGCACCGGCAACACCCAGCGACGTGCCGGTGATCAGTACCGTGAACGGAATCATCACGATCAACAGAATGATGAACGGCAGCGAGCGCAAGATATTCACGATCAGCGACAACAGCGCGTACAGGCCTTTTTGTTCGAACAGCTGGCGCGGGCTGGTCAGGAACAACAGCACGCCCAGAGGCAGGCCCAGCAGCACGGTGAAGAACAGCGAGCCGAACAGCATGGTCATAGTGTCGCCGGTGGCGAGCCAGATTTCAGACCAGTCGATATTGGCGAAGAAACTCAGGAACACGTCCATCAGCGCAGCACCTCCATGTGAACG
Organism: Pseudomonas sp. NFR02; assembly: GCF_900119375.1. Classification (NCBI taxonomy): domain Bacteria; kingdom Pseudomonadati; phylum Pseudomonadota; class Gammaproteobacteria; order Pseudomonadales; family Pseudomonadaceae; genus Pseudomonas; species Pseudomonas sp. NFR02. The sequence continues at coordinate 337,725 of NZ_FPJJ01000006.1, forward strand.
TCTGCGGCGGTGAAGCGTGCAAACGCAGCTTCCATGTCACCGCCGGTGACGGCGAGGGTCAGTTGCCCGTAAGGGATGTCTTTGATGCGGTCGATACGACCGGCAAGAATGCTGTAGTCCACACCGGTTTCCCGTGCGACGGTACCCAGCAGTGGCGCGTAGGTCGCGTCTCCTTGGAACGTCAGGCGCACGATACGGCCTGGCACATGGGCAAAGTCGTCGCGCTGCTCGCCTTCGTCCACCTGTTCGGCTTCTTGTACGAAGCGCTTGGTGGTCGGGTGCTTGGGGTGCAGGAACACGTCGGCCACCGAGCCTTGCTCGACGATCACCCCGGCGTCCATGACGGCGACCTGGTCGCATACGCGGCGGATCACGTCCATTTCATGGGTGATCAACACGATGGTCAGGTTCAACTCGCGGTTGATCTCGGCCAGCAGTTGCAGGACCGATGCCGTGGTTTGCGGGTCGAGGGCGCTGGTGGCTTCGTCGCACAGCAGGATTTTTGGCTTGGTCGCCAGGGCTCGGGCGATGCCGACGCGCTGTTTCTGGCCGCCGGACAACTGCGCCGGGTACTTCTTGGCGTGGTCCGACAAGCCGACGCGGGCGAGCAGCTCAGCCACACGTTGGTCGATTTCCTTGCGCGACAGTTCACCGGCGAGCGTCAGCGGCAGCGCGACGTTGTCGGCCACGGTCTTGGACGCCAGCAAGTTGAAGTGCTGGAAGATCATCCCGACCTGCTGACGGAAGCGGCGCAGGCCGTTGGCATCCAGGGCGGTGACTTCTTCACCGTCGACCGTGATCTGCCCGCCGCTGGGTTCTTCCAGGCGGTTGATCAGGCGCAGCAGCGTGCTTTTACCCGCACCCGAGTGGCCAATCAGGCCAAACACCTGGCCATTGGCGACGCGCAGGCTGGTGGGGTGCAGGGCGGGGATATCCTTACCGGCGACGCGGTAGGTTTTATGGACGTTTTGAAACTCGATCACGTAGCGAACCTTGTGGGGCGCATTGAAAAGGGATCAGCGGTTAGCCGGGCGCGCATTTTAGCCTGTCCGTATAGCGTTTCTTAGCATTTATTTCGTATTCATCCAGTCATTTGGCAATAACGCGATCAAAGGTCATAAAAAAGGAACGGTGCAAAACCGCGTCAGTCACTACTTAAGCAACTCGATTTCCCAGGTGCCGTGCCTGGGGTTTTGCTCAAACGAGCCGGGGACCGCTCTGGCCACTTTGAATAAGGAGTTTTGACTGATGAGTACCAAGAAGCCAGCCACCCCGCCGAAGAGTGAACTCGCGGGCACTGATACCCTGGACCGTGGCAACACCAACGCCAAGCTGCAGGCGTTGGAAGAATTCCGTTCCGATGCAACCGGCCAGGCCCTGCGCACCAACCAGGGCGTGAAAATTTCCGATAACCAGAACAGCCTGAAAGTCGGCGCTCGCGGCCCGTCGCTGCTGGAAGACTTCATCATGCGTGAAAAGATCACGCACTTCGACCATGAACGCATCCCTGAGCGCATCGTGCATGCCCGTGGTACGGGGGCCCATGGCTATTTCCAGAGCTACGGCGACCATTCGGCGCTGACCAAGGCAGGTTTCCTGCGCACGCCTGAGCATAAAACCCCGGTGTTCGCGCGTTTTTCCACGGTGCAGGGCCCGCGTGGCTCCGGCGACACCGTGCGTGACGTTCGCGGTTTTGCCGTGAAGTTCTTCACCGACGAAGGCAACTTCGACCTGGTGGGCAACAACATGCCGGTGTTCTTCATCCAGGATGCGATCAAATTTCCTGACTTCGTCCACGCGGTGAAACCCGAGCCTCATAACGAGATTCCTACCGGCGGTTCGGCCCACGATACGTTCTGGGACTTTGTTTCGCTGCAACCGGAATCCGCGCACATGGTGATCTGGGCCATGTCCGACCGCGCCATTCCAAAAAGCCTGCGCGCCATGCAGGGCTTTGGGGTACACACCTTCCGTTTGATCAATACCGAAGGTAAGTCCAGCTTCGTGAAGTTCCACTGGCGTCCAAAAGTCGGCACCTGCTCGCTGGTATGGGATGAGGCGCAAAAGCTGGCCGGTAAAGATACGGACTACCACCGTCGTGACCTGTGGGAAGCGATTGAAAGCGGCGATTACCCCGAGTGGGAGCTGGGCGTGCAGATCGTGGCCGAAGAAGACGAGCACAAGTTTGATTTCGACTTGCTCGACCCGACCAAGATCATTCCAGAAGAACTGGTACCGATCACGCCGCTGGGCAAAATGGTGCTCAACCGTAACCCGGACAACTTCTTCGCTGAAGTCGAGCAGGTTGCGTTCTGCCCGGGCCACATCGTGCCGGGCATCGACTTCACCAACGACCCATTGCTGCAGGGCCGTCTGTTTTCCTACACCGATACCCAGATCAGCCGACTGGGCGGGCCGAACTTTCATGAGATTCCAATCAACCGGCCTGTCGTGCCTTTCCATAACGGCCAGCGCGACGCTCAGCATCGCACCGTGATTGATAAGGGTCGTGCGTCCTACGAGCCAAACTCTATTGATGGTGGTTGGCCGAAAGAAACCCCTGCTGGTCCTACCGATGGTGGCTTTGAGTCCTACTACGAGCGCGTCGATGCCAACAAAGTACGTGAGCGCAGCGAATCCTTCGGTGACCATTTCTCCCAGGCGACGCTGTTCTACAACAGCATGAGCCACCACGAGAAAGAGCACATTATCGCGGCCTACAGTTTTGAGCTGGGCAAGGTGGAGCGCGAGTTCATCCGTGCGCGCCAGGTCAACGAGATCCTGGCCAATATCGACCTGGAGCTGGCCAAGCGCGTTGCGCAGAACCTCGGCTTGCCGGCGCCGACCAAGGGCACCGTGCCTGCCCGTGAAACGTCGTTGAAAGAATCGCCAGCCTTGAGCCAGGTGAATTTGCTATCGGGTGACATCAAAACGCGCAAAGTGGCGATTCTGGCAGCCAACGGCGTTGATGGTGCGGCCATTGACGCGTTAAAAGCCGCGCTTGAAGCTGAAGGCGCCCATGCCAAGTTGCTGGGGCCTACTTCGGCGCCGGTAACCACCGCGCAGGGCAAGACGCTGCCGGTCGACGCCTCCATGGAAGGCATGCCGTCCATTGCCTTCGACGCAGTGTTTATCCCGGGTGGCAAAGAGTCCGTGAAGGCGCTGAGCGGTGATGGCGTGGCGTTGCATTACGTACTGGAAGCCTACAAACACCTGAAGGCGATTGCGGTAGCCAGCGATGTGAAGCCGTTGCTGGACCTGCTGAAACTGGAGGAGGATGCGGGGTTGATCGTGGGCGCGGATGCCAAGGCGTTCAAAGCGTTTTTTGCGGCGATTGCCCAGCATCGGGTGTGGGAGCGTGAGCCGAAATCCAAGGCGATTCCGGCTTAACTTATCGGTTGTTTGTTAGGTCGTCATCGCAGGCAAGCCAGCTCCCACACTGTTCAAATGTGGGAGCTGGCTTGCCTGCGATGCTTTTAGTCCGCCTTGCGCGGAATCAGCACAACCTGCGCCGGAATATGTTTCAGGATTTGCCGGTGAATCTTCAGGTCATACCCCGAATCAATCCGCTTGACCCGCTTGGTCAGTAACGTGGCCAGCCACGGGTAATCCTGGGTGCGTGGCACCTGGATGCTGACGTCGCACTGGTAATTCACCACATCGGTGGCGATGGCGTCCAACTGATGGCGCATGTCTTCAACATCCGCAAGGTTCAGCGCCACGGTGGTGCTCGGCGCTGCCGGGTCGATGACCTTGGCGGCAGGCTTGGCCTCAGCGGCTTTCAACGCAGCTTCTGCCTGGTCCAATTCGGCTTTGCGCGCATGGCTGATGGCGCTGTTGACGCCACCGGTCAGCGCAGGGGCCTTGGGCATCAAAGCGCGGGCGCGGCTCAGGGCCGTGGCTGCCGCGTTGACGTCGCCTTTTTGCAGCACGATCTGGCTGCGTTGCAGGTAGGCTTCGGCCAATTGACGCTGGTAGGCCTCAAGTGCCGGGTCATTGGGCGATTGGGCCTGCAATGCAGCCAGCTGGTCTTCGGCGGTGGCCAATTCGCTGCTGGCCAGGTTTTGTTCCAGCTGCGCGATGGCCGCAGCCCGCGGATCCGGAGCCTGGGGGGCAGCGGGCGGCGTACTTTGGCAGGCGCCCAGCAGCAGTGAAAATGCGGCAAGGAGCAGATAACGGGAGGTGAACGGCTTCATTCCTGCGACTCTCTATTTGCGCAAAAAGCGAGCAAGTCTACACCCCTCGACGGGGCAGGACAAAACTCAGCAGAAACAGGGCGGCCGCCGTAACCACAATCGACGGCCCGGCCGGTGTGTCCTTGAACCAGGACAGCGCCAGGCCACCACACACTGCAAGCATCCCCAGGAGGCTGGCGCCAATCGCCATCTGCTCCGGAGAGCGAGCGTGGCGCTGGGCGGCGGCGGCTGGAATGATCAGCAGCGACGTGATCAACAATACGCCGACAATCTTCATCGCGACAGCAATCACCACGGCGATGAGCAACATCAAGGCCATACGCAGGCCTGCGACGGGCAAGCCTTCTACCTTGGCCAGTTCTTCATGCACGGTGATCGCCAGCAACGGGCGCCACAGGGCCACCAGCAACGCCAGCACCGCAGCGCTGCCGCCGAGGATCCAGGCCAGGTCGGTCGGGCTGATCGCCAGCAGGTCGCCGAACAGGTAGGCCATCAGGTCGATGCGCACTTCATGCATGAAGCTCAGCACCACCAGGCCCAGAGACAAGGTACTGGGCGCAAGGATGCCCAGCAGTGTGTCGGAGGCCAGTGGCTGGCGTTGCTGCAGGGTCACCAGCAGCACGGCTAGCAGCAGGCAGCCGACGGTCACGGCGATGGCCGGGCTTACATCCAGCAGAAAGCCCATGGCCACGCCCAGCAAGGCAGCATGGGATAAGGTGTCGCCGAAATAGGCCATGCGTCGCCACACCACGAACGAGCCCAATGGGCCCGCCACCAGTGCCAAAGCCAAGCCTGCCAGCAGGGCGTAGAGCAGAAAATCAGCCATGCTTGCAGCTATCTCCATGAACGTGGGGGGTATCGACGACGGCGCCATGCAGGTCATGGGCGTGGTCATGGTGGTGATGGTAGATCGCCAGGCTCTGGGCGTTCTTGCCGAACAGCTCCACGAACGCCGGGTCGCCACTGACCTGTTCCGGGTGGCCGGAGCAGCACACGTGGCGGTTGAGGCAGACCACTTGGTCGGTGGTGCTCATGACCAGGTGCAAGTCGTGGGAGACCATCAGTACGCCGCAACCATGGCGGTCGCGCAGGCGGGTGATCAGGCTGTACAGCTCGGCCTGGCCGGCGACATCGACACCTTGCACGGGTTCATCGAGTACCAGCAGCTCGGGCTCGCGCAGCAAGGCGCGGGCCAGCAGCACGCGCTGCATTTCGCCGCCGGAAATACTTTGCACCGGGTTGTCGATGACGTGTTCGGCGCCGACTTCCTTAAGCGCAGCCTGGGCGCGGGTGCGGTCTACGCCAGGCACCAGGCGCAGGAAGCGCAATACGGAGAGCGGCAATGTCGGGTCCACATGCAGCTTTTGCGGCATATACCCCACGCGCAGCTTGGGCTTGCGCCAAACCGTGCCGCTGTGGGGCTTGAGCAGCCCGAGTACGGCGCGCACCAAGGTGGTCTTGCCAGCGCCGTTGGGGCCGATCAAGGTGACGATTTGCCCCGGTTCCACGCTCAGTGCGATGTTCTCCAGCACGTTTTGCCCGGCGAACGTGACCCCGACCTGCTCCAGGCGGATTAACGCATTGCTCATCAAACCCCCTGGCAGCCTGCGCACAGGCCGACCACTTCGACCGTTTGCCCTTCGACCTTGAAGCCGACGTCGGCAGAGCTTTTGATAATGGCGTCGCTGATGCTTTTTTGTTCAAGCTCAATGGCGGCGTGGCACTCGCGGCAGATCAGGAACTGGCCCTGATGCGCGTGCTCCGGGTGGTTGCAACCGACAAAGGCGTTAAGCGAGGCGATACGGTGCACCAGGCCGTTTTCCAGCAGGAAATCCAATGCACGGTAAACGGTGGGCGGCGCGGCGCGGCGGCCGTCCTGCTCGCTGAGGACGCCCAGAATGTCGTACGCGCCCAAAGGCTTGTGGCTCTGCCACACCAGCTCCAGCACCCGGCGACGCAAGGCAGTCAGGCGCAAGCCTTTCTTTGCGCACAGGGTGTCGGCCTCTGACAATGCGGTGTGCACGCAGTGAGAGTGGTCGTGGGGACGGCTGGCAAGCGGTGTTTTAGGCATGAGCGGCGACAGATATTTGATAGAGACGTTATTATGTTACCCGTTCCTACGCCATCGAGTGGTCATCGTGTCCCGACTTTTTCCCGTTTTTGTCGTATTTGTCACCAGTTTGTTCGTTGCGGGTGCCGCTCAGGCCGAGGTCAAGGTACTGACGAGCATCAAGCCGTTGCAACTGATTGCCGCTGCCGTGCAGGACGGCGTGGCTGTTCCAGAGGTATTGCTGCCGCCGGGGGCGTCGCCGCACAACTTCGCTTTACGCCCATCCGACGTACGGCGTGTGCAGTCGGTGGACCTGCTGTACTGGATCGGGCCGGACATGGAAACGTTTTTGCCGCGTGTGCTCAAAGGCCGTACGGCGCCAACGGTGGCCGTGCAGGACCTGCCAGGCATGAAACTGCGCATCTTCGGCGAAGATAGCCATTCACATGCCGATGAAGCCGACGAACATGACCATGATCACCGCCCAGGCAGTGTGGATGCGCACCTGTGGCTGTCCACGGTCAATGCACGTGTGATCGCCGCTCGGATGGCGGCCGATCTGAGCGCTGCCGACCCAGCCAATGCCGAGCGTTATCAGAGCAATGCGAAGGCCTTCGAAGAACGCCTGAACGCGCTGGATGAGCGCCTGAAGCAGCGTTTGGCGGGCGTTGATGGCAAACCTTATTTCGTGTTCCACGAAGCCTTTGATTACTTCGAAGAGGCGTACGGTTTGAAGCATGCTGGCGTGTTCAGCGTGGCCGCCGAAGTGCAGCCGGGCGCGCAGCACGTAGCGGCGATGCGCGCGCGTTTGCAGGACGTGGGCAAGACTTGCGTGTTCAGCGAGCCGCCGTTGCGACCTCGCTTGGCCGAAACCCTGGTGGCCGGGTTGCCGGTGAAGTTGGCGGAATTGGATGCGTTGGGTGGCTATACGCCGGCTACCGCGCAGGGTTATGAGCAGGTGCTGGAAAAACTCGGCAATGATCTGGCCGGTTGCCTGGAGTCGCTCTAACAGGTAACACAAAACTCCTGTGGGAGCGGGCTTGCCCGCGATAGCGTTGGCTCAGTTGATACCGCTATCGCAGGCAAGCCAGCTCCCACATTGACCGAGTCGGTCTTTTAAAGCGCGAACGGTAGATGGAGCGTGACCTGCTGACGCTGCGCCAGGCGATGCTCGAACTCAGCCGGGTCGTGAATCAACACATCCTGCCCGGCAAATGACTCGGCCGCGATCAGCCGGGACAGCCAGAACCGTACGCACGCCACGCGCAGCATGGTCGGCCATAGCTCGGCTTCCTTCGCGGTAAACGCTCGTAGCCCCGCGTAAGCGCCCAGCAGCGCCCGGGCACGGTGACCGTCAATCACGCCATCGGCATCCGAGCACCAGTCATTCAAGGCGATTGCCACGTCGTAGAGCATCGGCCCCGAACAGGCGTTGTAGAAGTCGATCAGGCCCGTCAGGTGCGTGCCTTCAAACATCGCGTTATCGCGAAACAGATCGGCGTGCACATTCGCTCGTGGCAGGCCGAGGATGTCAGCCTTGTGAGCGTCGATCTCGGCCAGCGCATCGCGCAACAGGCGTTGCTGGGCCTCGTTGAGGTGCGAAATAAGCTGCGCGCCCTCGCTGAGCATCCACGCCAGGCCGCGGTCGGTCTTGCGTTCAAGTACCTTTTCGCCCTGGGTGGCCAAGTGCAGGTGGCCGAGCAGTTCGCCAACCTGGGCGCAATGCTGCGCATTGGCCTCCTTGATGTGCTTGCCCGCCAGGCGCGGTTGCAGCAAGGCCGGTTTGCCCTTGAGTTCGCGCAAAGCGATACCGTCGGTGGTACGCAGGGCGTACGGCACAGGCAGATCGGCGTCGTGGAGCACGTCAAGCAGTTCGATGAAGAACGGCATTTCTGCCACCGGGCCACGCTCAACCAGGGTCAGGACGAATTCACCCTGTTCCAGGCTGATAAAGAAATTGGTGTTTTCGCTGCCGGCGGCAATCCCCTGGAAATCAAGCAGGCGGCCGAGCCCGTAAGGGGCGAGAAAGGTTTCCAGCTCGGGCCGAGCCAGGGGGGTGAACACAGACATGGTTAAAACTGCCGTTACGGGCGCTGCGGTGGGCAGCGCCGGTTAAAATTAAGAAATCATTTCCATTCGAAGATCTTCCATGACGGGATCAGCATATCCGGCTGGTCAGAGCGGATGAAGTTCGCGTCGGTGCCGTCCGCACGTACCAGAAAGTACGGTGGTGCGCCCTTCGGGGTGACTTTGATTGCGTACAGAAAGCCGTTTTGGCGGTATTCCTGGATGGTTTTGTCGCCTTCCGTGCGAATGGTAACTTCCGGATCACCTCCAGGGGCACTGTCTGCCGCCGTGGCAGCCATCGGAGCGAGTGCAATCAAACCGGTCAACAGCAGGCGATTGAATGTACGCATGATAACCTTGTCCCTTTGTTTTCATTGGTCCGGCTATTCTAGCGCCTGACCCGCCGAAAAGGTTGATCCTGCTCATGAGCCAAGCGCCCCTCGTCCTGGTGGACGGTTCTTCTTATCTGTACCGCGCCTTCCACGCGCTGCCACCGCTGACCACCTCCAAAGGCCTGCCCACCGGTGCGGTCAAGGGCGTGTTGAACATGCTCAAAAGCCTGCGCAAGCAGTACCCGGACAGCCCATTTGCCGTGGTTTTCGATGCCAAGGGTGGGACGTTTCGCGATGAGATGTACGCCGAATACAAAGCCAACCGCCCGAGCATGCCCGATGACATGCGCCTGCAGATCGAGCCGCTGCATCAAAGCGTGATCGCTCTTGGCTTCCCGTTGCTGTGCGTCGAGGGCGTTGAGGCCGATGACGTGATCGGCACTCTGGCCCGCAGCAGCGCGGCCGCCAGCCGCCCGGTAGTGATCTCGACCGGTGACAAAGACATGGCGCAGTTGGTGGACGGCCACATTACCTTGGTCAACACCATGACCGGTAGCTCGATGGACATCGAGGGCGTTAAGGAGAAATTCGGTGTCGCTCCGGAGCAGATCATCGACTATCTGGCGTTGATGGGGGATTCGTCCGACAACATTCCCGGCGTCCCGGGCATTGGCCCCAAGACCGCCTCTGGCTTGCTGGTAGGGGTCAATGGCGGCCTCAAAGAGCTTTATGAGCAGCTGGATATTGTGCCGACCCTGCCCATCCGTGGGGCCAAGACCCTGCCGGCCAAGCTGGAAGAGCATAAGGAGATGGCATTCCTGTCTTATCAGTTGGCGACGATCAAGATCGATGTGCCGCTGGATATCGGGTTGGATGATTTGCACCTGATCGAACCGGATCGCGAAAAGCTGCTGGAGCTGTACACGCTGCTTGAGTTCAAAAGCTGGTACGACGAGATCCAGCGCGATGCCAAGCGTGTCGAGCTCAAATCGGCGAGCGAAGTTGCGCCTGCCGCCGAAATGCCGGTCGAGGCTGTTATATCGGTACCGGTAGAGGCCGTTTACACCACCATTCTGGACCAGGCCACCTTCGACGTGTGGCTGAAAAAACTCCACGATGCGCCGTTGTTTGCTTTCGACACCGAAACCACCGGCATCGACGCCCAGCAGGCGCAATTGGTCGGGGTCTCGTTTGCTGTGCAGCCCCATGAAGCCGCCTACATCCCGCTGACCCATTCCTATATCGGCGCGCCGGATCAATTGGACCGCGACACCGTGCTGCTGGCCCTGAAACCGCTGCTGGAAGACCCGACCAAACTCAAGGTGGGCCAGCACGCCAAGTTCGATATGAACATCCTGGCCAACTGCGCCATTGGCGGCGACCCTGCCCAGGGCATTACCGTGCGCGGCATTGCCTTCGACACCATGCTTGAATCCTACGTGCTCAATTCCACCGCGACGCGGCACGATATGGACAGTCTGGCGAAGAAGTACCTGGACCACGACACGGTCAGCTTCCAAGACATCGCCGGCAAAGGTGCAAAGCAACTCACGTTCGACCAGATCGCCCTTGAGCAAGCCGGCCCCTACGCGGCCGAAGATGCCGACGTGACCTTGCGCCTGCATCAGCACTTGTACGCGCAACTGGCCGCGATCCCGACCCTGGCCAGTGTGCTGACGGACATCGAGATGCCGCTGGTGCCGGTGCTGGCACGCATCGAGCGCCAGGGCGCACTGGTAGACAAGGACCTGCTCGGCATCCAGAGCATCGAGCTGGGTAACAAGATGGTCGAGCTGGAGCGCCAGGCGTACGAGATCGCCGGTGAAGAATTCAACCTGGGTTCGCCCAAGCAGCTCGGGGCGATCCTGTACGAGAAGCTCGGCATGCCGGTGCTGAAGAAAACCGGCAAGGGCCAGGCATCCACGGCTGAGGAAGTACTGGCCAAACTGGCCGAGGATGATTTCCCGCTGCCCAAGGTACTGATGCAGTACCGCAGCATGAGCAAGCTCAAAAGTACCTATACCGACCGCCTGCCGGAACAGATCAACCCGCGTACCGGGCGTATTCATACGTCCTACCATCAGGCCGTCGCGGCGACCGGGCGCTTGTCCTCCAGCGATCCGAACCTGCAGAACATCCCGGTGCGCACCGCCGAGGGGCGGCGCATTCGCCAGGCGTTTGTCGCGCCCAAGGGTTACAAGCTACTAGCGGCGGACTATTCGCAGATCGAGCTGCGGATCATGGCGCATTTGTCCAAGGACGAAGGCTTGATGAACGCCTTCCGCAATGACCTGGACGTGCATACGGCCACGGCGGCCGAAGTGTTCAAGGTCGAGTTGAATGAGGTCACGTCCAACCAGCGCCGCAGCGCCAAGGCGATCAACTTCGGCCTGATTTACGGCATGGGCGCCCAGAAGCTGGGTAAGGACATCGGCGTCGATACCAAGACCGCCAAGGCTTACATCGATGTGTACTTCGCCCGCTACCCAGGGGTGCGCGAATACATGGAGCGCACCCGCGCCCAGGCGGCGGATCAGGGGTATGTCGAAACGTTCTTCGGACGACGGCTGTACTTGCCGGATATCAACTCCAACAAGCCCCAAGAGCGCGCGGCGGCCGAGCGCACGGCGATCAACGCGCCGATGCAGGGCACGGCGGCGGACATCATCAAGAAAGCCATGGTGCAGGTGGATAACTGGCTGACCGAGTCGGGCCTGGATGCCAAGGTTATCCTTCAAGTGCACGACGAATTGGTGCTGGAGGTGCGTGAAGACTTGGTCGCGCAGGTCAGCGAGAAGATTCGCGAGCATATGAGCGCGGCGGCGCAGTTGGACGTGCCTTTGGTGGTGGACGTAGGCGTAGGCGATAACTGGGACGAGGCGCACTGATTCTGCGGCTTTGCCATCATCGCGAGTGGTGGCGAAGCGGTTTAGAGCGCAAACGGGGGTCAGTTATTTCCAATAGTTTTTTGAGCCTGTCGGAACTTAACCTGTGAACTGCCACTCAGAGTTACTGAATGGGTGGTGAAGCCCTTCAATGCTCCTATGTTGTGTTAAGTGTTGGCAGATAATTCCGGACCCCGCCCTAGCGGTCCGGAACTTGAACCCCGAACTTCCCCTCCCCAAAAGAAGTCCGGGGTTTTTTTTGCCCGCAGAAAAGTTATTCGGCGATTTCTGCGCCCTTGTCCGCCAACTCCATCCAGCCGGCCAGTACGGTGTAGGCTTCTTCCAGGCCCATGCGCTTGGGGGCGGAGAACAGTTGAATCGTAATGGTATCGCCCCAGCCCTTACGGATTTCGGACTGAACTTTGAGCAGGGTGTTCTTGGCTGCGCCGTAGGTGAGCTTGTCGGCCTTGGTCAGCAAAATGTGCATCGGCATGCCGCTGGCGACAGCCCAGTCGAGCATCAGCAAGTCGAAGTCGGTCATTGGATGACGGATATCCATCATCAGAATCAAACCCTTCAAACTCTCGCGACCACCCAGGTAAGCCTCAAGGTGACGCTGCCAGTGCAGCTTCAGCGGGATAGGTACTTTTGCATAACCGTAGCCCGGCAGGTCGACCAGACGCCGATCATCGTCTAGCTTGAAGAAATTGAGTAGTTGCGTGCGGCCCGGGGTTTTCGAGGTGCGCGCCAGGCTGGCGTGAGTCAGGGTGTTCAGTGCGCTGGATTTACCGGCGTTGGAACGGCCGGCAAAGGCGACTTCAAAGCCCTCGTCATCGGGGCATTGGTCCACTTTGGCGGCGCTGAGCATGAAGGTGGACTGTTGGCACAGGCCGAGGATGGGGTTCTTGAGTTGCATGAGATTTCCGATGTGGGCGGTGCCGAGAAAGGGTGCGGCAAGCGGTGTCGTTTCCGTTTCAGTAGCGCCAGTATATAATGCCGCAGATTTTGTGTGTGCTTTGTCCCAGCGAAGGATGAGGTTCACGGGAGCGAAAGACCTTTATTGCGCATTAGAACGCAAAACGCTCTCAAACCCTGAATAGGTCGATGTATGGACCGACGGTTGCTCGCTTCTGCTGCCCTGATTCCGCTTTACGGCGCTCAGGCTACACAGGATCAACCGAGTTTGCATGGTCAGGCTGACGCAGTGCGTGACCCAGGGTTTCAAGGCAATGCCGCCGCGTGGTTTGTGCATGGACTGCAGTACTGAGGATTACCAGGCCGTCATTGATTTGATGGTGAGTAAACCCGGTAGATAACTCTTAAACCCTTAGCCGTAGTTGGATTAGCTGATGAACAAACTGATCGTGAGTCTGCTGTTGACCTTGGGCATCACAGGCGCTGCCGTCGCTGCAGAGGGCCCCGTCAAAGGTGATGCCACTGCCGGTCAAGCGAAGGCCGCCGTGTGTGGTGCCTGCCACGGGCCGGATGGTAACAGCCCGGCGCCGAACTTCCCCAAACTGGCCGGCCAGGGTGAACGTTACCTGAGCAAGCAGATGCACGACATCAAGGACGGCAAGCGCACGGTGCTGGAAATGACCGGCCTGCTGACCAATCTCAACGATCAGGACCTGGCGGACCTCGCGGCGTATTTTGCCAGCCAGAAGGGCAGCGTGGGAGCTGCCGATCCTAAACTGGTCGCCCGCGGAGAGCAGTTGTTCCGTGGCGGTAACCTGGAAAAAGGCTTGCCTGCCTGCACCGGTTGCCACTCGCCCAATGGCGCAGGCAACGCTGCCGCAGGCTTCCCGCACCTGAGCGGCCAGCACGCCACCTACATCGCCAAGCAGTTGACCGACTTTCGCAAAGAAGAAGCCGGCCGGGCCAACGATGGGGACGCCATGACTATGCGCACCATCGCTCGCAAGCTGAGCGACGAAGACATCGCAGCCCTCTCCAGTTATATCCAGGGCCTGCACTGACGGGGCTGGGCGTTAACGCTCGATTAATCCCGCGATGCAAGCATAAAAAGGGTGGCTCAGGCCGCCCTTTTTTGTGGCCGCTGCCGTTACACTAACGAACTCATGTCCGCGTAGACCTGTCACAACAAAGGTCGCGTGAGGCGACTTTATTTGTCCAGGAGTAAAGCATGCGTAATCTGATCCTCAGCGCCGCTCTCGTCACTGCCAGCCTCTTCGGCATGACCGCACAAGCTGCCGATGTGCCGCTTGAAGCCGGTAAAACCTATGTTGAGCTGTCTAATCCGGTTCCGGTTGCGGTACCCGGCAAGATCGAGGTGGTGGAGCTGTTCTGGTACGGTTGCCCGCATTGCTACGCGTTCGAGCCGACTATCAACCCATGGGCTGAAAAGCTGCCCAAGGACGTTAACTTCCGTCGCATTCCCGCCATGTTCGGTGGCCCATGGGACGCCCACGGCCAACTGTTCCTGACCCTGGAAGCCATGGGTGTTGAGCACAAGGTCCACAACGCCGTCTTCGAAGCGATCCAGAAACAGGGCAAGCGCCTGACCAAACCGGACGAAATGGCTGACTTCGTTGCTACTCAAGGTGTCGACAAGGACAAGTTCCTGGCGACCTTCAACTCTTTCGCTATCCAGGGCCAGATCAAACAGGCCAAGGAACTCGCGCAGAAGTACGGCGTGCAAGGCGTTCCCACGCTGATCGTCAACGGCAAATACCGTTTCGACCTGGGCAGCACCGGTGGTCCTGAAGCGACCCTCAACGTTGCTGACCAACTGATTGCCAAAGAACGCGCTGCCAAGTAAGGGGCTCGCCATGCGCCGCTGGGGTACCGAGCGTGTCGTTGGCCTGCATGAACCGCAGGTCAACGAGCATCACCTGGAGTCCACAGGCCTGCCGGCAGATAGCCGCTTGCGCCTGCTCAGTTTCAATATCCAGGTGGGCAACAGTACCGAGAAGTATCGGCATTACCTCACGCGTGGCTGGCAGCACCTGCTGCCCCACAAGGGGCGTACCGGTAACCTGCAGAAAATCGGCGACCTGCTCAGCGACTTCGACTTGGTCGCGCTGCAGGAAGCCGACGGCGGCAGCCTGCGCTCCGGCTATATCAACCAGGTGGAACACCTGGCTCAGCTGGGCGCCTTCCCGTACTGGTATCAGCAACTCAACCGCAACCTGGGGCGCCTGGCGCAGCACAGCAATGGCGTACTCAGCCGCCTCAAACCCACGGCTATTGAAGATCACCCCTTGCCAGGCCCCAAAGGGCGCGGGGCGATCCTTGTGCGTTTTGGCGAAGGCCCGGAAGCCTTGGTGGTGGTGATGATGCACCTGGCCCTAGGGGGGCGTACGCGCAACCTGCAACTGGCCTATGTGCGTGAATTGATTGGTAACTACAAGCACCAGGTGCTCATGGGTGACATGAACACCCATGCCAACGACCTGCTGCAGAATTCTCCGCTGCGCGACCTTGGGTTATTGGCGCCGCAAGTCGAAGCCACGTTTCCCAGCTGGCGCCCGCAGCGCTGTCTTGACCATATCCTGCTCAGCCCAAGCCTCACACTGGAAAGTGTGCAAGTGCTGGCGCAGCCCATTTCCGATCACCTGCCGGTCGCGGTAGAGATTCGTCTGCCGGGTTCGCTCACGGCTGATGCATTACCCGCGTTGAGCCCAGGCCCTCGCGGACCCCTTGCATGAGCGACGACGCCCAGCGCTGGAAAGAGAAATACCTCCAGAGCATCGAGCAACAAGACAAACTCGAACGCCGCTGGGCTGCCCGCCTCGATTTGCTGCGCCGCGGGCTAGTGCGCAGCACGCTGGCCGCCGAAGGCACCGACCGAGCTGTCGACCAATGCATGAAGGAAATGCGCGATGTCGTGCGCACGGACGACATGGATGCTGCCCTCGCCGCTTTACTGCCACGCCTGGAAAAGGCCGTGCTGGATTCGGAGCAGCGCCGCGAAACCCGCGTCGACCAGATCAGCGCCGCGCTCACCGCCTTGGTCACCCAGTTGCAAAAGCTGCCGCTGCCCCGCGAGGTGGCTCGTCCGCTGAAAACCTTCGCCAAGCAACTCGATGGTCGCGTGGCGCAAGCGCGGGAGATACCGCTGCTGCTCAGTGAGCTGAGCAGCCTGCAGGGGCAGGCGCTGAATAATCTGGAGCCTGAAGGCGAACCCGCACGCCCAGGCCCGGGTCTGTTGCAACGCCTGTTCGGTAGTAAAGAGGCCGCCAGTGAAGCGCTCCCGGTTGACGCGGAGCCACTGCCGGCAGCGCAATTGGCACCGCCAAAGCCTGCAGCGCCCACACCCGCGCCCGAACCGGAAGAACCTGCGCAATCGGAAGAATTGACCCAAGCCTTGCGTGCCTTTGCACCGCTGTCACCTACGCCCGTGGCCTTGAAGCCTGCGCCTGTTGCAGCGGCCGGAGGGCAAGAGGTCGCCAGCGACACGCCGTTATTCGACGCTCCAGAGCTGCCGTCGATTGCGGCGCCTGCGCAATTATCTGAACCCGACGTGCAGGCGCCTCCGGTTGCGGAGCCTGCTCAAGAAAGCGCACTCGCCGCCTTTATCGAACCGCCGCCGGTTCCAGTCGAAACGCCGGATGAAACCACCATCGGCAGCCTGTCGCTGCCCCCTGTGCTGGAAGGTCCCGAGCCCGACGAACTGCAACCGGACGGCACCTACGCTCTGCCTGATTCGCCTGAACCGTCCTATAGTTCGGTGGCCAAGCACATTGAAGGCACTTTGCTCGGCCTGCTGGAAGACCTTTCCCTGCCTGAACGTCACCAGCCCCAGGCCGAGGCGATGCGTGAGCGTCTCGCCCATGGTTTGAATTGGTACGAACTGCTGCCGATCCTGGATGACCTGGCCGTGCTGATGCTGGCGGTCACCGACAGTGGCCAGCATGAGTTCGAGGCTTATCTCAAGCAGCTCAACGAGCGTCTCGAGGCATTCCAGGGTCATCTGCAGGTCGCCAGCGAGGGCCACGCCGACAGCAGCCTGGCCGCGCGGGAGTTGGACACGCAGATTCGCGAGCAGGTCGACGGCCTGCAAAGCAGCGTGCAGGACGCTGCCGACCTGGACAGCCTCAAGCAGGTGCTCGAAAGCCATCTTGAAGGCTTGCTCGGCACCATGGATGAACACCAGCAACAGCGTGACCTGCGCGAACAGGAAGTGGCCGCACGCCTCAAAGGTCTGGCTGAACGCGTGGCCCATATGGAGCAGGAGGCCCAGGGCTACCGCGAGCACCTGGAGGTACAACGCCAGAAGGCCTTGCTCGATCCGCTCACCGGGTTGCCCAACCGTGCGGCGTGGAGCGAACGCCTCGATTACGAAGTCAACGCCTGGCATCAGCGCGGTAACAGCCTGTCGCTGGCCATGCTCGACCTGGACCACTTCAAACGCATCAACGACGGCTACGGTCACCTGGCAGGGGACAAAGTCTTGAAGATCATCGCCAATGTGCTGAGCAAGCGCCTGCGGCCGACGGACTTCATCGCGCGTTTTGGCGGTGAAGAGTTTGTGCTGCTCATGCCCGACTCAGCTTTGGCGGATGCCCTGGCCGTAGGTGAAGTATTGCGTGAGGCCATTGCCGCGTGCCCGTTCCACTTCAAGGGTGAACCGGTAACGATCACGGTGTCCATGGGCGTGGCGCAGTTTCAACCCGGCGAGCGCAGTGACCTGACGCTCAAGCGTGCCGACGAGGCGCTCTACAGGGCAAAGGCTGCAGGACGTAATCAGGTGCAGGCGGCATAAAAGATGTTCCATTTTGTAATTTGACCGCTTGGCCGTGAGTCGTACGTTACACTGTTGCATTATCGTCTTTCAGTGTAATGCCTCTCGCCATGAAATCCTTGTATATCGCTTTAGCGTTTCTTCTGCTCGCCGGCTGCGCCAGTGGCCCGCGCCTGAACACCAGCCATCCTTCGGTTAACCACGACAACCGCGTGCAGTTCGTTGTGGTGCATTACACCTCGACCAACCTTGAACGTTCCCTGGCGCTGTTGACCCATGGCCAGGTCAGCAGTCATTACCTGATCGGCGACGACGCCTCCGGCACCATCTACAAGCTGGTGGATGAAAGCCAGCGCGCCTGGCACGCGGGGGAAAGCGAGTGGATGGGGCGCACCTGGCTCAATTCCAGCTCCATCGGCATCGAGATCGTCAACCCAGGGTTCAGCGATACCCCCACGGGGCGTGTGTGGTACCCGTATTCCGAAGCGCAGGTGCAGTCGCTGATCGTGCTGCTCAAGGACATCAGCAAGCGCAATGGCATCGACCCCAAGAACATCATCGGGCACAGCGACATCGCCCCACTGCGCAAGCTGGACCCAGGCCCGTTGTTCCCTTGGAAACGCTTGGCGGCAGAAGGTCTGGCCGTGTGGCCGGATGCCCAGGCAGTGGCCCGGTTCCAGGTGCAGTACGCCGCGCAGTTACCAAGCATTACCTGGTTCCAGGAAGAGCTGGCGCGCCTGGGCTACCAGACGCCGCAGACTGGCGAGTTGGATGTGGCCACGCGGCACGTCATCGCCGCGTTCCAGATGCGCTTCCGGCCATCGCTGTTTGATGGCACTCCGGATGCTGAAAGTGCCGCAATCCTGCGGGCCTTGAATCACCGCTGATGGTGTAAAAATAATAATGTAGGAGCGAGCTTGCTCGCGAAGAACGCATAGACGACGCGGGCTGCCTGACAGCACAGCGTTATCGTTGACGTTTTTCGCGAGCAAGCTCGCTCCTACAGGGGTAATGCCATATAGAACTGCGTACCCTGCCCCGGCCGCGAGTACACACCCATGCGGCCGCCGTGCAATTGCACGATTTCCTTGCACAGTGCCAAGCCCAGGCCCGCACCGCCCTTCTTGCGGCCCACCTGTACAAAGGGCTCGAAGATCCGCCCTTGCTGGCCGTAGGCAATGCCTTCGCCGTTATCCTCGACGCTGATAATCACCCGCTCACCATGCCGTCGTGCCTGCAGACGAATCTGCCCGCCTTCGGCGGTGTGGCGCAGGGCATTACCCAGCAGGTTGTCGAGCACCCGCTCCAGTTGCACTTGGTCGGCATACAGCCGTGGCAATTCAGGTTGAGCTTCTACCAGCAACTCAATGTGCTGGGCGTTCGCAGGCTCAGCAAATCGGGCCCGTGCGTGCTCCAGCAAGTCAGTGACATCGCACGTCCCCAGGGTGAGTTTTTGCAGGCCGTTCTGGTAACGCGAGAAGTTGAGCAGGTCATTGATCAACTGCATCAGGCGCTGCATCTCTTCATTGACCGTATCCAGCAGGTCCGCCTCGCGGGAGTCCGGTGGGAACTTGGCCCGCTCACGGAACAAGCCGAAGGCCATGTGCATGCCGGTAACCGGGGTGCGCAGCTCATGGGAGGCGCGCAACACGAACTCGCTGCGCACCCGTTCGAAGGCGCGCTGTTCTGTCACATCATGCAGCACCATCACGGCCCCGAGAATGTGCCCCTGTGTATGGCTAACCGGGGTCAGGCTGTAGGTCAGCAGGCGTAACTCACCCTCGACTTCCACCTCCAGATCATCCGGGGCCCGCTCCAGGTTGCCGCCGCGTAGCACCAGTTGCAGCTGTTCATCCATTTCCGCGCGACCCATGGCTTCGCCAAGCCCTTGACCCAGCCGCTCCTCATCCCAGCCCAATTGGCGCTGCGCCACAGGGTTGAGGTGCTCCAGGCAGCCTTGGCGATCAATCATCAACAGGCCGTCATCGATACTGTCGAGCACCGCTTGCAGGCGCTGCTGGCCGGCCAGCAGCTCATCGATGTTAGTGGCCTGATGTTGGCGCAACGCTTCGGCCATGATGCCGAAACGGCGGGTCAGCAGGTTCATTTCCGCTGCGGAGGAGATCGGCAGCGTGACTTCAAAGTCGCCCTGCCCGATCTTGTCGGCGGCCTTGGCCAGGGCCTCGATGGGACCACCGAAACGCCGGGCGATGCCATGGGCCGTGACGAAACCGATGATCAGCACCGCGAGCCCCACCAGCCCGAGCAGGCCCGCTATCAACAAGGCGCGCTCACGGGATTTATGCTCACTGGTACTGATATTTTCCAGCGCCCGCTTGTGTTCGGCAATCAAGCCGTTGCGCAGTATGTTGAAGGTTTCGGTGAGCTTTTCCTTGCTGCCCGCAGGCGGTGATGCCTGTTGGGATTGGTCAAACGCATTGAGCAGATTCTGGTAATCCGAGCGTGCCTGGCTGAAACCATGGTTTTTGCCGTCGGCCTGTTCATGGGCGATGCCCTGGTCCAACAGATCGAAATAATGCTGCTTTGAGGCTTGCAGGGCGTCTGGGTCGGGACGCTTCTCCAGCATCATGATCAACTGGTCGCCCAGGCTCTGACGCAACTTGAGCCCCAGGTCCAGGGTGATGAAATTACTGCGGATCAACGATTCCTGGGTCTTGGCCATTTGCATGACGCTGACCAAGCCCAGGATCAACCCCAGCAAAGCCACGGTAATCAACGCTGAGATGCTCAGGAATAACCGGGTGCGCAGTTTCATCGCGAGCTTCATAAAGTCCTGTTCAAAGGTTGTACTGCTTGCGTTTGCGGTACAGCGTCGACGCATCGATGCCGAGTGTGCGGGCCGCTTGGTCCAGCGTGTCGCTGGTCGCAAGTACGGCGCCGATATGAGCTTTTTCCAGCTCGTCCAGGCTCAAAGCCGCTCCGATACGCGGTGCATTGTTGGCCGGTTGCTCGGCCATCCCCAGGTGGCTGATCTCCACCTTTTCCTGAGGGCAGATGATGCTGGCGCGTTCCACCACGTTACGCAGTTCGCGGATGTTGCCGGGCCAGCGATAGTTGAGTAGCGCTTCGCGGGCATTATCACTGAAGCCGCGTGCCGGGCGTGCGTATTCCTTGACGAAGCGGGCAAGGAAGCGGTCAGCCAGGGTCAGGATGTCTTCACTGCGTTCGCGCAGCGGCGGCAAGTGCAAGGTGATGACATTCAGGCGGTAGAGCAAGTCTTCACGGAACCGGCCATCGCGCACCATGTCTTCCAGGTTCAGGTTGGTGGCTGCGAGGATGCGCACGTCGGCGCGGCGAGTGACCGGGTCGCCCACGCGCTCATACTCTTTGTCCTGGATAAACCGCAGCAACTTGGGTTGCAACGTGAGGGGGAAATCGCCGATCTCGTCGAGAAACAGCGTGCCGCCGTCCGCCTGATTCACTCGGCCCAAGGTGCTTTCACTGGCGCCGGTGAACGCGCCGCGGCTGTGGCCGAACAGTTCGCTTTCCATTAGTTCGGCGGTCAGTGAGGGGCAGTTGATGGTCACGCAGGACTTCTTCGAGCGTTTGCTCCAGCCGTGTATCGCCCGGGCCAACTCACCTTTACCGGTGCCGGACTCGCCGAGGATCAAGATGTTGGCGTCCGTTCCGGCCACCTGCCGCGCGGTTTCCAACACCACCATCATGGCCGGACTATGGGAGTCGAGGCCGTCTTTGGGCTGGCGCACTTCGCCTTCCAGTGCTTCCAACCGCGCTGAGAGCTGACGCACTTCCAGTTGCTTGGCGGTAGCCAGGCGCAATTGGTCTGGGCTGCAAGGTTTGACCAGGTAGTCGGCGGCGCCAGCCTGGATGGCGTCCACGGCGGTATCCACAGCCGAATGGGCGGTCACAATCACCACGCGCATCCACGGAGCCTGCACGCGCATCTGGGCCAGCACGTCCAGGCCATTGTCCTCGCCCAGCCGCAGGTCGAGGAAGCACAGGTCGAACACCTGACGCTGCATCAGGGCATCGGCCTGTGCGGCGCTGTTCGCGGTGGCGACGGTGTAGCCCTCATCTTCCAGGCAATAGCGGAAGGTGCGCAGGATCGCGGATTCGTCATCCACTAAAAGAATGCGGCCTTGAAGTTCCTTGGCTGAATCCATCTGTCCCGCACTCCTTAACTATAAATGTGATGGTGTTTAGTCCCGGAATAATCGGGCAAGTTGCATGGTTTATTCTGATTCATAAAAGGCTTCTTCGTGCAGCTATCTGTGCGCCTTCCTGCAGACGTGGTTTGCGGACATTTTCAGGGCTTATTGCTCTTCGACCCTTCGATGTGTGCGCCAAGTGTCTGGTTCCGTCTACTGGGCATCGTGCATTTCGCACGGCCTATACCGAGGCATCGTGCAGGATGCTAGGCGATGATTCCATCGATCAAGTATAACTTATTGATTTTATTAGGTTTTATTTTGCAATAAAGCTGGCATGCACTCTGCAATATCTCCCCCAAGAGCGTAATGAACGAATAATCAGAATGCGGGAGTAATGCTGTATGACTCGCCAAAGCTTCAGCCAATTGCGTGTATCGCCGCTGCGCTTGCAGCAGGGCCTGTTCGCCAGCCTGGCGTTGATGGTCACGTTGATTGCCGGCCAGCAGTTGCAGCATTGGCAGGAGCGTGCGCAGCCAGCCCCGCAATTTGAACGTCCCGTCATGACCCAGACCCATTTCCGTTCCATTGGCAGCGCCAGCGCCGATGTGACTGCCCCGCAATTGAGCCTGGTAGATCAGGGTTCCACTCTGGTCGAACTGCCGGCCCATGACCGTTGGGTGTTCTAGGCAAAAAACGTCGCTTATGTTGAGCGACTGCACGGCATCACCGCTGTTACCCCTATAGAAGCATAAGGAGAATCACCATGTTGAGTTGGGCAATCACATTTCTGATCATCGCCATTGTGGCCGCAGTCCTGGGCTTCGGTGGTATCGCGGGCACCGCCACCGGCATCGCCAAGATCCTGTTTGTGGTCTTCCTGGTGATGTTTATCGCTTCGTTCTTCTTTGGTCGCAAAGGCCGAGGTTGAATATGGTCAGCCTGCCTTTTAAAGCCCTTGCTGCTGCCCTGCTGTTGGGCGCCAGTGGCCTTGCCTTGGCCGCCAATGACGGCCAATCCCGGGCTAACGAATTGCTCAGCGCGGATCCGCAGTACCGTGAAACCTGGCAAGACGTGGTGAAGAAAGAGGAACGCCTGCCCGAATGGGTGATGAACCTGTCGGGCACTTCCGAGCAAATGAATGCCGTTGAGGAAGATGGCGACAAGTATTTGGTCGGGCCGCTCTGCGAAACCGCAGACACCTGCCTGAACAAGCGCCTGATCGTCGCCTTCAGCCTCGACAAGGAAGATGCCTACGCCATGTTGGTGGAAGTCCCGGCTGGTTTGCCAGCGGACAAGTCGCCGACACGGCACGCCGATTACCGTTTTCTCGGTAAGCCGGACGAGGGTATGCAAAAGCTGCTGATGGAGCAGCTCAAGAAAGACCCGAATTGGTACTAGGTTCCGTCTGACGGAGCTGGCGTCCATAGAAGGAAGCCCTTGTGCTTCTTTCTGTTTGCATCGCTCCTTGAGTGATGCATGACCAGGGGGCCGGGTTGCTCTGATCGATCAGGATCGGCGTGACCTACGGGTACAGGGAGTACCTGCGCAAGGGCCGGGTCAGGCGAAAAGCTGCGACGCAAGTTCACAAGACCTCAAGCTTGCTGAACTTGCGGCGGGCTTACGACTCTCATCCCCGCGTTTCATGCCGCTCATAGCCGCCGTTTTGCTTTTTGCCTCTGGCCAACCATTACCGGGTATGTCGGTGTGACCATCTATCGAGAATTTTTCATCGGCGCTATAGGATCTTTCTGGCGCTAGGTGATGGATTTCTCAGACATTTCTGCCAATCAATCCGAGTCGTCCAGTATCTCTGCGCGAGCCTGATTTAGCCGCTCAACGGCATATTCACCCGCCGGAATGGCAGATACGAACTGACCGTTTGGACAAATTATTTCAAAAAAAGCCATGCCGATTCGGCATGGGGTAGGCGTTTACGGCATTAGACGTCGCTCCCTTGCATGGGAATAGTTGCGCCTTTTTTCGCCTGCCAGTAAGCCATTTCGGCCACGCTGCGGTGACCTTCCATGGAGGCAGATGCACACACTTTTTCGCTTTCGAGCGTTGCAGCTGGCGCATTTGCCGTAAGTCCACTTGAAGCAAGGGTAATGACATGAAGAAGGCAAAGCTAAGCCTCGCCTGGCAGATCCTCATCGGTTTGGTACTGGGCATTGCAATCGGTGCAGTACTCAACCATTTCAGTGCTGAAAAGGCCTGGTGGATCAGCAATGTGTTGCAGCCGGCGGGCGATATCTTTATCCGCCTGATCAAGATGATCGTGATCCCGATTGTGATTTCTTCGCTGATCGTCGGTATCGCCGGTGTAGGCGACGCGAAAAAGCTCGGTCGTATCGGCGTCAAAACCATCCTCTACTTCGAAATCGTCACCACCATCGCCATCGTGGTGGGCCTGTTGCTCGCCAACCTGTTCCACCCAGGCGCTGGCATCGACATGAGTACCCTGGGTACCGTGGATATCTCCAAGTACCAGGCGACTGCCGCCGAAGTGCAGCATGAACATGCGTTCATCGAAACCATCCTCAACCTGATCCCCTCGAACATCTTCGCCGCTGTTGCCCGTGGCGAGATGCTGCCGATCATCTTCTTCTCGGTGCTGTTCGGCCTGGGGCTGTCGAGCCTCAAGCCTGAGCTGCGCGAGCCGCTGGTGACCATGTTCCAGGGCGTGTCCGAGAGTATGTTCAAAGTCACCCACATGATCATGAAGTACGCCCCTATCGGTGTATTCGCGCTGATCGCGGTGACGGTCGCCAACTTCGGCTTCGCCTCGCTGCTGCCGCTGGCCAAGCTGGTGATCCTGGTTTACGTCGCGATCCTGTTCTTCGCCTTCGCGGTCCTGGGTTTGATCGCCCGCCTGTTCGGCTTCTCGATCCTCAAGCTGATCCGCATCTTCAAAGATGAGTTGGTATTGGCTTACTCCACCGCCAGCTCCGAAACCGTGCTGCCGCGTGTGATCGAAAAGATGGAAGCCTACGGCGCGCCGAAAGCGATCTGCAGCTTCGTGGTGCCGACCGGTTATTCGTTCAACCTCGACGGTTCGACCCTGTACCAGAGCATCGCAGCAATCTTCATTGCCCAGCTGTATGGCATCGACCTGTCGATCGGCCAGCAATTGATGTTGGTACTGACCCTGATGGTGACCTCCAAAGGCATCGCCGGCGTGCCGGGCGTGTCCTTCGTGGTGTTGCTGGCGACGCTGGGCAGCGTGGGCATCCCACTGGAAGGCTTGGCGTTTATCGCCGGTGTCGACCGTGTGATGGACATGGCGCGTACCGCCCTGAACGTGATCGGCAACGCCTTGGCCGTACTGGTTATCTCCCGTTGGGAAGGCATGTACGACGACGCCAAGGGTGAGCGCTATTGGAATTCCTTGCCGCACTGGCGCAGCAAGGAAGCCCTGCCTACGGCACAAGCCACCCGTAGCTGATTGCAGATTGATCGAAAACAAACCCCGGAGAATTCCGGGGTTTGTCGTTTCTGCCAGCCCCGTTATCATTCGCCCCATCTTTCGGGGGATTTATCTGATGCTCAATGGCCTGTGGCTTGGCTTCTTTGTCGTGGCAATGGTGTCAGCGCTGGCGCAATGGCTGGTGGGCGGTAACGCCGGGATCTTCGCGGCGATGGTCGAAAGCATTTTCGCCATGGCCAAATTATCGGTGGAAGTCATGGTGCTGCTGTTCGGTACCCTGACGTTATGGCTGGGCTTTCTGCGGATCGCCGAAAAAGCCGGGATCGTCGATTGGCTGGCCAAGGCCCTCGGCCCGCTGTTTCGCCGCCTGATGCCGGAAGTGCCCGCCGGGCACCCCGCGATCGGTTTGATCACCCTCAACTTTGCCGCCAACGGCCTGGGCCTGGACAACGCCGCCACGCCCATCGGCCTGAAAGCCATGAAGGCGCTGCAAGAGCTCAACCCCATCCCCAATACGGCGACCAACGCTCAGATCCTGTTCCTGGTGCTCAACGCGTCCTCGCTGACGCTGTTGCCGGTGACCATCTTCATGTACCGCGCCCAGCAAGGCGCTGCGGACCCGACGCTGGTGTTCCTGCCGATCCTGCTGGCCACCAGCGCCTCGACGCTGGTGGGCCTGCTGTCGGTGGCGGTGATGCAGCGCCTGCGTTTGTGGGACCCGGTGGTGCTGGCCTATCTGATCCCCGGCGCGCTGGTACTGGGCGGCTTCATGGCGCTGCTGGCGACCCTGTCTGCCACAGCGCTGGCCGGTTTGTCTTCGATCCTGGGCAACCTCACGCTGTTTGGCTTGATCATGCTGTTCCTGGTGATCGGCGCGTTGCGCAAGGTCAAGGTGTACGAGGCCTTTGTCGAAGGCGCCAAGGAAGGCTTCGACGTGGCCAAGAATCTGTTGCCCTATCTGGTGGCGATGCTGTGTGCGGTTGGCGTGTTGCGTGCCTCGGGCGCCTTGGAGTTCGGCCTGGAAGGGATTCGCCATGTGGTGGCCTGGACGGGCCTGGATACGCGCTTTGTCGACGCGCTGCCGACCGCGATGGTCAAGCCGTTCTCCGGCAGCGCGGCGCGGGCGATGCTGATCGAGACCATGCAGACCCAGGGTGTGGACAGCTTCCCGGCCTTGGTGGCGGCGACGATTCAGGGCAGTACGGAAACCACTTTCTATGTGTTGGCGGTGTACTTTGGTTCGGTGGGGATCCAGCGGGCTCGGCATGCGGTGGGGTGTGCGTTGTTCGCGGAGTTTGCTGGTGTGGTCGCGGCTATTTCGGTGTGCTACTGGTTCTTCGGTTAAGCATGAGCCGCACCCTGTAGGAGCGAGCTTGCTCGCGAAAAACGTTAACGATGACGCGGGGCATCAGATTCCCCGAGGCGGTCTCAGGTTTTTCGCGAGCAAGCTCGCTCCTACAGGGTGGTGGAATCATTTTTTCGGCGCAGTATTACCCTGATGTACTACCCAATCCACCACCTGCTTATTCAACTGATCCCCAGCCTGGCCAAAAGCAGCCACCACCGCTGGCACCTGGGTGTCACTCACCGGCTGCCTCACTTCAAACCGACGGCTGGCGATAATCCTTTGATCACGCCCACGCACCAATCGCGCGTCGAGGCGAATCACCACCTCCACCGTCTTGCCCCGATACTCGCTCTGAAACGCCTGCAACTGCCCGCCCAGTTCATAGTCGGCTTGCAGGTTGGTCTCGTCAGTGCTCAACAATGTCACGCGCCCGTCGCGCTGGAAGCCATCCAGCAGGCGATTACGCAGCAGCACCGGCGCCGGGTCACTCCAGCGCGAGTTCGCGTAGTTGCTGATCAAGTTGCCATCTGGCACCACGGCGATGCGCGGGCTGTCGAGAAACTCGCTGGTCTGCGGCTTGGTCACGCGCAGCGACCAACTCACCGGCGTGCCTTGGCTGGCCGGCTGGGTGGACGCCAGGCGGTACACGTCCGAAGGGTCCGGCTTGGGTAGGATCGAACACGCGCTGACCAGTGCCAGGGCCATGGGGACGATCATGTGATACGCACGCTTCATGGCGTGAACTCCTTGTTCTTGTCGCTGCCCAGCAGGTAACCGCTGGGGTTGGCTTCCAGACGGCGGGAGATGGCGCGCAGCGAGCCGAGGGTTTCACGCAACTCGCGCACGGCTGGCGCCAGTTCGTTGAGGCCCTGCATGCCGCTGTTCACCGAGTCCTGGTTATTGGTCAGCAAGGTATTGATGGTGGCGGTGCTTTGCTCCAGGGATTTCATCGCCTGCTCGGCGCTGCCGAAGGCTTGCTTGCCTTGTTCACTGAGCAAACCATTGGCGCTGCGCATCAGCACGGTGGTTTGCTCCAGCGCCGCGCCCGCCTGTTTGCTCACCTGCATCAATTGCTGCATCACCACCTTGATGTCGCCGCGTTGCTCGGCAATGGCGCCGGTGGTTTGTTGCAGGTTGTCCAGGGTGTTGCTCAGGCGTTCGACGTTTTCCCGCGAGAACAGGTGGTTGGCGTTGTGCAGCAGCAGGTTGACGCTGGTCATCAGGTCGTTGCTGTTATTGAGCAGGCGTGCGATAGGCGATGGCGACGCGATGATTTCCGGCAGGTTGCCGTCCTTGCCCTTGAGCTCCGGGCTCTGCGGGGTGCCGCCACTGAGCTGGATGATCGAGGTGCCGGTGATACCGGTCAGGGCCAGTTTGGCCTGGGTGTCTTCCTTGATTGGCGTTTGCCCGGCCAGGCGGATGCGCGCCAGGACGCGGCGTGGGTCTTTGGGGTCCAGGCGCAGGCTGATCACGTCGCCCACCTTGATGCCGCTGTACTGCACCGCACTGCCCTGGGACAGGCCGCTGACCGCTTCGTTGAAGATCACTTCGTAATCCTGGAAGGCGGTATCGACGCTGGACTTGGCCAGCCACAGGCCAAACAGCATCGCGCCGACCACCACAATTACGCTGAACAGTCCGATCATCACATGATGGGCTCGGGTTTCCATGTCATACCTCGTTGAGCGATTGAGCGGCATCCAATGCCGCGCGGCCCCGGGGGCCGTGGAAATATTCGTGAATCCAGGCGTCGTCCGTTTCCGAAACGACATCGATGGCGTCGGCCACCAGCACTTTCTTCTGCGCCAGCACCGCCACACGGTCGGTGATGGTGTACAGCGTGTCGAGGTCGTGGGTGACCAGGAACACACTCAAGCCCAGCGCATCGCGCAGGGTGAGGATCAGTTGGTCGAACTGCGCCGCGCCAATCGGGTCGAGACCGGCGGTGGGTTCGTCCAGGAACAGGATGTCCGGGTCCAAGGCCAGTGCGCGGGCCAGTGCTGCGCGCTTGATCATGCCGCCGGATAACGAGGCCGGGTATTTGTCGGCCGCCGACAGCGGCAACCCCGCCAGGGCCAGCTTGACCGCCGCCAGGTGCTCGGCATCGGCGCGGCTGAGGCCGGCGTGCTCGATCAATGGCAGAGCCACGTTCTCGGTCACCGTCAGCGAGGAAAACAGCGCGCCCTTCTGGAACAGTACGCCAAAGCGGCGTTCTACCAGTGAGCGTTCATGTTCAGGCAGGCTCGGCAGGTTTTTGCCGAACACCCGCACTTCGCCCTCGCTGGGGCGCCGCAGGCCAACGATGCTGCGCAACAACACGGATTTACCGCTGCCAGAGCCCCCCACCACCGCCAGGATCTCGCCCTTGTACAAATCCAGGTCGAGGTTCTCATGCACGCTTTGGCTGCCGAAACGGTTGCACAGGCCACGTACTTCAATCACCGCCTCAGTGGGCGCACGGTGTAGACGACTCACCAGCCCATCTCCATGAAGAACATCGCCGCGACCGCATCCAGCACGATCACCACAAAGATCGATTGCACCACGCTGGACGTGGTGTGCGCGCCGACCGACTCGGCACTGCCGCTGACTTTAAAACCTTCCAGGCAACCAATGGCCGCGATCAAAAACGCAAAGATCGGCGCCTTCACCATGCCCACCAGAAAGTGCTGCACGCCAATGTCCGATTGCAGCAGCGAAAGAAACATCGCTGGCGAAATATCCAGGGCCACCGCACACACCACACCACCGCCGACGATCCCCGAGAGCATCGCCAGGAAGGTCAGCATCGGCAACGCCACCAGCAGCGCCAACACGCGGGGCAATACCAACAGCTCCATAGGGTCCAGGCCCAATGTGCGGATGGCGTCGATTTCTTCGTTGGCCTTCATTGAACCGATTTGCGCGGTGAACGCACTGGCGGTACGGCCGGCGATGAGGATTGCGGTAAGCAACACGCCGAATTCGCGCAGGAAGGAGAAGGCCACCAGGTCCACGGTAAAGATCGTCGCGCCGAAGCTCTTGAGCACAGTGGCGCCGAGGAAGGCCACGACGGCGCCGACCAGAAAGGTCAGCAGAGCGACGATAGGCGCCGCATCCAGGCCGGTCTGTTCGATGTGGGCGACCATGGGCGTCAGGCGCCAGCGTTTGGGCCGCCAAATGCCGCGGGCGAAGGTTTCGAGGATCAGGCCGATAAAGCCCAACAGCTTCATTGCGTCTTGCCAGACCGTGTCTACTGCACGGCCGATGCGAGCCAACACTTGAATGCCGGCGGCCTCTTCCGGCTCTTTGATCGGTACGCAAAAGTCATTCAGGGAGCGGTAGACGGTCTTGAGCAGTGCACGGTCGGCGGCTGCCAGGGTGCAATCGGTCTGTTCGGCAGAGTGTTCGATGCGTGCAGGGCCCAGCAGCTCTACCAGCAGCGAGGCGCCGGCGGTATCCAGCGCGCCGAGGCCGTTGAGGTCAATGCGGGCGCCGGCGTCGTATTGGCCGTCGAGTGCGGCCGACAGCTTCTTCAGGTCGGCGTAGTGGGCCAGCGTCCAGTCGCCGGTAATCCGTAGCGAAGGCGGGGTGCTGGACGTATCTAGATGGGCCGCGCCGGCCGTCGTGCGAGTGGTCATAAGCTCCGAGCTTGTTTGGCTATCCACAATTGCTACGTAATAGCACGATCCGGCTTACTTTGGGTTGTCCGCTTGTGCTGTGTCTATCACCTTGAAGCGCAGAACGCCGATGACTTGCCCGTCTTCGGTGAGCACCTGCACCTGCCAGCGCCCTACGGCGTCACCGGGGAAGTTCTGCTTGTGGGTCCAGGCGCGATAGCCTTCCTTGCGCCCACCATGGATGTCCAGGGCAATGCGGTCGACTTCCTGGCCGTTGAATTTCCACACATGGTAAATCCGCTCATCCAGCCCGCGTGGCGCGTTGATCGCGGTGTACGCATACAGCCCACCACTGCGCAATTGGGCGGAGGTGACTTGCTTGAGGTCGTCGCCCGGCGTGCGGTCTTGCAGTTGGGTGCTGATGGCGACTTCGGTCATCCACAGGGTGGCGGGCGGTACCCAACTGCGCAGGAACCAGCCGGCGCAGCCGATGGCGGCCGTTACCCCCAGCAGCATCGCCCAGCCCTTGAGGCTACGCAGCGGCAGGCTGACGGCCAGGCTCGGGATCGACAGGACCATGGCCACGCCCAACGCCAGTTTGTAACTCTGGGCGGTGGTCAGGTGCATGATGATCGGCAGCGCGGTCAGCAACGCGGCGAATAGGGTCAGGGTGTGCAGGGCCAGGAATAGCGAGCGTTTGGGCGCCAGCCATTTGTAATACAGCGGGTCGATGATCGACACCAGCGCCGCTGCGCCGAGCAGGCCAGTGAACAACGATTGGCCGCTGTTCCAGGCGGTGGTGACGAAAAAGAAGGGCAGGACGAAAAACAGACTTTCCTGGTGGATCATCTGGGTGGCGTAGCGCAGCAGCGGTTCAGGGATCTCGCGATTGAAGACTTTGGTGAACAGTTGCGTAAAGCTGTTCTCCAGCATCAGCCACAACCAGCTCACCAGCATGATCACCGCGATCCAGCTGGCCATGCCCTGCTGGCGGTCTACCAGGATGAAGCTGCCCACCCCCGAGATGAAACCGCCGAGTGCAATCACCCCTGGGTAGCGCTTGATCAGTTCTATAACGCGCTGGATGAGGGGCGGCAAGTTCGGCATGGGCGGTTCACTGGTTGTGGGAAAAATCTCAGACAGAATAACGCCTTGGCCCGATATTCTGTGCCTCATTACTCAACAGGTTTGCGATAAAGCCTCAGGCCGATCAAACCCATGATGATCAGGCCCAGCACGCCCGCACCGATCCAGGTCAAGGCGTCATAACTCAACAGCGGTTTTTCGATGCGCCAGTAGCCCGGCTGCTGGAACGCTTCGCGCATGGCCTGGTTGGTTTGCGCCAGGCTCACGGCCTTGATGCGTTTGACCGGGTCGCTGAAACGTCCATTGGAGTAGTCGCCGGCCGCACTCCAGTAATAGTCGGCCAACGCGCTGTTGCCCTGCACTGCCCAGGCTTGGCGGGCAATGGCGGCTTGTTGCAGGCGTGTGAATACTGTTGGGTCGAGGCCATCCTTGAGCAGTTGGGCCTTGAGGTCTTGCAAGACCTGCTCGGCTTCAGCGAGGTTTTCTCGCTCAAGGTCGGCATTCAGGCTGAGGAACCCAACGCCGCCGAGCACTTCGCGTTCTACCCACGGGCCGTAGGACAAACCGTGCTTGAGGCGCAGTTGCCGGTACAGCGCCCAGTCGAGGTAGTCCTTGAGCAGGTTGTAGGTTTCATCATGCTGGTCGTCCAGCACAGGCTCTGGGAACAGCCAGTGCAGCTTGGCGCCATCGCCCACCCAGCCGCGGATCAGGTCGCGGTGGCTGGCGGCGGTATGCTGGATTTCCGGGAGGGGGCGATGTTCGCTCGGCTCCACTGGGTCGAGTTGACCATAGGTGCGTTCCAGGTAGGCGGGCAGCAGTTTGTCGAGATCGCCGACGACGATCAGGGTCATGTTGTTCGGCGCGTACCATGCTTTGCGCAGCTTCTCCAACGAGTCGCGGGTGAGGTGGCTGACCTCGGCGCGTTCGGCGCACTTGAGGCCCAACTCCACGGCCAATTGGTTACTGGCGCTGTGACCGAGGTCTTGGCGATCCAGCAGGCGTTGCAAGTGTGAATAATGGCCGCCGTCTTCGCGCTCCACCACCTGTTTGGCGGCGTTGATATGAGCGTCGGTCAGTTGCGTGCGCGTGAGGATTGCCAGCAGCAGGTCCAGTACTTTGCGTTGGTTCTGCGCGGGCGCCTCGATCACGAAAGTAGTGTCGGCGTTGCTGGTGTAGGCGTTCCACTCGCCGCCCAGGGCTTGCATGCGGTCTTCGAGGTCGCCTTCGCCGCCGCCATCGATGCCGCTGAACAGCAAGTGCTCGAACAAGTGCGGCAGTTCTTTTTCTTCGCAACCGAAGTCGTCCAGGCCCACCCCAACCACCAGGCGAATAGCCACGTGCCCACGCTCGGTGCCCGGTTTGAGCAGCAGTTGCAGGCCGTTGGGCAAGGTGTAGCCCTCGACTTGCAGGCGGTCAAAGGCAAAGGTGTGTACCGAGCCCAAGAGCAGGCAGGCGAGTAACAGGCGACGCATAACAAGCTTCCTGGCGAATGAGGTCCATTGTTAACTGACTTCGCTCGCGGGCGTACGTTCAGGGCGAATGGGTGATGTCGGCAATACTTTCGGCAGAGAGCGCGCCGGTGTCGGACGTTTCCAACACTACATAAGCACTGCTGCAAAACAACGAGTTCAAGCGTTTCATGTCGGCAATCAGTTCCAGATGCAGGGAGCTGGTTTCCAGGCTCTGCACGATCTTGCGCTGCAAGCGGCTGACATGGGCGTGGGCCAGGCGGCGTTCCTGGGCACGGAAGCGGCGCTTTTCTCGCAGTAATTGACGGGCGCTTTCCGGGTCGCCGCTGAGGAACACCGACAGGCCCAGGCGCAGGTTGGCGATCAACTGGCTGTGCAGGCCACTGAGTTCCTCCAGGCCCACTTCGGAAAATTGCCGGCGTTGCGAGGTCTTCTGTTGCTGGACCTTGCGCAGCATGCGTTCGATCAGGTCACCGGCCAATTTCAAGTTGATCGACAGCTCGATGATCTCGGCCCAGCGGCGGTTGTCCTGTTCACTCAGGTCTTCACGGGGCATTTGCGCCAGGTAGAGTTTGATCGCGCTGTAGAGCGCTTCGACGTCATCGCTCAGGCTGCGCATTTCTTGGGTAACGGCGGTTTGGTTGCCGCGCAGCACTTCCTGCATCGAAGTGAGCATATTGTCGATCAAGTCACCCAGGCGCAGGGTTTCGCGGGCGGCGTTCGCCAGGGCCAGGCTTGGGGTATTCAATGAGGCCAGGTCCAGATGGCGTGGCTTGGCCTTGCCGTTGGTTTCGGGGCGTTCCGGCAGCAGCCATTCGCACAGGCGTGCCATGGGCCCGATGGTGGGCAACAGGATCAGGCAACGGCTGACGTTGTAGAGCAGGTGGAAGGTGATGACCATGCCCTGAACGCTGTAGTCCAGGCCGTCCATCCAGCCCACGAGCGGGTCAAGCACCGGAATGATCAGCAACAGACCGATCAATTTGTACAACAGGCTGCCTAGGGCCACTTGGCGACCGGCAGTGTTTTGCATGCTGGTACTGAGAAACGCCAGCACCCCGCTGCCGATGTTGGCGCCGATTACCAGGCCGATGGCCACGTGCAAGCCGATCACGCCGGCACCGGCCAGGGTGGCCGTGAGCAGCACCGCAGCGAGGCTGGAGTAGGAAATCATGGCGAACAGCGCGCCCACCAGGGCGTCCAGCAAGATATCGCCGGTCAGCGAAGCGAAGATGACTTTCACGCCCTGGGCATGGGTAATGGGCCCGGCGGCTTCGACGATCAATTGCAGCGCGAGGATGATCAGGCCCAGGCCG
Source organism: Pseudomonas sp. NFR02 (assembly GCF_900119375.1). NCBI lineage: Bacteria > Pseudomonadati > Pseudomonadota > Gammaproteobacteria > Pseudomonadales > Pseudomonadaceae > Pseudomonas > Pseudomonas sp. NFR02. The sequence goes on from NZ_FPJJ01000006.1 coordinate 371,334, forward strand.
ATCCCCACCCGGCCTAACTGTCCTGCCCGCGTCTGCTTGCGCGACAGGAAGAAAATCACCCCGAGGAAGATCAGCAGCGGCGACAGCCAGGACAAATCGAACGTCAGCACCCGCGCCATCAAGGCCGTACCGACGTCGGCGCCAAGCATGGTGGCCAAGGCCGGCGTGAGGCTCATCAGCCCTTGGCCGACGAACGAAGTCACCAGCATCGCGGTGGCGTTACTGCTTTGCACCATGGCCGTCACCAGGATACCGGCGACAAATGCCAGCCAGCGCTTGGACATGTTCTGCCCGATGACTTGGCGCAAATTGGAACCGTAGACCCGCAGGATGCCGGTTCGGACGATATGCGTGCCCCAGATAAGCAGGGTCACGGCGGAAAGCAGATTGAGCAAGGTCAGCATGCTCGGCCCCCCGTGTGGGTGCGCTCCAGCAGGAGCGAAGGAAAGTTACCGCGTGCCGCTCTACGTCTTGTACCTAAGCTGTAGTTGGCGAATGGGCTCTGCGCCAGCATCGCATAGCTAAACTTGGGATTGAAACAAAACTGTCATGAAGATCGTTCCCCACGCTTGGCGTGGGAACGCATCCTGTGACGCTCTGCGTCACTTTGCGGACGCGGAGCGTCCGAGAGGGCATTCCCACGCGGAGCGTGGGAACGATCACTCGCGGGTCAAATTTACTGACCCGGAATGTCCTTGCGCAGTTTCACTGGGTCCTGCTGTTTCTTCTTTTTCGCGATGGCGGTACGCATCTTGATGTTCACCGCTTCCACCGCCAGCGAGAACGCCATGGCGAAGTAGACGTAGCCTTTTGGCACGTGTACGTCGAAGGATTCAGCGATCAGTACGGTACCCACGACCAGCAGGAACGACAGCGCCAGCATTTTCAGCGACGGGTGCTTGTCGATGAACTCGCTGATGGTGCCGGCAGCCAGCATCATCACCAATACCGCAACGACGATGGCGGCAACCATCACCGGCACGTGGGAAACCATGCCGACGGCGGTAATCACCGAGTCCAGGGAGAACACGATGTCGATGATGGCGATCTGGATAATGGTGTAGATGAACTTGCCACCGGCGCCTTTGGGCTCGTCGTGGGTTTCATCTTCACCTTCCAGCGCGTGGTACATCTCCTGGGAGCTTTTCCACAGCAGGAACAGGCCACCGAAGAACAGGATCAGGTCACGACCGGAGATGCCTTGGCCAAACACGACGAACAGGTCGGCGGTCAGTTGCATGACCCAGGTGATCGACAGCAGCAACAGGATGCGCGTGACCATGGCCAGTGCCAGGCCGAAGATCCGGGTGCGCGCCTGCATATGCTTGGGCATGCGGCTGACCAGGATCGAAATCATGATGATGTTATCGATGCCCAGGACGATCTCGAGAGCCGTCAGGGTGAAGAAGGCAATCCAGATTTCCGGATTGGTCAGCCATTCCATGTGTATTCCTTTGAGCAAGTGTTAACCGCGCAAGCTGTAGCGCCGCGCGGTGAGTGAGTCGGTACGATTATAGAGTGCTGAACAGCGGAAAAATCCCCATCAGCAGTGCGGCGAACATTATGCACAGGCACACCAGCACTGCCCACTTGAGCGTGAAGCGCTGGTGATCGCCGAATTCGATACCCGCCAGGGCAACCAGCAAGTACGTCGAGGGTACCAGTGGGCTGAGCAAATGCACGGGCTGCCCGACGATCGACGCCCGCGCCATTTCCACCGCGGTGATGCCGTAATGGCTGGCAGCTTCGGCCAGTACCGGCAGTACGCCGTAGTAGAACGCATCGTTGGACATGAAGAAGGTGAACGGCATGCTCACCAGCGCGGTGATCACCGCCAGGTAAGGGCCCATGGCTTCGGGGATGACTGCCAACAGGCTCTTGGACATGGCGTCGACCATGCCGGTGCCCGACAGGATGCCCGTGAAGATACCGGCGGCGAAGATCAAGCCCACCACCGCCAATACGCTACCGGCGTGAGCCGCGACGCGGTCTTTCTGCTGCTGCAGGCACGGGTAGTTGACGATCATGGCGATACTGAACGCCACCATGAACAGCACTGGCAGCGGCAACAGGCCGGCAATCAGGGTGCACATCAACGCCAGGGTCAGGGCGCCGTTGAACCAGATCAATTTCGGACGGCGGGCGTCGGGGAATTGCGACACGCTGATTTCGCTGTGGTCGATCTCGTCGCCCTGCAGGTGCAATTCACCCAGGCGCGCACGTTCGCGCTTGCCGTACATGTAGGCAATCACCAGGATCGCCACAACACCGGCGGCCATGGCCGGGATCATCGGTACGAAGATGTCCGACGGGTCTACATGCAGCGCACTGGCGGCGCGCGCCGTCGGGCCGCCCCAGGGGGTCATGTTCATCACGCCACCGGCGAGAATGATCAGGCCGGCCATGATCCTTGGGCTCATGCCGATGCGCTGGTACAGCGGCAGCATGGCCGCGACGCAGATCATGTAGGTGGTGGCACCGTCACCGTCCAGGGACACCACCAGGGCCAGCACGGCGGTGCCGACCGACACCTTGAGCGGGTCGCCCTTGACCATCTTGAGGATCTTGCGCACGGCCGGGTCGAACAGGCCGGAGTCGATCATCAAGGCAAAATAGAGGATGGCGAACATCAGCATCACGCCGGTCGGCGCAAGCTTGGTGATGCCTTCGAGCATCATCGGGCCGATCTTCGGTGCGAAACCGCCGAACAGCGCGAACAGGATCGGCACGATGATCAAGGCGATCAGCGCGGACAGGCGCTTGGTCATGATCAGGAACATGAACGTGATGACCATGGCAAAGCCAAGGAAAGTCAGCATAGGAATACTCCAGGCGTAGCGCGGCTAGGGAATGGCGGACCGAGTGGCGGTCAGCGCAGAACGAAAGGCACGAGGCGTACGGGTGGAGTCGGAGCGAACAGGCGGGTACGAGCGGACATCGGGAATCACCATTGTTGTTGTTAACAGCCGGTCTGTTGCCGGCAGTGAGGGCGATCCTAGACGGGGAAGCTTTCAGCCAGCTTTCGCTGAGAAAACAGCTGATGAAGGGCAGGCATCATTCTTCAGGTTGGTGCAGAACAAAATGTGGGGGGCTGGTTTGCCTGCGATGGCGGTGTATCAGCCAACATCTCTTATGGCTGTGACACCGCCATCGCAGGCAAGCCTGCTCCCACATTTGGATAGTGGTCGCTGCCAGACTATCAGGGTAGTTCCAGGCCGCCGGCGGCTTTGTGCAAGGCCCGCAAATGCTCACCCACCTGCTTGAGGTTGGCTTCACACGCGGCGATCTCGGCGGCGCGGGAAAGATCGAGCAGCGCCCTCACCTCCTTATCCAGCTCGCCGGTCAACGACTGCAACTGTTTCTGGCGTTCGGCGCTTTCTGATTCAAGGCGCTTGGCTTCCGAAGGTTGCGGCAGGCCATAACCCCCACTGTCCAGCAACTCGGCCGGGCGACTCAGGAAGCCGCTGTTGGCGAGAATTTGCTGCAGCGTGTTGTTGGCTTTCTCCATGCCGCCGTATTTCAGCTCGCGGGCATTGAGGTAGCGTTGTTTGACCTCATCCTGGGCGAGCATCAGTTGTTTGCGATAGCTGGCCTGCTCCAGCAGCAACAGCGCGGCGCTGGTGCGCAGGTCGGCCTGGCTGAACCATTGGCGACGCGCTTGCGCATCCAGGGACAACCAGTCTTCGACCTGGGTCTGCTTGATCGGCAGTTGCTTGCGCAGCACATCAAACATGGCCTGGTAACGCTCGCGGAACGAGTCGAAGTGATACCCCAGCCGCAGTGCCTCGCGCTTGTCATTCAATACGCTGGTATCGGCCAGGCCGCGGGCGCTGAGCACTTCCAGCAAACCGTTGGGGGTGATGTTGTCCAGGCCGGTCAATTGCGGGTTGGCGCTGCCGCTGCGCAACAGTTTCAGGCTTTCGACCGCACAATTGTTGGAGATAAAGAAGTAGTTGCCGTCATAGCTCCAGTGCATCTGCGCCGCATGTTCGACGGTGTCGTTGATTTCCTGACGGCTGAGCTTCAGCGGCACCGACGCCAGGCCACGCAGTTCGGTCTTGGTGTATTCATCAATGACCTGGGCCAACGGCAGTACGAACAGCCGCGACGGGTATTTACCCACCAGGCCATCCCAGCTCGACAGCTGGACGTCACCGACGAAGGCGCGGTAGGACAGCACCAGATGCCGGTCCAAGTCCAGCCGGCAATCCGGGCCACGCGGGCGGCCCGGCGCACAAATCACCAGGCGCAACATGCTATGGCCCCAACGGCTCACCAGGTTCTGGTTGGCTTCGGCCAGCAGATAGTCGATTTCATACACGCGCTCCGGATCGATCTGGCCCAGGGGCGTCTTGGCGAAATCGTTGCCCGCGTTCAGGAAGGCATAGGTACTGGCGCAGGTGTCCTGTTCAGGCGGGGCCCAGCCGAAGTGATCCTTGTAATAACGGAACAGCGCGGGGCGGCGACAGGCGTAGCTGGGGTCCAGGAGGAAATACTCCATGTTGACCGCCACGAACTCCAGCGGGCTGGTGGTTTCGTAGATGTCCGGGCTGCGCACCACCTGATGGTTGTGCTGCTCACGCTCTCCGCGCCGACCCACATATTGTGGCCAGCCGGCAAGATCCAACAGGCGTGGGTCGTCACTGAGGGTAAAGCGGCGGTCGTTCTGGCCACGGCACTGGTCGGGCAAGCCGATCAAGCCGGTAATGTTGTTCTGACGGCTGCAGCGCTGGATCAGCGTGCGCTCGTCCTTGGACCACAGGCGCGCACGGTCGTAAATGTGGGTCAGTTCATGCAGCACGGTGGCGAGCATTTCCCGGCGCACCGTACCGTGGGGGCGATTGGTTTTCTGGGTGGCGGCGCTGCCGTCAGTCAGGCTGGCGAGCAGGTTCTGGTTGAGGTCCAACTCGGACACCAGGGATGCCTGCCCGTAGGCGTTCTCAGGCATCTTGTCGGTCCAGCCGACATCAATACGTCGGTCCAATTGCTCGACAAAGCGCGGCGGCAAGGAGCGCAGCGCTTCATCCAGCAATGCCTGGCTGGCCTGCTGTTCGGCCGGGCTCAAGCCTTCGGTCTTGAGCCGCAGTTGCAGGCCGGCCTGGGCCGTACTCGCGCACAGCAGCACGGCCCCGGCCAGGAGCCAGGTTTTGAGGCGCCTCACAGAGCGAGGATAGCTTCTGCGAGGGTCTGGTCGCTGGCATCACGGGCTTCTGGCACGCGGGTGCGAAGGGTATCGAACGCGGCTTCCAGCTGGGCGCCACGGATCTCGCCATTGGTGGCGACGAAACTGGCGGCGTCATCGTGGGCTTCGCGCACGATCTTGGAGTCGCGGATGGAGGTGGTGGTGTCCGAGGTGAAATCAATGGTGCGCGCCGAGGCACGCACGACGATGTTGCTGGTGGCCTTCAAGGTTTGCGCCTGGGCGACATCGGCCAAAAACAGCAGGCCGAGGGCGGCGGCGATCAGCGGGCTACGCATGGGGTGACTCCAATGACAAAGATAGAAATACAACGATGATTATTGGACGAGAATTGCTTGCGCCAGTTCAAGGTCGCTTGCATGAAGTTTTGGCTGGGTGCGGCGCAGATAGTCCAGCGCGGACTCCAGGCGTGCGCCCCGCCATTGGCCGTCAGTGGCAATGAAAGCGGCAGCATCATCCCGAGCGGCCAGGACCAACTTATTGTCGAACGGCGCAGAGGTCACTTTGCTGGTGGCATACACGCTGACAACCGTGCTCTGGGTGGACACATCCAACGCTGAAGCCATGGGTGACCAGCAGGCGCAAAACAGTACAGGAACAATCAATAAACGGTATGAAAAAGCCATGGGACTCGACAACTGAAAGCGAGCGCCAAGGCTAGCGCAACGGCCGGGCGAGAGCCAGCGCCGAGCCATCCGGGAGCGGCAGGCGCTCCCGTCTGGTTGCCGTGGGTCAGATAGCCAGGATGGCCTGTGCCAGCTGCGTATCGGTAGCGGTATTCAACTGCGGCGCTTGTTGGCGGATCTGGGCCAGGGCGCTTTCCAGTTTCACGCCACGGATGGCGCCTTGGCTGGCGACAAAGCTGGCGGCGTCGTCACGAGCCGCTTGTACGACCTTGTTGTCGCGCAGGGATGAGGTGGCATCAGACGTGGCATCGGAGGTTGCCTTCAGAGCGCCGACGATCGAGTCAGTCGTCATGATCAGGCTGCTCGCGTTGGCATTGGCAGCCAGAGTCAGCACAGCGGCAGTGCACAGCAGGCGAAGACGGGACATGGGGTAACTCCTGTAGACGAATAATAAGGTGGCGCGAAACGGCCACAATGAAACGGACTGGGACTGTCGAGCATCAGACGCACGCTCTACAGGGTTCGCCACGTGGTGAACCGATATTAGGCGTGTGCAGGACTATTCGGAAGCCTGTAATTAAACTGTACCTGTCATATTTTATAAATTTGAAACTGTATCTGTGTGCTTGAATCGAGCCTATCCAATGCGCTATCGCAGATACAACAAAGCCCGCCTCCGGTTACCCGGGGCGGGCTTTGCTTTGACAAATCAGGGTGCTGGCAGTGGACCCGTCAGGTCAGGGCCAGCGGGCGCCACTTAGCGCCAGAACGGCTTGCTCAGCTCTTCGTAGCGTTGAGCTTCGCTGATACCGGCGTCAGCCAGCAGACGCGAATCCAGGCGAGCCAACTGGTGGCGGCTGGAGATGCGGCGCTGCCACAACATCAGGTTGGCGAGAACGCGCAAAGGCAGGGAAGCCTGGGTGTTTACAGCTTTTTCTTCGAAGAACAGTTCGGAACTGAGTGTACGTTCCATGATGACATCCTTCCGCTTGTGGCGGGATTAGGTAGTGGTTTAACTGATGCCAATGATCCTCCTCCGAGGCAAGACTCTCTAGATACAGTTCACCTGTATTGTGAGAGGCCAGTTAACTGTTTAGCGAGGCTGTACGGTACGAAATTGGGGCAACTGTACCTGTGCGCACTTAAAAGGTGCGAAATAGGCATTTTTGAGTTGGTGTGTGGGATATTTCGGTAGGAAATGACCAGTACAGCAGTACAGTTTTTTCCATAAGTGCGGGTGGGTTCACCGAGCTGATGAAACTGTATTTGCATCAGCCCGGATCTGTATTCATCAAGCCTTGAGCATGTGCCCGGTTTCTTCCAGGTTAATGTGCCAACTCAGTGCTTCGCGCAAGATGTGCGGCGTATGCCCACCGATGGCGCAGGCGGCATCGAAGTAAGTGTTGAGGGCATCGCGGTAGGCTGGGTGCACGCAGTTATCGATGATCACCCGAGCGCGCTCCCGTGGCGCCAGGCCCCGCAGGTCGGCAAGGCCTACTTCGGTGACGAGAATGTCCACGTCATGCTCGGTGTGGTCCACATGGCTGACCATCGGTACCACGCTGGAAATTGCGCCGCCCTTGGCAATGGACTTGGTGACGAAGATCGCCAGGTGCGCATTGCGGGCGAAATCCCCGGAGCCGCCGATGCCGTTCATCATCCGCGTGCCGCAGACGTGGGTGGAGTTGACGTTGCCGTAGATATCGAACTCCAGCGCGGTATTGATACCGATGATGCCCAGGCGCCGTACCACTTCAGGGTGGTTGGAAATTTCCTGCGGGCGCAGCACCAATTTGTCCTTGTAGTGCTCCAGGTTGCCGAACACATCGGCATTGCGTCGCTCCGACAAGGTAATCGAACTGCCGGAGGCAAAGCTCAGCTTGCCGGCGTCGATCAGGTCGAAGGTCGAATCCTGCAACACTTCCGAGTACATGGTCAGGTCTTCGAACGGCGACTCGATCAATCCGCACATCACCGCGTTGGCAATATTACCGATGCCGGCTTGCAGCGGGCCGAGCTTGTTGGTCATGCGCCCGGCATCGACTTCTTGCTTGAGGAAGTTGATCAGGTGATTGGCGATGCCTTGGGTGTCGCTGTCAGGCGGCGTTACCGTGGAGGCGGAGTCCGCCTGGTTGGTGATGACGATGGCGACGATTTTCTCGGGCGGGATCGGAATCGCGGTGCTGCCGATACGGTCGTCGACTTTCACCAGCGGGATCGGCGTGCGCGTCGGCCGGTAGGTCGGGATGTAGATGTCGTGCAGCCCTTCCAGGTTCGGGTTGTGCGCCAGGTTGATCTCGACGATCACCTGTTTGGCAAAGATCGCGAAGCTGGCCGAGTTGCCTACGGAAGTAGTGGGCACGATATGGCCCTGCTCAGTGATCGCGACGGCTTCGATCACGGCGATGTCGGGCAATTTGAGCTGATTGTTGCGCAGTTGCTCGACGGTTTCTGACAGGTGCTGGTCGATAAACATCACCTCGCCGGCATTGATCGCCTTGCGCAGAGTGCTGTCGACTTGAAAGGGCATGCGTCGTGACAGTACGCCGGCTTCGGTCAACTGCTTGTCCAGGTCATTGCCCAGGCTGGCGCCGGTCATCAGCGTGATTTTGAGTGGCGAAGTCTTGGCGCGTTCGGCCAGGGCGTGGGGGACGGCCTTGGCTTCACCGGCACGGGTGAAGCCGCTCATGCCGACGGTCATGCCGTCCTCGATCAGTGCAGCGGCGTCTGCCGCGCTCATGACCTTGTTCAACAACGAAGGCAAGCGGATACGATCACGGTACATGAATTGTTATCTCTGGCTACGGAAAGCAAGGTGGGCAGTGTAGTGATTTCAAAAAGTTTCGGCCCGCTACCATGGTCGAATGCCAGGTCGCGATTTAGAGCCTTTGGTCGGGTTTCATGTGTGTGCAAAGCGGGACGCAGAGCATCCCTGGATGCGCTCTCACGCAGAGCGTGGGAATCATAAAAAAACCCCAGCCTACGTGAGGCCAGGGTTTCAGGTATTGCGCTGGCGCAGTGTTATTCGACGGCCTTGACCATGTCTTCGATGACCTTCTTGGCATCACCGAACACCATCATGGTCTTGTCCAGGTAGAACAACTCGTTATCCAGGCCGGCGTAGCCGCTGGCCATCGAGCGCTTGTTGACGATGATGGTCTTGGCCTTGAACGCCTCGAGAATCGGCATGCCGGCGATGGGTGAGTTCGGGTCGTTCTTGGCGGCCGGGTTGACCACGTCGTTGGCGCCCAACACCAGCACCACGTCGGCCTGGCCGAACTCGGAGTTGATGTCTTCCATCTCGAACACCTGGTCGTAAGGCACTTCGGCTTCGGCCAGCAATACGTTCATGTGCCCCGGCATACGGCCCGCCACCGGGTGGATCGCGTATTTCACGGTGACGCCGTGGTGGGTCAGCTTCTCGGTCAGCTCCTTGAGCGCGTGTTGTGCCCGCGCGACCGCAAGGCCGTAGCCTGGGACGATAATTACGGTGTCGGCGTTGGTCAGCAGGAAGGTGGCGTCATCAGCGGAGCCGGACTTCACCGGGCGTGCTTCTTTGGAGCCCGCCGCAGCGCCAGCATCCGGCGCGTTGCCGAAACCGCCCAACAGCACATTAAAGAAGGAGCGGTTCATCGCCTTGCACATGATGTACGACAGGATCGCGCCGCTGGAGCCCACCAGGGAACCGGCGATGATCAGCATCGAGTTGTTCAGCGAGAAACCGATGCCCGCCGCTGCCCAGCCGGAATAGCTATTGAGCATCGACACCACCACGGGCATGTCGGCGCCGCCAATCGGGATGATGATCAGCACACCCAGCACGAAGGCCAGGGCCAGCATCAGTGCAAATGCGCTGAGATTGCCGGTGAACATGAACGCCAGGCCCAGGCCCAGGGTTGCGAGACCGAGCACCAGGTTCAGTTTGTGTTGGCCGCCGAACTGTACCGGTGCGCCCTGGAACAGGCGGAACTTGTACTTGCCCGACAGCTTGCCGAATGCGATCACCGAGCCGGAGAAGGTGATTGCACCGATAGCGGCACCGAGGAACAGTTCCAGGCGGTTACCGGCCGGTATCGAATCGCCCAAGTGCTTGACGATGCCCAGGGACTGCGGCTCGACCACGGCGGCAATGGCGATGAACACCGCTGCCAGGCCGATCATGCTGTGCATGAAGGCGACCAGCTCGGGCATCTTGGTCATTTCAACACGCTTGGCCATGATCGAACCGGCGGTACCGCCAACCAGTAGGCCAACGATGACGTAGCCGATACCGGCAGTCGCCAGTTCAGCCCCCAGCTTATAAATGAGGCCGACGGTGGTGAGCACCGCCAGCGCCATGCCGAGCATGCCGAACAGGTTGCCGCGCCGCGAAGTGGTCGGGTGCGAGAGGCCTTTAAGGGCCTGGATGAAGCAGATCGACGCGATCAGGTAGAGCGTCGTCACGAGATTCATGCTCATTACTTGGGCGCCTCTTCTTTTACTTTCGGGGCTTTCTTCTTGAACATCTCAAGCATTCTGCGGGTGACCAGGAAGCCACCGAAGACATTTACCGCCGCCAGGGCCACGGCCAGTGTGCCCATAGTCTTGCCCAACGGGGTGACGGTCAGCGCGGCAGCCAGCATGGCGCCGACGATGACAATCGCGGAAATGGCGTTGGTCACGGCCATCAGTGGCGTGTGCAATGCAGGTGTTACGTTCCAGACCACGTGATAACCGACATAAATCGCCAGCACAAAGATGATCAGGTTGTAGATACCGGGGGAGATAAGCTCTTCCATCGTCTGAATCCCTGCTTAGGCGTTTTTGCGGATGACTTGGCCGTCGCGGCACATCAGGCACGCGGCGACGATGTCGTCTTCGAGGTTGATTTCAAACTGCCCTTCCTTGGTGAAGACCAGCTTCAGGAAGTCCAGCAGGTTGCGCGCATACAAGGCCGACGCATCGGCGGCGACAGCGCCCGCCAGGTTGGTCGGGCCGCAGATGATCACGCCGTTTTCCACCACGACCTGGTCGGCCACGGTCAGCGGGCAGTTGCCACCTTGGGCTGCAGCGAGGTCGATGACCACCGAGCCGGGTTTCATCTGCGCCACGGTATCGGCGCTGAGCAGGGTCGGCGCCTTGCGGCCCGGGATGAGGGCAGTGGTGATAACGATATCGGCCTGTTTGGCGCGTTCGTGCACGGCCAGGGCCTGGCGTTGCATCCAACTGCTGGGCATCGGGCGCGCGTAGCCACCGACACCGACGGCGCATTCACGCTCTTCATCGGTTTCGTACGGTACGTCGACAAACTTGGCGCCCAGGGATTCGATCTGCTCCTTAACCGCCGGGCGTACGTCGGACGCTTCGATCACCGCGCCCAGGCGCTTGGCCGTGGCGATGGCTTGCAGGCCCGCCACACCGGCGCCGAGGATCAGTACGCGCGCGGCTTTTACGGTGCCGGCAGCAGTCATCAGCATCGGCATGAAACGCGGGTAGTGATGAGCGGCGAGCAACACGGCCTTGTAACCGGCGATGTTGGCTTGCGAAGACAGCACATCAAGGCTTTGAGCGCGTGAAGTGCGCGGCGCGGCTTCCAGGGCGAAGGCGGTGATGCCGCGCTCGGCGAGCTTGGCGATGGTTTCGTTGCTGAACGGGTTGAGCATGCCCACCAACACGGTGCCACTTTTGATCAGCGCAAGTTCGCTGTCGCTTGGGGCAACCACTTTGAGAATCAGCTCGGCGCCAAACGCGTCGTTGGCACTGCCAATGGTGGCGCCTGCCGTTTCATAGGCACTGTCGACGATGCTGGCATTGATGCCTGCGCCGCTTTGTACAGTGACCTTATGGCCCTGGCCGATCAGCTTCTTGATGGTTTCCGGGGTGGCAGCCACCCGCGTTTCACCGGTCTGGGTTTCGAGAGGAACACCAATGTGCACGTCAAATCTCCTGCATGATCTTTTTGCTTTTGATCTTTTTGTAAAAAGGCCAGTGCACCGCGAGTGGCGCAACTGGGGCGGCCGATCAGCACGATCCCGCTGAAATGACAGCGGGGCGCGGCATTTTGCAGGCGAACTTTACGGCCATCAAGGGATTATGACGGGTGACGAAAAATTAACTACAAGTCACCCTGTGACTGATTGTCGCAACAAGCTGAAATAACCTCTTTAAATACAGGTCTTTAAAGGTGTTCAGGCGTTTTCGCTCCGTTTTTCCATTGCCAGTGTGAATAGTCGTGCATTGGCCGGTAAGAGTCGCTACGAGCCATGAGATACATGCCTTTTAGCCTTATTTTGGGCTGACAAGTACAGTCTGTTTAAATGCGACATATACGTACATCTGTAGGATCTTAATTTATCTGACTACAAAGTCAGCAATTGCGATTTGTCCTTTATTTACATGGGTTGTAGCGTCTTGACTGGTCGAGCAGCCAGTCCCTGAATGCATGCAGTGAGGCGGATTCGACCTTTTTGTCAGGAATCATCAGGTAATAAGCCTTTTCGCTGGTCAGTGCTTCGGTGCTCGCGATTACCAGTTGTTGCTCCTTCAGCTCCCGCTGTATGAGGAAGGGAGGAATCAGTGCGATGCCCATGTCATGCATGGCCGCTTGAGACAGCATCGAGAATAGCTCGTATCGAGGGCCTGTCATGTCGCGAGGGATGCTCAGGTGTTGGGCGTTGAACCATTGGCGCCAGGCGTAGGGGCGTGTGGTCTGCTGCAACAGGGGCAGCTCGGCGATCTGTTGAGGGGTGAAGTGCGTGCGGTCGCCGAGTAAGCGCGGGCTGCATACCGGTACCGGGTTTTCGCCCATTAACCTGTGGGATTGCGTACCCGACCAATCGGCATCCCCGAAGTAGATCGCCGCATCGAACTCAGTATCGGCGAACAGGAAGGGGCGTGTGCGGTTCGTCAGGTTCACCGTGACTTCCGGGTGCTGATGTTGAAAGTCTTTCAGGCGTGGGATCAGCCACTGCGTGCCGAAGGTAGGTACCACCGCCAGTTCGATCACATTGGCGCCCTGCTGGCCCATCACCGACAAGGTGTCGCGCTCTACGGCGTCCAGTTGCGTTGCAACCCTGCGGCTATAAGACAGCCCCGCCTCCGTCAGCTTCACCCCACGGCGTGAGCGGCGAAACAGCTCGACACTCAAAAACTCCTCCAGGCTGGCGATCTGTCGGCAAATCGCGCCTTGGGTGATGGAAAGCTCCAAGGCTGCCTTGGTGAAGCTCTCGTGCCGGGCTGCTGCCTCAAAGCTGATGAGCGCGGTGGTACTGGGGATTTTCCTGCGCATGTACGTTGCCCTCACAGATAAAGCGCATTTCTGGGCTTTTTTAGTGTTACGAAGTGAGAAATTAGCACAAGCCTATGCAAAAACCTCGTTTGCCCTCTGCGCTGACCGCGCCTAGTCTGGTTCCACGACTTCTGATTTTTTCCGCGAGGACTTATTCATGGCTGGCAAGGCAAGCTTCAACTGGATCGATCCACTGCTGCTGGATCAACAGCTCACCGAAGAAGAGCGCATGGTGCGTGACAGCGCCGAGCAATTTGCTCAGGACAAGCTGGCTCCCCGCGTGCTCGAAGCCTTTCGCCACGAAAAGACAGACCCTGCTATTTTCCGCGAGATGGGCGAGACCGGTTTGCTGGGGGCGATGATCCCTGAGCAGTACGGTGGCAGTGGCTTGAACTATGTCAGCTACGGTTTGATTGCTCGGGAGGTGGAGCGTGTCGACTCCGGCTATCGCTCGATGATGAGTGTGCAGTCTTCCCTCGTCATGGTGCCGATCAATGAGTTTGGTACCGAGGCGCAAAAACAGAAGTACTTGCCCAAACTGGCCTCTGGTGAATGGGTCGGTTGCTTCGGGCTGACCGAGCCCAACCATGGTTCCGACCCAGGTGCGATGATTACTCGTGCACGCAAAGTGGATGGCGGCTACAGCCTGACCGGCGCGAAGATGTGGATCACCAACAGTCCGATTGCGGATGTGTTTGTGGTGTGGGGCAAAGACGATGCTGGGGATATCCGTGGCTTTGTCCTGGAAAAAGGCTGGAAAGGTCTGAGTGCTCCGGCAATCCACGGCAAGGTGGGGCTGCGGGCCTCCATCACCGGTGAAATCGTCATGGATAACGTATTTGTGCCGGAAGAAAATATCTTCCCGGATGTACGGGGTTTGAAAGGGCCGTTTACCTGCCTCAACTCGGCACGGTACGGGATTTCCTGGGGGGCGCTGGGGGCTGCTGAGTTCTGCTGGCATACCGCACGCCAGTACACACTCGACCGCCAGCAGTTTGGTCGCCCACTGGCTGCCACTCAGCTGATCCAGAAGAAGCTGGCAGACATGCAGACCGAGATTACCTTGGCCCTGCAAGGTTGCCTGCGCCTGGGTCGGATGAAGGATGAGGGGACGGCGGCGGTTGAGATCACTTCGATCATGAAGCGTAACTCGTGTGGCAAGTCATTGGATATCGCGCGCATGGCCCGGGACATGCTGGGCGGCAACGGTATCTCCGACGAATTCGGAGTGGCGCGCCACTTGGTCAACCTTGAGGTGGTCAACACCTATGAAGGGACCCATGACGTGCATGCCTTGATCCTGGGGCGCGCGCAAACCGGTCTTCAAGCGTTCTATTAATAGGAGCATGGGCATGGGCGCGCTTTCGCATCTGCGAGTGCTGGATTTGTCGCGAGTACTCGCGGGCCCCTGGTCCGGGCAGATTCTTGCAGACCTTGGGGCTGAGGTGATCAAGGTCGAAAGGCCGAGCAGCGGCGATGACACGCGCGCTTGGGGGCCGCCCTTCCTTAAGGATGCGGATGGCGAAAATACCAGTGAGGCGGCGTATTACCTGTCGGCCAACCGTAATAAAGAGTCGGTGACCATCGACTTTACGCGGCCGGAAGGCCAGAAGCTGGTGCGTGATCTGGCCGCCAAGTCGGACATCCTGATCGAAAACTTCAAGGTGGGCGGCCTTGCAGCGTATGGGCTGGACTATGAATCCCTCAAAGAGGTCAACCCGGAGCTGATTTACTGTTCCATCACGGGGTTTGGTCAGACGGGCCCCTATGCGATGCGTGCCGGCTACGATTTCATGATCCAGGGTCTGGGCGGGCTCATGAGCCTGACCGGGCGGCCTGAAGGGGATGAAGGCGCCGGGCCGGTAAAGGTTGGCGTAGCCTTGACCGACATCTTGACCGGGCTTTATTCGACCGTCGCGATCCTGGCTGCGCTAGCTCATCGCGATCACGATGGTGGTGGGCAGCATATCGATATGGCGTTACTGGATGTGCAGGTGGCTTGCCTGGCGAATCAGGCGATGAATTACCTGACAACCGGGGCGCCGCCCAAGCGCCTGGGGAATGCTCACCCTAATATCGTGCCTTATCAGGATTTTCCTACGGCCGATGGAGATTTCATCCTCACCGTAGGCAATGACGGGCAGTTCCGTAAATTCGCTGAAGTCGCTGGGCAACCGCAATGGGCGGATGACGTGCGTTTCGCCACCAATCGCGCACGGGTAGCTAATCGTGCGGAGCTGATTCCTTTGATTCGCCAGGCGACGGTCTTCAAGACGACCGCTGAGTGGGTGTCGCAGCTGGAGCAAGTGGGCGTGCCGTGTGGGCCCATCAATGATCTGGCGCAGGTGTTCTCCGATCCTCAGGTCCAGGCGCGGGGTTTGGCGATTGAGTTGCCTCACGCATTGGCGGGGACGGTGCCCCAGGTTGCGAGCCCGATACGCTTATCCAAGACGCCTGTGGAGTACCGGAGTGCGCCTCCTCTATTGGGGGAGCATACGCTTGAGGTGCTGCAGGGGGTTTTGGGGTTGGGAGCTGCTCATGTGGCCGCACTGAAGGAGGCGGGCGTTATTTGAACTTCCCTTCTATATAGACGCGCAGTGGATGCCGGCTGTTTTTTAACCGAAGCTAACTTATTGATAGAAAAGCAAAATTAAGAGTTGACGGCGAATTATATCTGTCTATAATTCGCCCCACTTCCGGCGCAGTCGAAACGGAAAACTCCTTGGTAAACAATGAGTTA
>NZ_FPJJ01000003.1:0-53650 GCF_900119375.1 Pseudomonas sp. NFR02
AACAGATGTACCAAGGTCAGCCCGCCCTGGGCTTTGCATTGAGCGACCGTGCGGCTGGGCTTGTCGGAAGAGATCGGCGCGACCAGTGCGACGTCTTCCCCAACCTTGAACACCTGCTCCACGCTAAGTGCCGAACCACTTAAAAAGCTGTCGGCCCACGTATCAAAGGTATTCAGGCAGGTGCGGAAATCCGCGAATACGCGCTCAACCTTCGGCGCTTCGGGATCCATGGGCACCAGCACCAGGTTGGCCAGCACCGAGATCAAGAGACAGCCCCATTCATCAGGGCTCTAACGAACACCACCATCTGCAATCCCTCGCACTGTTTGATCAGGCGAGGGACTTTGCAGCGGTTGAAAGAGGAGGGGAGTAGAGCTTATCCGGCAGTTACGTGGGACGTTTCAGCAGCTTTTTCGCGCAGCACCAGGCTGCACAGCGCCGGCAAAAACAGCAGGGTCAACACCGTGCCCACCAACACCCCGCCAATCAGCACATAGGCCAGGGACGACCAGAATACCGACAACGTCAACGGAATAAACGCCAGCGCCGCCGCCAGTGCGGTCAGGATCACCGGCCGCGCACGCCGCACCGTGGCTTCGATGATGGCCTCGCGAATTGCCATGCCGTGGTCCTGGTTCTGGCGGATCTGGTCGGTGAAGATCAGCGTATTGCGCATCAGAATGCCGCCGATGCCAATCAGGCCCAGGATCGCGTTGAAGCCGAACGGCTGGTTGAACAGCAACAAGGTCGGCACTGCACCAATCAGGCCCAAAGGCGCGGTAGCGAACACCATGAACATCACGCCGAACGAGCGCACCTGGAACATGATCACCGTGAGGGTCAGCAGGATCATGATCGGAAACAGCGCCGCCAGGGCCACGTTGGCCTTGGCGCTTTCCTCAACCGGGCCGCCGATGTCGATTTTGTAACCGCTGGGCAGCTTGGCGATCAGCGGTTGCAGGTCTTTGTACACGGCCATTTCCACATCGGGCGGTTGTACGCCGTCGATGATGTCGGCGCGCACTTCCACGGTGGTGGCGCGGTCGCGGCGCTTGAGGATCGGCTCTTCCATTACCGCCTGGAAATGCCCGACCTGGGCCAGCGGCACCGACGTACCGGCGCTGTTGGTCAGCGTCATGTTGTTGAGGTTGGCCAGGTCTTCGCGTTGGCTGCCTTGGGCGCGGGCCACCACTGAGACGGTGCGGTTACCTTCGCGCACTTCGGTGATCGGGTTGCCGCTGAGCAGGGCGTTGAGTTGGGACTTGACCTCGTCCGGTGTGAACCCCAGCAGGCGCAAGCGATCCTGGTCCAGCACCAGGCGATAACCGCTGGCGCGTTCGCCCCATTCGAGGAAGGTGTCCCTGGTCAGCGTGTTGCCAGCCACAACCTGACGCACGTCTTCCGACAGCCCGCGCAGCACATTCAGGTCCGGCCCGGAGACGCGGAACACCACCGGGAACGGCACCGGCGGTCCGAAGACGAGCTGCGTGACCCGTACCCGCGCCGACGAAAATTCGCCTGCTGCAATGCGCTCGCGCATCCGCAGTTTCAGTGCGTCGCGGGCGTGGGAATCCGCGGTTTGCACAATCAATTTGGCAAACGCCGGGTCGGGCATTTCTGGGTTCAACGATAGGAAAAACCGCGGTGCACCGCCCCCCACATAGGTGTCGACCATACTGGTCTGCGGCTCTTGCAACAGCGCCTTCTCCACCTGCGCCGCCACGGCTTCGGTGCTTTTGAAGGCGCTGCCGGGTGGCATATACACTTCCAGAATCAGTTCCGAGCGGTCGGAGTCCGGGAAGAACTGTTTCTTCACCACCGCCATACCCAGGCCGCACACCACGAACGCGGCCACCACCAGCCCGGTCACCAGCCAGCGCCCGCGCACGCAAGCCTCCACCAGGCTGCGCAGTTTCTGGTAGTAGCGCCCGGCATAAATCGCATCATGCCCGCCGGGCACTGGCTTGATCTGCGGCAACAACTTCACGCCCAGGTAGGGCGTGAACACCACGGCCACCAGCCAGGATGAAATCAGCGCGAAACCCACGATCCAGAAGATATTGCCGGCGTATTCACCCGCCCCGGAGCGCGCAAACCCAACCGGCAGAAAGCCGATGATGGTGACCAGGGTGCCGGTCAGCATCGGCGCCGCCGTGGAGCTCCAGGCGTAGGTGGCCGCATGGATGCGGTCAAAGCCTTCTTCGAGTTTGACCACCATCATCTCGATGGCAATGATCGCGTCGTCCACCAACAGGCCCAGGGAGATGATCAATGCCCCGAGGGTCACGCGGTCGAATTCGCGGCCCGTGACCAGCATGATCACGAACACGATCGACAGCGTCAGCGGCACGGCCGCCGCCACCACCAGCCCCACGCGAAAGCCCAGGGCCAATAGGCTGATCAGCATCACCACCGCCAGGGCGACGAAGAATTTGAGCATGAATTCATTGACTGCCAGGCTGATGTTTTTCGCCTGGTCGGAGACCTTGGCGAAGTTCACGCCCAGGGGCAGGTCGGCCTGAATCCGCGCTTCTTCGGCTTGCAGGCTCTTGTCCAATTCCAGGCCGTTCCAGTGCTTCTCCATGATCACGCCCAGCATCAACGCCGGGTCGCCCTGATGGCGGATGCGATAACTGGGCGGGTCTTCATAACCGCGGCTCACGGTGGCCACATCGGCGATGCGCAATACGCGGCCATTGACTTGCAGGGGCACGTTCTCGATCAAGGCCAGGCTGTCGAACGCGCCGTCGATGCGGATATAAGCGCGGGCGCCCGCCGTTTCGACGAAGCCTGAGGGCGCCACGGCGTTTTGTGCGGCGAGGGCGGCGAAGATCTGTTCGGGCTTGATGCCCAGGGTTGCCAGGCGCTCATAGGAAAACTCCACAAACACGCGTTGGGCCTGTTCGCCAAGGATATTGACCTTCTTCACCCCTGGCAGGTTGAGCAAACCCTGGCGCAGCTCCTCGGCCATTTGCACTTGTTGGCGATGGGGCAGGTGTTCGGCTTCCAGGGCGTACAACGCAAAGTACACGTCGGAATATTCATCGTTGAAAAACGGCCCGATCACGCCCTTGGGCAGGCGCGTGGCTTCGTCGCTGAGTTTTTTGCGGGTCTGGTAGAACAGTTCCTGGATTTCGCTCGGGCGTGTGGACTCCAGGAAGGTCATGCGCATCGACACAAAGCCTGGCTGGGCGATGGTCTCGACGCGGTCGTAGTAGTCCAGTTCCTGCAGGCGTTTTTCCAGGCGGTCGGCCACTTGCTCCTGCATCTCCTGGGCGGTGGCGCCGGGCCAGGCGGCGGTGATGGTCATGACCTTGACGGTAAACGAAGGGTCTTCGGCGCGCCCCAGCTTGCCGAACGCGAAGACCCCGGCGACGAGGATCGCGATCAGCAAAAACAGGGTGACGGCGCGGTGTTTGACGGCCAGTTCGGAGAGGTTGATCCCGCGCATACTCATTGATCCTGCTGACGGTTGAGGGCCAGCGCCTGGGCGGGCAGCAAGCGCACCGTGTCGCCGCTGTGCAGCAGGTGAGCGCCGAGGGCGACGATGGTTTGGCCGGGTGTTACGCCGCTGTCGAGCAAGGCGTCTTCCTGGCCGAGGCTGGCGACCTTCACTGGTGCGAAGCTGATCTTTTGGTCATCGCCAATCAGCCAGACGCCCGTGCCTTGCCCCGCATCCTGCAAGGCGCCAATCGGCACGCGGGTTTGCAGCGGCTGGCCATTGCCTTGCAGGCGTACAGTGATGGTGGAGCCGAGGGCGAACCGCTCGACCGGACCCTGCAGCACATAACGTGCGCGGTAGGTGCGGGTGACCGGGTCGGCGCTGGCGGACAGTTCGCGCAGGGTGGCGGTCACGGCCTGGTCCGCTGCGCCAAAGGGAAGCGCCAGGGCTTTTTGCGCGGCCAGGTCACGCCGGTTCTCCGGCAGGTTGACGATGGCTTCGCGGGCGCCGTCATGGGCCAGGCGCGCCACGATTTGCCCTTCGGCCACCACTTGGCCGCGATCGGCCAGTACGTCGGTGATGATGCCGTCGCCATCGGCCTTGAGGACCGAATAAGTGCGACGGTTTTCGATCTGGCTGGCGTCCGATTGCGCCGCGGCCAGTTCGGCCTGGGCGACGCGCAGGTTGGTGGCCGACTGGTCGAAGATCTGCCGCGACACCGCGCCGGTACTGGCCAGGCGCTGGTAACGGTTTTCATCATCACGGCGCTGGCGCAGTTGGGCCTGGGCGGCGTTGACGCGGTTCTTGGCCGAGCGCAGCGCCAGTTCGAAGTCGCCGATGTCCAGCACCAACAGGGTGTCACCACGGGAGACGTGCTGGCCGGGGTCGACCTTGCGCTCGATCACCTTGCCGCTGACCCGAAAGCCCAGGTCACTTTCAGTGCGTGCCGCCACCACGCCGGTATAAGCGCTTTGCTGGGTGCCGGCTGCTTCGACTTTGACGGCCAGCACCGGGCGCGATGTGGGCGCCTGGGCGGCGCTGTCGGCCTTGCTGTTACAACCACTGAGGACCACCAGCAGAGCCAGGGGCGTGAGAAGGCGCAGGGGGAGAGGGGGCATGGCGAACTCCGGAAACCATTGTGCAAAAAATTATGGGCGTAATCTTTTGCTTATATTATGGTTGAAATATAAATTAATCCAGCCCCCGATATTCCCAGTCAGCTATGCGCCAATCTCCAGTGGGCTTGTTCGTGAAAGCGGAGTGTCTGTCCCTGATGACCCGCCGTCAGGCGGAACCCTAAGTGGCCGTTACCGCAGCAATGGATATGTACACAATCCAACTGTGTTGACTGCAAGGCCGCCTTCGCGAGCAAGCCCGCTCCCACAGGTTAAAGTATCGTTCTATATGTAGAACGATCAGGGCCAATTTTACCGTCTAGTGCTCAGGAGTGAGGCGAATTAAGCTGTACTCACTTTGGAGGTACACCATGAAAAAGCTGATTGGTATCTACACCAGCCCCCGCGCCCACTGGGTCGGCGATGGCTTTCCGGTACGCACGCTGTTTTCCTACGACACCATGGGCAAGCACATCAGCCCATTCCTGTTGCTGGATCACGCAGGTCCGGCCGAATTCACCCCGACTGAACAACGTCGCGGCGTCGGCCAGCACCCGCATCGCGGTTTTGAAACCGTGACTATCGTCTATGACGGCGAAGTCGAGCACCGCGATTCCACCGGTGCCGGCGGCAAAATCGGCCCGGGCGATGTGCAATGGATGACCGCAGCCAAAGGGATCCTGCACGAAGAGTTTCACTCCCAAGACTTCGCCCGTAGTGGCGGCGCACTGGAGATGGTGCAACTGTGGGTCAACCTGCCGGCCAAGGACAAAATGGCGGATGCCGGTTACCAGACCATCGTCGATGGCGACATTCCGGTGCTGCCATTGGCAAACGACGCCGGCCACCTGCGCCTGATCGCCGGGAAATTTGCCGGTACTCAAGGCCCGGCCCGCACCTTCACGCCAATAGACGTATGGGACTTGCGCCTCAACGCCGGTAAAGCGGTCACGCTGGACCTGCACGCCGGGCGTAACACCGCCTTGGTGGTGCTCAGCGGCACGTTGTTGATCAACGGCGAGGAGGTCGCACGCCAGGGGCAATTGGCGCTGTTCGAGCGCGACGGTAAGCAACTGACCCTGGAGTCCAACGACGACGCCAAGGTGCTGCTGCTCAGCGGCGAACCCATCGACGAGCCCATCGTCGGCCACGGTCCGTTCGTGATGAATACCGAGCAGGAGATTCACCAGGCATTTGCCGACTTCCAGTCGGGAAAATTCGGGCAGATGCACGCCTGACGGTTCACCGCCACCTCCTGTAGGAGCGAGCTTGCTCGCGAAGAACTTCAACATACCGCGCTCAATCAGACAGCACGCGTGATCGTTGTGGTTTTTCGCGAGCAAGCTCGCTCCTACATTTTGTTTCCAGGGTTCTGATTTCATGCGATCTTCTCGGCATTCGCCCTGGAGTCGCCTGGATGCCCTCATTTATCGCTGATCACCCGATGCTGTGCGCCGTGGCGTTGATCCTGATCGACATCGCCGTGTGGCGCCTTATTTCCGCCAACCTGGCTAACTGGAAACTCGCAGCGCGGCTGGTGATTTTCGCGGTATTCAGTGCCGTGTTGTTCAACGACGGCATGAACCCCATGCAGGCGGCGCCCTATGCCGATGACACCACCTTGCACCTGGCCGCCACGGCATTGCAGATCGGCTGGTGGCTGTTTGCGGCGCGCACCCTCACGGTATTGCTCGGCGCAGTGATGATGCAGCGGGTCGGCCATACCGGGCGCTTGTTGCAGGACCTGATGGGCGCGGTGATTTTCCTCATTGCGATCATCGCCGCCATGGCCTACGTGCTCGACCTGCCGGTCAAGGGCGTGCTGGCCACCTCCGGCGCCGTGGCAATCATCGTCGGCCTGGCGTTGCAAAGCACTCTGAGCGATGTGTTTTCCGGGATCGTCCTCAATACCACCAAGCCTTACCAGATCGATGACTGGATCTCCATCGACGGCACCGAAGGCCGCGTCACCGACATCGACTGGCGCGCCACGCGCCTGCAAACCTCCCAGGGCAGCCTGGCGGTGATCCCCAACTCCCTGGCGGCCAAGGCCAAGATCATCAACTTCTCGCGCCCGGCAGACATGTTCGGCCTGGCGGTCAGCCTGCAAGTGAGCCCCCATGCGCGCCCGCAAACCGTGATCGAAGCGCTGGAACGTGCGATGCAGGGCTGCCGGCCGTTGCTGGCCCAGCCGGCGCCCAGCGTCGCGTTCAAGGCGTCCACCGGCAGTGGCGTGGAGTATGAGATCAGCGGCTTTGTGCCGGCCATGGGCCTCAAGCGCGAAACCCGCAACCAGCTTTACGACCTGGCCTACCGGCATTTGCAGGCGGCGGGCGTGGGCCTGTTGTCCGCCACCGAAGGCAGCACGCCGCCTGCGGTGTCTGGCGCCCGCGCCTTGCTGGAGCGCTCGACGATCTTCTCCACCTTACGCCAGGAAGAAAAAGACACCTTCAGCCAGAACATGACCCTGCACACCTACCGCGCCGGTGAGATGATCCTGGCGGCGGGGGAGGTCAGCGATCACCTGTTCATCATCGAGTCCGGCGTGGTCTCGGTGCTGTTGATCAAGGACGGGCACACGTTCGAGGCAGGGCGCATGGGCCCGGGGGAGGTGATCGGTGAGTCCGGCATTCTCTCCGACCAGGCGGCGCTGGCGGATTTTTCGGCCAAGACCTACTGCACGCTCTACCGCATCGAAAACGAATACCTCAAGCCGTGCCTGGACGCCCGGCATGATATCGGTGAAGCCATGAAGGCGCTGCTGGACTTCCGCCGCCATGCCGCCCAGGCCCTGACCGAAGACGCGCCCGTGGTACCGGTCAAGAAGGGCTTCATCCAGTGGCTGAGGAACCGCGGCCTGTAGATTGGTCACCTGTTCTTCGCCCGGATTGGCTATTTCTCCAGGACGCCGGGGTGACTAACCTGCTCACCAATCCCACTGTCCTGGAGCAACACCATGCAAACCCGTACCGATTTCTACACCGCTTCCCCAGACGCCATGAAAGCCATGCTCGCCCTGGAAGCGGCAGTCGGCAAACTCTCCATCGAACTGCCACTGCTGGAACTGGTGCGCCTGCGCGTATCGCAGATCAACGGCTGCGCGTTCTGCCTGGACATGCACACCGCCGATGCACGCAAGGGCGGCGAAACCGAGCGGCGCCTGTACACCGTGTCGGCCTGGCGTGAAACCCCGTTCTTCACCCCGCGCGAGCGCGCCGCCCTGGCTTGGGCCGAAAGCCTGACCCTGCTCAGCCAGACCCACGCCCCGGATGAAGACTTCGACGCACTGGCCGCCCAATTCAGCCCCCAGGAACAAGTCGACCTGAGTGTCGCCATCGCCACCATCAACAGCTGGAACCGCCTGGCGGTGGGCTTTCGCAAGATGCCCAAGTAAGGCCGTCAGTTGGCTTTGAAATAGCTGCGCGGCGTGGTGCCGGTCATGCCTTTGAAAAAGGCGATCAGTGCACTGTCGCTGGCAAAGCCCAGTTCAAAGGCGCAGTAGCCCAGGCTGCGCCCGGTGGCGAGCAGTTCGATCACCCGCATCAGACGCCACTGTTGGCGCCATTGCTGATACCCCAGGCCGGTTTCCTTGAGGAAAATCCGGCCGATGGTCTTGGTGCTGGCGCCAATGTGCTGTTCCAGGTCCTGCAGCGTGGGGGGCAGGCGGTCGAGCTGGGCTAGCAGCGGCGCCAGGCGCTTGTCCCGTGGCAACGGCAGCAGCATGGGTTGTGCGGCTGCGTGGCGGATTTCATCCAGGCACAGCCCCAGCAAATGGGCATAGCGACCCGCCTGCCAATCAGTCTCGAACGGCGCCAGGGCCATGGGTTCCAGCACTGCCCTGAGCAAGGCACTCACTTCGATCACCCGCACCTGGGCCGGCAACTGCTCGGCCAGGGCCGCACTCACATACACCGAACGATAATCCACTGCCTGCTGCATCACTGCGCGATGGGGCAGGCCGCTGGGGATCCAGGCTGCGCGGCTAGGTGGCAACAGGCACAGTTGATTGTCCAGGGTGATGCGCGTGCAACCTTGCTGGGTGAACAGCAGTTGCCCGCGCTGGTGCACATGCAGGCCCGAATCGTGATTGCCCAACACCGCCGCGATGCCGATCACGGGCGCTGAGTAAACATCGGGGTTGAAAGACGCGGTGGCGGCAAGCCAGGCCATGGGTTGTCCGATTTGATGGATAAAGTGTCGAAGTCTGGATAATAGCCCAGCTGGCGCGCCCTAGAATCCGTCCGTTGTGTTTATGGAGGGATCTTGTGATGACGTTTAAAAAATTGCTGGCGCTGACCATGGCCCTGCTGATGTTCCCGCAGTTGGCCCAGACCCTTTACAGCCCGGCCTTGGGCGATATCGGCCGGGCCTTTGATGTCGCGCCCGAGCGAGCGGGGCAGACCTTGTCGGTGTATTTCCTCGCCTTCGCCCTGGGCGTGGTGGTGTGGGGCCGGTTGAGTGATCGTTTGGGGCGGCGGCCGGTGATGCTGATGGGGCTGGCAGTCTATGTGGGCGCTTCGGCGCTGGCCTTGACTGCGACGACATTCAACGCCTTGCTGCTGGCCCAGGCCTGCGCGGCATTGGGTGCGGCCGTGGGGTCGGTGGTCACGCAGACAGTGCTGCGTGACCGTTTCCACGGTGCCGAACTGGCCCAAGTGTTTTCCGTGATGGGCGTTGCGCTGGCCGCCAGTCCTGCTATCGGCTTGTTCAGCGGTGCGAGCCTGGTGGAGTTTTTCGGTTACCGCGGTGTGCTCTGCACGTTGCTGATGCTCGCGGGGGTGTTATGGGGCTGGTGTTGGTGGGCCTTACCGGAGACCCGTCCGGCATCGCTGCCCACCGCCGCCCTTGGCCAGACGCTCGGCCTGATGCTCAAGGATGCCGGAGTATGGCGCTCGGTCGGGTTGGTCGCGGCGTTCAATATTGCGCTGTTCAGCTATTACAGCGTGGGGCCGTTTATCTTCGCGCAGCAGGGGCGTTCCACCGCCGAGTTTGGTTACAGCGGTGTGCTGCTGGCGCTGGGCTCCGGCTCGGGTGCATGGCTGAACAAAGCCTTGCTCAAGCATGGGTGGAGCGGCGAGCGGTTGGTGGTTGTCGCCGCCGCGGTGACCGTGGTGGGGAGTCTGTTGGTGTTGGCCCTGCAGCACAGTTGGCTGTTGGTGTGGCCGATGCTGTTGGTGGTGCTGGCCTTCGGCATGGCGATTCCCAACGTGCTGGGGGCGGCCCTGGTCGATTACCGTGACCGCCTTGGCACCGCCGCCGCCCTGTTTGGCTTGCTGTACTACCTGGTGATTGGTGGCGGGCTGGCTTTGGTGACCTGGTCCCAGGATCTTGGCTGGAGCCTGTTGGTGTGCGCTTTGGCGGCGTTGTGGCTGGCCACGTCGCGGCTATTCAGAAGTTGACCGACGCGCTCAGGCGCGCGGTCAACGGTGCGCCCTGGAACAGGTAGTCATCACCCATGTATTCGCCGGCGTCGCGCCAGTAGCGCTTGTCGAACAGGTTATCGACGCTCAGGCGAAACACCGTTTCGTAGCCATCGACCTTGGTGGTGTAGCGGCTACCGACGTTGACCACGGCGTAGTCGCCCACTTCCACATTGCCGGTGCGATTGGCGGACTTCTTGGCGCTGTATTGCACGCCGCCCAATACCGCCAGGCCGTTGACCCAGGGCAGGGCGTAGTCGGCGTACACGCTGGCGCGCAGCTTGGGCACGTTGATCGCCTGATGGCCTTCGTACGCCGGCGTGCCGCTGCCGCTCACCCGCGCTCGGATCGCGGCCACGCTGGTGGCGATCTGCAGACGGTCGGTGGCCCAGCCGTTGGCGGACAATTCAATGCCGGTGTTTTTTTGCTGGCCCTGCTGCACGTAGTTGAACGTGTCACCTTCGGGTTTGGCGTACTGGTAAGCCTGGCGCGTCTGGAACACGGCGGCGGCGAAGCTGATACGGCGCCAGTCGTATTTCACCCCGGCTTCGATCTGGCGCGAGACGGTGGGGGCGAGTGTTTCATCGGCATTGCTTGCAAACCACGGCGCGGTGCCGCCCAGGGACAGGCCCTTGCTGTAGCTGGTGTACAGCGAAACGTTGTCCACCGGCTTGTAGATCAGCGAGGCCTGGGGCAGGAACACGTACTGTTGGGTGTGGCGCGTCTGGTTGCCGGTGACGCTGTCGAAGGCTTTTTCGTCCAGGCGCACTTCACGGCCGCCGAGGATGGTTTGCCAGTGCTCGTTGAAGCGGATGCGGTCGGTGACGAACAGCCCGTACTGGCGGCTGTCGAGGTTGCGGTGGCTGTCGTTCAACGGCTTGTCGGTTGGGGGAAAGCTCGGCACCTCTTCGTTGATATTGGCGGTGCCGATGAATTCGTTGACCGACTTGCGTTTGTCGATCACTCGGCGAAACGCGCTGCTGCCAAAGGTCAGTTCATGGCCGATGCCGGCAGTGTCGAAGAGGCCGGTCATGGCCGCCTGGATTTCGTCGTCGCGGCGAGTGTCGTCCGGGCTGCGGTAGTCGTAGACGTCGTAATTGCCTTCGGGGCTGAAGTAGTTCGGCACGCTGGCGGCACTGCAACTGGCCGAACCATAGCAACCCCAGGCAAACGAGCTGTAGTCATCAATCACCACCTTGCTACGCGCCGCGCTGACACTGCCTTTCCACTGATCGCTGAAACGGTACTCGAACTTGCCGTTGAGGTTCAGCGAATCAATCCCGACCTGCTTGCCGCCCGTCTGGTGCCCCAACAGCTTCTTCGGTGAAGCACCGTGGGGCACTTCGGTGCCCCCCAGCAGTTGATACCCCGGTACCGAACGCTGTTGCTTGTTCTGGTATTCGGCGTCCAGTTGCAGCACGGCGTCGGGGCTGATGTTCCAGTCAAAGGCCAGGGACACGAAATCGCGCTGGCCGTTGGCGTGTTCCACATAGGCATTGAGGTCTTCATGGGCGACGTTGGCACGCAGGCCGAACTGCTGCTCGCTGCCAAACCAGCCGCCGACATCGGTGGCGATATAACCGCTGCCGCGATCATCGGTGGACACCGTCACCGAGCGCACATCCTGGGGGCGTTTGGTCACGTAGTTGATCACCCCGCTGGGCTCGGAAATGCCGCTCTGCAAACCCGCCAGGCCCTTGAGCACTTCCACCTGCTGCTTGTTCTCCAGCGCGACGTTCTGCTCGCCGGTGATGGTGCGCCCATTGATCTTGTAACTGCTGGCCGCGTTCAGCGAAAAGCCACGCACCACGAAATTCTCGTAATAACCGATAGGCGCATAACTGTCGCCCACTGAGGCATCGTTGCGCAGCACTTCACTGAGCAAGCGTGCCTGCTGGTCCTTGATCAGCGCGGCGTTGATCACGGTGATCGAGGCGGGGGTGTCCAACAGCGGCGCTTCATCAAAGCCGCCCACCGACGCGGTTTCACTGCGGTAGCCCGACTCATCCTGGCCCTGGACCTTTACCGTCGGCAACTCGATCTCGGCGGCCAGGCTGCTGCCGATGCCGCCACTGAGCAACAGGCCGAGGGCGAAACGTGAAGTGACGACGGGGCGAAAACGCAAAACCATGGGGCAAGGCCTTAAAGCGCTGGGCGGGGGGCGCCTAAGCTAGGCATAAGCGCGGCCTTTTACAAGCTTTCGCGCAAGGTTCGCACGGCGAGACAACCCGTCTCAGCTCCGATGCCGATCCTGTTGCGGCTCGACAGCCAGGCGCCGGCTTGCGATAGACAAGGCTCCCCTCATCGTTTCAGGAGATTGTCATGGGTATCGCAGGTAAAGTCGCGCTGGTCACCGGCGCCGGGCAGGGCATAGGCCGGGCTATTGCCATGCGCCTTGCACAGGACGGCGCCGATGTCGCGTTGGTGGACATTGACGGCGCCAAGCTCAACGCCGTGGCCGCCGAAATCGTCGCCACCGGCCGCAAAGCCTCTGTGTTCATCGCTGATGTATCCAGACGCGAACAGGTGACGGCTGCGGTAGAGCATGCCCACCAGACGCTGGGCGGATTCGACATCATCGTCAATAACGCCGGAGTGGCGCAGATCGACTCATTGCTCGATGTCAGCCCGCAGCAGGTCGAGCGCACCCTGGATATCAACGTCAAGGGCGTGCTGTGGGGGATCCAGGCGGCCGCCAACAAATTCAAGGCGCTCAAGCACAAGGGCAAAATCATCAATGCTTGTTCAATCGCAGGGCATGAAGGCTTTGCGCTGTTAGGGGTCTACTCGGCGAGCAAATTCGCGGTGCGCGCCTTGACCCAGGCGGCGGCCAAGGAACTGGCGAGCGCGGGGATCACGGTAAACGCCTATTGCCCCGGTGTGGTGGGCACCGATATGTGGGTTGAGATCGACAAGCGCATGGCCGAGATTACCGGGGCGCAGGTGGGGGCAACCTACAAGCAGTACGTGGATGGGATTGCCTTGGGCCGTGCGCAAACGCCGGAGGATGTGGCGGGGTTTGTGGCATTTCTGGCAGGCCCGGACGCAGACTATATGACCGGGCAGGCGCCGTTGATCGACGGTGGCCTGGTCTACCGCTGACAGCGTGGTCGACTCGCCTGCGTGGGAGTCGATCCCTTGTATCAGTGGGTTTTGCCGGGCATATCAATACCCAGTTGGTTCACGCGTCGGTACAGGGTTGCCCTTGAAATCCCCAGGGCCTGTGCCGCAGGCGAGGGTTTCCAGCGATGGCGAATCAACGCATCCAGAACCATTTGACGCTCGGGGCTGGCGCTTTGCTCTTCCAGCCCTTGAGGCTGCTCGCCCCGGATTTCAATCGGCAAATCCACCACTTGCAGTGTAGTGCCTTCGCACACCGCACAGGCGTACGCCAGCACATGCCGCAGTTGCCGCACATTGCCCGGCCACGCATAACCCAGTAGCAATTGCAGTGTGGCCTGGCCGATGCCCAACGACACGCCACTGTTACGCGCCTCTTGCTCCAACAGCCGATTGATCAGGGCCAGCTTATCGGTGCGTTCGCGCAACGGCGGCAGGCAGAAGCGCGCACAACCCAGGCGAAAGTACAGGTCTTCACGGAATCGGCCCGCGCTGACCAGCGCCGCCAAATCGCGGTGGCTGGCGCAGATCACCTGAATGTTCACCACGCGGGTTTTCGCTGCGCCCAACGGCGCGACTTCACCCTCGGCCAGCACCCGCAGCAACCGTGTCTGCAACGCCAACGGCATATCGCCGATTTCGTCGAGGAACAACGTACCGCCGTCGGCTTGCAGTAGCAGCCCGCTCATGCCTTTGCTGGAGGCTCCGGTGAAGGCGCCGGGCGAATAGCCGAACAGCTCGCTTTCAATCAGGCTCTCCGGAATCGCCGCGCAGTTCACCGCCACAAACGGCCCGTGCCGGCGCGCGCTGTGCTCGTGCAACTGGCGGGCGAAGACTTCTTTGCCGACGCCGGTTTCACCTTGCACCAGCACGGGCAGGTTGCGGTCCTTGACCCGCGCAGCCAAGCGCAGGTGCTCCTGGATCCGCGGGTCGACTTGAGTCTCTGGCAGCGCCCGAACCGAGGGGCGTCGGGGTGCATTGACCCTCACGTGTACCGCGCCGGGCTTGCCCAGCCAGTGCAACTGCCGGGTTGACTGATCAGTGGCTGCACGCAATGCATCCACATCGAACACTTCGCCGATATGCTCAGGCAGCTGGCCAAAGCGCAAGCGCAGGGCTTGACGCGCCTTGCTGTTCAAGGCGTGCAGACGTCCGTCCTGGTCCCAGGCCAGCAGCAGGTCGGGTTGGCTGTCGACAAAGCCTGGAGTGCTATGGGCTTGTAACACCCAGTGCTGCCGGGCGCTGTGCATGAAAAAAGCGTTTTCGATGGCCTGGGCGCTCTGCGCCACCATCTGCCGTATCAGGTGCTGGCTGCCGCGGTCATCCGGCGACTTGAGCGCCGAGACATCCAGCACACCCAACAGGTGGCCCTGCGGGTCGAAGATGGGCGCAGCCGAACACGTCAGGCCGATAAACGCTGCGCGAAAGTGATCACGCTTGTGCACCGTTACCGCCGTTTTACTGGTCAGCACCGTGGCCACGCCGCAGGTGCCTTCCTCGGCTTCCGACCAGCAGGTGCCCAGGTAAAGGCCGGCCTTGCGGCAGTCGGTGCGAATGCTCGCATCGACACGGTGATCGATGGTCTGGCCCTGGGCGTCGGTGAGCATCACGCAGTAGTCGGCATGGCGCACGCGATGGTGCAACTGTGCGACTTCTTCGCCGGCGATGCGCATGAACAGCTCGGCGCGCTCGCGGCATTCCTTGAGCAAGGGTTCGCTGAGGATACGTGGACCTTGCAGGGAGCCGGGGTCCAGGCGGTGTTGCTCCATGGACCGCCGCCACGAATCGAAGATCAGCGACGGCACGGGCGCCTGGGGCAGGCGCTCGGCATTGCGGACCACGCGACTGACACAGTCGACATGCTCCCTGGAGTTCATGGCGAGCATAAAGCCTCCGGTTCTCAAGCTTTGTTGTTATGCGCGTCATTAAGCGCGCATGTGTGCCCACGGACAAGGGCACCCTGACCAACGCCTGCATTGAGACGCTGCGTCTCATGCCGCTGAGACTCAAGGGTCGAACTGCGTGGTTGCGTCTCACATTTAGTCGACCACTTGCCTGGGCATCGCTGTGTGGCAAGGCTCTGGATCAAGGCTTTGCCAGGTTTTCTCGACGGTTGGCACAAGCTGTGCTGAACAGCTTGGCACTGGCCGCAGCCAGTTTTTTGTGCGTCGAGACAACCTGGAGAACAACAAGATGTCCACCCACCTGTGCACCGATCAGTTACTGCATGCCTACACCGTGATGCGCACCATCCGCGATTTCGAAGAACGCCTGCATGTGGAGTTCGCCACCGGCGAGATCCCCGGTTTCGTTCACCTGTATGCCGGTCAGGAAGCCTGCGCCGCTGGCGTCATGGCGCACCTCAATGATGATGATTGCATCGCGTCCAACCACCGCGGCCACGGACACTGCATCGCCAAGGGCGTCGACGTGTTCGGCATGATGGCCGAAATCTATGGCAAGAAAACCGGCGTGTGCGGCGGCAAGGGCGGCTCCATGCACATCGCCGACCAAGAGAAAGGCATGCTCGGCGCCAACGGCATTGTCGGTGCCGGCGCACCGTTGGCCGCGGGGGCTGCGCTGGCTGCCAAGCTCAAGGGGAGCCAGGGCGTGGCAGTGGCGTTTTTTGGCGACGGTGGCTCCAACGAAGGTGCCGTGTTCGAAGCGATGAACCTGGCGTCGATCATGCAGCTGCCGTGTCTGTTTGTCGCCGAAAACAACGGTTATGCCGAGGCCACTGGCGCCGGTTGGTCGGTGGCCTGCAAAGACATCGCCGAGCGCGCCGCCGGGTTTGGTATGCCGGGGGTGATCGTCGACGGCAATGATTTTTTCGCGGTGCATGAAGCACTCGGCGTTGCTGTGGAGCGGGCGCGCCAAGGCGACGGGCCAACGCTGGTCGAGGTCAAGCTCAGCCGTTTCTACGGGCACTTCGAGGGCGATGCGCAAACCTATCGCGGCGCTGACGAAGTGAAAAACCTGCGCGAAAGCGCCGATTGCCTGGCCTTGTTCCGTCAGCGCTGCCATGCCGAAGGCTGGCTGGATGCAGCGCAGTTCGAGCGCATCGACGGTGAAGTGGCGCAATTGATCGAAGACGCCGTACGCCTGGCCAAAACCGATCCCAAGCCCCAGGCCGCCGACCTGCTAAGCGACGTTTACGTGGCCTACCGCTGATACCAACCCTATAAAAACAAGACGTGGAGAGAATCTAATGGCTCGTAAAATCAGCTATCAGCAGGCGATCAATGAGGCCTTGGCTCAAGAGATGGGCCGTGACCAGAGCGTATTCATCATCGGTCAGGATGTGGCCGGTGGCACCGGTTCCCCCGGTGAGCAGGACGCATGGGGCGGCGTGCTTGGCGTGACCAAGGGCTTGCACCCGCAATTTCCCGGGCGCGTGCTGGACGCACCGTTGTCTGAGGTCGGCTACGTGGGCATGGCGGTGGGCGCCGCTACCCGTGGCATGCGCCCAGTGTGCGAATTGATGTTCGTCGACTTCATCGGCTGCTGCCTGGACCAGTTGCTCAACCAGGCTGCCAAGTTCCGCTATATGTTCGGTGGCAAAACCACTACACCGCTGGTGATCCGTGCCATGTACGGCGCCGGTTTGCGGGCGGCTGCCCAGCATTCGCAAATGCTCACCTCCATGTGGACGCATATCCCCGGCCTTAAGGTGGTATGCCCGGCCACGCCCTACGACGCCAAGGGCATGTTGATCCAGGCAATCCGCGACAATGACCCGGTGATTTTCCTTGAGCACAAAATGCTCTACGGCATGCAGGGCGACGTACCGCAAGAGCTGTACACGGTCCCGTTTGGCGAAGCCAACTTTGTGCGTGAGGGCAAGGATGTGACGCTGGTGACCTACGGCCGCATGCTGCATATCGCCCTGGAGGCTGCGGCCAACCTGGCGCGTCAAGGCATTGATTGTGAAGTGCTGGACCTGCGCACCACCAGCCCGCTGGATGAAGACAGCATCCTTGAAAGCGTCGAGAAAACCGGGCGCCTGGTGGTGATCGACGAATCCAACCCACGCTGCTCGGTCGCCACCGACATCAGTGCCCTGGTGGCCCAGCGGGGGTTCGCTTTCCTGCGCGCTCCCATCGAGATGGTCACCGCGCCGCACACCCCGGTGCCGTTTTCCGATGCACTGGAAGACCTGTACATCCCCAACGCCGCGAAGATCGAGGCCGCCGTGATGAAGATCGCCGACAAGAGGACCGCCGCATGATTCATACCCTGACCATGCCCAAATGGGGCCTGTCGATGACCGAGGGCCGCATCGATGTCTGGCTCAAACAACCCGGCGACCGAGTGGAAAAGGGCGAGGAAGTGCTGGACGTGGAGACCGACAAGATCTCCAGCAGTGTCGAGGCGCCTTTTAGCGGCGTGCTGCGTCGGGTACTGGCGCTCAGTGATGAAACCCTGCCGGTGGGCGCTCTACTGGGAATTGTGGTGGAGGGCGAGGCGACAGAGGCTCAGATCGATAGCGTGATCGAAAGCTTCAACGCCGGGTTCGTCTCCAGTGCCGCCGAAGCCGAAGAGGCCGGCCCCAGCGCACAAAAAGTCGAGGTAGGCGGGCGCTTGCTGCGTTATCTGGACATGGGCGAGGGCGGCACGCCGCTGGTGTTGGTGCACGGCTTCGGGGGCGATCTGAACAACTGGCTGTTCAATCAACCGGCCCTGGCCGCCGAACGCCGGGTGATTGCCCTGGACCTGCCAGGGCACGGGGAGTCGGGCAAGTCTCTGCAAACGGGAGACGCTGCCGAACTCAGTCACGCCGTACTGGCATTGCTCGACCACCTGGCGCTCGACCGTGTGCATTTGGCCGGCCACTCCATGGGTGGGCTGGTGACCCTCACCGTCGCCAGCCTGGCGCCTGCACGTATCGCCTCCATCACCTTGATCGCCAGCGCCGGTCTGGGTGCCGATATCAACGGCGATTACCTGCGAGGTTTTGTCGAAGCCAACAACCGTAACGCGCTCAAGCCGCCATTGACTCAACTGTTCAGTAACCCTGCGCTGGTGACGCGGCAGATGCTGGAGGACATGCTCAAATTCAAGCGCCTGGAAGGGGTGGATCAAGCGTTGCGCCAACTCGATCACAAGCTGTTCGATGGCGGGCGGCAGATGCTGGATCTTCGCAGCGAGGTGGGCCGCCAGCCGAGCCTGGTGATCTGGGGCAGTGACGATGCGATCATCCCGGCAAGCCACGCCCAAGGGCTGCAGGCTCAGGTGCATGTATTGCCGGGGCAGGGGCATATGGTGCAGCTGGAGGCGGCGGAGCAGGTCAATCAACTGATCTCCACCTTTTTGAAAGCGCAGCCCTGATTGAGGTTCAAGGGAGGGACGGTTTGGCCTGTCCCTCCCACAAGGTCAAGGGTGTTTTTTCAGCTGGAGCGTTTCAGGGTTTCGCTGGGCAGCTCCTGAAAAAGCGCCCGGTAGCTGTTTGAAAACCGCCCCAAATGCCAGAACGACCAATTCATCGCGACCTCGGCCACCGTGGTGTCGGTCGTGCTCAGCAACTCCCGCCGCGCCCCGTTCAAGCGGCGCAACCGCAACCACTGCGCCGGGCTCATCCCTGTGTAGGTCTTGAACCCTTGCTGCAATTGGCGCAACGGCACCCCCGCAATCTGCGCCAGTTCCAACAGGTTGGCGGTTTCATCCGGCGCATCCGCCGCCCATTCGCCGATGCGCGCCATCAATTGGCGTTCTTCGCTGCGCTTTTGCAGTGAACTGCCGTCCAGGCACACGCAGGCGTTGTCGAGGATAAACAGGCAGTCGTCGAGCAGTTGCTGGGTGAGGGCATCGCGGCTGATGGGGTCGGTCAGTGCCGACAGGCGCGTAAGGGTGCCGCTCAGCCAGCGAGTGAACAGCGCATTTTGCCGACAGCTCAGCGGTGCCATGAACAGGCCTTCGAGCTTGGCCATATCCAGGCCGTGGCGCTGGACGAACTGCGGGCCGAACACCACGGCCACTTCGCGGTAGTTGACCGGGGTGATCCAGGTGTTGCGGCTTTCGCCATTGAGCAGGTACAGCGCGTTGTCACTGGCGTCGAAACAGAACGCCAGGGCGCCGGCAGGTGCGTTGAAATGCTGCTCCACCCGGGTGTTCATGCATTCTTCGTAGACCTGCACCCCTTGCAGGTCGAGGTAGCGCACCTGCCCGGCAAAATGCCCGGGGGACATCTGCTGGTACTGCTGCACCCAGCCGGGTGTCGCACTGCATTGGGCGGCCACATCGCCGGTGGCGAAGGCCTGTACGCGCAAAGCGGTTGCCTGTGTCATGGTGATCCGTGCGCACTCTATTGGTGCGTTGTGCCGCGTGCAAAGTGGATAGATGCCGTTTCAAGGCTGGCCCAAGATAGACCTCAATGCGCTGGGAGTACAACCCGGCGTCGCATCCCACCCAAGACGAGGTCCTTATGAACGCCCCCTTCGATCAGCTGTCCACCTGGCTGAAAGAACACAAGATTACCGAAGTCGAATGCGTGATCAGTGACTTGACTGGCATCGCACGCGGCAAGATTGCACCCACCAACAAGTTCCTGCATGAGCGAGGCATGCGCCTGCCGGAAAGTGTGTTGCTGCAAACGGTAACCGGGGACTTTGTCGACGACGATATCTATTACGACCTGTTGGACCCGGCCGATATCGACATGATTTGCCGCCCGGTCGCCAACGCCACTTACGTAGTGCCGTGGGCCATCGAGCCCACCGCCATCGTGATCCACGACACCTTCGACAAGCAGGGCAACCCCATCGAACTGTCGCCGCGCAATGTGTTGAAGAAAGTCCTGCAGCTCTACACCGACCAAGGCTGGCAGCCGATTGTCGCGCCGGAAATGGAGTTCTACCTGACCCAGCGCTGCGAAGATCCGGACCTGCCATTGAAAACTCCCATCGGCCGCTCGGGCCGCGCCGAAACCGGGCGCCAGTCGTTTTCCATCGATGCCGCCAACGAATTCGACCCGCTGTTCGAAGATGTCTATGACTGGTGCGAAGCCCAGGGCCTGGACCTAGACACCCTGATCCACGAAGACGGCCCGGCGCAGATGGAAATCAACTTTCGCCATGGCGACGCCCTGGACCTGGCCGACCAGATCACGGTGTTCAAGCGCACCTTGCGCGAGGCCGCCCTCAAGCACAACGTCGCCGCCACCTTCATGGCCAAGCCGGTGGCCGACGAGCCCGGCAGCGCCATGCACCTGCACCAGAGCGTGGTCGAAATCGCCACCGGCAAACCGGTGTTCGTCGATGCCGACGGCAACATGAGCCCGTTGTTCCTGCATCACATCGGCGGCCTGCAGAAGTACATCCCCAAGCTGCTGCCGATGTTTGCACCCAACGTGAACTCGTTTCGGCGTTTTTTGCCGGACACCTCGGCGCCGGTCAACGTCGAATGGGGCGAAGAGAACCGCACCGTCGGCCTGCGCGTACCCACTTCCAGCCCGGAGGCGATGCGCGTGGAAAACCGCCTGCCGGGCGCCGATGCCAATCCTTACCTGGCGATTGCTGCCAGCTTGTTGTGTGGCTACCTGGGCATGATCGAGCACATCGAACCCAGTGCCCCGGTGGAAGGCCGCGCCTATGAACGCCGCAACCTGCGCCTGCCGTTCACCCTCGAAGATGCGCTGGCGCGCATGGAGGATTGCGACACGGTCAAGCAGTACCTGGGCGAAAAATTCGTGCGCGGCTACGTCGCGGTCAAGCGCGCCGAACATGAGAATTTCAAGCGGGTGATCAGTTCCTGGGAGCGTGAGTTCCTGCTGTTGAGCGTCTGAAAACAAGCATAAGAGGGGTGACGATATGCGTCTTGTGAACAAGCTTCTTCCACTGGCCCTGGTCGCGGCGTTCAGCGGTGCCGGTCAGGCGGCGCCGACGGTGAGTGTCTACAACTGGACCGATTACATTGGCGAGACCACCTTGGCGGATTTCCAGGCCAAGACCGGCATCAAGGTGATCTACGATGTGTTCGACTCCAACGAAACCCTGGAGGGCAAGTTGCTGGCCGGGCGCACCGGGTATGACGTGGTGGTGCCGTCCAACCATTTCCTGGCACGCCAGGTGAAGGCCGGTGCGTTCCTCAAGCTTGACCGCGCGCAGTTGCCCAACTTCAAGAACCTGGACCCCAAGCTGCTAAAGTTACTGGAACAGAACGACCCCGGTAATGCGCACTCGGTGCCGTACCTGTGGGGCACCAATGGCATTGGCTACAACGTCGACAAGGTCAAGCAAGTGCTGGGCATCGACCGCATCGACTCGTGGGCGGTGTTGTTCGAGCCGGAAAACATCAAGAAGCTGCATGAGTGCGGCGTGGCCTTCCTCGATTCAGCGGATGAGCTGTTCCCGGCGATCCTCAACTACATGGGCAAGGACCCACGCAGCGAGAATGCCGAGGACTACAAGCAGGCCGAAGCCAAGTTGCTCACGCTGCGGCCGTACATCACCTATTTCCACTCTTCCAAGTACATCTCCGACCTGGCCAACGGCAATATCTGCGTGGCCTTCGGTTATTCCGGCGATGTGTTCCAGGCCGCCAACCGCGCCAAGGAAGCCAAGAACGGGGTGAACATTGCGTACTCGATCCCCAAGGAAGGCTCTAACCTGTGGTTCGACCTGTTGGCGATTCCGGCCGATGCGAGCAACCCTGAAGAAGCCCATGCGTTCATCAACGACCTGCTTGAGCCTGAGGTGATTGCCAAGGTCAGCACCTCGGTGGGCTATGCCAACGCCAACCCGGCCGCCAAGCCGTTCATGCCTGCGGAGCTGGTGAACAATCCTGAGGTGTACCCGCCCCAGGACGTACTCGACAAACTCTATATCTCCACCACGCCTACGCCGGCGACCATGCGCGTGATGACCCGCGCCTGGAGCAAAGTGAAGTCCAACCGATGATGCAGTCCAATGAACATGCCCCGTCCTATTACCGCGCTTCGGCGAATGCCATGGTGCAGCGGCCCGCACTTGAGGCAGACCTGAGCGCCGATGTGTGTGTGATCGGCGGCGGTTTCACCGGGGTCAACACCGCCATTGAACTGGCCCAGCGCGGGCTTTCGGTGATCCTGCTGGAGGCGCGCCGCATCGGTTGGGGCGCCAGCGGGCGCAATGGCGGGCAATTAATTCGGGGTATCGGCCATGATGTCTCCGGGTTTGCCAAATACGTGGGTGAGGAGGGCGTGCGCTATATGGAGCGGGCCGGTATCGACTCGGTCGCTCTGGTGGGCCAGCGCATTGCCGAGCACGGCATCGACTGTGACCTGCGCTGGGGCTTTTGCGAACTGGCTAACACCCCGGCGCAGTTTGCCGCGTTCAAGGGCGAACAGGCGCACCTGGAGGCCATGGGGTATGCCCATGAAACGCGGCTGGTCGGCCCACAAGACATGGCACAGGTGGTGGGCTCTACGGTGTATGCCGGCGGCCTGGTCGACATGGGTTCCGGGCATCTGCACCCGCTTAACCTAGTTTTGGGTGAAGCGCGTGCGGCCGAGGCCCTTGGGGTGCGCATCTTTGAGCACAGCCCGGTGCTGGAGCTGATCCATGGCGAGACGGTGCAAGTGCGCTGCGCAGGCGGCAGCGTGCGCGCAGCCAACCTGGTGCTGGCATGCAATGCCCATCTTGAGGAACTGGAGCCGCGCTTGAGCGGCAAGGTGCTGCCGGCGGGCAGCTACATCATCGCCACCGAGCCACTGCCTGAACCAGTAGCCCAGCAGTTGATCCCGCGGAACCTGGCGCTGTGCGACCAGAAAGTCGGCCTGGATTACTACCGGCTGACTGCCGACCGGCGCCTGTTGTTCGGCGGTGCCTGCCACTACTCGGGGCGCGACCCCCAGGACATCGCCGCGTACATGCGCCCGAAAATGCTCAAGGTGTTCCCACAGTTGGCCAACACGGCTATCGAGTTCCAGTGGGGCGGCAAGATTGGCATCACCGCCAACCGCTTT
This sequence comes from Pseudomonas sp. NFR02, assembly GCF_900119375.1. Classification (NCBI taxonomy): domain Bacteria; kingdom Pseudomonadati; phylum Pseudomonadota; class Gammaproteobacteria; order Pseudomonadales; family Pseudomonadaceae; genus Pseudomonas; species Pseudomonas sp. NFR02. The sequence continues at coordinate 23,038 of NZ_FPJJ01000003.1, forward strand.
CCCCAGGTCGGGCGGCTCAAGCAGTACCCCAATGTGTTCTATGCCCAAGGCTATTCCGGTCACGGCTTGAACGTGACGCACTGGTGCGCACGGTTGCTGGCCGAAGGGATACATGCGGGTGCAAGCCAGGGCCTGGATATTTTCAGCCAGGTGCCGCACATGACCTTTCCCGGTGGCAAGGCGCTGCGCTCGCCACTGCTGGCGTTGGGGATGTTGTGGTATCGGTTGCGCGAAGCACTCTGATTCCTGACCCAATGTGGGAGGGGGCTTGCCCGCGAAGGCGGTGTGTCAGTCACTGAATCTTCAACTGAACCACCGCTATCGCAGGCAAGCCAGCTCCCACACTGGTTCTGCGTTGCTCACAAAATCATCACCCGGCATAGACACCCTGTGAGACGTCAGTCAGATAGCCTCAGGTTCGGTCAGCACTTTGCGAAAGGTTTCCACCAACGGCCTCAAGTTGACGCGGTGCCATGCCGCCCACAGCGGTGTGGTGTAGGCCAGCCACGGCAGCTCGCGCAACACTACGCCTGGCGGTGCGTTGCGGCTCAGGCCTTTTTGCACCATCGCCACCCCCAGCCCGGACGCCACCAGGCCCAGTGCGGTAAAGGGCTCGCTGGCTTCCATGGGAATCTGCGGGGTGAAACCGGCACGGATACAGGCGGCGACGAAATCATCGGCCGGGTTGGCGCCAGGTTTGCGCTGCACGCCGATCCATTGTTGGTCGGCCAGGTGCTCGGGTAACAGTTCATGTTGTTGAACCAGCGGATGCTGTTCGGGCAGAGCCAGCAGCATCGCGTCGTCGAGGACTTGCCAGGCGGTCAGGTCCGGGTCGTCGGCGGCAGGTGGTTCGCTCACCAGGGCGATGTCCAGGCTGCGTTGGCGCAAACCTTCCAGTTGTTCCAGGGAGGGCAGGTTATACAGCTTGATGTGCACGGCGGGCCTATCGTCGCGCAGTATGCGCAAGGCATTGGGCAAGACACCGGCGTGCATGGCGTTTTCGATATAACCGATGCACAAACCGCCTTCTTCGCCGCGGCCCAGGCGCTTGCCCAGGGACTCCAGGCGGTTGGCGTGGGTCAGCAGGGCCTTGGTTTCGGCCAGGAAGGTCTGGCCGTCGCGGGTCAGGCGGATGCGCTGCTGGCTGCGCTCGAACAGGGTCAGGCCCAGGCGTTCCTCGAGCTGGGCGATCTGCCGGCTCAGGGGCGATTGGGAAATGTGCAAGCGCTCGGCGGCGCGGCCGACGTGTTCTTCTTCGGCTACCACTTCGAAGTAGCGCAACTGGCGTAGATCAATCATGTAAGACCTTCAAGGACTCAAGTTGGTCGCAGTATGTCTTGGACGGTCTGATCTGCGCAATCTAGCATCTGCTCAACGGTCACCGCGACCTCGCACCGATTGAGGAACCACCATGAGCTTGAAAGACACACTGCCCGGCGTACTGGGCTTTGGCACCGCCCCCTTGGGCAATATGTTCCGCGCCATCCCCGAAGCAGAAGCCCAGGCCACCGTCCAGGCCGCCTGGAACCAGGGCGTGCGTTACTTCGATACCGCGCCGTTCTACGGCTCGGGCCTGTCGGAAATTCGCCTGGGCCAAGCGCTGTCCAACTATCACCGCGACGACTACGTGCTCAGCACCAAGGTCGGCCGGGTGATTCTCGATGAAGTCGAAGAAACCGCCCGTGACCTTGGCGAAAAAAGCGGCGTATTCGAACACGGCCGGCCCAATAAAATACTCAATGACTACAGCGCCGACGCCACCCTGCGCTCCATTGAAGACAGCCTGACACGCCTGCAAACCGATCGCCTGGACATCGTGTGGGTTCACGACATCGCCCAGGATTTTTACGGCGACCAATGGCTGGAATACTTCAACCAGGCCCGCACTGGTGCCTTCAAAGTACTCACCCGTTTGCGCGAGCAAGGAGTGATCAAGGCCTGGGGGCTGGGCGTCAATCGTGTCGAGCCTTGCGAGTTGACCCTGGACCTGGCCGAAGCCCAGCCTGATGGTTTTCTGCTGGCGGGTCGCTATACGCTGCTGGACCACGACCGCGCCTTGCAGCGCCTGATGGACGCGGCCCACGCCCAGCAGGTCGAGATCGTTGTCGGTGGCCCGTACAGCTCCGGCATCCTTGCTGGCGGTGCGCACTTTGAATACCAGCAAGCCGGCCCGGCGATCATTGCCAAGGTCGAGCAGATCAAGGCAATTGCCCAGGCGTTTGGCGTCAGTATCAAGGCCGCTGCGCTACAGTTCTCACTGGCCCATCCGGCAGTGGCAGCGGTGATTCCTGGTGCCAGTCGTCCGGGGCGGATTGCCGAAGACGTCGCGGCGTTGTCTGAACAGATTCCAGCAGCCTTCTGGCAGGCGTTGCGCGAGGCCCGCTTGATCTCGGACCGTGCACCTTTGCCTCTCTCACGTTAAGGAGCTTGAGCATGAAAATTGATGTAAGTGGCAAAGTGGCTATTGTCAGCGGCAGCACCGCCGGGATTGGCCTGGGTATCAGCCAGGCCCTGGCGCAATCCGGTGCCACGGTGGTGGTGATCGGGCGGGATGCAGGCAAGGTGGACGACGCCTTGGCCAGCATTCGCCAAGCGGTTCCGGCTGCTCAACTGCGTGGTGTGGTGGCCGACCTCGGCACCGTTGAAGGCGCACAGAAACTTTTCGCCGCCGAACCCCGCGCCGACATTCTGGTCAACAACCTGGGCATCTTCGACGCGGTGGATTTCTTCGACGCGCCGGACAGTGAGTGGGCGCGCTTCTATGAGGTCAATGTGATCTCCGGCGTGCGCCTGGCGCGGCATTATGTGCCGGGTATGGTCGAGCAGGGCTGGGGCCGGGTGATCTTCGTGTCGTCGGAGTCTGGCGTGGCGACGCCGGCCGACATGATCAACTACGGGGTGACCAAAAGCGCCAACCTGGCGGTGTCCCACGGCCTGGCCAAGCGCCTGGCGGGTACTGGGGTGACGGTGAATGCTATCTTGCCGGGGCCGACCTTTACCGATGGCCTGGAACACATGCTCAAGGACGCCACGGCCGAATCCGGGCGCAGTGCCCGAGAGGAAGCGGATGTATTTGTGCGCCATGCGCGGCCCACCTCGATCATCCAGCGCGCGGCCAATGTGGATGAAGTGGCGAACCTGGTGGCGTACATTGCTTCACCGCTGTCTTCGGCGACGACCGGTGCCGCGCTGCGGGTCGACGGTGGCGTTGTCGACAGCATGGCAATCTGATTTTTTCCTGACTGGAGTATTGATCGTGGCAACAGCGTCTTCTGTGATTGAAATTGCGGTGTCGGCCGACCAGGTCTGGCAACTGATTGGCGGCTTCAACAGCCTGCCTGACTGGCTGCCTTTGATTGCCAAGAGCGAGCCGAGCGAGGGTGGCCGTGTGCGTCACCTGACCACCGCTGACGGCGGCGCGATTGTCGAGCGTTTGCAGACCTTCGACAACGTGGCGCGCACCTACAGCTACACCATTGAAGCGTCGCCGTTTCCGGTGAGTGCTTACTTGGCGACCTTGCAGGTTGAAGCGCTGACGGACACCTCGGCGAAAGTGACCTGGTCCGGCGTGTTCACGCCGGCAGCGGGTACCACCGAGGCGCAAGTCGAGGCATTGTTTGCCGGTGTCTACGAAGGCGGGCTTGAGGCGTTGCGCGGTAACTTCTAAAGAATGTGGTGAGGGAGCAAGCTCCCTCGCCACAGGTGGGTTTTAGCCTATATGGAGCAAGGCTGCCGCGACAGCCTCTGCCGGCGTCATCTGCGCCGTATCCAGCCTGAACGGTGGGGTTTCCCAGCGTTCGTACTTATGCGCCTGCACCGATTCCCAGGTCGGCGGCACCAGCCCGGGAATATCGCCCACACGCCCTTCGACTCGACGCCGATGCGCCTGCTGATCGGTACACACCACCTCGATATTGCTCAGCGCCACACCGGCCGCTGTCGCCACCGCTTGCCAGGCATCGCGGCTTTCCTTCACGGGGTTCACACAATCGGCGATCACCCGCTGCCCCAGGCGCAGGTTACTCAGCGCCAGCGCATTCGCCACCGCGTAGCCGCTGGCCCCCACATCGCCTACCAACACCGCAGCCTCCCGCAGCGCCTGCTCAATCACATCGATACGCAGGTAAACCGCGCCCAACTGTCGCGCCAGCTCCCTGGCAATCGTGGTCTTGCCACTGCCGGGCAAGCCGCTGAATACAATAAGCATGACCCTTCAACCCTTTGTAGGCGCGCTGCTCGCGAAAAACGCCAACCATAACGCGCACTCCCTGAATAAACGCGGCGCCTGTGAGTTTTTCGCGAGCAACCTCGCTCCTACAATGGTATTAGAACCGCTTGACTCATTTCACCCACAGGAGCGCCCATGACCCTGCCGTTCGTGAAGATGCACGCCCACGGCGACGACTTCATTATCATTGACCGCCGTGGCGAGGATAACCCTATTACTGCGCAGATTGCCCGCCACTTGGGTAACCGCCGCACCGGCATCGGTTTCAATCAGCTGGCGGTGGTGCTCGACTGTGAGGAGGCTGCTGCGCGCGTTCAGTTCTGGAACCCGGACGGAACACGCTTGCAAACCTGCGGCAGCGCGACGCGTGGCGTGGCGGATCGCCTGATGCATGAGGCTGGCACCCAAAGCATCGTGCTGGGCAGCGACCGTGGCTTGCTGACATGCACACGTGCTGATGGGCAGCGCGTGTCGGTGGATATGGGCCCACCCTCGCTGGACTGGGCGTCGGTACCCTTGGCCAGGGCGATGGACACCTGCGTGTTGCCTATCGACGGCCAGCCGGCGGCGTGCAGCATGGGCAACCCGCATTGCACGTTTTTTGTGGAGGATGTGACGGCGCTCGATATTGAAGCCATGGGCTCGACCCTGGAAGTTCACCCGCTGTTTCCGGCCAGGACCAATGTGCATTTCGTGCAAGTGCTGGACCGCGGCCATATCCGCCTGCGTATCTGGGAGCGTGGCGGAGGTGTGCCGCTGGGGTCCGGTTCATGCTGTTGCGCGGCGGTCGTCAACGGCATCCGGCGAGGGCTGCTCGATGAGCGTGTGGAGGTCCAGTGCGACGGCGGCGCGGTCACGGTGCAATGGGACGGGCGGGGCGGGGTGATATTGACCGGCCGGGTCGAGCCGATCATGCAGGGCACCGCGTACCTGTACTAGAACTTCACGGTAAACGTGGTGCCGGCGCTCGCACATGAACTCACCGCCACGTCGCCGCCATGTACTCTGGCCAGTTCGCGCACGATATACAGGCCCAGGCCTACGCTGCGCACGTCGCTGCCCTGGTCGGTGCCGCGGGTCATGGGTTCGAACAATCCGGCCAGCAGGGTTTGGGGAATTGCCGGGCCGTGGTTGTGCACCGCGACCGCGCAGGTGTTATCGCCCAGGCGCGAGGTAATGGTGATCGGCTGCAGCAAGTCGCCATAGGCCACGCTGTTGGCCACCAGGTTACCGATCATCTGTTGCACGCGGTCGGCGTCCAGGCACGCGTCGCCCTGGCCCTCGGCGTGATGCACCAGCGTGGCCTTGGGGAAGGCCACCCGCAGTTCGTCGACGCTGCGATGAATAACGCTGTGCAGGTCCAGCGGTTGCGGCTTGATGGTAATGCCCTGGCCGACCCGGGCCTGGGTGAAGTCCAGCAGGTCGGCGATCATGCGGTGGGCGCGTTCGGACGACTGGCCGATGTGCCCCAACAACTGGCGCTCCTTGGCCGTGCGCTCGCCACGCTGGAGAAAGTCGGAGGCCATGCGGATCGCAGTCAGAGGGTTTTTCAGGTCGTGGCTAACAATCGCCACCATCTGTTCGGCAAACAACGCCCGGCGCTGGGCAATGGCGTAGGCCTCGCTCAGTTCGGCCTGGGCCTGTTGCAGGGCCAGTTCCGTAGCAGTTTTTTCCTGCAGCAGGGCTTCAGCCTGCTTGTGGGCATTGAGCAGCTCACGCTCGTACTTGTCACGGTCGGTGGTGCCGAACAGCGCCAAGTCATACACCACGCCGTCGGGCTGCTGGCGCCGGTTGGCGTTGAGCAAGACCGTGACTTTGTGCCCGTTGCAATGACGGATGTCGAGCTTCACCTCGGTGACGCTGCCATGCATACGCAGCATCGGCGCCAGGTGCGTCTGGTAAAAAATCCGCCCGCCCATGGCCAGCAGGTCCTGGAAACGCCGGCCCAGCAGCTGGGCCGCAGTAAAGCCCAGCCAGTCGCACAAGCGCGGGTTGACGTGCAGGATCGTGCCATCTTCCTGGGTCACCGCCAGGGCACACGCCGCGCTGTCAAACAGCGGGTCAACGGGCATCGGCAGCCGCCCAAGGGGCCAGGAACCGGTCCATCGCCGTTGCACACGCCTGGGGGGCGCTCATATGCGGGCAATGGCCGACATTCTCGACCAGGCAATAAGTGCTGTTAGGTAGTACGGCGTGCAGGTATTCACCCACGGCCACGGGGGCGATCAGGTCGTCGGTCGATTGCAGGATGAGTACCGGGGTGGTCAGGCCGAACACATCCTGGCGGTTATCCGAGAGGAAGGTCACGCGGGCGAACTGCTTGGCGATGTCCGGCTCGGTGCGGCAGAAGCTCTCGGTGAGCGCCTCGCTCAGGTGCGGCTGCGTCGGGGCGCCCATGATCACCGGGGCCATGGCGCTGGACCAGCCCAGGTAGTTGCTGTCGAGGGTGTCGAGCAGGTCGTCGATGTCGTCGCGCTGGAAACCGCCGACATATTCCTCGGTATCGATATAGCGTGGCGATGGGCCAATCATCACGTGTGCGGCAATGCGGCCCGGGAGGAAACGGTCGGCGAGGGTGCCGATCATCGCGCTGACCGAGTGGCCCACCAGAATCACCGGGCCTTGGGCATAGGCGTCGATAATCTCGTTCAGGTCATGGGCATAGCCATCCAGGCGGCTGTATTTGGTTTTGTCGAACGCACTCAAGTCCGACAGGCCGGCGCCGACCAGGTCATACAGCACCACGCGAAAGCGCTCGAGAAAGTGCGGTGCCAAGGCATTCCACATGGCCTGGTTGCAACCAAAGCCGTGGGAAAACACCAGTGTCGAGGGACCTTTGCCCATCACATGTACATTGTTGCGGTGACGTAGGTCCATGGGGTTCTCGTGGATGGCTAATTGCTATGCAGCTTAGCGGGCAGTTTAGATAGTCGCAGGCCCTGGGTCACGCGTTTGCGTGCAGATAAGGTAAAGTCGGCGTCTTCAGGGAGAGACTTCAGGTAACCATACATGATCGTGCTTGTGCGGCAATCGGTGTTCAGCCTACTGGCCCTGGTGTTTTCCAGCCTGTTCATCGCCGCTCATGCGGACACCTCGCCGATTGGGGTTGCCCTTGATCAGCGGGTTATTGACCTGACCAATACCCTCGACTCGGGCACCGTGCTGCGCCTCAAGCAACAACTCGCCGACCTTGAACAACGCAAAGGCGCGCAAGTGGCCGTATTGCTGGTGCCGACCACCGGCAGCAGCGGCATCGAAGACTATGCCAACCAACTGTTCCGCGCCTGGAAGCTGGGGCGCAAGGACGTCAACGACGGCATCCTGCTGGTGGTGGCCAAAGCCGACCGCACAGTGCGCATCGAGGTGGGTTATGGCCTGGAAGGCATCGTCACTGACCTGCTGGCCCATCGCATCATTGAAGAACGTCTCACTCCAGCGTTTCGTCAGGGCGATTTTGCCGGTGGCATCCAGCAAGGCGTGAGCGCGCTGGTGGTCCTGGTGGACGGCGGCGACCTGCCTGAAGTGGCCGGGCCGGGGATCAACCCGCAATTTTTCGCGATATTGGCGGCGTTTGTCCTGGGGGCGCTCGCCGGTACACTGATCGCCGCTGGCAAGTTGCACTGGCGCAGAGCTTTGATCATCGCAGTTGCGGCCACGCTGTTGCTGACGGTATTGGCCGGTGGTCGGGACTGGCCGATGTTCCTCGTTGCAATGCCGCTGACCTTGTTGATTGGCGGCGCGCTATTCGGCGCGTTGTGGCAGGTGCGCACGCTGTTTTACGGCGTGATCGGGCTGCTGGGTTATATCCTCGGGTTGGTGGTGGCAAACCATTACGTAGACGTCAGTTTCACCCACTGGTTGCTGTGGCCCCTGGGCGTCTTGGTGGTGCTGGGGTTGTACCTGGTGCTGGTGCTGCTCATGAGGCAGACCTGGCGCACCAGCCGCGCAGGTTTTAGCGTACGACTGCTGGCGGCGGTGGCCGTGTATGGGGTGGCGGGGCAGGTGATGGACGGCGATCGCGACGCCTGGTTGCTGGCATTTCCTATCGCATCGTTTGTTGCGCTGATTATCTTTGCAAGGTCGGCGAAGGTTCTGGCTCCGGCGGCGGGTCCAGCTCAGGTTCCAGCGGCTCCAGCACCAGCAGCAGTTCGTCGGGCGGTGGCGGTTCCAGCGGTGGCGGGGGGGCTTCCGGCAGTTGGTAGATGACTCGGCGGCTGTCCCATAGTGGAACAACCGCTGAACTGTACCTTTGAGGGTGAAGCCCCTGGGTACTGGTTGTTCGGCAAAGCCCTGAGTGCTAAAGCGGCTTAGACAGTGGAGTTGTCACGCCTTGGTCCAACCGCCGTTGCCGTCAGGTTTTATTTCGAAGTCGATCGGTTCACGCTGGGCATTGGACGCGGAGTCGTTTAAGGCCTTGTCATCCCAAGTTGGGAAGGCGGGCAGGGTGCCGGTGCCGTGATATCCAGCCCTGGTATTGACCTGGGCGTCATCGACGGTCTTTTTGTCTGAAGGCAAGAAGTTGCGATCCAGCCGAGTGCGGTTGGCGTGGTCGCGCGTCGCATTGCCAATGTTTTTCCAGCCGCCCTTGCCATTGGACACTTCGGCATCTTCTCCAGCCTGTTTGTCCAGAGAGTTTTTCCTCGGTACATCGTTATCGATAGGGTGTTTGGCAGCGGGCTGGTACGCGGGTACGAATGGGGCGGAGCCATTGATTGAAGACATGATTGCACCTCTCTGATTGCTTGGAAATTAACCCTGTCAGAGGGTGGCCCTGACAGGGCGTTTCGCAGGCTACAGCGCCTGGGGCAGGCGCTCAACGAGGTCTGTTTTGGCTGGATGTAACAACGTGAAACCGCATCAGGTGTTGGTTTTCGAGTGAGTCAAAAGGCTATAGGCGCAGTCCGGCCCACGCTCCGAAAAGTCAGGCTGGCTGTCAGATAGCGCAGCGCAGTGCCAGCTTTTCACTCACCGAAACACATTCGGTCGTTGCAGGTCTTTTGGTTGCCTCACGCTTGGAAACACTTTTGCAATCACTCGTGCAACGGCTTGCATTAAAGCGTCTTCACCATCTCATGCCACGCCATACCCCCATGATCCGACGGCGAAGGGCGCACGTAGGTGTAGCCCATTGCTCGGTACAACGGCACATGCTGCGCCTTGCACATCAGGTGGAGGGTGCGCTTGCCCATTGCCTGCATGCGTTGCACGAACTCAGTCATCAGCCGTTTCGCATAGCCCTTGCCTTGATGGGCCGGGTCAACCACCACCGACATGATCACCACATTCGGTGCCTCGGCCACATGGCCCACCAACTCCTTGAAGGCCTCGTCCGACATTACCACTTCATGGGCGCACCCTGAGTTGATGAAGCCCACCACTGCGCCATCTTCCTCCAGGATCAAAAAGCCCTCGGGATACTGCGCGATACGCGTGGTGATCTTTTCAAGCGTGGCGGCTTCGTCGCCCTCGTAGGCGCTGGTTTCGATTTCAAAGCAGCGTGCTGCGTCGGTGGGCAGGGCGTTGCGCAGGGTGAGGGTGGGCATGGGCCGTTCCAGAGATTTTCAGTGAAAGGCCACATCATAGAGAAACGTTGCACCTTTGGCACCGCAAGGCCGGCCCTGACGGGTGAAGCGTGAGGTTCAACTTTGGTGCTGCGCAATCAAACTGTGGGGCTTGCCTGCGATGACGGCCTGAAGGCCGACACCTATCTATCTGACCCTACGCGATCCAAATGTGGGAGCTGGCTTGCCTGCGAAGGCGGCCTGGCAGGCGACACAGTTGATTGCGTACATATCCATTCCTGCGGTAACGGCCACTTAGGGTTCCGCTTTTACAGCGGGTCACTTTTGGAAGGACCCAAAAGTAACCAAAAGGTCCTCGCCCCACCACTCGGCACCTCGCTTGGGCTCGGTGTGCCCGTAATCCGCCAGTGATTTGGGGGGCCGCCGCCACGCGCCATCCATGGCGCGGGGCGGCTAAACCGGCATCCCTGCCGGTTTACCCCCCCAAATCCCTGTCGAATTCCGGCCAGCGTGGTTTAACGGGGCGCCTGAGATCAAAAGCAAGATCAAAAGCAGATCAAGAGCGGCTCGCTTCGCATCGTGGTTACCGCCTGGGTAGGAGCGGGTAGGATTGAGTTTCGCAAAAACCAGAAAACCCGCCGAGGCGGGTTTTCTCACAACTTACTGCACAGCAGGCGAATCAAGGCCATGTTTTTCAATCACCGTAAACACATCCGCCACATCCTGGACCATGATCCGGGCGGTATTGGCAACTGTGCGCGGGTTCGCAGACCAGGAAGAATCACCCCCGGCAGACCCGAAGGTCTCCGACGCACAGCCGCCATACCGACAGGATGTATCAAACCCCACTCACCAACTTCCCACTGTCCATCCGGCGCTTATACGCACTGTCCCGACTCGCCAACCAGAAGTACAACGGCGACGTCACCACCAACCCCACCACCCACGACAAGTCCGCGCCGTTGATGTGCTGCGAAATCGGCCCCACGTACAGCGGCGTGTTCATGAACGGAATCTGCACCACGATCCCCACCGCATAGGCCAGCAGCGCCTGGGGGTTGTACTTGCCGTAGATGCCGCCATCCACGCGGAAGATCGAGGCGATGTCGTATTGGCCTTTGTGAATGGCATAGAAGTCGATCAGGTTGATCGCCGTCCAGGGCACCAGCACCACCAGCAGCACCAGCACCATGTCGACGAAGTGGCCGATGAAGTCTTGGGAGGCAAACACCGCCGCAATCGAACAGGCGGCCAGCACGATGATGGAGATCACCGCACGGCTTTTCGCGGTCGGGATCCAGCGGTAGGCGAAGGTCTGTACCAGAGTGATGATCGACAGCACCGCGCCGTACAGGTTGAGGGCGTTATGGCTGATCACGCTGAGCAGGAACAGCACCAGCATCAACGGCCCAATCGCTCCGGTGGCGAGTTTGACGGCGTCCATGGTGTCCATGCCTACCGGCGTGGCGAGCACTGCCACGGCGCCGAAGATGAACGCCAGGCTCGACCCCAGCGCCGAGCCCAGGTAGGTGGTCCAGAAGGTGGCGGCTACCGGCACGTCGGCGGGCAGGTAGCGGGAGTAGTCCGACACGTAGGGCGCAAAGGCGATCTGCCACAGCGCGGCCAGGGAAACGGTGGCCAGCCAACCCGAGATGTTGAAGCTGCCACGGGTGAGGAAATCCGTGGTCTGTACATGGGTGAAGATGTAGCCAAAGCCCAGCACGATGCCGGCGCCCAGTACCCAGGTGCCGATGCGGTTGAGTACGTGGATGAAGCGATAGCCGATGACGCCGATGATCCCGGAACCGATGGCGCCGATAACGATGCCCACCGGTACAGGCACGGCGTCCACCACACCATGCAGGGATTTACCGGCCAGCACGATGTTGGAGGCGAAGAAGCCGATGTACATCACCCCGGCAATCACCACCACCAGCAATGCGCCGAGGGAGCCGAACTGTGCACGACTCTGGATCATCTGCGGGATACCCATTTGCGGGCCCTGGGCCGAGTGCAATGCCATCAACACACCGCCGACCAAATGGCCGACAAGGATGGCGACAATGCCCCACACCAGGTTGAGGTGGAACAGTTGCACACCCAGTGCGCCAGTGACGATCGGCAACGGCGCGATGTTGCCGCCGAACCACAGGGTGAACAGGTCTCTTACCTTTCCATGGCGATCTTCCGGGGGCACGTATCCAATCGTGTGTTTTTCGATGAGCGGGGCGGAGGATGTTGCAGTGGTAACCATGACGAGCTCCAAGGCAAGGTGAGTACGTGGGCGTACTTCGCTGTGCGGCGCATGGGCACCGCTTTGTTGTTGGAGTGATCATCTGCAATGGGCGCAGGCAGGTAAATTAGTAAGTTTGTTGCTATAGACCTTAAAAAAAGTATCTCGTGAGGTTTTTTGCTCCGGTATGTTGCATGCACGTCAATGGCTTGAAAAACCGGTGTTTCTGCGCACTTGTTTGGGGCAAAAAACCACGTTTAGGGAGGTGCCGATGGCAGCCTATAACCTGCGTCAGCTCAGATATTTTGTGACCACGGCCGAATGCGGCAGCGTTGCCGAGGCGTCGCGCAAGCTGTATATCGCCCAGCCGTCGGTTTCCACGGCGATCAAGCAACTGGAAGACAGCTTTGGCGTGCAACTGTTTATCCGCCATCACGCTCAGGGCGTTTCCCTCACGCCCAGCGGAGCGCGCTTTTATCGCAAGGCGTTGGAGCTGTTGCGGGTAGCCCATGAGTTCGAGCAGAACGCCCTGGCCGATAACGATGTGGTGGCCGGGCAGATTGACATCGGTTGTTTTGAAACCGTGGCACCGTTGTACTTGCCACGCTTGATCGCCGGTTTCAAGGCGCGCTGGCCGGGCGTGGAGATCCGCATCCGCGATGGCGAGCAGCAGGAGCTGGTGCAGGCGCTGACGGCGGGCAGTATCGACGTGGCGATGCTGTTTGAGCACGACCTGGGCAGCACCATCGAGACCACGCCGCTGATGCCGCCGCAACAGCCCTATGCGTTGCTGCCGGCCGACCACCGCTTTGCCCAACAGGCCAAGGTGTCCCTGGCCGACCTGGTGCTGGAGCCGATGATTTTGCTGGACGTGTTGCCCAGCCGTACCTACTTCGTGAGCATCTTCGAAGAACGCGGGCTGACCCCGAATATCGTATTCAGCTCGCCCTCCATCGAAATGGTGCGGGGCATGGTGGGGCGGGGGTTCGGGTTCTCGATCCTGGTGACCAAACCGTTCAGCGAGTACACCTATGATGGGCAGAAAGTGGTGTGCATTCCCTTGGTGGAAACGGTCACGGGGTCGGGGTTGTCCGCCGTCTGGCTACGCCGCGCACCCTTGACCAAACCGGTGCAGTTGTTTGTCGACTACTGCCGCGAAGAGTTGGCGCGACTACTGGGCTGAACACCAAACCCCAATGCCGATCAGTTAAGCGAACACAGTGCTCAACGCAACGAAGATCAAAGGTGGGAGCTGGCTTGCCTGCGAAAGCGGTCGTGCAGTAACCGATGCAGTGATTGACACACCGCCTTCGCGGGCAAGCCCGCTCCCACAGGGATTTGCGCTTAACTGATCGGCATTGGGGCTGGCCCCTCCCACATAGGTGGTGCGATGTCTTCAGGTGCTGATAAAGCCTAGCAACCGCTGCAACATCGCATCGCAGCCATCGAGCTGCTCCAGGCTCACAAACTCATCGGGCTTATGCCCTTGGTCCATGCTGCCTGGCCCGCATACCACGGTGGGAATACCCACCGCATCGAACAGCCCGCCCTCGGTACCAAACGCTACGGTGCCGAATGCCTGCGAGTCGCAAAACGTCGCAATCAATTGCGCCGCCTGGCTGCGCTCATCCGTGACCAGCCCTGGGTAGGCCGACAACTCGGTGAACCGAATCGAACTCTGCTTGCTGACCGCCTGCATGCGCGGCAACACCTGCTGCCGCGCGTAGGCCTGCAGCTCTTCAGCTACTTCGCCCGGGTCCATGGAGGGCAGGGCGCGCACCTCAAAGTCAAAGCGGCAGTCGGCCGGCACGATATTCAAGGCCTTGCCGCCGTTGATCATGCCGGTCTGTACCGTGCTGAACGGCGGGTCAAAACGTGGGTCCTGACGCGCGCGTAGCCGTTGGCCAATGCGCCCCAGTTCACCGATCAACTCGGCGGCGTGTTCAATCGCATTCACACCCGAGGGCGCATAGGCCGAGTGGCACGCCTGACCCTGAACATCGCAGCGCATCGCCAACTTCCCCTTGTGGCCCAGCACCGGCTTGAGCTCGGTCGGCTCGCCGATGATGCACAACATCGGCTTGACCGGACGCTGTTCAAGAACGGCGAGCAGCGAGCGCACGCCCAGGCAGCCGACTTCCTCATCGTAGGACAGGGCGATGTGCACCGGCAGGCGCAATGGCGCCTTGACCAGCGCTGGCACCAACGCCAGCACGCAGGCGATATACCCCTTCATGTCGGCGGTGCCGCGCCCGAACAGCTTGCCGTCGCGCTCGGTCAGCGTGAACGGCGGCAGGCTCCAGGGTTGCCCATCCACCGGCACCACGTCGGTATGCCCCGACAGCACGATACCTGGTAGTTCCACCGGGCCGATGCTGGCAAACAGGTTGGCCTTGCTGCGTTGCGCGTTGTAGACCAGCTCGCTGGTGACGCCAAGCCCGGCCAGGTAATCGCGCACATACTCGATCAATTGCAGGTTGGACTCGCGGCTGGTGGTGTCGAAGCCCACCAGGGTTTCCAGCAGGTCGCGGCTGCGGCTCATCGGTCGTCTCCGGCCACACCGTAGCCGGGGGAGCGGTCGGGGGCGAGGGCGCGATCGATATAGTCCTGCACCTGTGGGCGGTAGGCATCCCAGAGTTTTTGCAATTCGCCAATCGGCGCCTCGTCGGCCCAATCCACGCGCAAGTTGATAATCGGCCAAGTCAACTCGCCCACCACCACCAGCGCGGCGGAGTGCACCGGGCCGGCTTCGCCACCGGCGGCGATGGCGGCATGCATCGCGGCCAGTAGACGGTCTGCGAGCTGGCCTTCGCCCTGTTCGAAGGCCGTGACCATCGCGGTGATCACTTCAGGGGCGGCGAGCATATTGCCCGCCGCCACGCATTGCTCGCCCGATACCGCGTGATGGGTACCCAGGGTCTGACTGCCGCTGAAATGCACGCTGCGGCCCAGGTGGTCAATCGCCGTCAGTTGCCGGTACTGGCTGTAGCCGTTGCGGGTGAGCGCTTTATCGACGGCGTCGGCGGGAGCCAGGCCCTGTTCCAGCCCGTCGAGGACGTCCAGGCCGAGGGCCGGCAAGGTGATGTTCTGGGTCGACACGGCGCCCACACCGGGCCGCAGCCACGGGCAGCGGGCGCCCACGGCGATGCTCGATGAGCTGATGGCAATGCCCAGTTGGCCGGTCTCTGCACAACGGCCGACGATAGAAAAGGTCATGGCTAGCCTCCTTACTCTGGGATAACCGCGATCACATCAATTTCCATCAGCCACTGCGGCTGGCCCAGGGCCGAAACCACCAGCCCGGTGGAAATCGGGAACACGCCCTTGAGCCACTTACCGACTTCCTGGTACACCGGCTCGCGATAGCGTGGGTCGATCAAATAGGTGGTGGTTTTGACGATATGGCTGAGGTCGCTGCCGGCTTCTTCCAGCAGTTGCTTGACGTTCTTCATCGCCTGCTCGGCCTGGGCCCGTGGGTCGCCGAGGCCGACCAGGTTGCCGTCGAAATCAGTGCCCACCTGGCCGCGTACGTACACGGTGTTGCCGGCGCGCACGGCCTGGCATAGGTCGTTGTCCAGGCTCTGGTTGGGATAGGTTTCTTTGGTGTTGAACATGCGAATGCGAGTGTGAGTAGGCATCAAAAAACTCCTGGGAAAAATGATCAGGCGCTGACAGGGGACTGGCGGGCAACCGGGGCGGCTTCGCGGTACTCAAGGTACTGACGCTGGATGGCGATATGGTCGGCCACGTATTTGGCGTCGTGCCACACGCCCCAGATAAACGACGAGCCACGCCGCGATTGCCATGGCAACCCAAGGAAGTAGATGCCCGCTTCGCTGGAGACACCGCGCTGGTGTTGCGGCTTGCCAGCGGCGTCGAAGGCGTCTACCTGCAACCAGCTGTAGTCCACGGCAAATCCGGTGGCCCAGATGATCGAAGTGATGCCAGCCTCCGCCAGGTCCAGTGTCAGGATCGGCTGCTTGATGCATTCAGCGTCGGGGAACACGCGACGTGCCTCGGGCTCCAGGGGCAGGTCGAGGCCGTTGCGCTCGATATAGGCGTCGGCCGCATCCAGCAAGGCCAGGTAGTTTTCATCACCGCGCGCCAGGTTCTCCACCAGGTTGGGTTGGAACGTTGCCACCGTGCCGTCGAAGGCGTGAGTCAGGCCGACCAGGGTCATGCCTTGCTGGGCCAGCTCGCGAAAGTCGATGGTCTTGCCGCCGTGGGCGCCACTCACGGCAATGGTGACGTGCTCGCGGCCGGGTTTCATCGCCGCCTGGTCCCACTCGCCCAATACGCCCAACCACCAGCAGAAGTCGCGGTTGCGATAGGCGCGAGGAGGGCGGTCATGGGCGCCGACCGACAGGTACACCTGGCGACCGGAACGCTGCAATTCATCGGCAATTTGCACCCCGGACGAGCCGGCGCCCACCACCAGCACAGCGCCGGCTGGCAGTTGCCCAGGGTTGCGATAGTCGGCGGAGTGGATCTGGTGCAGCGCGGTGTCTTTAGGCGCGATAGCGGGAATCACAGGCTTTTGAAAGGGCCCGGTGGCGGCTACCACGCGGTTGGCTTCGATCACGCCTTCGCTGGTGTGCACGGTAAAGCCGGGGCGCCCCTCGTTGCGTACCACTGAGGTGACGTCCACGCCGGTGCGGATCGGCGCGTTGAATTTACGGGCATAGGCTTCGAAGTAATCGGCGACGCGCTCTTTGGGTGCGAACCCATCGGCGGGGACGTCATCGAAATGCAGGCCGGGGAAGCGGTCATGCCAGGCCGGGCCGTTGGCGACCAATGAGTCCCAGCGGCCGGTGCGCCAGCGCTCGGCAATACGGCTGCGTTCCAGCACCAGGTGCGGCACGCCTTGCTTGCTCAAATGCTCGCTCATGGCCACGCCAGCTTGACCTGCGCCAACCACCAGCGTGTCTATTTTTGTTATCGCTACAGTCATGTCTCTATCCTTGCGTAATGCAGTTGGATTCAGCTCGGGCATGACGTCAAGTTAGGCGGCGGGGGGGTATTAATAAAATATTATTAAGTTGGGAAGTGAGCATAAATATCGGATGCAGAGCCGGCGAATGCCTGCCAGACAGCACATACATGCAATTCCCCACACCTGCCAACCGGCCACACTCTCCCCATCGCTCAATGCTCCGGGGAAACACCCAGCCATGGAATCAACCGCCAACACCCGCCCCGACGAAGTCGTCACCCTGGTCGTCAAGCACCGGGTCAAACCCGGCTTTGAAGTCGAGTACGAAGCCTGGCTGCGCCGCATCGTGCGCATCGCGGGCGAACGCCCTGGGCACCTTGGCGTTGACGTGGTGCGCAGCCAGCAAAACGGCATGGCGCTGTTCACTTGCGTGCTGCGCTATAGCTCCACCAACGCCCTTGAGCTGTGGCTCGGCTCCCCGCAACGCCAGGCCCTGATCGACGAAGCCGCGCCCATGCTCGCGGATGGCGACCAGACGGAAATCGGCGCGGCCAATGAATTCTGGTTCACGCCCCAGGCCGAGGGCGGTGCCAAGCCGCCGCGCTGGAAGCAGGCGGTGGTCAGCCTGTTTGTGATCCTGCCGCAAACCCTGCTGCTGCCGTTTATCTGGGGGCCAATCCTGCGGTTGCACCCGTTTTTGTCCAACTACGTGGTCTCCACCTTCCTGGTCACCCTGACCATCGTGTTGCTGGTGGTGTACCTGCTGATGCCGGCGGCCACCCGCCTGTTCGCTCCCTGGCTTGAAGCCTCTGTAAAGGAAACCCTATGAACGCCGATCTGATTCTGTTCAATGGCCAGTTCCACACCGTGGACCGGGAAAACCCACGCGCCACCGCCGTGGCCATCCACCAAGGGCGCTTTGTCGCCGTCGGTACCGACGGCGAAGCCATGGCCCTGCGCGGCAGCGGCACCCAGGTCATCGACCTCAAGGGCCGCACCGTAATTCCCGGCCTCAACGACTCGCACTTGCACCTGATTCGTGGCGGGTTGAACTACAACCTTGAACTGCGCTGGGAAGGCGTGCCGTCCCTGGCCGATGCCTTGCGCATGCTCAAAGACCAGGCCGACCGCACGCCCACGCCGCAATGGGTACGCGTGGTGGGCGGTTGGAACGAATTCCAGTTCGCCGAAAAGCGCATGCCCACCCTGGAAGAACTCAACCAGGCCGCCCCGGACACCCCGGTGTTCGTGCTGCACCTGTACGACCGCGCCTTGCTCAACCGCGCAGCCCTGCGGGTGGCGGGCTACACCAAGGACACGCCGAACCCGCCGGGCGGTGAGATCGTACGCGACAGCAACGGCAACCCCACCGGCATGCTGGTGGCGCGGCCCAACGCGATGATCTTGTACTCGACCTTGGCCAAAGGCCCGAAACTGCCTTTGGAATATCAGGTCAACTCCACCCGCCAGTTCATGCGTGAACTCAATCGCCTGGGCCTGACCAGCGCCATCGATGCCGGCGGCGGCTTCCAGAACTACCCCGATGACTATGCGGTGATCGAGCAACTGGCCAAGGATCAACAGTTGACGGTGCGCATCGCCTACAACCTGTTCACCCAGAAGCCCAAGGAAGAACTCAGCGACTTCAAGAACTGGACCGGCAGCGTCACCCTGCACCAGGGCGATGACTACCTGCGCCACAACGGTGCCGGCGAGATGCTGGTGTTCTCGGCGGCGGATTTCGAAGACTTCCTCGAACCCCGCCCGGACCTGCCGCTGACCATGGAACAGGAGCTGGAACCGGTGGTACGCCACCTGGTGGAACAGCGCTGGCCGTTCCGTCTGCACGCCACTTACGACGAGTCCATCTCGCGCATGCTCGACGTGTTCGAGAAGGTCAACCGCGATATTCCGTTCAATGGCTTGCCGTGGTTCTTCGACCACGCCGAAACCATTACCCCGAAAAACATCGAACGCGTGCGTGCCCTCGGTGGCGGTATTGCGATTCAGGATCGCATGGCGTTCCAGGGCGAATACTTCGTCGAGCGCTACGGCGCCAAGGCCGCCGAAGCCACGCCGCCGATCAAGCGCATGCTGGCCGAAGGCGTGCCGGTAGGGGCGGGCACCGATGCCACCCGCGTGTCGAGCTACAACCCCTGGACCTCGCTGTACTGGATGGTCAGCGGCCGTACCGTCGGTGGCCTGGAGCTGCACGCCGAGGGCTTGCCGCGCCTTACCGCATTGGAGCTGTTCACCCACGGCAGCGCCTGGTTCTCCTCCGAGCAGGGCAAGAAAGGCCAGATCAAGGTCGGTCAATTGGCGGATGTCGCCGCGTTGTCGGCGGACTTTTTCAGTGTCGAGGAAGAAGCTATCAAGTGGATCGAGTCGGTGCTGACAGTGGTCGGCGGCAAGGTCGTTTACGGCGCTGGCGACTTCGAAGATTTCGCCCCGCCACGGGTACCGGTGCTGCCGGACTGGTCGCCGGTGGTCAAGGTGCCGGGGCACTGGCGCCCCACGTCGCCGATGCAGGCCCAGGTTCACCAGTGCAGCGGCCCCTGTGGCGTGCATGCCCATAGCCATGAAAAAGCGCGCCTTTCCAGCGTGCCGGTCAGCGACTTCCAGGGTTTCTGGGGTGCGTTCGGCTGCTCCTGCTTTGCCTTTTGAAGAACACCCCATCCCTAAAGGAGTTACCCATGACTTACAAGCGCTTGAACAAAGACGATGCTGTTGTTTTGTTGGTTGATCACCAGACCGGCCTGATCTCCCTGGTGCAGGATTTCTCCCCCAACGAGTTCAAGAACAACGTGCTGGCCCTGGCCGACGTGGCGAAGTTCTTCAACCTGCCGACCATCCTGACCACCAGCTTTGAAAGCGGCCCCAACGGCCCATTGGTGCCTGAGCTCAAAGAACTGTTCCCCGACGCGCCGTACATTCCGCGCCCTGGCCAGATCAACGCGTGGGACAACGAAGATTTCGTCAAGGCCGTCAAGGCCACCGGCCGCAAGCAAATCATCATTGCCGGTGTGGTGACCGACGTGTGCGTGGCGTTCCCGACCCTGTGTGCCCTTGACGAAGGCTTTGAGGTCTTCGTGGTCACCGACGCTTCCGGCACCTTCAACGAAACCGTGCAACAAGCCGCCTGGGCGCGTATGACCGCCGCCGGTGCACAACTGGTCAACTGGTTCTCGGTGGCTTGCGAGCTGCAAGTGGACTGGCGCAACGACATGGAAGGCCTGGCCAACCTGCTCTCGCCGCGCATTCCCAACTACCGCAACCTGATGAACAGCTACTCGGCGTTCGCTGCCAAGTAACCTGGTCGGTAAAACACCGCAAAACCCTGTGGGAGCTGGCTTGCCTGCGATAGCGGTGCATCAGTCAACAGCATTGCTGGCTGATACACCGCTATCGCAGGCAAGCCAGCTCCCACATTTGATTGTGTTCACATTTTGGTTTGTGGTGTGACCACTGACAGGCTATAAAACAGCCCATCGTCCCCTGAGAAGCGACAATGAACCCCTTCGAAGACATGCGCCTGTTCTGCCAGGTCATGGAATCCGGCAGTTTCACCGCCGCCGCCGAGCAATTGGGCTTGTCCAAGCAATTCGTCAGCCGCCGCCTGATCCAACTGGAAGACCGCCTGGGCGTGCGCTTGCTTAACCGCTCCACACGGCGCCTGGACGTCACGCCGCTGGGCCAGAGTTACTACGAGTCGGCCTTGCGCCTGCTCGGTGAGGTGGAACAAGTGGAGCAGGGCATCGCTGGCCAGAACAGCGAGCCCCGAGGCACCATTCGCCTCAGTGCACCCTTGTCGTTCGCCATGGCGCACCTGGGTTGCCTGTTGCCGTTGTTTCTGCGTCAGCATCCGCAGGTCTGCGTTGAAGTTGACCTGAGCGACCGTCCGGTGGACTTGATCGGCGAAGGCTACGACCTGGTGCTACGCATCGGCACCCTGGAAGATTCCACGCTGATCGCCCGACGGATCGCCGCTATCGAGCGGGTGTATTGCGCCAGCCCCGACTACCTGGCGTTGCGGGGTACGCCTTTGAAACCCGAGGACTTAACCACGCACGACTGCCTGCCCTACGGCCACGGCCGCCAGGTGCAATGGCGCTTCAAAGGCAAGGTGCAAGCCTTGAGCGTCAGTGGGCGCATGCGCGTCAATAACGGTGACCTGCTGCGCGATACCGCGATAGCCGGTCTGGGCGTTACCTATCTACCGACGTTCATTGTCAGCGACGCCTTGAAGGACGGTCGCTTGGTCAAGGTATTGGAAGACTTCGCCCCAGAGGCCTTGACCCTGTCGGCGGTGTACCCGCAGCACCGACAGAGTTCACGGCCGGTGCAAGCGCTGGTGGAGTTCCTGCGCGAACGCCTCGCTAGCGGCTGCTGAACAGTTGGCGGATCAGGTTGGGCGTGCTGCCCGTCCACCGCTTGAACGAACGCCGAAAATTCGCCGCATCGTTGAAGTTCAGGTACGCCGCGACTTCCTCGTTACTCAAGCCCTTGGCCAGGTACAGGTGCAACGCCACATGCTTGCGCACCCGGTCGACCTGTTGCTGAAAACCGGTGTCGTGCCGTTGCAACTTGCGCTTTAGCGTGGCCGGGCTCATGGCGAAAATGTGCGCGGCCTGTTCCAGGCTGGGTGGTTGGCGCACATGTTCGCGCAGGTAGGCATAGAGGCAGTCCAGAAAACTTGTGGCAAAGCCCAGTTGCTCGATTTGTTCAAGGGCTTGCTGGCGCGCGACCTGGCCCGCCGTGGCCGAAGCGCCCGGCCAGTTGTGGGTGAGGTATTCACGGGGGATGCACATCATATCTAGCGGGCGTTCGAAGCGCGTGTGCTCGCCCAGATGCACCCAGTATTGCTCGACATACCGAGGTTCGGCATGGTTGAAACTGCACACCCATGGCAAGCGCTGGCCGCTGAGCCATTGGCTCATGGCAACCAGCGAGGTCATGCTGGCTTCGAGCAGAAAGCGCCAGTGTTCGCCGGCGCCGCAACTGTCCAACCAATACAGGTAAGCGTGGTGCTCATCCAGTTCCAGTTGCAGCGTGGCCAGCGGGCTGAGCAGCACTTGTTGCTGGATCAGGATGTCCAGGGCCTGATGAAGGTTCTGTGCATGCCCCAGCGCATGGCTGGCGGCGCCGTAGTAGCCGGGCAGCAGGCGTTGGCCAAACAGGAAACTGCTGTCATCGGCGTCCAGTAGTTTGCGGCTGTTGCCGATCAAGCCCAGAAACTGTTGCGGGCTCAACCGCGCGTTGCCGGCCAGGATGTCTTCGTGGAACAGGCCGGTGCCCCGCAGCAGGCGATGGCTGTCGATGTCCCGGGACAAGCCCAGGTCGATCAACGTGGCGGGTTGATAGTGACCGGGGATGAAGCGGCTGTCGTTTTCATACCAGCTGGTTTTCACGGCCATTTCAGGCGCTTTTCGCAAGGGGTTGCTTGGCCCGGGCCAGGCCCATATTCAGCCGCGTGAGCAGCTCGTGGGGGGACTCTTGCAAGGCCATTGCCACCGCCGTGGTCGCCGCCAGTTGCAGGCGTTCGCCCTGTTGCCGGGTCTTGTGGGCCAGGCTCTGCACCGCGTGTTGCAACTCCAGCGCCAGGCCCTGGGCCTGACGCTCGCCGGTATTGGGCAGCAGCACCACGAAACGATCGCCCGCCAGGCGGCACAACAGGTCTTGGCGGCGCAGGTTGAGCAGCAGCACGTGGCTGACCGCCTGTAGCACCGCATCACCCTCGGCATGCCCGTAGACCTGGTTGATGGTGGCGAAGTTATCCAGGTCCAGGGCGAGCAACGACAGTGGTTGTTGCTGCGCTTGGCTGTCGCGCAGGCTGTCGATGAGTTGGCGCTTGAGGTAGTCGGCGCCGGCCAGGGGCGTGAGTTTGTCGAATAGCCGGTGCTCGCGAAACAACCGCTCGCGTTTTTCCATTTGCGCGCTGATCGCCAGTTGTTCGTGGTGCCAGTGATAAATGCCAATCGTCAGCAGGATCATGCCCACCGGCATTGGCCCTGACTCCAGCCAGTGGTCCCAGGACACGCTATCAGGCAGGCGGATGAATTCGTCGAGGCTGTCGATCCACCAGGAAAAAAAGATGCACGACAGCCCCAGGGCCAGGTATTGGGTGACCCGTCCGGCGGGGCGGCTTTTCAACACCAGGCCCAGCCAGATCAGCGCGAGCAGCGCCGAACCGCCTTCGCCGATGATATCCAGCCATACCCATTCGCTGACGCTCTTGAGCTCGCCGCAGGCCAGGTGCAGCAGCAGCCCGAGGTTGGCGGCGATCAGGAGCAACGCGAGTTTCCAGCGGTGGGGTTTGAGCACGGAAAACATGGCCACGGGTCCTTGGGCAAATGAGTAATGGGCGCCAGCACAGCAGATGGATGTGACGGTTGGATGACGGGCGGGAGGGTCGAATCAGCTCATGCCCTTGGCCTATTTTTAGCTGGACATAGAGCCCATGTGGGAGCTGGCTTGCCTGCGAAGACGGCCTGGCAGCCGGCCTCTATCTATCTGACGGTCAGCGTTCCAAATGTGGGAGCTGGCTTGCCTGCGATGGCGACCTGACAGGCGACACTGTTTATACCGAGTACATATCCATTCCTGCGGTAACGGCCACTTAGGGTTCCGCTTTTACAGCGGCTCACTTTTGAAAAGCCGGAATGCCGGCCCAGACAAAAGTAAGCAAAACGCTCTTGCCCCACCACTCGGCACCTCGCTTAGGCTCGGTGTGCCCGTAATCCGCCAGTGATTTGGGGGGCCGCCGCCACGCGCCATCCATGGCGCGGGGCGGCTAAACCGGCATCCCTGCCGGTTTACCCCCCAAATCCCTGTCGAATTCCGGCCAGCGTGGTTTGACGGGGCGCCTAAGATCAAGAGCAGATCAAGAGCGGCTCGCTTCGCATCGTGGTTACCTGGGCGGCACATTCGACTTCTCTGTCGATTGAACTGCCGTCTTCGCAGGCAAGCCAGCTCCCACATTTGGACTGTGGGGTGTCAGAGAGATAAGCATCGGCTGTCCGGCCGCTATCGCAGGCAAGCCCGCTTGCTCCCGCATCTGGCCGAGGTCATTTCAGCTCATTTGTACCCTCCAGAAGCCTGTAAACCCCGCTTTGACAGGCTCTGCCCGCAACCTTGTCACAGAACCGTCACGCCTGCCCCCTAGCGTGCCCTCCCAGTTGCCGGGCCCTTTGCCTGGCGCCAACGGATTCTTGGGGAGGGTTTCATGTACAAGCGCACCGGGCTCGTCAGCTTTACGCTTACCGCCTTGGCTCTGGCGATAGCCTGCGAGCGGCTCAACGCCGCCGAAGCGGCCACCGAGCATGTCGATGTGGTCGGCCAAGCCGCTGCGATCGACAGCGCCCTCAAGGAGCAACGCTCTTCCGACAGTATCAAAAGCGTGGTGCATGCCGACGGCGTCGCCCAGTTGCCGGATGAGAATGTTGCCGAGGCGGTGCAGCGCTTGCCGGGCATCAGCGTTGAACGTGACCAGGGCGAAGGCCGCTTTGTCAGCGTGCGCGGCCTGGGCCCGGACCTCAACAGCGTGACCATCAACGGCACCCTGGTGCCATCCCCCGAGAGCGAACGCCGCGCCGTGGCCCTCGATGTTCTGCCCTCGGAATTGGTGCAGTCGCTGTCGGTGATCAAGACGCTCACACCGGACATGGACGCCAACTCCCTCGGCGGCACTGTCGATGTGAAGAGCCTCTCGGCGTTCGACCACAAGGGCCTGTTCTACACCGGCAGCACCGAGGCCAGTTATGACAAGAACACGCACCAGACCAGCCCGAAATTCTCTGGCGCCGCCAGTAACCGGTTCAGCCTCGGCGACGGTATCGACAACTTTGGCGTGGCCGCGGCGCTCAGTTGGCAGAAGCGTGATTTCGGCTCGGACAACGTCGAAACTGGCGGCGCCTGGGACTTCACCAACGGCGCCCGGCTCAACGAATTCGAGCAGCGCGACTACGACATCAGCCGTGAACGCGCCGGTGGTGGCCTTAACTTTGATTACAAGCCCGATGACCTGAGCAGCTACTATCTGCGCACCCTCTACAGCCGCTACAAGGACACCGAAACCCGCAACGCCGCCAGCCTCGAGTTCGCTGACCCGCAAGCGCCCGGTGAATTGGGCGAAGCCGAGGGCAAACGCAAGCTCAAGAACCGCGAGGAAACCCAGCAAATCCAGTCCTACGTATTGGGCGGTGAACGCCTGCTCGGCCTGTGGACCTTGAGCGGCCAGGCCGGTTACAGCCGTTCCAGCGAAGACAGCCCGGGGCATATTGCCGGTGCGACCTTCGATGGCGGTGATTTTGCCCACAGCGGCTTTTACGACAAGGCCAAGCCGCGGCCCATCGTTGGTAGCGGTTTCTACGACCCCGCCAATTTCAGCCTCGACAAAGTCGACTGGGAAAAACAGCACACCCAGGACACCGAGAAGAACCTGCGCTTGGACCTGGCCCGCGACTATGACCTGCGCGGTTACGCATCCCAGTTCAAGTTCGGCGGCAAGGTCAGCCGGCGCCACAAGGACAATGACCTGGAGGCCTGGGTCTACAAGGACCTGGATGAAGAGGGCTTGAGCGATGAACAACTCAACCTCACTCAGTTCCAGAAGGGCAGCGTCGACTACCGTCTCGGCCGCTTTGGCCCAGGCATCAGCGCGAGCAATATCCGCCAGTTGATCGGCGGCCTCAATCGCGATGACTTCTATGACCCCACCGAATCCACGGTCAACGACTTCACCATCCGCGAAGACATCAACGCCGGCTACCTGATGAACACCGTCGATATTGACGACTGGCGCTTCATTGCCGGCATGCGTTACGAGGGGACTGAATTCGAAGCCAAGGGCACCGGCGCCACGGACGGCCAGTTCAGCGCCACCGAGACCAAGCGCCGTTATCACCATTGGCTGCCGGGCTTGCATGCGCGCTACCAGATTGACAAGAACACCCAAGTGCGCGCCGCCTGGACCAAATCGGTGGTGCGTCCGACCTTTGGCCAACTGGCCCCAGGTTTTGTGATCGACGATGACGAAGCCACCTTCGGCAACCCGGACCTCAAGCCTCTGGAGTCGAGCAACCTGGACCTGGGCATCGAACATTTCATGGGCCGTGCCGGTACCGTGTCGGCATTCGTGTTCTACAAAGACATCCAGAACTTCGTCTACAACACCGATGTCGCCGGTACCGGGGCCTGGGCCAACTTCGCCGAGGCGCACACCTTTGCCAACGGCGACAGCGCCAAACTCTATGGCCTGGAGTTGGCCTACTCACAGAAGTTCGACTGGCTGCCTGCGCCGTGGAACGGCTTGATGATCGGCGCCAACAGCACCTTCAGCCGTTCCAGCGCGGACATCGAGGGCTTCGACAGTGCCAGCGGGCGCAATCGCAAGCGCAACATCAGCCTGCCCAACCAATCGGACACGGTCGGCAACCTGATGCTCGGTTGGGAAGACGACACACTCAGCCTGCGTCTCTCGGCCAATTACAAATCGGCCTACCTGTACGAGTTGGCGTCGATCAACGACAAGGCCCATGACCTGCACGTCGACGCGCAAACCTTCGTTGATTTCAGCGCGCGCTACTCGCTGACCAAGAACCTGCAGGTCAGCTTCGAGGCACAGAACCTCACCGATGAGTCGTACTTCGTCTACACCGGCCACCGCAGCTACAACGGCCAGTACGAAGAGTACGGCCCCACCTACAAGCTGGGCCTGACATTCACCCATTTCTAACGATAACGCGTGCATCCTGAAGGATTTGTCTGTTCATGAGAATTTCCAAGCTGTGCCTGCTGGTCGTACTGGTTAGCAGCGCCAATGCGTTCGCCACTGACCTACCCTTGACCCCGTGGGCACCGAGCCTTAACGCCCAAGCCGTTGCCTTCCTGCCCGGCGGCACCCAGCGCGTAGCGGCCAGTGCCCGCGACGGCCTGCTGCTGCTCGACGATAAAGGCGTCGAACTGGCCCGCTTCAAAGGCCGTTTCAGCAGCCTCGACACACGTACTGACGGCACTCAATCGCTGATCGCCAGCCTCGACAACGACCGCCAGCAGGCCTTGCTGATCGGCCTCGATGGCGCCGGCAAAACCTGGGGTACGCCGCTGTACCTGCCGCCCCGCGACTTTGCGGTAAACAGCTTGTGCCTCTATCGCGATGCGGCGGCCAACCTGTTTGTGTTTCTGGTCGGTGAAGAGGGCAAGGGCGAACAGTGGCTGGTGGGCAATGGTGCGACCCTGTTGGCCCAGGCGCAGCGTGTTCGCAGCCTGCCACTGCCGCCATCGGCGCAATACTGCCAAGTGGACGATGCGACCGAGCGATTGGTGGTGAATGAGCAAAACGTCGGCTGGTGGGCCTACCCGGCGCACCCGGAAGCCGAGGTGAAGCGCACGCCCGTGGCGCTGTTCGACGATCCCCAGCGCGAAGCCGGCGTCATGGCGCTGGTGCCGGGCGGGATGCTCGCGCTGGACCCGAAAACCGCGCAGTTGCACCTGTTCCAGCAAGTCGGGGAGCGTTGGGTCGGGCAATCCAGCCTGGCCTTGCCGGGCCTCAAAGAACCGGAGCAACTGGCGATACAGGGCCGGCAGGTGCTGGTGCGGGACGACAACAGCGGCCAGCTCTATCAGGGCCGTCTCGACTGGCAAGCCACGCCGGTGCCGGTTGCGCCGATACTTGCCCAAGTCGCTGCACTGCGCCAGACCGAACCCGTGGGTCGCCAGGGCGACGCGGCGGATGACCCGGCCATCTGGATTCACCCGGAAACACCGGCCAAAAGCCGTGTGCTGGGGACCAACAAGAAACAGGGCCTGCTGGCCTACGATCTCGACGGCAAGCTGCTGCAGGAACTGGCAGTGGGGCGCCTGAACAATGTCGACCTACGCCCAGGCTTCAAACTGGGTACGCACACCGTCGATCTGGCCGTGGCGAGTAACCGCGACCGCAACAGCTTGAGCCTGTTCAGCATCGACCGTCAGAGCGGCGAGCTGCGTGAAGCCGGTGAGGTCTCCACGCCACTCAAGGACATCTACGGCATCTGCCTGTACCAGCCCGCCAGCGGTGAACTCTACGCATTTGCCAATGACAAGGATGGCACCTTCCTGCAATACCGCCTGAGTGCACCGGCAGGCCGTGTGCAGGGCGAGTTGGTGCGTCAGTTCAAGGTCGACAGCCAACCCGAGGGCTGTGTGGCCGATGACCAGCGCCAACGCTTGTTTATCGGTGAGGAAGATGTCGGCGTGTGGGCGATGGATGCCCGTGCCGACCAACCGGCCATGCTCACTTCGGTGATCAATGTCGGCCCGCAACTGCATGCGGATGTCGAAGGCCTGGCGCTGTATCAAAGCCCCGCACGGGATTACCTGGTGATCTCCAGCCAAGGCAATGACAGCTACCTGGTGCTGGACGCCGAGCCGCCATTCGCTGTGCGCGGCGCCTTGCGCGTTGGCCTCAATGCGGCCGCCGGCATTGATGGCGCCTCGGAAACCGATGGCCTGGAGGTCACTGCCGTCAACCTCGGCGGGCCATGGAGCCAAGGCATGCTGGTGGTGCAGGACGGGCGCAAGCGCATGCCCGAGCAAGCCCAGAACTTCAAGTTCGTGCCCTGGGCCCAGGTGAGCCGTGCGTTGAAATTACCCTGAGCTGTCATCACGCAGTCATCAGTTTTTAATCGAATAGGAGCTTCACCATGCACGCGACGATGGAACATATGACGATCTGGAGCTTGATCAGCGACGCCAGCCTGTTGGTCAAGGCTGTGATGGTCACTTTGCTGCTGGCGTCCTTGCTCAGTTGGTACCTGATCATTCAGCGCAGCAGTGTGCTGCGTGGTCTGGAACGTCAGCTTGACGGCTTCTTGGCGCGCTTTCGCGGGGCGTCGGACCTGCAACCCTTGTATCGCGAAACCGTGCAGGCGGGCGAGGGCGGTGTGGCGCCGATCTTTATTGCCGGCATGCAGGAATACCAGCACTTGCACCACCACGATCCGGCAGTGCTCGAGGGTGTGGAGCGCGCCTTGCAGGTAGCGATCACCGAGCAGGAGCTGGAGCTGGAAAAGGGCTTGCAGTTTCTGGCCACGGTGGGGTCGGTCAGCCCCTACATCGGCCTGTTCGGGACCGTGTGGGGCATCATGAATTCGTTCCTCGGCTTGTCCCAGGTGCAACAGGCCACCCTATCGACCGTGGCACCGGGTATTGCAGAAGCCTTGATTGCCACGGCCATTGGCCTGTTTGCGGCGATTCCGGCAGTGGTCGCCTATAACCGCTTTGCGGCACGCAGCCAGACCTTGCTCACGCGCTACTACGCTTTTGGCAATGAGCTGCAAGTGCACCTGCACCGCACACTGCGCGGTACCTCGAACAACCTGGCCGTGGCCGCCTGAACAAGGAGCAAAGCGATGTTGATCAGGCCGCAACGCAAGCACGGGCCCAAGGCCGAGATGAATGTGGTGCCCTACATCGACGTGATGCTGGTGCTGCTGGTGATTTTCATGGTCACCGCGCCCATGCTCACCCAGGGCGTGAAGATCGAACTGCCCAAGGTCGCCGCCGAGGCGTTGGCCACCGATACGCGCCAGCAGATCCTGACGTTATCGGTGAAGGCGGACGGTGGCTACTACTGGAACCTGGGGGGCGAGCTGGAGACCCGCCAGCAGACCGACAGCGCGGTGACCCTGGAAGAAATGAGCGCCAAGGTCATGCAGGTGGTGGCGTCGCGCAGCGATACCCAGGTGTATATCCGCGCTGATGACAATGCCGGTTATGGCCGTGTGGTGGCGGCCATGGCGGTGCTGCAGAAGGGCGGCATCAGCAATCTTGGGCTGGTGACAGAGGCCCCACAATGACGGTGATGATCATGCACAG
Organism: Pseudomonas sp. NFR02; assembly: GCF_900119375.1. NCBI lineage: Bacteria > Pseudomonadati > Pseudomonadota > Gammaproteobacteria > Pseudomonadales > Pseudomonadaceae > Pseudomonas > Pseudomonas sp. NFR02. The sequence continues at coordinate 52,809 of NZ_FPJJ01000003.1, forward strand.
TCCGGCACTGGCCTTGGCGCCTGACAGCGATGGTTTCTGGCGTAAAAGCCTGGCAGCGAGCCTGGCCGTGGCGCTGCATGGTGCGGTGGCAGTGGCGTTGATGCTGGGCTGGTCAACGGAGCGACCGGGGGTGCCAGCGCCACGGGTGATGCACACGCAGTGGGTGGTTTTACCCGCGCCGGCGCCTGCGCCGACACCTGAACCCGTCGCTGCCGCACTGCCAGAACCTGTTGCCATCCCGGTACCAACCAAACCGACGGTCGATCCGCAGGTCCAGGCGCAAAAGCTCGAGAAAGCCGCGCTGGCGCGCAAGCGGGTGGAAGAAAAGAAACTCGAGCAACAACAGCAGCGCATGGCGACCGAGCAGCGCAATCAGGCGTTGGAACAGCAGCGTCTGAGTCAGGCGCGTGCTGCTTCGGAAAAAGCCCGAGCCGCCGTGCCTGTGCCTACCCCTGCATTCGACAGCCGCCAGTACCAGCCCTTGAGCAAGGCCGCCCCCGACTACCCCGAACGCGCCTTGGACAAGAACATCGAAGGCGACTGTTCGGTGGAGTACACCGTCAACACCCAGGGCCACGTGGAAAACCCCAAGGTGCTGGACGGCTGTCACCCGTTGTTCATTCGGCCCTCATTGGCGGCGGCCAATACTTTTCGCTACCAGCCGAGAATCGTCGATGGCAAGGCTGTTGCCGTACCGGCAGTGCGCAACACCTTCCACTACCGCATCAAATGAGCTTCTCCAGCCACCTCCCCAAAACCTGTGGGAGCTGGCCTGCCTGCGATAGCGGTGGCTCAGTTGAATATTCAGTGACTGACACACCGCCTTCGCGGGCAAGCCCGCT
>NZ_FPJJ01000003.1:54205-675649 GCF_900119375.1 Pseudomonas sp. NFR02
AGTTGAATATTCAGTGACTGACACACCGCCTTCGCGGGCAAGCCCGCTCCCACAGTGGAATGTGTTCAGGCCAGCGCTTTCTCGTGGGGTTCGATCACGCTGTAGCGGTTCGCTGGCACTTCCAGGCCGAGATTGTCCCGTAGGGTGTGGCCGCTGTACTCGGTACGGAACAACCCCCGCTGTTGAAGCACCGGCACCACCCACTCAGTGAAATACTGCAAGCCATCCGGCAGTACCGAATTGATAATGAAACCATCGCTGGCACCGCTCTCGAACCAGGTTTGGATCGCATCCGCGACCTGTTGCGGGGTACCGACAAAGTCGCGCAGGGGGCGTGAGAAACGCAGGGCTACTTCGCGCAGGGTCAGGCCTTCGTCACGGGCCAGTTGCTTGATACGCTCGGAGCCACCTTTCTGGCTGTTGGCGCCCAGGTCGCCCAGTTCGGGAAAGGGCGCATCCAGCGGGTACTGGCTGAAATCATGGTCGTTGAACGGTCGGCCGAGGGCGACGATGGCGTCCTCCACAGTGACCAGCGCCACGGCTTGCTGGTAGCGGCTTTCCACTTCGGCGGCATCGCGCCCGACAATCGGGCGGATGCCCGGCAGGATCGACAGGCTGTCCGGGTCGCGGCCAAAGCCCTTGGCGCGGCGTTTCAAGTCGGCGCTGTAGGCCTTGGCCTCGTCGATAGTTTCCACGTGCACAAAAATCGCATCGGCGTTTTCAGCGGCAAAGTTACGCCCATCCTGCGAAGTGCCCGCCTGGAAAATCACCGGTTGGCCCTGGCGCGAACGCGCGATGTTCAGCGGGCCTTTGACCGAGAAGAATTCGCCCTTGTGGTTAAGCGCATGCAACTTGCCTGGGGTGAAGAATTCGCCGCTGTGTTTGTTATAGGCAAAGGCGTCGTCCTCCCAGGAATCCCATAGGCCCTTGACCACATTCAAATGCTCCTTGGCGATGCGGTAACGCACGGCGTGGGGCGGGTGTTCGGCCTTGCCGAAATTATCGGCGGTGCCGCTCAGCCACGAGGTGACTACGTTCCAGCCAGCGCGGCCGCCGCTGATGTGGTCCAGGGAGGCGAACTGGCGTGCTACCTGGTAAGGCTCGGTGTAGCTGACGGTCACGGTGGCGACCAGGCCGATGTGAGTGGTCAGCGCGGCCAAGGCCGAGAGGATCGTCAGCGGCTCGAAACGGTTGAGGTAATGGGGGCTGGACTTGGGGTGGATATGCAGGCTGTCGGCGATGAACACGAAGTCGAACCGGGCGGCTTCGGCCAATGCGGTCTGCTGCTTGTAGAAGCCGAAATTGGTGCTGGCGTCGGGTTGTGCCTGCGGGTGGCGCCATTCGCCCCAACCGTGGCCGACACCGTGCACCATGGCACCGAGTTTCAATTGACGTGGCTTGCTCATGTTCTGCTCCTTAGCGCGAGGCTTGTTCGAGGGGGATACGCTTGGCGTTGAAGCTGGAATCGAAGCCCTGGGAGACGTCGATGTGTTTGCTCAGCAGGCCTTCTTTTACATAGGTGTCGGCGGTGGCTTGCAGGCCATGGATCACCGTATCGTCAATCGTGACCGGGGAAAGATGGGTGTCCTTGGCCACTTCGATATGCACGGCCAGTGGCAGGCCAGTGATCTTGGCCTGGGCAGCGGCGTATTGCTCGGGATGGGTATTGGCCCAGGCGTAGGCGCGATCAATGCGGGCGACAAAGTCGTCCAGTTGCACACGTTTGTCGGCAATGGCCTGGCCGGTAGCGGCGAAGTACAGATGATTGCTCAGCAGATGCTTGCCGCTCACCAGCACGCGAGCATTGCTCTGTGAGGTGACCACGGTGGTGTAAGGGTCCCACGTCGCCCAGGCATCGGCGGTGCCGTTGTCGAGTACCAACCGGGACTCGGCGGGCAGCAGGAAGATGAACTGCACATCCTGGGTGGTCAGCCCGGCATCGTTCAGGGCCTTGATCGCCAGGTAGTGCCCGATGGAGCCGCGCCCGGTGACGATCTTCTTGCCCTTGAGGTCGGCCGCGGTCTTGATCGGTGAATCCTTGGGCACCAGCAGCGCCGTGGTGTTACGGCCTTCGGCATGGATGATGCTGATCACCTTGATCGAGGCACCGGCGCCGAGGGCGAACACATAAGGGGCATCGCCCAGGGCGCCGACATCCACAGCACCGGCATTCAGCGCTTCGCCCAGGGGCGAGGCCGAGGGGAATTCCGACCATTTGATCTCGTAGGGCACGTTCTGGCTTTCGCCCGAGGCTTCCAGCAGCGCCTTGATCGTGGATTTCTGGTTGGCCACGCGCAGCGGTTGCAGGTCGCCAGCCTGGACGGTGGAAAGCAGGCCGAGGGCGAGGGCAGCGCCCAGCAACAGGCGTTTGAATGGAATGGCGTACAGCATGGGAAAAACTCCAGGCGTTAGGTAAAGGAAAGTACCTCCGCCTGGAGAAGGGGTCGGTTGGGCGAAACGGTGCAGCGCTGAATCAGATCACGTAGAAGCCATGGGTGCCGTCGCGGGCCAGTTGTTCCACGAGGCCGAACTCCCAATCCAGGTAAGCCTGCATGGCTTCCCGAGGGTTGTCGGTGCCTTCGTAAGGGCGGCGGTAGCGGTCGATACGCGGGGACGCCAGGTGGCTTTCGCCTGACTCAAGGGGCAGTTGCGCTTGGATCCAGCCGGCCGTGCCGTCCTGCAGCAAAAAGACCGGCTTGCCGGTGAGGGCCTCGACTTCCGGCACGGCCAGGCGCGCCAGTTGGCTGCTGCCGCAGGTCAACACATAGCGCTGGGCGCTCGGTACCTTGCCCAGGGCCTCGGGTAGTTGCGCGCGCAGCACCCACCGGGCGCCGGGGATATGACGTTTCACGTAGTTGGCGCTGGCCGTGAAGTCCAGCACCTGCGTGTCGCCATGGCCGAGCCAGTCGGCAAGGGTGTGGGGGCTGATCAGTTCGGCCTGGAGCGGTGGCGGCACGGGTGCGACCCATGCACCGCGTTCGCTGAAGTGCGTGGCTTGCAGGTCGTCCAGCACGGAGACCTGCCAGCCCAACTGGGCCAGCCATGACGCGGACATATTGGCGCGCACGCCGTCGTCGTCCACCAGTACCAGGCGCGCACCGCGCACACTGGCGACGTGATCGGTTTCCTGCACCAGTTGCCCGCCCGGGGTGGCGCGGGCGCCCGGCAGGTGGCCGGCTTCGAATTCTTCTACGGTGCGCACATCGAACAGGTAGGTGGTGCGGGTCGCGTCCTGTTGCCAGCGGTGCAGGTCATTGAGCGTCGCACGCTTGACCCCGGCTTTATCGGCAACACCACGTGCCTTTTGGGCGGCGAGCTGGCGATGGTTTTCCGAGGTCGGCGCAAAGCGGCGCGCCTGGCCATGGGCGAGGGTCTGCCCGGCCAAGGTCCAGCCGATGGTGCCGTTGCGCAGGGCTGCCACCGGGTTGGGGAGGCCGGCGTTGATCAACGACTGGGTGCCGATAATGCTGCGGGTGCGCCCGGCGCAATTGACGATGATGCGCGTGGCTGGATCGGGCGCCAGCTCACGGGCGCGCAACACCAACTCGGCCCCCGGCACGCTGATGCCGGTGGGGATGCTCATGGTCTGGTATTCGTCGAAACGGCGCGCATCGAGCACCACCACATCGGCCTGGCTGTCGAGCAGGGCCTGGACCTCTTCGGCGGCCAGGGACGGCGTGTGACGCTGGTTCTCCACCAGCTCGCCAAACGCCTTGCTGGGTACATTGACGTCGATAAACAGCTCGCCACCGGCCCGACGCCAACCGTCCAGCCCATCCTCCAGCAGGCTGACCTGGGTGTAGCCCAGTGCAACCAGGTGTTCGGCGGCGCGCTGGGCCAGCCCTTCGCCGTTGTCGTACAGGGTGACCTGGGTATCGCGGCGTGGAATGCGCGCGTACACCTCCAGTTCAAGCTTGGACAAAGGGATATTCGCGGCGAACAGAGGGTGGGCCTCGGCAAAGGGCGCTTCTTCGCGTACGTCGATCAGCGCGACTTCTTCGCGTGCCAACAGGGCCTGGCGAATCTGCGCAAAGCTGCGGGTCGATAGGGTGGTCATAGGGCAGGGCTCTTTTCTTTGGACAGGTCCCAGATGTTCGGGAGATAGGCGTTGGAATAACCGGAGATAAACAGTTTCTCGCTGCCGTCGGGTTGATACACCGCCCGGCGCACCGCGCCGATATTGGCGCCGTATACGTGGATGCTGATGGACACTTGGTCGCCGTGAGCATTGCTGACCTGATGGATATCGCCGACTTTGGGCGACACCGCCTCGACCTGGCCCGGCAGCAATTGCACGGGTTCGCCTTGCGCTACCAGGCTGCCGCCCGGTGCCCGGGCAAACCCCTGGGAAACCTCCGCGCCGCGCAACATACCGATCAGCCCCCACACCCGGTGGTCATGAATCGGTGTGCGTTGCCCTGGCCCCCACACAAAGCTGACCACGCTGAATCGCTGGCGCGAATCGGCATGTAGCAAGATTTGCTGGTAGCGCTCGGGGTCGGGCTGGGCGAATTCGTCGGGCAGCCAATCATCGTGGCTGACCAATTGCGCCAGCAACTTGCCGCCACGGTGCAGCAGGTCGCCTTCACGCGGGTTGCCGTCGATCAATTCCGCCAGGGCGCCTATGAAGGCTCTGAGTCTCTCGGGGTGTCGGGCCTGGGTCATGACCATTCCATCGGGCTGTTGGTGTATTTTTATCTAAGCATAATGTTTGTTTTTAATATGCTATTTTTTAATGATTAGCTTATAGCCGGAGGTAATTTAGAACCGGTTTGAATAGGGTTAGACGTTATTGATCACTGGCTGGGCTATCCAGACCTGTGTGCGGCCACTATGCTTCACGCACATCTTAATGACTGATCTGTATGTGCGGCCCAAATGAAAATTGACGATATCGATGCCTTTGTCGAAGTGATTCGTTGCCAGTCCATCAGCCATGCCGCCGCGTCGTTGCAGCTGACCCAGCCAGCCATCACCCGCCGCGTGCAGAACTTCGAGCAGGCTCTGGGAGTGGAACTGTTCGACCGCAACACCAAGCCCCTCAAGCCAACGCTGATCGGTACGCGTGTCTATGAGCAATGCCGGTTGATCCTGCGCGAGATGGATGCCCTGCGCGAACTGGTGGCCACCGATGCGCCGCCCACCGGCGTGCTGCGCTTGGGCGTACCGCAGACCATTGGCGATGTGGTGCTGCTGGACGCACTCAAGCACCTGCGCAGCGAATACGCCGACTTGCGTGCCCAGGTTGCCACCGGCTGGGGCAGCCAATTGGTCGGCAAGATCGAACGCGGCGAACTGGATGCGGCGGTGGCGTTGTTCCCCGCGGGCAAGATCTTCCCGGACAACTTGATCGGTGAGTCCATCGGCAAGATGGAGTTGGTGGTGGTCTGTGCCAAGGCGCAATTGCCGAAGAAACCTTGCAAGCTGGCGAACGTGTACCAGAGCGGTTGGATCCTCAACCCGGACGGCTGCGGGTTCCGTGCGGGGTTGCAGCGCACCTTGTCTGACCAGGGCCTGGCGCTGCGGGTAAACCTGGAAACCTTTGGCACTGAACTGCAACTGGGCCTGGTGGCCGACGGTCTCGGCCTTGGCCTGGTGCCACGTCCGTTGCTGGAGCGCAGTGCTCATCGCGAGCAGTTGGCGGCGATGCCCCTCAAGGACTTCAAGCCGGTGATGGATTTGTGGCTGATCTATCCGCATTTTCTCGGCAACCTGCAAGGGCCGGTGGATGCTTTTGGTCAATGGGTGGCAGACGCTTTGCACAAGATCCGCAGCGCTGCCTGACGCTCTGCCAGCCGACGCTTATCCACCTGACACCCCGCGATTAAACTGTGGGAGCTGGCTTGCCTGCGATAGCGGCCTGACAGTCGATACAGTTATACCGAGTGCATATCCATTCCTGCGGTAACGGCCACTTAGGGTTCCGCTTTTACAGCGGGTCACTTTTGGAAGGACCCAAAAGTAACCAAAAGGTCCTCGCCCCACCACTCGGCACCTCGCTTGGGCTCGGTGTGCCCGTAATCCGCCAGTGATTTGGGGGGCCGCCGCCACGCGCCATCCATGGCGCGGGGCGGCTAAACCGGCATCCCTGCCGGTTTACCCCCCAAATCCCTGTCGAATTCCGGCCAGCGTGGTTTAACGGGGCGCCTAAGATCAAGATCAAAAGCAGATCAAAAGCAGATCAAAAGCAGATCAAGATCAAGAGCGGCTCGCTTCGCATCGTGGTTTGTATCACTGCACGTCCACCCGCTGCACCTGCACCCCCAACTGTTCATATGCCTGCACATCCGGTGCATCCCACTCGGTAATCAGCGTATGAATACGGCTGCATGGCGCCACCACAAAGGGTTCCACCGCGCCGAGTTTGTCTGAGGTGGTCACGGCGATGACGTGGGACGCGCTGTCGAGCAAGGCTTGCTTGACGGCGACTTCACCAAAATGCAGCGAGGTGATGCCCACTTGCGGGTGCAATGCGCACACTCCGGTGAACAACAGGTCGGCCTTGACGCTCTGGATCAGGCGCACCGCTTCATGGCCGCCGGTGGAGAGCGTAGCGGGGTTGAGTTGGCCGCCGGCCAGGATCACTTTTATATACGGATGGTCGGCCAGGGCGATGGCGATCATGGGGGATGGCGTGACCACAGTCAGGTGCAGTGCATGGGGCAAGCACTGCGCGATCTGCAAGGTGGTGGAGCCAGAATCGAACAGCACGATCTGGCCGTCTTCAACCCGCTCCGCCGCCACGCGGGCGAGGTGGCGCTTGACCTCGTTGGTCTCGCCGACACGGGTAAAGAAATCCTTGCCGGTGTCCTTGGGCCGGGGCAGGGCGCCGCCGTGTACGCGTTGCAACAGGCCGGCGGCAGCGAGTTCGCCAAGGTCGCGGCGGATGGTGTCCTGGGACACGGCGAAATGCTCGACCAACTCAGATGCGGTGACCTTGCCGTCGCGTTCCAGCAGCAACAAGATCTTTTGTTTGCGCAGGGAAGGCAGGTCGATGGCTTGATGAGTGTTATGCATGTTTGTGCGCTTTATTGCGGGTTTGTGCGAGATTAATCGTCAGTCCATCTAAACGCAACGGCTGGTTGCCCACGCTCCTGCCGGTTACTCTCTGTGTTCAGTTCAGGGAGAGGTGACCCGATGCCGTTGATCACAACCATCGAAGACTTACGCAAGCTGGCGCAAAAACGTGTCCCCCGCATGTTCTACGACTACGCCGATTCCGGCTCCTGGACTGAGAGCACCTACCGCGCCAACGAAACTGATTTTGCGCGTATCAAGTTCCGTCAACGGGTGGCGCGCAATATCGACGAGCGTTCGATCCGCGCCAGTATGATTGGCCAGGACATGGCCATGCCCGTGGCGCTGGCGCCGACTGGCCTGGCGGGCATGCAGCATGCCGATGGCGAAATCCTCACTGCCCGTGCCGCTGCTGCGTTCGGGCTGCGCTACACCTTGTCGACCATGAGTATCTGTTCGCTGGAAGACATCGCCGAGCATGTCGGCCAGCCGTTCTGGTTCCAGTTGTATGTGATGCGCGACCGCAGTTTTATCGAGCAGTTGATCGAGCGCGCCAAGGCGGCCGGGGTGGATGCATTGGTGCTGACCCTGGATTTGCAGATTCTGGGGCAGCGCCACAAGGACTTGATCAATGGTTTGTCCGCGCCGCCCAAGCTGACCCTGCCGAACATTCTCAACATGATGACCAAGCCGCGCTGGGTGATGGGCATGCTGGGTACCCAGCGGCGTGGTTTCGGCAATATCGTCGGGCATGTGAAGGGGGTGGCCGACATGAGTTCGCTGTCGTCGTGGACCGCCCAGCAATTTGACCCGCGCCTGAGCTGGGACGATGTGGCGTGGATCAAGCGGTGCTGGGGCGGCAAGCTAATAATCAAGGGCATTCTCGATGTGGAGGATGCGCGCTTGGCGGCCGATTGCGGTGCCGATGCGTTGGTGGTGAGTAACCACGGTGGCCGGCAGCTTGATGGCGCGCCGTCGAGCATCAGCCAATTGCCGGCGATTGTCGAGGCCGTGGGCAACCGCATTGAAGTGTGGCTCGACGGCGGTATTCGTTCCGGCCAGGACGTGCTCAAGGCCATGGCGCTGGGCGCCAAGGGCACCATGATTGGCCGCCCGCACTTGTATGGGCTGGGGGCGATGGGCGAGGCGGGGGTGACCAAGGCCCTCGATATCATCGCCCGCGAACTGGATGTGTCGATGGCGCTCTGTGGCTATAAGGATATACGCGAAGTGAATCGCGAAATCCTGTTGCCCGGTACCTTTCCTGGAAGCACGGCTTGAGCAAAAAAACCGTAAAAATATAAAAAGAGTTGTCCACGAAAACCGTGGGTATCTCTGTGGATAACTTTGCGAAGGCCCGGCAGCGTTGGCGATTTCAGCGAAGGTCATTATTTGATCAACTTGTGTTTCGGGCCAACATGGCCAGGGTTTACGCTTGACAGCCAAGCGCGAACCCAGTGCCGAAAAGCGTATTTATGAGGCGTTATCGCGGCCTGTGGAGTGTGTCACCACCTGAGCCGGCATCTTCGTGCGCATCAGGTTTTCCAGCGCCTGGCCATAGCTGCGTCCGGCGAGGTTCATGCTGTTGTTATGGCTGGCACCGGGCACCAGCAACAGGTGTTTGGGTTGCTGGGCGGCTTCGAATAACTGCTGGCTGAAGCGCGGCGGCACGTAGCGGTCGTCGAGGCCGTGGACCACCAGCAGCGGCATGTGGATGTCGGCAATCTTGTCGATGGAATCGAACTTCTGCGACAGCAACCAGCGCACCGGCAATGAGGTGTTGGCAACGGCCGTGGCGACATCCGCCAGGGAGGTGAACGTGGACTCGATCACCAGCCCACGCACCGGCAATGGCACCTGCTTGCCCAACTCGGCAGCGAGGTCGATGGCGACCGCGCCACCCAGGGAGTGCCCGTAGATCAGGCGCTTGCCGGGGTCTGGTTGCAGGGTCTGGAAACGCTCCCAGGCAATGCGAGCGTCCTCGTACACCGTGGCTTCCGAGGGCAAGTCGCCCTGGCTTTGGCCAAAGCCGCGATAGTCGATGGCCAGGACCGAAAAGCCCAGGGCATGCAATTGCTCGATGCGAAACAATTGGCCCGTGAGGTTCCAGCGTACCCCGTGCAGGTAGAGGATGGCGGGCGCGTCTTTGTTGGCTGCCGGGTACCACCAGCCATGAATGTTCTGCCCTGCTTTGAAACTGGCGGGCTTGAGTTCGAATTCCTGCACCGCCTTGGGCAGGCCGGTGTACCAGCCGGCGGTTCCCGGCTCGATGCGAAACACAAGTTCGCGCTCCTTGTGTTGCAATACGGCGCAACCGACCGGCAGGCCGACAATCAACACGGCCATGCACAGCCAGACAAACCAGCGCAGGCCCCGGCGGGGCATAGAAGCAGAAGACATGAAGGTTCCAGAACAAAGATGAAGCACGGGTTTTACCAGATGGCCTGGGCGGGTAGGCATTAATGCGACGGCTGTGACGGATGAAAGTGTTACAGCATTGAACAATCCTCGTGCGGGTTGTTAGGGTGAGGGGCTGAACAGGAGGAAAAACACATGGATTTCACTGGTAAAACCGCAATCGTCACCGGAGGTGCGCGTGGCTTGGGACTCAGTTATGCACGAGCACTGGCGCAGGCTGGGGCCCGTGTTGTCATCAGTGATATTGGCGCCGACAACGTGGGCGCCGGCACTGATGCGTCGGTGGTGCAACAGGCCGCCGAGGCGTTGCGCGCCGAAGGGTTGATGGTAGCGGGCCATGGCGGTGACTTGTCCACGGACGAGGGGTGTCGGCAGTTGATCAGCTATACCCTCGAAACCTTCGGCCAACTCGATATTTTGATTCACAACGCCGGCTGGGTGGGCTACCAGCCCATCGCAGAACTCGATGCTGCGTTCCTGCAGCGCGCCATGGACATCAACCTCTACGCACCGCTGTGGTTGTGCAAACATGCCTGGCCACATCTGCTGCGCTCTTGTGCGCCGCGCATCATCCTCACCACCTCCGACCGCGCCATGTATGCGCAATACGAACAGACCGGGCTGGTGGCCTACAGCGCTGGCAAGATGGCGCAAGTGGGGATCATGAATGCCTTGAGTCACGAAGGCGCTGAGGCGGGGGTGCTCGTCAACGCGATCTCGCCGGTGGCCAAGACGCGCATGTGGGGCGTGACCCAAGAGCCGGACGAACTCAAGCCGGATTGGGTGACGCCGGGCGTGTTGTTCCTGGCTTCCCGGCAGTGCACCGATACCGGCTATATCCTGCGCGCCAGCAATGGCCAATTCACCGCCACGCGTTTCAGTGAAAATCCTGGCGTGGATTACCCACGCAATCTTGCCCGGATCAAAGCAGGCAGTGCTGAAGAAGTGGCCGCCGCGTGGTCGCATATCAAACAGCCGCCCACCCAGGCCACCACCTGAATCTGTTTCCACCTACCAAGGCTCGACCATGAACGATAGCCCCGTGCGCATCACCGCCGAAGAAACCCTCTCGGACAACTGGTACCTGCTGAAGAAATACAGCTTCGACCTGCGCCGTCGCGACGGCAGTTGGCAAGCCCAGACCCGCGAGGTGTATGACCGGGGCAATGGTGCGACCATCCTGTTGTACAACCGTGAGCAACGCACAGTCTTGCTGATTCGCCAGTTCCGCATGCCCACGTTCGTCAACGATTACCCCGGCTACCTGATTGAAGCGGCGGCCGGTTTGCTCGATAACGCCAGCGCCGAAGAACGCATCCGCCTGGAGGCCGAGGAAGAGACCGGCTATCGCGTGGGGCATGTGGAGAAAATCTACGCGGCGTTCATGAGCCCGGGATCGGTGACCGAGCGGATTCACTTTTTTATCGGTGAATACCAGCCAGGCGACCGAGTGGGGGCGGGCGGTGGCCTGGAAGAAGAGGGCGAGGATATCGAGGTGCTGGAGCTGGGCTTTGAGCAGGCACTGGCGATGGTGCAGAGCGGGGAGATTGTGGATGGCAAGACGATCATGTTGTTGCAGCATCTGGAGCTGCGGATGTTGAAAGAGGGGTGGTGAGGTATGCCTTCATGTGCATAGGTATTTACACAACTTCGGCACGACGCTAAATCTGTGGTGAGGGAGCTTGCTCCCGCGACGGCCTGGCAGCCGTCCCAGATCTACCTGACACCCCGCAATCAAACTGTGGGAGCGGGCTTGCTCGCGAAAGCGGTGGGTCAGTTTTCACATGTGCTAGCGAAGACATCGCCTTCGCGAGCAAGCCCGCTCCCACAGGTATGTGGCAACGAGCAGACTGACGGTTATTGTCAGAAATTTCCCACAGGAGTACAAATGTACTCCATGACAAACCTGACTCCCCGCCGCACCGCCATCCTGACCTTCATTCGCGAGCGCATCGCGCAACAAGGCCAGCCTCCCAGCCTCGCCGAGATCGCCGAGGCGTTCGGCTTCGCCTCGCGCAGCGTCGCCCGCAAGCATGTGGTGGCGCTGACCGAAGCCGGCTTTATCGAGGTCAACCCCAACCAGGCCCGTGGCATTCGCTTGCTCAATCAACCTGCGCGTCCCGAGTGGCTGGATGTACCGGTGCTCGGCCGTGTGGCGGCCGGTCGGCCGATTGGTGCCGATGCCGAGGTGCACAGCCGCTTGCAACTGGACCCCGCCACCTTCGCCAAAACCCCCGACTACCTGCTGCGAGTGCAGGGCGATTCGATGAGTGAAGATGGCATTCTCGATGGCGACCTGGTGGGCGTACGCCGCACTGCCGAAGCCTTGAACGGGCAGATTGTGGTGGCGCGCCTGGACGGCGACGTCACCATCAAGCGATTCGAGCGCCACGGCGACAGGGTTCGCCTGTTGCCGCGCAACCCGGCGTATCAACCCATCGTGGTCGGGCCCGAGCAGGACCTGGCCATCGAAGGCGTGTTCTGCGGCCTGGTGAGGCAAGGCTGATGGGCGCCGTGGTTGCCCTGGACTCGCTGTTCAATGGCGGGCGAGTCTGGAAGGGCCGGCCCGCCGCGCCACCGGCCAGCGTACATCCCACAGGGCTGGCGGCGCTGGATGCGGTGCTGCCCAGTGGCGGCTGGCCGGAATCGGCCTTGAGTGAAATCCTGATGGCCCAGGACGGGGTGGGCGAGTTGCAACTGGTGCTGCCCACACTGGCGCGCTTGTCGGCCCTGGGCGAGCGCATTGTGCTGGTGGCGCCGCCCTATACCCCCTATCCCCATGCGTGGCAGAACGCCGGGGTGGATGTGCGCCAGTTGTCCATCATCCGGGCCGAGGAGCGTGACGCGCTGTGGGCGGTGGAGCAATGCCTGCGTTCGGGCAGTTGCGGGGCGGTGTTGTGTTGGCCGCGCAAGGCCGATGATCGTGCCTTGCGGCGTTTGCAGGTAGCGGCGGAAACCGGGCAGACCCTGGCGTTTGCCTGGCGCTCCTTGAGCGAGGCGATCAATGCCTCGCCCGCCGCCCTGCGCTTGGCGGTCGAGGCCAGGCCCGCGCAAGTGCGGGTGCTCAAGTGCCGTGGCGGGCTGGCCCATCCGGCGCCGATTGCCCTGGCGGGGCATTGAGGTTGCCATGCGTTGGGTGTGTATTGTCTTCCCGCAATTGGCGCTGGACGGGGCACAGCGTGTGCACCCCGAACCCGAGCAGCCGCTGGCGCTGCTGGCCGGCACGCCGCAGCGGCGTGTATTGCAAACCGTCAACGCCGCCGCCCGCGCCTTGGGCCTGCGCCCCGGGCAATCGTTGACGGCGGCCCATGCCCTGGTCAAGCACTTTGCCTGTGTCGAATACGACCCGTTGGAGATCGAGCGCCTGCAGCAGTTTCTGGCCGCCTGGGCCTATCGTTTCAGCTCCCAGGTCAGCCTGTATTACCCACGGGCTTTGTTGTTCGAGATCGAATCGAGCCTGGGCCTGTTCGGGCCCTGGCCGCACCTCGAGGCGCGTTTGCGCAAAGAGCTGACCGAACTTGGCTTTCGCCATCGCATCGTCGCTGCGCCCAACCCGGCGGCGGCGCGGATATTGGCAAACGGCTACGACGGCCTGGCCGTGGCCGATGACCGCGCCCTGATGCAGGCCCTGGCATCGTTGCCTATCGACCGCGCGGGCCTTGAACCCCAGGCCGCCACCGCCTTGTCGCGCATGGGCCTGCGCAGCCTGGCCCAGGTGCAGGCCTTGCCCCGGCACACCCTGGCGCGACGCTTTGATGCCAGCCTGCTCAAGCACCTCGACGCCCTGAGCGGGCAGCGGCCATTGGCCCTGGAGTTCTATCAACCGCCCGACCAGTTCGATGCACGCATCGAGTTGAATTTCGACGTGCAATCCCACCAGGCGCTGTTGTTCCCCTTGCGGCGCTTGACCGGCGATCTGTCGGCGTTCCTGTGCGGGCGTGACAGTGGCGTGCAGCGCTTTGACCTGCACCTGGAACACGCCCAGGCACACGACAGCGTGATCAAGGTGGGCCTGCTCAGTGCCGAGCGCGAGCCTTCGATGTTGTTCGAACTGGCCCGTGGGCGCCTGGAGCAGGTACAGGTCACCGCGCCGGTGCGGGGGGTGCGCCTGGTGGCCGAGGACTTGCCGGTGTTCGTGCCGCAACGCCAGGACCTGTTCGACGACCGCCCGCAACAAACCCTGCCGTGGGAACAGTTGCGCGAACGCCTGCGTGCACGCCTGGGGGATGAGGCGGTGCAGGGCCTGCGTTTTCAGGCCGACCATCGCCCCGAATGCGCCTGGCAGGCCACGACCGACCACCAGGCGTGCCCGAGCTTGAACAAGGTCCGCCGCCCAGGCTGGTTATTGCCGCAACCGACCTTGCTGGCCGAACACGGCGTACAGATCCTGATGGGCCCGGAGCGCATTGAATCCGGCTGGTGGGATGGCGCCGATGTGCGCCGCGACTATTATCTGGTCCAGACCCGCGCCGGCCAGCAGGGGTGGGCCTATCGCACGGTGGGGCAAGGCGATGGGCTGTGGTTGCAAGGGTGGTTTGCATGAAAACCCTTGGGCCGCCACCTACTGTAGGAGGGTGCATGAGTTACGCCGAGCTGCACTGCCTGTCCAATTTCAGTTTCCAGCGTGGCGCCTCCAGTGCGCTGGAGCTTTTCGAGCGCGCCAAGCGCCAAGGCTACAGCGCCCTGGCGATTACCGATGAATGCACGCTGTCGGGCATCGTGCGCGCTTGGCAAGCCGCCAAAGCCGTAGACTTGCCGTTGATTATCGGCAGCGAAATGCACATCGAAAACGGCCCGAAACTGGTGCTGCTGGTAGAGAGCCTGAGCGGTTACCAGCACCTGTGCCGGCTGATCACCCTGGCCCGGCGGCGGGCTGAAAAGGGCCGCTATCGCCTGCTACAGGAAGATTTCGAGCAACCGTTGCCCGGTCTTTTGGCGTTGTGGGTAGCGCAAGACAGCGACACCCAGGCCAGCCTCGACTGGCTGCGCCGCACCTTCGACCAGCGCCTGTGGCTGGCGGTGCATCTGCATTGCGGCCAGGACGATGCGCGCCATCTGCAACAGCGCTTGCAACTGGCCCACAGTCTGCAAATCCCTGCCGTGGCCTGCGGCGATGTGCATATGCATGCGCGGGGCCGCCGGGCCCTGCAAGACACCATGACCGCCATCCGCCACCACGTGCCGGTGGCCGAAGCCGGCACGCGCCTGCACCCCAATGGCGAACGCCACCTGCGTAGCCTCGATGCGCTGGCGGCGCTGTATCCCCAGGCCTTACTGGATGAAACCCTCGCCATCGCGCGGCGCTGCACCTTCGACCTCGGCCAGTTGCGCTATCACTATCCACGCGAGCTGGTACCCGCGGGGCATGACGCCCAATCCTGGCTGCGCACCCTCACCGAAGAAGGCATCGCCCAGCGCTGGCCCGAAGGCATCGACGACAAGACCTTGCAGCAAATCCATCGTGAACTGCAGCTGATCAGCGAGCTGGGTTACGAAAGCTATTTTCTTACGGTGCATGACATCGTGCGTTTCGCCCGCAGCCGTTCGATTTTGTGCCAAGGCCGTGGTTCGGCGGCTAACTCGGCGGTGTGTTTTGCCTTGGGCATCACCGAAATCAACCCGAGCCTGACCAACCTGCTGTTCGAGCGCTTCCTGTCCAAGGAGCGCAACGAGCCGCCGGACATCGACGTGGATTTTGAGCACGAACGCCGCGAAGAGGTGCTGCAATACGTGTTCCAGCGCTATGGCCGCACCCGTGCAGCCTTGACGGCGGTGGTCAGCAGTTACCACGCCACGGGCGCGGTACGTGATGTGGCCAAGGCCCTCGGGCTGCCGCCGGACCAGATCAACGCCTTGGCCGATTGCTGCGGGCGCTGGAGCGATGAGGCGCCGCCGTTGGAGCGCCTGCGTGAAAGCGGCTTCGACCCGGACAGCCCACTGCTGCGGCGTGTCTTGACGTTGACCCAGCAACTGATCGGTTTTCCGCGGCACCTGTCCCAGCACCCTGGCGGCTTTGTGATCAGCGAATACCCGCTGGACACCCTGGTGCCGGTGGAAAATGCGGCCATGGCCGAGCGCACCATTATCCAGTGGGACAAGGACGACCTCGACGCCGTCGGCTTGCTCAAGGTGGACATCCTCGCCCTGGGGATGCTCAGCGCGATCCGCCGCTGTTTCGATTTGCTGCGCCGGCATCGCCACCGGGACTTGAGCCTGGCCACGATTCCCAAAGAAGACCCGGCCACCTACGCCATGATCAGCAAGGCCGACACCATCGGTGTATTCCAGATCGAGTCGCGGGCACAGATGTCGATGTTGCCCCGGCTCAAGCCGCAGACGTTTTATGACCTGGTGATCGAGGTCGCCATCGTACGGCCTGGGCCGATCCAGGGCGGCATGGTGCATCCGTACTTGCGTCGACGGAATAATGAAGAGCCCACGACCTATCCGTCGCCGCAATTGAAAGCCGTGCTGGAACGCACCCTGGGCATCCCGCTGTTCCAGGAACAGGTGATGCAGATCGCCATGGTCGCCGCCGACTACAGCCCCGGCGAGGCCGACCAGTTGCGCCGCTCCATGGCCGCCTGGAAACGCCACGGTGGCCTGGAGCCGCATCAGCAACGCCTGCGCACCGGCATGCTGAAGAACGGCTACACCGAAGCCTTTGCCGCGCAGATTTTCGAGCAGATCAAGGGCTTTGGCAGCTATGGTTTCCCTGAGTCCCACGCCGCCAGTTTCGCCTTGCTGACCTATGCCAGTTGCTGGCTCAAATGCCATGAGCCAGCGGCCTTCGCCTGCGCCCTGATCAACAGCTGGCCCATGGGCTTCTACAGCCCGGACCAGATCCTGCAGGACGCCCGGCGCCATCGCTTGCAGATCCGCCCGGTGGATGTGCAGGCCAGTGACTGGGAGTGCAGCCTGGAGCCCATCGACGGCCAGCAACCGGCGATTCGCTTGGGCTTGCGCATGATCTCGGGGTTTCGCGAGGAAGACGGGCGGCGTATCGAAGCGGCGAGGCAGCAGCGGCGGTTCAACGACATCGCTGACCTGGACGCGCGCGCCGGCCTGGATACGCGTGCCCAGGCGCTGCTGGCGGATGCCGGGGCCTTGCGCGCCCTGGCCGGCAACCGCCATCAGGCGCGCTGGGACGTAGCCGGTGTGCATCAGCAACTGGGCTTGTTTGCCGGCCTGCCGAGCCCCGATGAGACGCGGGTGGCATTGCCCGAGCCCACGGTAGGCGAAGATTTGCACGCCGATTACGCCACCCTCGGTACCACCCTGGGGCCCCATCCCCTGGCGTTGTTGCGCGCCGAGTTACGCCGGCGCCGCTGCCGCAGTTCCCAGGAGTTGCTGGCGGTGGAACATGGGCGCAACGTGAGCATCGCCGGGCTGGTCACTGGCCGCCAGCGCCCAGGCACGGCGAGCGGCGTGACCTTTGTCACCCTGGAAGATGAGTTCGGCAACCTCAATGTGGTGGTCTGGCGCGACCTGGCCGAGCGTCAGCGCCAGGCGCTGGTGGGCTCGCGTTTGCTCAAGGTGGACGGCCGTTGGGAGGCGGTGGGTGAGGTGCGGCATTTGATCGCGGGGCGCCTCACCGATTTGACGCCGCTGCTGGATGGAATGGTGGTGCGCAGCCGGGATTTTCATTGAGTTCCAGGGGTTTATGCATTCCTCTGTGTTCAGGATGAAACCATCCACCGCTGGCGCGCTCCAAAACTTGCGACTGTCTTGTCCCTGCACAGAGCCCAATCATGCAATTTTTATCCAACCCCCATGGCTGTGAAGGCTGGGCCGGCGAAATGGCCCAGCGGATTCGCACGTTTGACTGGTCAAGTACCGACCTTGGCCCCTTGGATCAGTGGTCCACGAGCCTGGCTTGCACCGTGCAAATGATGCTCGCCTCACCCGTGCCGATGGTGATGCTGTGGGGGCGGGCAGGGTACATGATCTACAACGACAGCTATTCGGCATTTGCCGGCGGGCGCCATCCCTACCTCTTGGGCACTCCGGTCGAACTGGGCTGGCCGGAGGTGGCCGAGTTCAATCGGCATGTGGTGGATACGTGCCTGGCGGGCGGCACCTTGTCGTTCAATAACAAGGAGCTGGTGCTATCGCGTCACGGCCAACCGGAAAGCGTATGGCTGGACCTCTATTACAGCCCCGTGGCCGGTGACAACCAACAGCCGGCCGGGGTGCTGGCGATCGTGGTGGAAACCACCGAACTGGTGAAGTCCGAGCGGGTGCGCCAGGAGCTCACCCATAATCTGGAGCAACGCGTAGCCGCTGAAGTGCAGGCGCGGTCGGCCGCAGAAGACCAGTTGCGCCAGTCACAGAAGCTGGAAGCGATTGGCGGCCTGACCGGTGGCGTGGCCCATGACTTCAATAACTTGCTGCAAGTGATCGCCGGCAACCTGCATTTGCTCGCCAGGCATGAACCGGACAACCCCCAGGTGCAACGTCGCGTCACCGCGGCCATCGCCGCCGTGGAGCGAGGGGCCAAGCTGTCGTCGCAACTGCTGGCCTTTGCGCGTCGCCAGCCCTTGTCTCCGGCGGTGTACAACCCGCAGCGCATCTACGCCGGCCTGGGCGAGCTGTTGCAACGGGCGTTGGGGGAAACCATTCATATCGACGTGCAACTGCCCCAGGACTCCTGGTGCATCAATGTCGACCGCAACCAGCTGGAAAACGCGCTGCTCAACCTGGCGATCAACGCCCGCGATGCCATGCAGGGCGAGGGTGTGATTCGTATCACCGGAGAAAACGTCATCCTCAACCCGGACGATTGCATCGGTAAAAGCATCAAGCCCGGCGAGTACGTGCGCCTGGCAGTGGCCGACACCGGCGTGGGCATGTCCGAGGCGACCCTCAAGCGCGCATTCGAACCCTTTTTTACCACCAAGCGCGAAGGCCACGGCACCGGCCTGGGCCTGAGCATGGTGTTCGGTTTTGTGCGCCAAAGTGGCGGGCACGTGGACATGTGGAGTGAGGAGGGCAAGGGCTCGGTGGTGCAGATGTATTTCCCCCACTGCCTGGAGCCTGAATGCTTCGACGACTACAGTGATGCGGACCTGCAAGGCGGCGGCCAGGAAACCATCCTGGTGGTCGAGGACAATGAAGGCGTACGCCTGACGGTGGTCGAGTTGCTGCAGCAGTCGGGCTATACCGTACTGATTGCCGAGGATGGCGACCGCGCGATGCAAGTGTTGCAGCGCGGCGTGTCGCCGGACCTGATCTTCACCGATGTGGTGATGCCCGGTCGGGTCAAGAGCACCGACCTGGCCACCTGGGCCCGCGCGCAGAACCCGCCGGTGCCGGTGCTGTTTACCTCAGGCCATACCCGCGACATTCTGTCTTCCAATCATCTGCTCAGCGCCGATATCCACCTGCTGAGCAAACCCTACAGCCCCGATGCCCTGACCCAACGCGTGCGCAGGGTGCTAAGCGCAAGACAAGGTTGCCCATGACATCACAGCGCAACATCCCACCGCTCACCGCCCGGCAAGCGGGCTTTGTCAGGGTGCGTGGCGCCCGTGAACATAACTTGCGCAATGTCGATGTGGATATTCCCCGGGACGCCCTGGTGGTGTTTACCGGCGTGTCTGGCTCCGGCAAATCGTCCCTGGCGTTTTCCACAGTGTATGCCGAGGCCCAGCGCCGCTATTTCGAATCGGTGGCGCCCTATGCGCGGCGCTTGATCGACCAGGTCGGCGTGCCGGACGTAGACAGCATCGAAGGCTTGCCGCCTGCCGTGGCCCTGCAACAGCAACGCGGTACACCCAGTGCGCGCTCGTCGGTGGGCAGTGTCACCACCTTGTCGAGCTTGATCCGCATGCTCTATTCCCGCGCCGGCCGTTATCCGAAAGGGCAGGCCATGTTGTACGCCGAGGACTTCTCGCCGAACCTGCCCCAGGGCGCGTGCCCGCAATGCCATGGCCTGGGCCGTGTGTATGAAGTGACCGAGGCGCTGATGGTGCCCGATCCGTCATTGACCATCCGCCAACGTGCAGTGGCGTCCTGGCCGTTGGCGTGGCAGGGCCAGAACCTGCGCGACATCCTTGTGACCCTGGGCTATGACGTGGACATCCCATGGCGCGACTTGCCGAAAAAGCAGCGCGACTGGATTCTGTTCACCGAAGAAACCCCCACCGTACCGGTGTACGCCGGCTTCACCCCGCAGCAGACCCGCGAGGCGTTGAAACGCAAGCTCGAACCCAGCTACCAAGGCACCTTCAGCGGCGCTCGGCGCTATATCCTGCACACCTTCGCCCACACCCAAAGCGCGCTGATGAAAAAGCGCGTGTCGCAGTTCATGCAAGGCAGTGCCTGCCCATTGTGCGAGGGCAAGCGCCTGACCCAGGCGGCGTTGTCGGTGAAGTTTGCCGGGGTGGATATCGGTGAGCTGTCGCAGCTGTCTTTGGCGCAATTGGCCGAGTTGCTGCGGCCGGTGGCCGCGGGACAGGACAGGATGAAGCTGTCGGTGGAAAAACGCCTGGCGGCCCAACGCATCGCCCAGGACCTGCTCGAACGGGTCAACACCTTGATCGAACTGGGCCTGGGCTATCTGTCCCTGGAGCGCAGCACGCCGACCCTGTCGTCCGGGGAACTGCAGCGCCTGCGCTTGGCTACCCAATTGGGCTCGCAGTTGTTCGGTGTTATTTATGTGCTCGATGAGCCTTCGGCGGGCCTGCACCCGGCGGATGGCGAAGCATTGTTCACCGCGCTTGATCGTTTGAAGGCCGCGGGCAATTCGCTGTTTGTGGTGGAACATGACCTGGAAACCATGCGCCGCGCCGACTGGCTGATCGACGTGGGCCCGGCTGCCGGCGAGCATGGCGGGCAAGTGCTGTACAGCGGGCCGCCCGCAGGGTTGGCGGATGTCGAGGCCTCGCAGACCCGTGAATACCTGTTTGCCCCACCTCGCCCGGCCAATGCGCCAAGCCGCGAGCCGGCCGGGTGGCTGAAGCTCACAGGCGTGACGCGAAATAACCTCAAAGATTTGAACGTGGATTTCCCGCTGGGCTGTTTCACCGCGGTGACCGGTATTTCCGGCTCGGGCAAGTCCAGCCTGGTCAGCCAGGCGCTGCTGGAGCTGGTGGGCACGGGCCTGGGGCGTGTGTTGGAAAGCGACGACGAACCGAGCCTGGAAGATGCTGCACCGCAAGCCAGTGGCGGGCGCATCAGCGCCGGGCTGGAGCACATCCAGCGCCTGGTGCAGGTGGACCAGAAGCCCATCGGCCGCACGCCGCGCTCCAACCTGGCGACCTACACCGGGCTGTTCGACAACGTGCGCAAACTGTTCGCCGCCACGCCAGCGGCCAAAAAGCGCAATTACGATGCCGGGCAGTTCTCCTTCAATGTCGCCAAGGGCCGTTGCCCGAACTGTGAGGGTGAAGGTTTTGTCAGCGTCGAGTTGCTGTTCATGCCCAGCGTGTACGCGCCATGCCCGACCTGCCACGGCGCGCGCTATAACCCCGACACCCTGGCGATCAAATGGCAGGGCTTGAATATCGCCCAGGTGCTGGGGCTGACGGTGGAGCAGGCGGTGCAGGTGTTCGCCGAGCAACCGGGCATCCTGCGCTCGTTAGTCGTGCTGCGCGATATCGGCCTGGGTTATCTGCGCCTGGGGCAGCCGGCTACCGAGCTTTCCGGCGGCGAAGCCCAACGCATCAAGCTCGCTACTGAACTGCAACGTAACGCCCGGGGCGCCACCTTGTATGTCTTGGACGAACCGACCACCGGCTTGCACCCCAAGGACGTCGATCGTTTGCTCAGCCAGTTGAATCACTTGGTGGAGGCGGGGCATACGGTGGTTGTGGTGGAGCATGAAATGCGCGTGGTGGCCCAGAGTGACTGGGTGATTGATATCGGCCCGGGGGCAGGGGACCTGGGCGGAACGGTAGTGGCGTGCGGCACGCCCCACAAGGTTGCCAAGAGCAAACACAGCCGCACCGCACCCTTCCTGGCCAGAGAACTGATCTAATAACCAACTGTAGGAGCGAGCTTGCTCGCGAAAAACGTCAACGATAACGCGTGCGTCCTGAATAAACGCGGCGCCTGTGAGTTCTTCGCGAGCAAGCTCGCTCCTACAAGATCTGCTCTTTGGCCAGCTTCACCACATTCTCCACGGTAAACCCGAACTTCTCCTGCAACTTGGCCAGTGGTGCCGAGGCGCCGAAGCTGTTCATCACCACTTTGGCGCCGGTCTGCCCGACGTAGCGGTCCCACCCCAAGGGCCCTGCCTGCTCCACCACTACACGGGCTTTTACCGCAGGCGGCAGGACGCTGTCGCGGTAGGCTTGATCCTGGTCTTCAAACAGCTCCCAACTGGGCATCGACACCACGCGAGCGCCAATGCCTTGGTCTTTGAGCTGCTCATAGGCGGCCACCGCCAGGCCCACTTCGCTGCCGGTGGCGATCAAGATGACCTCCGGTTGATCCGCCTCGGCCAACACATACGCACCTTTGGCCGCGCCGGAAGCTGCGGCAAAGTGGTTGCGGTCGAGGGTCGGCAATGCCTGGCGCGATAACACCATACAGCTGGGCCGATGGGTTTGTGCCAGCGCCACCTTCCACAGCTCAAGGGTTTCATTCGCATCGCCCGGCCGTAGCGTCAACAGCCCCGGCGTGGCACGCAGTTGGGTCAGGTGTTCGATGGGCTGGTGGGTGGGCCCGTCTTCGCCTACGCCGATGGAGTCATGGGTAAACACGAAGATCACCGGCAATTCCATGATCGCCGCCAGGCGGATTGGCGGTTTCATGTAGTCGCTGAACACCAGGAAGGTCGAGGTGTACGGGCGCAGGTAGGAAAGCGCCATGCCGTTGGCAATTGCGCCCATGGCGTGTTCGCGGATACCGAAGTGCAGGTTGCGCCCGCTGTAGTCACCCGCGCTGAAACGCCCGGCACCGTCGAAGGTGAGGTTGGTCTTGGTCGAGGGCGACAGGTCTGCCGAACCGCCCAGCAGCCATGGAATTTGTTGGGCGAAGGCATTCAATACCTCGCCGCCCGAAGCACGGCTGGCGACGCCTTTGGCATCGGCGGCAAAGCAGGGCAGGTGTGCTTGCCATTGCTCGGGCATCTCCCCGGCGCGCATGCGTTGCAGCTCATCGGCCCGTTGCGGGTCGAGGGCGGCGAGGGTCTGGTTCCACTCGGCGTACAGCGGCTCGGCGCGTTCGTAAAGGGCATCGCGCAACAGTGTGCGGGCCTCTTCGGGCACGAGAAAACTTGAATCCTGCGGCCAGCCATAGGCGGCCTTGGTCAGGCGAATCTCGTCCTCTCCCAGTGGCTCGCCATGGGCCGCAGCGGTGTTGTGTTTGTGCGGTGAGCCGTAGCCGATCACGCTGTCCACCACGATCAAGGTGGGGGCGCCGGTGTTGGCCTTGAAGGTTGCCAGCGCCACGCTCAAGGCCTGCAAGTCATTGGCGTCGGTGACATGCACGGTGTGCCAGCCATAAGCCTGGAAGCGTTGGATTACGTCTTCACTGAACGCCAGCTCAGTGTGGCCCTCGATGCTGATGGTGTTGTTGTCATAGATCCAGCACAGGTTATCGAGCTTCAAGTGCCCGGCCAGGGACGCGGCTTCGCTGCTGATGCCCTCCATCATGTCGCCATCACCGCACAGGGTGTAGACGTCGTAGTCAAACAGCACCTGGCCGTCGCGGTTGAAGCGCTGGCCCAGCCAACGCTCGGCCATAGCCATGCCCACGCTGTTGGCGCAGCCCTGGCCCAGCGGCCCGGTGGTAGTTTCCACGCCCGTGGTCATGCGGTACTCGGGATGGCCTGGGGTCTTGGAGCCGATCTGCCGGAACTGCTTGATGTCGTCCAGGCTGACGGCCGGCTCGCCCGAGCGCTGGCCATGGGCATCGATTTCCACCACGCCGGCCAGGTGCAACAGCGAATACAGCAGCATCGAGGCATGCCCTACCGACAGCACAAAACGGTCACGGTTGGGCCAGTCAGGATGCTCGGGGTGATAACGCAGGAAGCGACTCCACAACGTATAACCCACCGGCGCCAGGCCCATGGGCGTACCCGGGTGCCCCGAATTGGCCTTCTGCACGGCATCCATGGCCAGGGTGCGTAGGGTGTTGATGCATTGGGTGTCGGCAGCAGTGGCAACGTGATTCATAAAACCGTTCTCCCTGGGGTGGCGATCTACAGTGGAGGGCGGGGCGGGGCAAAGGTTTGATCCCATCGCTTGCGCCGCGACGAACGGGACGTTGTTGGCCTCAAACATGACAAGAGCTGTTGGAATGGGCTAGCTTCAAGGGCGTAGACCATCGATCAATCTGTGGAGGTACGCCATGCCAGTGAAACACGACCTGTATCAGGACTTGGGGTTGAGCAAGGAAGTTGTTCACGAACGCAGGGCGCAGGACAAACGGTTGGATGCGCTGCTCACTCAATACGACGACGCCGACGCTGAGGTGCTAAAAGCGGAAAAAGCCAGTGCCAGCGATGAGGATGTGGAAAAGCTGAAGAAGAAACGGCTATTGGTCAAAGACGAAATTGTGGGGCGGCTGGGTTAGGCAATCCCTCGCCACACACTTGGAATGTGCACATTTGTTCAGAATTGTCTGGAGGACAAATGCCGTTTCACTCCTTATGATGCGCCCCGTCCACTCGGCTCTGGGGCTTGTTGCGGCGCAAGGATTGCGTTGTTTGAGCCGGGTGGGCATCCTCAGAATTCATGCAACACAGGGCCGAATCGGTCGGCTGCAAATGCTGCCTGTGGGAGCTGGCTTGCCTGCGATGACGGCCTCCCAGCCGACGCCTATCCACCTGACACCCCACAATCCAAATGTGGGAGCTGGCTTGCCTGCGAAGACGGCCTCCCAGCCGACGCCTATCCACCTGACACCCCACAATCAAACTGTGGGAGCTGGCTTGCCTGCGATGACGGCCTGACAGTCAACACAGTTGGACCGGGTACATATCCATTCCTGCGGTAACGGCCACTTAGGGTTCCGCTTTTACAGCGGCTCACTTTTGAAAAGCGCAAAAGTAAGCAAAACGCTCTTGCCCCACCACTCGGCACCTCGCTTGGGCTCGGTGTGCCCGTAATCCGCCAGTGATTTGGGGGGCCGCCGCCACGCGCCATCCATGGCGCGGGGCGGCTAAACCGGCATCCCTGCCGGTTTACCCCCCAAATCCCTGTCGAATTCCGGCCAGCGTGGTTTGACGGGGCGCCTAACATCAAGATCAAAAGCAGATCAAGATCACAAGCAGATCAAGATCACAAGCAGATCAAGAGCGACTCGCTTCGCATCGTGGTTACCGTCAAGGCCGTGGCGCTTGGCGTTCGGTCTTGCATCCAGTCATTTCAACAGCGTTTCAACACATATATCCATGGAACGCTGCTGCGTCTGCTCATACAACTGCAGCTCATCAATCGTGCTGCGCCCCAGCGCCTGCTCGAAGGCTGCCCGGTTGGAGTTGCCCGCGTAGTGACCCTGCGCCCCATCCCCCAGGTTTGACTGGAAGATTCCCGCCGCACTGACCGGCAGAAAATCCTCGTACACCAGCGGTTCCACCGCCACATGACCGGCGTTGACCAGCGTCTGCAACGTGCGTGGCTGGTCTACCTGGCCGCGTGCCGCCAAGCCCTTGTCGGTGACGAAGTAGCGAAAATACGCCAAGCCCTGCTCGCGCATTTGCGGGTAGTTATCGGGGAAGGCATGGAAGTGCTGTTCCATCAATTGCACATAGCGTTCGGCGTTGGCTTCATTGGGGAATGTGCCGAGTTCGTCGCGGGCGGCGTTCAGCAGTTGGTCGTACAGGGCGCGGCCTTTAGGCGTAAGCGCGACGCCGCGTTGTTCGATTTCGCCGAAGCGCGCGCTGTGGCTGCCGTGGGCATCGGTGAAGGCGATGGGTTCGTCCAAGGCCTTGAAGCTGGTCTGGCGTAGCAGGATCGGGCACTGGCGCCGAGGTGGGCCTTCGATCACGGCTTTGGGGGTGATGCCTTTGCCAGGCATCGCCGCCTGCACCTGGTCGATGTCCAGGGTGCGTGGCGTCAGGTGGTTGATGTGCGGGCCTTTGAACGCGACGACGTCGGCGATCAGGCGGTGCTGGTCGCTCAGTTGCTGATATTGGGCGCCGGTGACCGTGGCAGTGTGGTGCCAGCGGAACGTCTCCAGGGCCTGGCGGATAAAGGCCTCGGCATCGCTGGCATTCAAGCCGCCTTGGGTCTCTGCCTGGTCGATCAATGCCAACGCCTCGGCGGTAAAGATCGAGCGTTTGGCCAGGGCGCTTTCGGCGAAGGCACGCAGGTCGGGGTTTTCGATCAGTTCCAGGCGCAGCAATGAGGTGAACACGCGAAACGGGCTGGTTTGCAGCGCATGTTCATGCACGGCGCGAAAGGCGGTGGAGTGAACAGGCACGCCAGCGGGGGTGAGGTCGTAGTAGCCCACCGGTTGCATGCCCATCACCGCGAATAAACGGCTGATGGTTGCCAGTTCCGCAGCGGTGCCCAGGCGGATGGCGCCGTGGCGTTCCATGTCCAGGCGCTGGATTTCGCCGGTACGTTGCAGTTGATGCGCCAGGCCCGGTTCGCTGTCGAGCACGCGGGCATTGGTCTGGGCCACCAGCTCAAGCAGCGCGCCGTACAAGGGCACTTCATCTCGATACATGTCGGACATGGCCTTGGAAAAGCCCTTGCGGATCTCGTCGGGGCTGACATGGGCGGTGGCGTGCATAGAAAAATTCCTGATGACTGGAGCGATGATCGTGGCCTTTGCCCGATTTTGTTGAGCGGCCGGCCGGCTTGCAAACGAAGATTCCTCTGGACTTCATTCTGCAAATGAATGAGTTGACCTTGCGTCCAAGTCTTCATGTGCATGCGGGCGTCATTGCGCTCTACACTGCGCCTCACTGTGTAGGTGAAGGAGGACCCGATGACGGCCAAACCCGTAACCAACCTGCTGGGCACCATTGAAGGCCAGCGCCTGGCAACGCAACACGCCGAACGTTGGCGCGAGTGGGGGCCGTACCTGAGTGAACGCCAGTGGGGCACGGTGCGCGAAGACTACAGCGCCGACGGTGACGCCTGGGCCTACTTCCCTCATGAACACGCTCGCAGCCGCGCCTATCGATGGGGCGAGGACGGGTTGGCCGGTTTCAGTGACAAGGCCCAACGCTGGTGCCTGGGCCTGGCGCTGTGGAACGAGCGCGATGCAATCCTCAAGGAGCGTCTGTTCGGCCTCGACAACGCCGAAGGCAACCACGGTGAAGACGTCAAGGAGCTGTACTTTTTCGTCGATGGCGTACCGAGCCATGCCTACATGCGCATGCTCTACAAATACCCCCATGCGGCGTTTCCCTACGCCGACCTGATCGCCGAAAACGCCCGTCGTGGGCTGGATGATGCCGAGTATGAAATCCTTGATACCGGTGTGTTTGCAGATAACCATTACTGCGATGTCAGTGTCGAATACGCCAAGCATCAACCCGACGATATTTTCATGCGCGTCACCGTGCATAACCGTTCGGACCAACCCACACGGCTCCAGGTACTGCCCCAGCTCTGGGCGCGCAATGACTGGAGCTGGACCTTCGATGCACCCAAGCCCAGCTTGAGGCTGAACGGCGAGCGGGTTCTGGCGCGTCATCATGAACTCGATGATCGCCACCTCAGTGCCTGGGGCCAGGACGGGTTGCAGTGGCTGTTCTGCGAAAACCAAACCAATCGGCCCAAACTGGACGGGCAACCGGCGCCGGGGCCATTCAAGGATGGCATTAACGATTACGTGGTGGGCGCGGTTGAGTCGGCCGTTCGCCGGGACGCCGGTACCAAGGTGGCCGCGCATTTCACCCTTGAACTGGCAGGCCAGGAAAGCAAAACCCTTTACCTGCGTTTTGCGCCGGTGGGCGCGCCCGATGTCAATGCGCGCAAACTGTTCGAACAGCGCCGCCAGGAGGCCGATGACTTCTACTCGGTGTTGCAACAGGGCCTTGCCGATGACGATGCGCGCACTGTACAACGCCAGGCCCTGGCCGGCCTGCTGTGGTCCAAGCAGCTGTACTATTTCGACGTGAACCAGTGGCTTGACGGCGACCCGGCCCAGCCCGCGCCACCGCCCGAGCGCCTGCATATCCGCAATACTCATTGGCGGCACCTGTGCAACTTCGACATCCTGTCGATGCCAGACACCTGGGAATACCCGTGGTACGCCTCCTGGGATCAAGGCTTCCAGGCGGTGGCCATCGCGCTGATCGACCCTGGTTACGCCAAGCAACAGTTGTTGTTGCTGGTAAAGGACCGCTTCATGCACCCCAACGGCCAATTGCCGGCCTACGAATGGCGCTTTGACGACGCCAACCCGCCCGTGCATGCCTGGGCCAGCTGGCGCGTATATCAGCAGGACAAGGCGCTGACCGGCGTGGGCGATATGGATTTCCTGGAGCGGATCTTTCACAAGCTGCTGTTGAATTTTTCTTGGTGGGTCAACCGCAAGGACGCCGAGGGCCGCAACCTGTTCCAGGGCGGTTTTCTGGGCCTGGACAATATCGCCTTGTTCGACCGCTCGGCCCCGTTGCCGACGGGTTACCAGTTGGACCAGGCCGACGGCACCGCCTGGGTGGCGGCCTATGCCTTAGACCTGATGCGCATCGGCCTGGAGTTGGCCAAGCGTAATGGGGTGTACGTGGATATTGCTGTGAAGTTTTTCGAGCATTTCCTCTACATCGCCGGCGCTATTAACCGCGTCGATGACAGCGCCGAAGGCTTGTGGGATGAGCAGGACCAGTTTTTCTATGACGTGCTGCACCGCCCTGATGGCCAGAGCGAGCCGGTGCGCCTGCGCTCCATCGTCGGGTTAATGCCGCTGTTCGCGGTGCTGGTGCTGGAGCAGCGCGAGCATGAAGGCCTGGAAGGCTTGCGCGAGCGCCTGCTGGGCTTTATGCATCATCGGCCGGACCTGGCCAAGCTGGTTTCGCGCTGGACCGAACCGGGGCAGGGCAACCGCCTGTTGCTGGCGCTGCTGCGCGGTGAACGCACCAAGGATTTGCTGCGGCGCATGCTGGATGATCAGGAGTTCTTGTCGGCCTTTGGCGTGCGCGCCCTGTCCAAGGCGTTCGCCGAGCAGCCCCTGGCGTTGAAGATGAATGGCGACACCTTGTGTGCCAGTTACCAGCCCGGTGAGTCCGACTCACGCTTGTACGGTGGCAACTCCAATTGGCGCGGGCCACTGTGGATGCCGGTCAATTACATGCTGATTGAATCGTTGCGCGAGTTTCACCGCTACTACGCCGATAACTTTTCCGTGGAGTACCCGGCGGGCAGTGGGTATCTGGCGTCTCTGGAGGAGGTGGCTGACAGCCTCAGCGAGCGGCTGACGCGGTTGTTTCTAAGAGATGAAAACGGGGTGCGGCCGTCGATGGCGGGCTATGCACAGTTGCAGGAGGACCCGGCCAGTCGTGACCTGGTGTTGTTCCATGAGTATTTTCATGGAGAGACAGGGCGAGGGCTGGGGGCTTCACACCAGACCGGGTGGAGCGCGTTGGTGGCGTTACTGTTACAACCAAAACCCTGAGCAATCCACAAACCAAATGTGGGAGCGGGCTTGCTCGCGAATGCGGTGGTTCAGTGCCTGATGCATTTAGCTGACACTGCGCATTCGCGAGCAAGCCCGCTCCCACAGAGATTCAGGGTTACCCGTGAATCAGGAAGGGAACAGCTCGCTCAGCTTCATCGCCAGCATCATGTCGCCTTCGGTGCGCAGCTTGCCGCCCATGAACGCCTGCATGCCGTCGGTGGAGCCGTCGACGATGCCTTCCAGGGTCTCGCTGTCCATCACCAGGGTGACCTGAGCGTCAGGGTTTTCGCCTTCTTTGAGTTCGCAGGTCTTGTCCTTGACCACCAGCGAGAAATTCTTGGTGTCGTCGATACGGAAACCGAACACCAGGTCCAAGCCTTCGGCAGCGCTTGGGTTGAATTTGGCTTTCATTGCTTCTACGGCTTTAGCTACGTCAGTCATGGTTTCGATCCTTAAGGGTAGAGTCCAGTGACCTTGGGGTCACGGTTGGCCACAGTTCATCGGAAAGTGATGAGCTGCGGCGCCTTCAACAGTTGCAAGTGGGCGTGACTGTTGAAGGAAGCCAGTGCCACCTCGCGACCACGGAACTTGAGTTGGTTGAGCGAGGTGTTAACAATTTGCCAGTTCATTTCGAAGGCCTGGGCGGCAGGCATTCGGGTAATCAGGTGGAGCAGGGCGGTGATGGTGCCGCCGGAGGTGAATACGGCGATTTTGTCGGTGTGGTTCGCGGCTTCCAGGATGCGCTGCAAGCCACCCTGGACCCGCTCGACAAACCCCAGCCAGCTTTCCAGCCCTGGTGGGTCATAGGTGCCGGCCAGCCAGCGCTCGATGATCAGGGCGAAAATGCGTTGGAACTCGCTGCGGTTCTGCGGGCCGTTGCGCAGGATGTGCACGGCATCCGGTTCACTGCTGAGCAGGTCGGGCAACAGGCCGCGAATGATCGCTTCGCCGTCGAACTCGTTGAATGCGCTATCTGTTTCCAGCGCCGGAACCGGCAAGCCCAAGGCGCTGTACTGATCGAACGTGGCGCTGGCAGTGTGCTGCTGGCGACGCAGGTCGCCGGCGATGCAGCGGTCAAACGCAATGCCCAGGTCTGCCAGGTGGCGACCGAGCACTTGCGCTTGTTCCACGCCAACGGGCGAGAGGACGTCATAGTCGTCTGCACCGAAGGAGGCCTGGCCATGTCGAATCAGATAAATGCTGCCCACGTCCGTTTTCCCGGTACGTTGAAAGTCTGGCGAGGTTATGAGGATGCCTGCGAGCTGTCAATGAAAAAACATACGCTTGTTTTAAAAGCGCGTTGGAGCCCGCCTGCTGGCGGTTTGATCACTGGCTCCTTCGCAGTGGCGTCGGTATGCTGGGGCCATCCGCGCCCGGCGCAGTGCATTTTTTAAGGAGACATATGGATTTTTTGGCCGAATACGCGAGCTTTCTGGCGAAGACCGTCACCCTGGTGGTCGCTATTCTGGTGGTACTGATCAGCTTTGCAGCACTGCGCAGCAAAGGTCGTCGTAAGTCCGCCGGCCAATTGCAGGTCAGCAAGCTGAATGATTTCTACAAGGGCCTGCGCGAGCGCCTGGAGTCGAGCCTGCTCGACAAGGACCAGCTCAAGGCCCTGCGCAAGTCCGAAAGCAAAGCTGAAAAGAAAAAAGACAAGAAGAAGCCCGAGCCCAAGCCGAGGGTGTTCGTGCTGGATTTCGACGGTGACATCAAGGCCTCGGCCACCGAAAGCCTGCGCCATGAAATCACCGCACTGCTGAGCCTGGCCACGCCCAAGGATGAAGTGGTGCTGCGCCTGGAAAGCGGCGGCGGCATGGTGCACAGCTATGGCCTGGCCTCTTCGCAACTGGCGCGTATCCGCCAGGCCGGCGTGCCGTTGACCGTGTGCATCGACAAAGTGGCGGCCAGCGGCGGCTACATGATGGCCTGCATCGGCGAGAAGATCATCAGTGCACCCTTCGCCATCCTCGGTTCCATTGGCGTGGTGGCGCAGTTGCCCAACGTCAATCGCCTGCTTAAAAAGCACGACATCGACTTTGAAGTGCTGACCGCCGGTGAATACAAGCGCACGCTCACAGTGTTCGGCGAGAACACCGAGAAGGGCCGGGAGAAGTTCCAGGAAGACCTGGACATCACCCATCAGCTGTTCAAGAACTTCGTCTCGCGTTACCGCCCGCAGTTGGCGATTGACGAGGTGGCCACCGGTGAAGTGTGGTTGGGCGTCGCTGCCCTCGACAAGCAACTGGTCGATGAGCTGCAAACCAGCGACGAATACCTGGCTACCAAGGCCAAGACCGCCGAAGTGTTCCACTTGCACTATGCCGAGCGTAAGAGCCTGCAAGAGCGCGTGGGCCTGGCGGCCAGCGGTTCGGTGGACCGGGTGCTGTTGACCTGGTGGAGCCGCTTGACCCAGCAGCGGTTCTGGTAAGCCAGTACTGAAAACCAGGTAATCCCTTGTGGGAGCGGGCTTGCTCGCGAATGCGGAGTGTCAGCCAGCAAATCTACTGACTGATATACCGCATTCGCGAGCAAGCCCGCTCCCACATTGGTTTTCGGTCATGTCAGGTTAAACGGGGTTTAATCGAGTCCGCCAACTGCGTAAGGATCAGGCAGCACGACACGGCCCCGGCATCCAGAACGCCGAGGGAGCGCTCACCCAAACGACTGGCCCGGCCAATCTTGGCCACCAGGTCCTTGGTCGAATCCCGCCCTTGGGAGGCGGCCGTTTTCATCGCATCGAGTGCATCGCTGAAAGAACGCCCCGACGCCTGCGCCCGTTCAAAGGCTTCTACCGCCGGAATCAATGTATCCATCAAGCACTTGTCGCCCACGCCCGCTTCGGTGATGTCCTGCAGCGAGGTCAAGCCGCCGCGCAGCAGGCGGGCGAAGGTGGCGGCGTCGATGTCTTCACTGCCGCGCACTTCGTCGGCCATGCCGATAAACAGGCTGCCATACAAGGGCCCCATGGAGCCGCCGATGCCTTCCATCAGGCTCAGGGTCAGTTCATCCAGAGCTTCGGCCAGGGTCAGTTGGCGGCCTTCGATCGTGCGGCCGCAATGGGCAAAGCCCTTGGCCATGTTGATGCCATGGTCGCCATCGCCTATAGCGCCGTCGACTTCGCTGAGGTACTCCCGGTTGGCCACGATCACGCTGACCAGGTCGGCGACGATGGCGCTGCCATCATGGGTGGAAAAATGCTGGCTCATGGTTCACTCCGCCTGGGTCATGCCGATGGAGCGGCAGGGTTGGTCGATCAGGGTTTTCAGCTCGGCGTCGAGGCCGAGCAGGGTCAAGGTCACGCCCATCATCTCCAGGGAAGTGAAGTAGTTGCCCACGTAGCAACGGTGAATCTTCAAACCTTTGGCCTTGAGCTGTTTTTCCACCTCGGCGTAGAAAATATACAACTCCATCACCGGGGTGGCGCCCAGGCCTGAGACCAGCACCACCACGCTGTCGTCCTGGCTGAAATCGCGGTCGGCGAGGATCGGCGCCAGCATGCGCTTGGCCATGGCGGCGGCCGGTTCAATCGGGATGACTTCGATGCCCGGCTCGCCATGATGGCCAATACCTAATTCCATCTGCCCGTCGGGAATCTGGAAGTTCGGCTTGCCCACCGCGGCGATGGTGCAGGGCGTAAGGCCGATACCAATCGAGCGGCAGTGGTCGACGGTTTTCTGCGCCACCCGAATCACGCCGTCCAGGTCGTAATGCTGGGCAGCGGCGGCACCGCCGATCTTCCACATGAAGATCTCCCCGGCTACACCGCGACGCTTGGCAATGTCGGCCTTGGGCGCGGACGCCACGTCGTCGTTGGCGACCACCGTGCGGATGCGCATGTCTTTGCTGGCGGCCATTTTCATCGCCAGCTTCACGTTCATGTTGTCGCCTGCGTAGTTGCCATACAGGCAGGCAACGCCAGCACCATGGTCGGCAGCGCGGAAGGCGTCGAAAAAGCTTTTGGCGGTGGGCGAGGAAAAAATCTCGCCGACGGCCACCGCATCCACCAGGCCTGGGCCTACATAACCGAGGAACGCCGGCTCATGCCCGGAGCCGCCGCCGGTGACAATGCCAACGCGGCCCTGGGCTGAGGGCTTGGCCTTGACGATGACCCGTGGGTTGCTTTCGTACTGGCGCAGCTCGGGGTGCGCGACCAGGATGCCGCGCAGCATGTCTTCGACCACTTGGTCGGGATCGTTGATGACTCGATTCATAACGCGGGTTCCTGTGTTCTTGTTCTAAGGGGCGGCACTATTCCACTGTGGGAGCTGGCTTGCCTGCGATGGCGGTGTGTCAGCTGGGGATTTTTTACTGATGCACCGTCATCGCAGGCAAGCCAGCTCCCACAGGGTTTTGTGTTGTTACTCAGATCAGGGTTCGAGCACAACCTTGAGCGATTTATCGCCGCGCTCCATCACTGCAAACGCTTCCTTGAAATCCGCCAGCGCAAACTTGTGGGTCACCACGTCGCGCATGTCGATCTTGCGGTTGCCGATAAAGTCGATGGCCCTTGGGTACATATACGGTCCCAGGTGTGAGCCGAGGATATCCAGCTCCTTGCGATCGCCAATGATCGACCAGTCCACCGTGGCCTCGTCATTGAACACGCTGAATTCGACAAAGCGTCCCAGCTTGCGCAGCATCGCCAGGCCCTGGTTCACCGCCTTGTGGTGCCCGGTGGCTTCGATATAAATGTCGCAGCCGTAGCCATCGGTGATTTCGCGGATTTTCGCCAGCACATCCACCTCGGCCGGGTTCCACACTTCATCGGCGCCCAGGCGCAGGGCGAGGGCGGCGCGTTCGGGTTTCATGTCCAGCACAATGAGTTTTTTCGGGTTGCGCAACCGCACCGCGCCGATGATGCCCAGGCCCAGGGTGCCAGCGCCGGCGACCACCACGATGTCGTCATGGTCGACATTGGCGCGTTCCGCCGCGTGCAGCGAGCAGGCCAGCGGCTCGATCAGGATCGCTTCATCGGGGGCGATGGATTCCGGTACTTTGTGGATGATGCCTTCCTTGGTGAAGATCATGTATTGGGCCATGGCGCCCTGCACATTGTTCTGGAAGCCATACAGGTCGTGCTTCTGGCACATCCAGTACTGGCCGTGGTTGCAAAAGCGGCAGCCCCAGCACGGCACGATCTGCTCGGAGATCACCCGGTCGCCCACGGCCACGCCGCGCTTCTCGGCGCCTGGGCCAAGGGCGACCACGCGGCACACGAACTCATGCCCGGGGATCATCGGTGGCTTCACGTAGCGCGGTTGTTCGGCATCGCCCCAGAACGACGGCGCGCCGCGATAGGTCTTGATATCGCCCATGCAAATGCCGCACAGCTCGACTTTGGTCAGGATCTCGTCGGGGCCGGGGGTGGGCACGTCGACGGTTTCCAGGCGGTAGTCTTCCGGGCCGTGGCAGACCACAGCCTGCATGGTTTTCGGGATGCTCGGGGCGAGTTGTTCAGGTGTGCGTTCGGTGACAGTGGACATGACAAAACCTCACGACATAACGATGAATTACTGAATGCTGTAACCGCCGTCGATCACCATGTTGGCGCCGGTGATCATCTGCGCGGCATCGCTGAGCAGGTACAGCGCCAGCCCGGCGATTTCTTCCGGCTGGGCAAAGCGACCTGCCGGGATCTGCAATTTGGCCCGCTCACCCACCTCGCCGGCCCAGGCTTTTTTACCCAGGGCGGTTTCGACGATGGTGGGGGAGATAGCATTGACGTTCACCTGCGGCGCCCACTCCATGGCCAATACTTTGGTCATGCCGACGATGGCGGCTTTGCTGGCGCAGTAGGCGACGTGACGGTCCAGGCCAATCACGGCGGCCTGGGACGCCAGGTTGACGATGCGCCCGCTGCCCTGGGCGATCATGTGCCTGGCGCAGGCCTGAGCCATGAAAAAGCTGGCCTTGAGGTTGATGTCCAGGGTGGTGTCCCAGGCGCTTGCGCTGACGTCGATGGCCTTGTCCAGCAGCACCACGCCTGCGCTGTTGATCAGGTAATCCAGGCGCTGGAAATGTGCGAACACCTTGTCGACGGTCGGTTGTATCTGGTCGATCTTCCCGAGGTCGACGGCAATGCCCAGGTGCCCGGCACCCAGGCTGGCGGCCACCTCGACCACGGCCGGATCGCGGTCCAGCAGCGCCACCCTTGCGCCGCGTTCCGCCAGCAAGGTGGCGCAGGCCAGGCCGATGCCGGCGGCGCCACCGGTGATCACCGCGCAACGGCCGCTGAGGTCGAAGGCTTGGTTCCAGAAACCAGACATGAATGACTCCTCGTTCCCACGCTCTGCGGGGGAATGCCGCGTGGAACGCTCTGCGTTCCGATGTTAAGTGACGCGCAGCGTCACGGGATGCGTTCCCACGCGGAGCGTGGGAACGATCAAACTACTTACCGCCGCTGACTTGCTTGTACAGCGCATCCGCATTGGCATTGGTCACCGGCACCCAGGGCAGGATGTAGTTCTTGGCTGTGCCGTCGGCCCATTTCACGTCCTTGGCGTAGCGCTCCCAGATCACCGATTGCGGCTTGTAGTCCTCGCCTGCCAGGGCGCGCAGGGCCACGTCCAGTGCGCCTTGGGATTGGGCCTGGGCATCCTGGAGGAAGGTGGTGACTTCGTCCTTTTTCGCCGCCTGGATCGCATCCGGCATGCCGTCGATAGAGGTAACGGGCACATCCTTGGCGGTGAGGCCATGGGACTTCAAGGCCTGCACGGCGCCCAGGGCCATGTCGTCGTTCTGAGCGATCACGCCATTGATGCCCTTGGGGTGGGCGTTGAGCCAGTCTTCGGTGAGGGTCATGGCCTGGGCGCGGTCCCAGTTGGCGGTTTTCTTTTCGATGATCTTGATGTCCGGGTGTTTGCCCAGCACTTCCAGCTCGCCTTTTTCCCGGTCGATCTGCGCCGACTGGCCAATCGGGCCCTGGATGATTACCACGTTGCCCTTGCCGTTGAGCTTGTCGACCATCGCCTGGGCCTGCAGGCGGCCGCCTTCCACATCGTCGTTACCCACATACGGCACGCTGGCATCGGCTACTTTCGTATTGGAGGCGATGACCACCACGTCGTTGCTCATGGCGGCCTTGACGGTGCCGACGCCGGCCTTGGTATCAATCGGCACGAACAGAATCGCGTCGTAGCGTTGGGTCACCATATTTTCGATCTGGTTGTTCTGGGTCAGGGCGTCGTAGTTGCCGTCGAACACGGTCAACTGCACGGTGCCATCCTTGACGGCCGGATGCTCCTTGAGCTCACGAACCCAGTTCTGCATGAACTGCCCCTTGAGGCCATAGACGGCTGCGCCGATCTTGTAGGTCTTGCCGTCGGCGGCCAGGGCGATACTGCTGGCGAGCAGGGAGAGGGCCGCCGCGGCGGCCAGGGTGGTACCCAGTTTCATAAGTAGAACTCCGGTTATTGTTATGGGGCGTTCTTCAGCGTTTCTTCTTGCGCCACACGTCGATCAGTACTGCGAACACAATGATCAGGCCCTTGGCGACCTGCTGGTAATAGGAGGACACGCCGAGCAGGTTCAGGCCGTTGTTGATCACGCCGATCAACAGGGCCCCGAACAAGGTGCCGACAATGCTGCCGGTACCGCCCGACAGGCTGGTGCCGCCGATCACCACCGCGGCAATCGCGTCCAGCTCATAGGAAACCCCGGCCTGGGGCAGGGCAGAGGTAGTGCGTGCCGACAGCACCACGCCGGCCAACCCGGCGAGCAGGCCCGAGACCACGTACACCGAGAACATCACCTTGCGCACGCCAATGCCGGAGGTGCGTGCGCTTTTTTCATTGCCGCCCACCGCATACACATAACGGCCGTAGGTGGTGTAGCGCAGCACCATCCAGAAAATAAGCGCGACCACGGCGAAGATGATGATCGGCACGCCCACCGGGCCGACCTTGCCGATGCCCAGGGCCAGGTAGGCGTCGGGCAGGTCGGTGATCG
Organism: Pseudomonas sp. NFR02; assembly: GCF_900119375.1. Taxonomy (NCBI): domain Bacteria; kingdom Pseudomonadati; phylum Pseudomonadota; class Gammaproteobacteria; order Pseudomonadales; family Pseudomonadaceae; genus Pseudomonas; species Pseudomonas sp. NFR02. The sequence goes on from NZ_FPJJ01000003.1 coordinate 91,118, forward strand.
GGCTGCCGTCGTTGAGAATAAAGGTCATGCCCCGCGCGATGCTGAGCATGCCGAGGGTGGCCACGAACGGCGGGATCGACAGGTTGGCGATCATGAAACCATTGACCACCCCGAGCATCGCGCCGGCAAACATCCCTGCGCTGACCGCCGCCAACAGGCCATAACCCTGGGTGGCGACCATGGCGCTGCACAACCCGGCGAACGCCAGGATCGACCCCACCGACAGGTCGATACCCTTGGTCAGGATCACATAGGTCATACCCACGGCGAGAATGCCGTTGATGGAGGTCTGGCGCAGGATGTCCATCCAGTTGCGCCAGGTCATGAAGTACTCACTGGAAAACGCCATCACCACGCACAGCAGGATAAACACCAGCGGCAGGCCGAAGCGGTCGAGGGACAGGCGCAGGCGGTTGCGCGGCGCGGCGGTAACGGGGGCAACGATGGTTTTGGCATTCATGAGGCAAGACTCAACAAGGCTTCCTGGGAAAGGGCGGTGTCGGTGCTGATAGTGACCAGCCGGCCACCTTTGAAGACGGCGATGCGGTCGCTCAAGTGCAGCAGTTCCGGTGCTTCTGACGACACCACAATGGCTGCGCCACCGGCCCGCACAAACTGGTCGAGCAGGTGGTAGATCTCCTGTTTGGCGCCTTCGTCGATGCCGCGGGTGGGTTCATCGCAGAGCAGGCACACCGGTTCCGTGGACAGGCATTTGGCGAGCACCACCTTTTGCTGGTTGCCGCCGCTCATGGACGCCACCGGCAGCTCCAGGGAACTGGTCTTGATCTGCAGGCGCTTGACCATCTCCTCGGCCAGTTGCGCCTCTTTGCGTGCGTTGATCAGCGACCAACTCGACAAGCGCTTATAGGCCGACAGTGCAATGTTCGACAGGATGCTGCCGGTCAGCACCAGGCCGCTGTCCTTGCGGTCTTCGGTGACCAGCGACATGCCGGCGTCGATGGTCGCCTTGGGCTGCCCGATGGGCATGGGCTTGCCTTGCAAGGTAACGCTGCCGGCATCCGCCACGGTCAGGCCGTAGATGCAATTGAGGAATTCACTGCGCCCGGAGCCCATCAACCCATAAATGCCGAGGATCTCGCCACGGCGCAGTTGCAGGCTGATGTCGTGGAACTCACCGTTGCGGCTCAGGTGGTCGACCTGCAGGCAGGTGCTGGCCGCGCATTCGCGGCCCACCTTGTGGTCGATGCGCGTCAGTTCCTGGCCGACAATGCCGCGCACCAGGTGGTCGCGGTCGATATCGGCCATGCGCCCGCTTTCCACAAAGGCGCCATCACGGAAGATGCTGTAGTCATCGGCGATCTGCGCCAGTTCGCTCAGTCGATGGGACACGTACACGATGCCGGCACCGCGTGCGGTAAGGCGGCGAATCGCCTTGAACAGGGTTTCGGCCTCGCGCTCGCCGATGGCCGAGGTGGGCTCGTCCATGATCATCACCTGGCAGTCATGGCTGAACGCCTTGGCGATTTCCACCAATTGCATCTGCGCCACGCTCAAGCGGTGCATGGGGCTGGTGGCGTCGACGTCGAACTCCAGGCTTTCGAGCAGTTCGCGGGTGCGGCGGTTGAGGGCCTTGCTGTCGACGATGCAACCGGCGCGGCGCGGTTCGCGGCCCAGCCAGATGTTTTCGGCGACGGTCATGTAGGGGATGGGTTCGAGCTCCTGGGTGATCATTGCGATCCCCGCGGCCAAGGCTTCACTCGGACGATTGAACTGCACCGGTGCGCCGTTGAGCACAATGCTGCCGGCGTCACGCTGGGTGATGCCCATCAGGATGCTCAGGAAAGTCGACTTGCCGGCGCCGTTGCCACCACACAGGGCGTGGACGCTGCCGGCGCGCAGAGAAAGGCGCCCGTCGCGCAGGGCTGGCACCCCGGCGTAAGCCTTGGCGACATGTTCAGCCTGGAGCAGTAATGGCGTGGCCATCGGCGTGTCCTCGTGCTGTGAATTCTTATTAGGTCGCACAGCCATGTTTCGCTGTGATCATATGTGTATCAAATGAAATTCTGATCAGTCAATCTCTTTCACTTAAAAGGTGTGATTCTCATCTTTGACGCGGTTATTGCCTTAGTATAGGGCTTTGACTGGCAGGTCAGTTAAATCTCGCTTGACAGTAAGGGGTGAATGCTTGCGAAATGAGTGAGAGATATTTCACTAAGTGATCATTTGATCAGTGGAGTTTGGCGCCATGAACACACCTTTCCCGGTGGCTATCGGATGTGATGAAGCGGGTTTTGAGCTCAAAGAGTTGTTGAAGCGCCATATCGAGGCGTTGGGGTACCCGGTCACCGACTTCGGTACGCATTCAACGGCGCCGGTGCTGTACCCGGACATCGCTCTGGCCGTGGCCACCGCAATCAATGCCGGGCAACAGCGCCTCGGCGTGCTGGTATGCGGCACCGGCATAGGCATGGCCATCTCGGCCAACAAAGTTCTGGGCATCCGTGCGGCCCAGGCCCATGACACCTACTCTGCGGAGCGGGCGCGCAAGAGCAACGATGCGCAAATCCTCTCCATCGGTGCGCGGGTCATCGGTGCGGAGTTGGCCAAAAGCATCGTCAGTGCGTTTTTGGCCTCGGAGTTCGAAGCGGCGCGGTCCGGGGCCAAGGTCGAGCGCATCAATGCGATCGAGCGCGATGGGCATCAGTAGTGGACGGCGCAGGGCAAGAGTCGGGAGAATGCGCCTTTGACGCCGAAACGGAAGCCCGTCCCCATGAGTGACAGTACCCAGCGCATGGCCAGTGATATCGATCAGATGACCGAAGTGGCGATGCTCTATTACCTTGAGAACGTCACTCAGGAGGCCATTGCCAAGCGTTTTGACCTGTCGCGGGCAAAAGTCAGCCGCCTGCTCAAGCGTGCGCGCGATGAAGGGATTGTCGAGGTGCGCGTGCTGCAGCACCCGGCAATGAACAACGAGCTGGAACGGGCACTGGTGGAGCGCTTCAAGCTCGACCGCGCCTTGATCGCGGTCGACCACAGCGACCCCGACACCCAGCGCTCGGCGGTCGCCAGCCTGGTGGCCAACTACCTCAACAAGACCCTGAGTGATGGGATGATCGTTGCCGTGGGCATGGGGCGTAACGTCGGCGCGGTGGCCGATAACGTGTTTCTGCCGGTGACCCGCAACTGCACCTTCGTGTGTGCCATCGGCGGTTCGCTCAAGGCCGGTGAATACATGAACCCTGACCACATCTGCCGGCGTCTGGCCCTGCGCTTTGGGGGCGAAAGTGAAAGCCTCTACGCCCCAGCGCTGGTGGCCAACCCCGAGCTGCGCGGGGTGCTGATCAACAACGACACGGTGCGCTCCACCCTTGACCGCGCACGCCGCGCTGACATTGCCTTGATCGGCATCGGCGACATGAGCGAGAACAGCAACATGGTGCGCATGGGCTGGTTCTCGCCCCAGGAAATCGCCCAGGCGCGCCTGTCTGGCACTGTGGGCGACATGATGGGCTATGACTTTATCGACATTCACGGCCAGCCGGCGGTCAACGCCATCCAGGGGCGGGTGATCGGGTTGACGGTGCAGGAGCTGTTTCGCATCCCGGACGTGGTGGCGATTGCCAGTGAGAACACCAAGGCGGCGGCGACCTTGGGGGCGTTGCGCTCGGGAGTGATCAATACGCTGGCGACCACCGTCACCAACGCCCACACCATCCTGGCGCTGGACGATGCCACTCGTAAAACCTGATACAGATTGTTCCCACGCTCCAGCGTGGGAACGCATCCTGTGACGCTCCGCGTCACCCTTGCGCGGGTGGGACGCGGAGCGTCAAAGGCGGCATTCCCACGCAGAGCGTGGGAACGATCAACACCCAGGTGTCTGCATCGCAGGCAAGCCAGCTCCCACAAGTATTGGTGTGCTTCTGATAGGGGCTACAGGTTTTGTAATAGTTTTGCGCTGTAGGAAATTTGTATTTCAAATGTAGGATTCAAGTCCTTTTGTCATTTCAGGACTTGCATGAACACCCTCTCGGAGCCTCCCAGTCGTCTTTCCCCAAGACAACCGCTGTCGCTGTTCCCGCTGAAGCACCCCGTATTCCGTCAACTAACCTTGTCTCGGTCGTATGACCGCACTTTGCCGTGCCCGGCGTTCTGAACACTTTAAAGACAGAGAATTTATAAATGGAATGGTTAGCGGATCCTACGGCCTGGCTCGGCCTTGCGACCTTGATTGTGCTGGAACTGGTGCTGGGTATCGACAACCTGGTGTTTATCGCGATCCTGGCGGACAAGCTGCCACCGGAGCAGCGTGACCGTGCACGTTTGATCGGTTTATCCCTGGCGCTGCTGATGCGCCTGGGCCTGTTGGCGAGTATTTCCTGGTTGGTGACCCTGACCCAGCCGCTGTTCGAGGTGTTCGACAAGAGCTTCTCGGGCCGTGACCTGATCATGCTGTTCGGCGGTATATTCCTGCTGTTCAAGGCCACCATGGAATTGCATGAGCGCCTTGAAGGCCATGTGGCGCAGCACAAGGGCAATGTGGCTTACGCGATGTTCTGGCCGATCGTCGCGCAAATCGTGGTGCTGGATGCGGTGTTCTCCCTCGATGCGGTGATTACCGCCGTGGGCATGGTCGACGAGCTGGCGGTGATGATGATCGCCGTGATCGTGTCCATCGGCCTGATGATCGTGGCGAGCAAGCCGCTGACCCGTTTCGTCAATGCGCACCCCACCGTGATCATGCTGTGCCTGGGCTTCCTGATGATGATCGGTTTCGCCCTGACCGCCGAAGGCCTGGGTTTCCATATTCCCAAAGGCTACCTGTACGCGGCCATTGGCTTCTCGATTCTGATCGAGGTGTTCAACCAGATCGCCCGAGCCCGTCGCAAGAAATCGGCGCAGGGCGTGTTGCCGGTGCGTGAGCGTACCGCCCATGCGGTGATGCGCTTGTTGGGCGGCCGCAGCCTGGCGGTGGAAGAGGTGGGTGAAGAGGTCGCCGACCTGCTGGGCGAGCCGGATGCTGCGCAGGGTCCGCTGTTTGACCGGCGCGAACGGGTGATGATCAGCGGTGTGCTGCAACTGGCCGAGCGGCCGATTCGCACCCTGATGACCCCAAGGGCCAAGGTTGACTGTATCGACCTGGCGGACGACCCCGAGACGACGCGTCTGAAACTGATGCACTCGTCCTACTCGCGTCTGCCGTTGATCCGTAACGGTGCAGTGGATGAGCCTTTGGGCTTTGTGCACAAGAAAGAGCTGCTCAAGGAATACCTGGCTGGCAACGAGCCGAACCTTGCGCACTTGGCGCGTCGGGCGATCAACCTGCTGGAAAGCTTTTCGATCCTCAACGCCCTGGAGCAGATGCGCCAGGAGTCCACCCACATCGCTTTCGTGATCAACGAATTCGGCGACTTCATGGGTGTATTGAGCATGACGGATATTCTGGAATCCATCGCCGGTGAATTGCCCGATGCCAGCGAAATCGAAGGGCCGGACATAGTCGAGGACGGCGATGGTTTCCGTGCCAATGGTGCCTTGAACCTCAACCTGCTGCGTCAGCGAACGGGCTTCAAGGCTGCGGCTACCGAGGACTATCAAACCTTGGCGGGGTTGGTGATGAGCCTGCTCGACCGCCTGCCGGCGGTGGGCGATAGCCTGGAGCATGAAGGCTGGCGTTTGACCGTGGCTGAAGTGGAAGAGCGCCGGGTGACGCAAGTGCACTTGCGCCCTTGCTCAGGTCATAACGGCTGAAGATGTCTTTTACGCACTGCTCTTGTTCTTCAACGGGGCCGAAGCCTTTGAGCCGTTCTACCACGGCCCCCTTCAGGTAGATCAGCAGCGTCGGGGTGCCCGTCACGTCAGGGTGCCTCGGCGTATGGGCGCAGTCGAGTGACAGGCTGACTATCCAGGGATGCTTCCACGCGGTCTGTTCGAATAAGTGGCATGCCTGCGCGCAAGCGGGGCAGTGCTCTGAAAAAAAAAGAATAAACACCGGGCGCGGTGTGTTCAGTACCCGATTGAACCCTTGGGCGCTGGAAATTCTGCGCGTGGCGACTCCCATGTTGATCCTCCTGCCTGCCGTGTTGGTTTTTGCTCACGCTAAGCCGGAGGGTCGTCACCGTCTACTGTCAACCTTCACAGGTGCGCGTCACTTGCACTCGACCCGTCTGGGTGCGCTGTAACACCGTTGTGGGGCGTTGCGTAGCACAGCCATACGACGGCGGCGCAACGCTTTTTTATCTCTGCAATCGCTATCACGCTGATCCCTAACGCATTTATTACCCCCATGGGTTTCCTCCAGCGTCTGTGGCACACTTTCTGCTGTCTATTCCGTTGTTACATACCAAGTTCCGGTATAGCGGAATACACAATCCCTGGAGTGCTTGTCATGCATCACCGACCTTCCGTATTCAAAGCGTGTGTTTTTCTCGTCGCTGCATCGGCTTCCTTCGCCAGCCTGGTGCAGGCGGCGGACAGCAAGCTCGATGATGTGCTCAAGCGTGGGCACTTGATCGTAGGTACAGGCAGTACCAATGCGCCGTGGCACTTCCAGGGAGCGGATGGCAAGTTGCAGGGATTTGATATCGACATCGGCCGCATCGTGGCCAAAGGCTTGTTCAATGACCCGAGCAAGGTGGAGTTTGTGGTGCAGTCGTCCGATGCACGTATTCCCAACCTGCTCACCGACAAGGTCGACATGAGCTGCCAGTTCATCACCGTCACCGCCAGCCGTGCGCAGCAGGTGGCCTTCACCCTGCCGTACTATCGGGAAGGCGTCGGCCTGCTGCTGCCCAACAACAGCAAGTACAAGGAAATCGAAGATCTCCAAGCCGCAGGTGATGACGTTACCGTTGCAGTGCTGCAAAACGTATACGCCGAAGAGTTGGTGCACCAGGCGCTGCCCAAGGCCAAGGTCGACCAGTACGACAGTGTCGACTTGATGTACCAGGCCGTGAACTCAGGCCGCGCCGATGCCGCCGCCACCGATCAGTCCTCGGTCAAATACCTGATGGTGCAGAACCCTGGCCGCTACCGCAGCCCCACCTACGCCTGGAGCCCGCAAACCTACGCCTGCGCGGTCAAGCGCGGCGACCAGGACTGGTTGAACTTCGTCAATACCGCGCTGCACGAAGCCATGACCGGTGTCGAGTTCCCCACCTATAAAGCCTCGTTCAAGCAGTGGTTTGGCGTGGATCTGCCAGAACCGGCGATTGGTTTTCCCGTGGAATTCAAGTGACCCGCAACCATAGGGGCGTGCCTGAACACGCCCCCTTCAGGTGCTGCTGACCATGAACTATCAGTTGAACTTTGCCGCCGTCTGGCGTGATTTCGACACCTTGCTGGCGGGGCTCGGCCTGGGGTTGCAGTTGGCGTTGCTGTCGATCGCCATCGGCTGCGTGATCGGCCTGTTGATGGCGTTTGCCATGCTCTCCAGGCACCGTGCGTTGCGTATTCTTGCCTCGGTGTATGTGACGGTGGTGCGCAACACCCCAATCCTGGTGTTGATCCTGTTGATCTACTTCGCCTTGCCCTCCCTGGGTATTCGCCTGGATAAGATTCCCTCGTTCATCATCACCCTGTCGCTGTATGCCGGCGCCTATCTCACCGAGGTATTCCGCGCAGGCCTGGTGAATATTCCCAAGGGCTTGCGGGAAGCCGGCCTGGCCATCGGCCTGGGGGAGTGGCGGATTCGCGCTTACATCACCGTGCCGGTGATGCTGCGCAACGTGCTGCCGGCGCTGTCGAACAACTTTATCTCGCTGTTCAAGGACACCTCCCTGGCCGCTGCGATCGCGGTGCCGGAGCTGACCTATTACGCCCGCAAGATCAACGTCGAAAGCTATCGGGTGATTGAAACCTGGCTGGTCACGACCGCGCTCTACGTGGCTGCCTGTTACCTGATTGCCATGCTGCTCCGTTACCTGGAACAGCGTTTGGCTATCCGTCGTTAAGGAAGGGTCCCATGTACGAATCCCCCAGTTGGCTGCATGAATTGTGGATCGCCCGCGAGACCCTTTGGGCTGGCTTCCAGGCCAGCGTGGCGGTCTCGGCGCTGGCGATTGTCTTTGGCACCCTGATCGGCATCGTCGCCGGGTTGATCCTCACCTACGGCAAATTCTGGATGCGCGCGCCGTTCCGTCTGTATGTCGATTTGATCCGTGGCACGCCGGTGTTTGTACTGGTGTTGGCGTGTTTCTACATGCTGCCGGCCCTTGGCTGGCAAATCAGTGCGTTCCAGGCCGGTGCGGTCGGGCTCACCTTGTTCTGTGGCTCCCATGTATCGGAAATCGTGCGCGGCGCGCTGCAAGCCATTCCCCGTGGGCAAATGGAAGCGGGTAAGGCGATTGGCCTGACGTTTTATCAGTCCCTGGGCTACGTGCTGTTGCCCCAGGCGCTGCGGCAGATTTTGCCGACCTGGGTCAATTCCTCCACGGAAATTGTCAAGGCTTCCACCTTGCTGTCGGTGATCGGCGTGGCCGAATTGCTGCTAAGTACCCAGCAGGTGATCGCGCGCACCTTCATGACCCTGGAGTTCTACCTGTTCGCCGGTTTTCTGTTCTTTGTCATCAACTACGCCATCGAATTATTCGGGCGCTACATTGAAAAACGGGTGGCCTTGCCATGAACCAAGCTCAAACCAACCCAGCGCTGCTGGACATTCGTGGCCTGCGTAAACAATACGGCCAGGTGGAAGTGCTCAAGGGCGTCGACCTGTCCATGCAGCGCGGCAATGTGGTGACGTTGATCGGCTCCAGCGGCTCGGGCAAGACCACCTTGCTGCGCTGCGTGAACCTGCTGGAGGAGTTCCAGGGCGGGCAGATCACCCTGGATGGCGAGTCCATTGGTTACAGCGATGTTGGCGGCAAGCGCGTACGCCACCCGGAGCGGGTGATCGCCCAGCACCGCGCAATGACCGGCATGGCGTTCCAGCAATTCAACCTGTTCCCGCACCTGACTGCGCTGCAGAACGTTACCCTCGGCTTGCTCAAGGTCAAGAAGATGGGCAAGGATGAAGCGGTAGCCCTGGCCGAAAAATGGTTGGACCGCGTCGGCCTGCTGGAACGCCGCAATCACTTTCCCGGCCAATTGTCCGGCGGCCAGCAACAACGTGTGGCCATTGCCCGGGCCATTGCCATGAACCCCAGCCTGATGCTGTTCGATGAAGTCACCTCGGCCCTCGACCCGGAGTTGGTGGGCGAAGTGCTCAGCGTGATCAAGGGGCTGGCGGAGGAGGGCATGACCATGTTGTTGGTCACCCACGAGATGCGCTTTGCCTATGAAGTTTCGGACCAGATAGTGTTCATGAACCAGGGCCGCATTGAAGAGCAGGGCAGCGCGAAAGATATATTCGAGCGGCCGCAGTCGCCGCGACTGGCGGAATTTCTCAAGAACATTCGTTTTTAACAAGGAGCAACTATATGAGCATTACTCGTTACGGCACCGGCAGCACCGCAGGTGGCGGCCAGCCACGCCCGTTCGCCCGCGCTGTGGAAGCCGATGGCTGGCTGTACGTGTCGGGCCAGGTACCTGCGGTGGACGGTGAAATCATCAACGGCGGCATCATCGAGCAAACCCGCCAGACGATGCGCAACGTGGTGGCGATCCTCGAAGAGGCCGGCTACGAGCTCAAGGATGTGGTTCGGGTGGGCGTATGGTTGGAAGACCCACGGGACTTCTGGAGCTTCAACAAGGTGTTCGGCGAATACTTCACCCCGGAACACGCCCCGGCGCGTGCCTGTGTGCAGGCCAATATGATGGTCGATTGCAAGGTCGAGATTGATTGCGTGGCCTACAAGAAAAAGGCCTAACTGATCATTCCCACACTCTGCGTGGGAATACCGCCTTGGACGCTCTGCGTCCGCGCTTGTGACGCAGAGCGTCACCGCATGCATGCCCACGCAGAGCGTGGGAACGATCATCTGGAACGGGACCGAGTACTGCCATGACCGAAGATACCATCAAACGCCGCGCCAAAGGCCTGGACCGTGCGTTCGATATCCTCGATTTTCTCAAGGAAATCGGCCAGCCCCTGCGCCCGAATGATATTGCCAGCGGCATCGGCAGCCCCAAATCCACGGTCTACGAACTGGTGGCGTCGTTGCTGGAGCGGCGCATCCTGGAAACCGTGGGCAAGGAAGGCCACGTGTACCTGGGGCGTCAGCTGTATTTCCTTGGCCAGGCACACTTGCGTCACTTTGACCTGACCCGCGAGGCCGACCACGCCTTGCAGGAGATCGTCAGCCAGACCCACGAAACCGCACAGATGTGCCTGCTCAACGGGCGCAAATACACGGTAGCGCTGATGCGCGAGGGCCAGCGGCATTTCCGTATTTCTTCGGATATCGGTGAAAACGCCCCCATTCCCTGGACCGCCTCGGGGCGCTTGTTGCTGGGGCATTTGAGCGATCAGCAGATCGTCGACCTGATCGACCCCGACGATTTCATCCTGCCGGACGGCCTGCGCCTGCCGCTGGACACCTTCCTGGCGCAGATCCGCCAGGCCAGCCTGGATGGGTTCTTCTCCTTCGACAGTGTGGCCGACACCTTCACCCATTGTTTTGCCGCCCCGGTGCGCGATGCCCAGGGCATCAGCATCGCGACTCTGTGCATCGTCGCCCCCCGGGCTGATGCGAGTAAAAACTACCACGACTATCGCCGGGTACTGATCGACAGTGCCAACAGCCTGGCCCGGCGCATCAACGAATAGGAGTTTTCCATGTCTGCCCTCAACGCCGTTGAAAAAGGTGCCGCTGCCGTCGGTGCCCATTTGGTTCGCGATGTCAGCCTGCCGGCCCTGGTGCTGCACCGTGACGCCCTGGAACATAACATCCGCTGGATGCAGGACTTTGTCCGCAGCAGCGGCGCCGAGCTGGCGCCCCACGGCAAGACCAGCATGATGCCCGCGCTGTTCCAGCGCCAGATCGCCGCCGGTGCCTGGGGCATCACCCTGGCTACCGCCGTGCAGACCCGCGCCGCCTACGCCAGCGGCGTGCGTCGCGTGCTGATGGCCAACCAACTGGTGGGCGCAGCGAACATGGCCTTGATCGCGGACCTGCTGGCCGACAAGGATTTTGACTTTCATTGCATGGTCGATCACCCGGACAACGTTGCCGACCTGGGCCTGTTCTTCGCCGCCCGTGGTCAGCGCCTCAATGTGATGATCGAGTATGGCGTGGTCGGTGGCCGGTGCGGCTGTCGCAGCGAGCAGCAAGTGCGCGACCTGGCCAAGGCGGTCCAGGCCCAGCCGGCCTTGGCCCTCACCGGTATCGAGGGTTACGAAGGCGTGATCCACGGCGAGCACGCCATCAGTGGTATCCGCGCCTTCGCCGCCAGCCTGGTGAGCCTGGCGGTCGAGCTGCAAGACAGCGGCCTGTTCGACCTGCCCACGCCGATCATCACCGCATCGGGCTCGGCCTGGTACGACCTGATCGCCGAGTCGTTCGAAACGCAGAACGCCGCCGGCCGTTTCCTCAGCGTGTTGCGCCCAGGCAGTTACGTGGCCCACGACCATGGCATCTACAAAGAGGCGCAGTGCTGTGTACTCGAACGCCGCAGCGACCTCAACGAGGGCCTGCGCCCGGCAATGGAAGTCTGGGCGCATGTGCAGTCGTTGCCGGAGCCTGGTTTTGCGGTGGTTGCCCTGGGCAAGCGCGACGTGGCCTACGACGCCGGTTTGCCGGTGCCACTCAAGCGCTACAAGGCCGGGATCGTGCCGGCGCAAGGTGATGATGTGAGCGGGTGCAAGGTCACGGCGGTAATGGACCAGCATGCGTTCATGACTGTGGCACCGGAGGTGGAATTGCGTATTGGCGACATCATTTCCTTTGGTACGTCCCACCCTTGCCTGACCTTTGATAAATGGCAGGTGGGGTGCCTGGTGGATGAGCAGTTGCAGGTGGTCGAGTCTCTGCGTACCTGCTTCTAGACCGCGTCCTTCGCGAGCAAGCCCGCTCCCACATTCGACTGCATTCCTTCAGTTGAAAGAGGGTCAACTGTGGGAGCGGGCTTGCTCGCGAAGGGGCCATCAGCCACACCAGAGAGCAAAGCCATGAACACCCACCCCCGCATCGCCCTCATCGGCGAATGCATGATCGAACTGCAACACCGCGCCGACGGCAGCCTGCACCAGAGCTTCGGCGGCGACACCCTGAACACTGCGGTGTACCTGCGTCGCGAGCTGGGCGATGCCGGCAGCGTTGACTACGTCACCGCCCTGGGCGATGACAGCTTCAGCGATGCCATGTGCGAGCATTGGCACGCCGAAGGCCTTGGCCTGGGCAGGGTCCAGCGTCTGCCTGGGCGCCTGCCGGGCTTGTATTGCATCCAGACTGATGCCCAGGGCGAACGTAAATTCCTCTACTGGCGCAACGAAGCGGCCGTGCGCGACTGCTTCACCACGCCTGCCGCCGAGCCGGTCCTGGCGGCATTGCCGGGCTATGACGTGGTGTATTTCAGTGGCATTACCCTGGCGGTGCTGGGAGACATCGGGCGTGAGCGCTTACTGCAGGCGCTGATCGAAGCCCGCCAGCGTGGCGCCAAGGTGGTGTTCGATAACAACTACCGGCCCCGGCTGTGGGCCGATGTGCAAACGGCCCGTGAGGCGTATCGCAGGGTGTTGGCCGCAGTGGACATTGCCTTGCTCACCGAGGATGACGAACGCGCGTTGTTCGGCTATGAGGATAGCGAGCAGGTGTTTGCGGCGTATCCCTCGATTGCAGAAGTGGTGCTCAAGCGGGGAGCGGATGCGTGCTTGATTCGTTGCGCGGGCGAGCGCTTTGCGGTGCCGGCGTTGAAAGTGGAGAAGGTGGTGGACACCACGGCGGCGGGGGATTCGTTCAGTGCGGCGTATCTGGCCAGTCGGCTCAACGGTGGTTCGCCCCAAGACGCCGCACTGGCGGGGCATCGGTTGGCGAGCCGGGTGATTCAGGTGCCGGGGGCGCTGATACCGAGATGATCACTGATCGTTCCCACGCGTGGGAACGATCGGACTGAAGCCATCCACTCAATCGCGGTAAAACACCTGCACCAGGTGATAGCCAAACTTGCTCTTGATCGGCCCGTGCACCACCTTCACCGGTTTCTTGAAGATCACCGCATCAATCGCCCCCACCATCTGCCCGGGCCGCACTTCGCCCAGGTCACCACCGCGTTTGCCCGACGGGCAGGTGGAGTACTTCTTGGCCAGCACATCAAAGGCTTCGCCTTTGGCAATACGCTGCTTGAGTTGTTCGGCTTCTTCGCTGGTTTTCACCAGGATATGACGGGCTTGGGCTTTCATGGGGCTCTACCAGCTGTGCGACGGCGCGCGATTATGCCTGAACTCAGGCCTCGACGCCGATCATGCTACGGATTTTGTTGGCCAACAGGTCAATGGAAAAAGGCTTGGCGACCATGTCCATGCCGTCCTCCAGGAACCCCTGGCGTTCGGCGGCTTTCTCGGCATAACCGGTCATGAACAGCACGCGCAGGCCGGGGCGATGCTGGCGGGCGATTTCCGCCAGTTGCCGGCCGTTCATGCCGGGCAAGCCAACGTCGGTCACCAGCAAGTCCACGCGCAAATCCGATTCCAGCAACGGCAGCGCCGCACGCGCATCCGCCGCCTGGTGAGCGGTATAGCCCAGTTCGTCGAGTACATTGACCACCAGCATACGCACCGCCGGGTCGTCCTCGACCACCACCACCGCTTCACCGGCCAGGGCCACGGGGGCTTCGGTCAGGCTGGTAGGCAGGCTGCTTTCCAGTGCGGTGCCATACAAACGCGGCAGGTACAGGCGCACGCAGGTGCCCTGGCCCGGTTCGCTCTGGATGGTCACGTGGCCGCCGGATTGCTGGGCAAAACCGTAGATCATCGACAACCCAAGGCCAGTGCCTTGGCCGATGGGTTTGGTGGTGAAGAACGGGTCGAACGCCTTGGCGAGGATTTTCGGCGCCATGCCGCTGCCGTTGTCGCTCACGCCAAGCATCACATAGTCGCCAGCCTTGACCGGTTCCAGGGTGGTGATGTCGGTGCCGTCCAGGTAACTGTTGGCGGTTTCGATCAGCAGCTCGCCGCCGTCGGGCATGGCGTCGCGGGCGTTGATCACCAGGTTGAGCAGGGCGTTTTCCAATTGGCTGGCATCGGTGTTCACCGGCCAGGTGTCCTTGCCCAGTTTTACCTTGAGTTCGATATGCGCGCCCTTGGTGCGCCGGAACAGGTCTTCCAGGGACGCCACCAGTTGGTTGGGGTCGGTGGGGCGACGGTCCAGCGACTGGCGTCGCGAGAACGCCAGCAGCCGGTGGGTGAGGGCGGCGGCGCGATGGGCGGAGGACACGGCGGCATCGGCAAAACGGCCGATATCGTCGCTGCGTCCGGCGGCAATGTAACGCTGCATCAGGTCGAGGCTGCCGATGATGCCGGTGAGCATGTTGTTGAAGTCATGGGCGATACCGCCGGTGAGCTGGCCGACCGCTTCCATCTTCTGCGCATGGCGCAGGGCATCTTCGGCACGCTCGCGCTCGAACATCTCGTTTTGCAGGCGCTGGTTGGCTTCGGCCAGCGCCTGGGTGCGCTGGGCCACGCGTTCTTCAAGGTTCTCGTTGAGGTGGCGCAGGGCTTCTTCGGTGAGCTTGCGTTCGGTCTCGTCGATCACAAAGATGTAGAAACCATTCACTGAGCCGTCACTGCTAAAGCGCGGCAGGTACTTCATCAGTGCATGGCGCGGGCGGCCATCGCGATGAGGCGTCACCGTCATGAAGCTGCACGCCTTGCCCTTGAGCGCGGCGGCAATCTTGTCTGCGCGCCCGGCATACACCTCGTCGCCAAGTACTTCGCGGATGGTTTTGCCGTACAGCTCCTGGGGCGTCTTGCCGTACCAGTCCAGGTAAGCGCTGTTGTTGAGGCGAAAGCGCTGGTCGTGGTCAACGTAGCCGATCAACACCGGCATGGCGTTGATGATCAGTTGCAGCTCAGTCTGGCTCTGGCGCAGGGCTTGCTCGGTGTTTTTACGCTCGGTGAGGTCCAGCGCGGCGCCGAGGAAACGCGCAGGCCGGCCCTGTTGATCCTTGTAGCAGCGGCCACGGGCGAACACCCAGCGCACCTGGCCGTCGGCTTGCAGCAAGCGATACTCCTCGGCGTATTCGGTGCCATGGGTAATGCAATGCTTGATGCTGCGCGTCACCGTTCCCCGGTCCTCAGGGTGCACACCATGCAGGTAGGCGCTGATGGGCAGCAGGCTCGAATCGTTGGGGTCGACGCCATGCAGGTAGGCGAAATGGGCGTCGGCGATGAAACGGTCTTCGCCGATATCCCAGTCCCAGGTGCCTACCGCGTCGGTGGCCGCCAGTGCCAGTTGCAGGCGCTGTTCGGTGTTGTGCTGGGCCTTGAGGCTGGCTTCGGAGCGCTGTTGCAGTTCGAGGGTTTTGCTGCGCCGCTCATTGGTTTCAATGGCCGTGACCAGGATGCCGGCCACCCGGCAGCTTTCATCGCGCACCGGGCTGTAGGTCAGGTCGAGCCATATCTCGGTGTCGCGGCCCTCGCGTTGCAGCACAAAGCGTTGCTCGCTGAAGGTGCGCACCTGGCCGCCGAGCACGGCGTCGTAGACCGGCGCGGCGAAGCTTTCCAGTTCGGGCCAAGTGTGGTGCGCCGGCTGGCCCAGAGCGCCGGGGTGCTTGCCGCCTATCAGGTGGGCAAAGCCATCGTTATAGAGTTGTATGAGGTGTGGGCCCCACAGCAGCACCATTGGCATGGGTGAATGCACGACGATATCGACAGCAGTGCGCAGGCTTTGCGGCCACTCACTGGCCTCACCGAGGGGGCTTTGCGCCCAGTCCAGCCGCCTGATCAATGCAGCGGCTTCGCTACCGGTGGATGTTCCATTCATAAAAAGCCCTGAGCCTGACGCTTTGAAAAATGACAACACCCATTGTCCCAAGGAACGACAACGGGTGGCTACCCCGGAAAAATAGCATGCCTTGAGGGTTTTTCTTCAAAACGCTGTGTCAGCGCTGAAACCTTTCATCTAATCGGCCAGCTCAGCTCTGTGGCGAAATTGCTCCAGTGCCTGGGGGTTGGCCAGGGCATCGGTGTTTTTCACCGGCTCGCCATGCACCACATTGCGCACCGCCAATTCGACGATTTTGCCGCTGATGGTGCGGGGGATATCCGTGACAGCGAGGATCTTCGCCGGCACGTGCCGCGGTGTGGTGTTGGCGCGAATCACCTGGCGGATCTGCTGTTGCAGCGCCTCGTCCAGTTCAATTCCATCATCCAGGCGCACAAACAGCACCACGCGCACGTCGTCCTGCCAGCGTTGACCGATGGCGAGGCTTTCCAGCACCTGCGGGACCTTTTCCACCTGGCGATAAATCTCGGCGGTGCCAATGCGCACGCCGCCGGGGTTGAGCACCGCATCGGAACGCCCGTGGATCAACAGGCTGCCGTTGGCGCGTTGCTCGGCATAGTCACCCTGTGCCCACACGCCGGGGAACTGGCTGAAATACGAGGCGCGCAGTTTTTGCTGTTGCGGGTCATTCCACAGCCCGATGGGCATGGCAGGGAAGTGCCGGGTGCACACCAGTTCGCCTTTCTCCCCGATCAGGGGCCGGCCCTGGTCGTCCCACACTTCGATGGCCATGGCCAGGCTCTTGCACTGCATTTCACCGCGCCGTACCGGCAGCACCGGGTTGCCGATCACAAAGCAGGAGACAATGTCGGTGCCACCGGACATCGAGGACAGGCACAGCTCAGCCTTGATCTCGCGGTACACGTAGTCGTAACTCTGGGGCGACAACGGCGAGCCGGTCGAAATCAGACCCTTGAGGCTGCCCAGGTCGTGGCTCAGGCGCGGCTGCAACCCGGATTTTTCCAGGGTGGTGAGGAATTTGGGGCTGGTGCCGAACACGCTGATTTTTTCCGCATCGATCAGGTCGATCAAGCGTTCGGGGCGGGGATGGAACGGCGAGCCATCGTACAGCACCGCGGTGGCGCCGATCGCCAGCACCGACACCAGCCAGTTCCACATCATCCAGCCGCAGGTGGTGTAGTAGAACAGGCAGTCCTCGCGGTTCAGGTCGGCATGCAGGCCGTGTTCCTTGAGGTGCGTCAGCAATACGCCGCCAGTGCCGTGGATGATGCACTTGGGGATGCCGGTGGTGCCGCTGGAATAGAGGATATACAGCGGGTGATCGAACGGCACCGCGACAAATTCCGGTTCGCCGCCGGCTTGGTAGAAGTCGTCCCACAGCGCGACGTGGGCGTGGGTGGCGTAGTCCCCAGTCTGCGCCTCGGGCTTGGCGTAAGGCACGATGATCAGCTGTTGCAGGGAGGGCAGGCGTTCAAGGATCTCATTGAGCTTGGCGCTCTGGTCGATGCGCTTGCCGGCATAGCGGTAGCCTGCGCAGGTGATCAGCACCTTGGGCTCGATCTGGCCGAAGCGGTCGATGACGCCCTGGGTGCCGAAATCTGGCGAGGAGCACGACCAGATCGCACCGAGGCTGGTGGTGGCGAGCATGCCGACCAGGGTTTGCCAGGTGTTGGGCATGCACGCGGCCACCCGGTCACCCAGGCCGACCCCTGCCGCCCGCAGGCTTTTTTGCAGGCCGGCCACGTGTTCCGCCAGCTGCGCATAGCTCAATTGTTCACGTCGGCCGTCTTCGCTGACAGCCACCACAGCAGGATGATCGTCGCGGCGGCGCAACAGGTGTTCGGCAAAGTTCAGGGTGGCGCCGGGAAACCATTGGGCGCTGGGCATCTCCACGTCTTCGATCAGGGTGACGCTGGGCGGGCTGCGAAACTGCACGTCAAAGAACGCGACAATCGCCTGCCAGAAGTCCGGGCGTTGGTCGATGCTCCATTGGTGCAGGGCGGGGTAGTCGTGGAGCTGCACGCCGTGGCGTTGGTTGATGAAGCGGCGGAACTGATCCATGCGCGTGTTGGCGATGCGTTCCGGGGAGGGTTGCCAGAGGATGTCGGACATAAGCTGCCTCTTCTCGTTCCCACGCTTCGCGTGGGAATGCCTGACTGGACGCTCTGCGTCCGCTTTTGGGGCGCGGAGCGCCCCGGTCTGCGTGCCCACGCAGAGCGTGGGAACGATCATCACGGGTTTACTGGGCCAGCCAGCCACCATCGATGTTCCAGGCCGCGCCGCGCACCTGGGCACCGGCTTCACTGCACAAGAACAACACCAGCTCCCCGAGCTGCGACGGCGTCACGAATTCCAGCGACGGCTGTTTCTCCGCCAGGAGATCCTGCTGCGCTTGCTGTGGGTCGACCCCGGTAGCCACGCGATCATCAATCTGCTTCTGCACCAGCGGCGTCAGCACCCAGCCCGGGCAGATGGCGTTGCAGGTGACATTGCTGGTGGCGGTTTCCAGGCCCACCACCTTGGTGAGGCCGATCACCCCATGTTTGGCCGCCACATACGCCGCCTTGCCCACTGAGCCGACTTGCCCATGCACCGAGGCGATATTGACGATGCGCCCCCAGCCCTTGGCCTTCATGCCCGGCAAACTGAGGCGTGTGCTGTGGAACACCGAGGACAGGTTGATGGCGATGATCGAATCCCAGCGCTCCACAGGGAAGTCTTCTACCGCTGCCACATGCTGGATACCGGCATTGTTGACCAAGATGTCCACGCCACCGAACTCGCGCTCGGCGTAGGCGAGCATGTCGGCGATTTGCGCGGGGTCGCTGACGTCTGCCGGGTGATGCCCGACCTTGCCGCCAAACGCCTGTACCTGGGCGATCACCGCGCTGGCGTCGCCGAAGCCGTTGAGAATCAGGTTGGCGCCGGCCTTGGCCAGGCTCAGGGCAATCCCTAAGCCGATGCCGCTGGTGGAGCCGGTGACCAGGGCGGTCTTGCCATTCAAAGTTGTCATGAAAACCTCACACAATGCCGGTGGCGTAGAAAGTGCCGATCACCACGAACACCGCAAGGGTCTTGATGATCGTGATGCCAAAAATGTCCTTGTAGGCTTCGCGGTGGGTCAGCCCGGTGACGGCCAGCAGGGTGATCACCGCGCCGTTGTGGGGCAGGGTATCCATGCCGCCGCTGGCCATGGCCGCGACCCGGTGCAGCACCTCAAGGGGGATATTGGCCGCGTGGGCGGCTGCAATAAAGCTCTCGGACATCGCGGCGAGGGCGATGCTCATGCCGCCGGAAGCGGAGCCGGTGATACCGGCCAGCAAGGTCACGGTGATCGCTTCGTTGACCAGCGGGTTGGGGATGCCCTTGAGCCAGTCCGCCAGTACCAGAAAGCCTGGCAGCGAGGCGATTACTGCGCCAAAGCCGTATTCCGAGGCGGTGTTCATTGCCGCTAGCAGCGCACCGCTGACCGCACTTTTACTGCCTTCGGCCAGCTTGCTCCTGATCGCCGAGAAGCCGAATACCAGCACCACGATAATCCCCACCAGCAACGCCGCCTGCACCGCCCAGATCGCGGTGAGCTTGGCGATTTCCGTGGTCACCGGCGTGCTCATGCCCGGCAGGCTGAGGCTGTGGGTCTTGCCGTACCACTGCGGGATCCAGTGGGTGAACAACAGGTTCATCACCCCCACCAGGATCAGCGGCGACAACGCGAGCCACGGGTTGGGCAAGCTCAGGTTGTCGGCGGTTTCGGGCTCATTGCGCAACTCGGTGCCATAACCTTCACCGGCGCGCTGGGCCTTGTTGCGCTGGCGTGCGAGGTAGAGCATACCGGCGCAAAACACGAAGATCGTGCCGATTAGCCCTAGCCACGGTGCCGCCCAGGCGGTGGTGTTGAAGAAGGTACTGGGGATGATGTTCTGGATCTGCGGCGTACCGGGTAGGGCGTCCATGGTGAACGAGAAGGCGCCGAGGGCGATGGTCGCCGGGATCAGGCGCTTGGGGATATTGCTCTGGCGGAACATCTCGGCGGCGAACGGGTACACCGCAAACACCACCACGAACAGCGACACGCCACCGTAGGTGAGCAGGGCGCAGACCAGCACAATCACCAGCATCGCCTGGCGCGTGCCGAGCAAGCGGATCGCGGCGGCGACGATCGAGCGCGAAAACCCCGACAGCTCAATGAGCTTGCCGAACACCGCACCGAGCAGGAATACCGGGAAATACAGCTTGATAAAACCGACCATCTTTTCCATGAACACCCCGGTAAAGGCAGGGGCGACGGCGGACGGGTCGGTGAGCAGCACCGCGCCAAGGGCGGCGATGGGGGCAAACAGGATAACGCTATAGCCACGGTAGGCGGCCAGCATCAGCAGCGCGAGCGCGGCCAGGGCAATGATCACACTCATGGTGTGTCTCCATCGGATTGTTATTGTTGTGGGTGAGGCTGTGGGAGGAAGCTATAGCGAGATGTGTGCCAGATTTATAACTTGTTGATATATATAGATTTACTGTGGATTCAGAGTGATTTTCGAGACGGTAGTCTCAATCTGGAGACGAGTGGAGATCCTTGTGGGAGCTGGCTTGCCTGCGATAGTGGTGGTTCAGCTGGCTTGTAGGGCACTGTTAGACCGCTATCCCAGGCAACCCAGCTTACACATAAGAATGTCTTGATATTGGGAATAGAGTCTCTTTTTTGAGACTAGGTTAGTCCAAGCGCCAGCATTTTTTTATACAATGTCGACCGCCCAAGCCCCAACCGCTTGGCCGCCTCTACAACATTTCCGTCACTGGCCTTGAGCGCGCCCGCAATCACCTGGCGATCAAACCGCTGCCGCGCCGCCGCAAAGGTTTCACCCTCGACCGCCGCCACCGCGCCTCGCTGTACCGGGCTGAACGTGCCAATCGCTGCGCGAAGGTCGCTGGCATTGAGCATCAGGTCATCACTCAACAGCGCCGCACGCTCCAGCACATTGCGCAGCTCGCGGATATTGCCCGGCCAGGCATGTTGGGCCAACAGCGCCAGGGCATCGCGGTCCAGTTCGTGCTGGCTGCGCAACTCCTCAAGGATCGCCTCGCTCAATGCCGGAATATCCTCCAGCCGCTCACGCAACGGCGGCACCTGGATCGGCAGCACATTGAGGCGGTAATACAGATCGGCACGAAACTCGCCACGCTTGATCGCTGCCTCCAGGTCCATGGACGTCGCGGCAATCACCCGCACATCACTGTGCAGCATCTCGTTGGAGCCCACCGGTTCGAATTCCTTTTCCTGCAACACCCGCAGCAATTTGCTTTGCAGTGGCAGCGGCATGTCGCCGATTTCATCGAGAAACAGCGTGCCGCCCTGGGCGATCTGGAATTTGCCGGGGCGACCCTTGCGGTCGGCACCGGTAAAGGCGCCGGGTGCGGTGCCGAAGAATTCGGCTTCAAGCAGGTCATGGGGAATCGCCGCGCTGTTGATGCTCACAAAGGCTTTGTGCGCCCGGGGCGATGCGCCGTGGATGGCCTGGGCGAGCAACTCCTTGCCGGTGCCGGTTTCCCCGAGCAGCAATACCGGCGACTCGGCACTCGCACTGCGCCGCGCCCGGCGCTTGACCTCAAGGCTGGCGGCGCTGGTGCCGATAAAGTGCGCAAAGTTGTATTTGCTTTGCCGCGAACGCAGCAGCGAGCGCGTGGAGGCCAGCTCCTGCTGCATGCTCAGGTAACGCTCGATCAACGGCGACAGGTTGCGCAGTTCATCGAACAGCGCAAACCCGATCGCGCCGATCACCGCCCCGGCCTCGTCGTGGATCGGCAGGCGCATCACCACCAGTGGGCCTTTGGGAGTGTCCTGGATATCCAGCAGGATCGGCCGGTCGTTGCGCACCACCTGGCGCAGCAGGCTGTTGGAAATCACCTGCTCGCAAGGCTGGCCAATGGCTTGGTCGGCGCTCTTGAGGCCAAAGCGCTTGGCGTAACGCTCGTTCATCCACACGATATTTGCATCGCGGTCGACGATGACCGTGCCCTCGCTGGACTGCTCGATGATCTCGAACAGCGACTGGATGGCCAGGCCGCGAACCTGTTGGTAGTCCTTGAGGCTAGTGCTCATGGGTACAGAATCCTGTTAATGATCGTTCCCACGCTCTGTGTGGGAATGCCTACCGTGACGCTCTGCGTCACTTGGCGTAGGGCCAGGGCACGACGCGGAGCGTCTCGGGTTGTGTTCCCACGCAGAGCGTGGGAACAATCTCACCCCTACAAAGGGATGTGCGCTGCTGCCAGCAGTTCTTTGGTGTACGGGTGTTGGGGCGATTCGAACACCTCATGGCTCGCGCCACGCTCCACCACCTTGCCATCCTTGACCACGATCATGTCATGGGCCATGGCGCGCACCACCGCCAGGTCATGGCTGATAAACAGGTAGGTCAGGCCGTATTTGTCCTGCAGTTCGCGCAGCAGCGCCACCACTTGTTTCTGCACCGTACGGTCCAGGGCCGAGGTGGGTTCGTCGAGCAGCATCAGCGCTGGCTTGAGTACCAGGGCGCGGGCAATGGCGATGCGTTGGCGCTGGCCACCGGAAAACTCATGGGGGTAGCGATGTCGGCTGGCAGGGTCGAGGCCCACGTCCTTGAGCACCTGGACCACTTGCGCATCGCGGTCGGCCAGGCTGCACGGGGCATGCACTTCCAGGCCCTCGCTGATGATCTGCTGCACCGACATGCGCGGGCTGAGGCTGCCATAGGGGTCCTGGAACACCACCTGCATCTGCTTGCGCCATGGGCGCATCTGCTGATGGTTGAGCGGGTCCAGAGCTTCACCCTGAAAGCGGATGCTGCCGCTGGAGTCGAGCAAGCGCAGGATCGCCTGGCCCAGGGTGGACTTGCCGGAGCCGGACTCGCCGACAATCCCCAGGGTCTTGCCGCGCTGCACGCTGAGGCTGATGCCGTCCACTGCGCGCAGGTAGGTCTTGGCCCGGAACAGTCCGCCACCGAGAGGGAATTGCACGCTCAGGTCATCCACTTCCAGTACCGTGTCACGCGGCTCGCTGCACAGCACGTCGCCCGAGGGCTCGGCATCCAGCAGCAGGCGGCTGTAGGGATGCTGGGGGGCGGTGAACAAGGCCTGGCAGTCGGCCTGCTCGACGATTTCGCCGGCACGCATCACGCAGACCCGCTGGGCGATACTGCGTACCAGGTTGAGGTCATGGCTGATCAGCAGCAGCGACATGCCCAGGCGTTGTTGCAAGGACTTGAGCAGCAGCAGGATCTTGCGCTGCACCGTCACGTCCAGCGCCGTGGTGGGCTCGTCGGCAATCAGCAGTTCGGGCTCGCAGGCCAGGGCCATGGCGATCATCACCCGCTGGCGCTGGCCGCCGGACAATTGATGGGGGTAGGCCTTGAGCCGTTCCTGGGGTTTCTGGATGCCCACCAGTTCCAGCAGTTCGAGGATGCGCGCCTGCGCCGCCTTGCCGCCCAGGCCCTTGTGCAGCAGCAGGGTTTCGCCGATCTGCTTTTCGATGCTGTGCAGGGGGTTCAGGGAGGTCATCGGCTCCTGGAAGATCATGGCAATGCGGTTGCCGCGCAATTTTTGCAAGGTACTCGGTGAGGCGCCGATCAGTTCCTGGCCGCGATACTTGATCGAACCCAGGGTCTCGGTGCCGGCTTGTGGCAGCAGTTGCAGGATCGAATGGGCCGTCACCGACTTGCCCGAGCCCGACTCGCCCACCAGCGCCAGGCACTCGCCAGGGCGCACGTCCAGGCTCAGGTTGCGCACGACGGTCTGGCCGTTGAAGGCGACGCACAGGTCGCGGATTTCGATCAGGTTCATACGCGGTCACTCATGAGCGGGGGTCGAAGGCATCACGCAGTGCCTCGCCGATAAACACCAGCAACGACAGAATCAGCGCCAGGGTGAAAAACGCCGTCAAGCCCAGCCACGGCGCTTGCAGGTTCTGCTTGCCCTGGCCGATCAGCTCGCCCAGGGACGCGCTGCCGGCGGGCATGCCGAAGCCAAGGAAATCCAGGGCGCTCAAGGTGGATATCGCCCCGGTCAAAATGAACGGCAAATAGCTGAGGGTCGCGGTCATGGCGTTGGGCAGGATGTGCCGACGAATGATCTTGCCGTCGCCCAGGCCCAGGGCGCGCGCGGCCTTGACGTATTCCAGGTTGCGCCCGCGCAGGAACTCGGCGCGCACCACGTCCACCAGGGCCAGCCAGGAAAACAGCGCCATGATCCCCAGCAACCACCAGAAATTCGGCTCCACAAACCCCGACAGGATAATCAGCAGGTACAGCACCGGCAGGCCAGACCACACCTCCAGGATGCGCTGGCCGAGCAAGTCTACCCAGCCACCGTAGTATCCCTGCAACGCCCCGGCGGCAATGCCAATGACGGCGCTGATGGCGGTCAGGGCCAGGGCAAACAGGATCGACACCCGTGCACCAAAGATCACCCGGGCCAACACATCGCGGGACTGGTCATCGGTGCCCAGCCAGTTCACCGCCGACGGCGGGCTCGGGGCAGGGCGGGTGAGTTCGTAGTTGGGCGTGTCATCGCTGAAAGGAATTGGCGGAAACAGCATCCAGCCGCCCTCCTGCTTGATCAGCTTTTGCACGTAGTCACTGCGGTAGTCCGCCTGGAACGGCAACTGCCCACCGAACTGCTGCTCGGTGTAGCGCTTGAACACCGGAAAATACAGCTCGTTCTTGAAACTGAGCACCAGCGGCTTGTCATTGGCGATCAACTCGCCGCCCAGGGTCAGGATAAACAGGCCGATAAACAGCCACAGCGACCACCAGCCACGGCGGTTTTTCTTGAAGCGCTCGAAGCGTCGGCGGGCCACCGGGGAGAGGTTGAGCATCAGGCGTTCCTCGCGGCGAAGTCGATACGCGGGTCCACCAGGGTGTAGCAGAGGTCACCGATGAGTTTTATCAAGAGGCCGAACAGGGTGAAGATAAACAGCGAGCCGAACACCACCGGGTAGTCGCGGGACACGGCCGCCTCGTAGCTCATGCGGCCCAGGCCATCGAGGGAGAAGATCACCTCGATCAGCAGCGAACCGGCAAAGAACACGCTGATAAACGCTTGGGGAATCCCCGAGATCACCAGCAACATCGCATTGCGGAACACGTGACCGTACAACACCCGGCGTTCGCTCAAACCCTTGGCGCGGGCGGTGACCACGTACTGGCGGGTAATTTCATTGAGGAACGAGTTCTTGGTGAGGATGGTCAAGGTGGCGAACCCGCCGATCACCAACGCGGTTACCGGCAATACCAGGTGCCAGAAGTAGTCGGCGATTTTGCCCACGGCGCTCAGTTCGGCGAAATTTTCCGAGACCAGCCCGCGTACCGGGAACCAGTTCAGCGAGGTACCGCCAGCGAACACCACGATCAGGAACATCGCGAACAGGAATGCCGGCATCGCGTAACCGATGACGATGGCCGTGCTGCTCCACATATCAAAGCTGCTGCCATGGCGCACGGCCTTGCGTATGCCCAGCGGGATCGACACCAGGTAGGTGATCAGCGTGGCCCACAGGCCGAGGGAAATGGTGACGGGCATCTTTTCCAGGATCAGGTCAGTTACCGTCGCGCCGCGAAAGAAGCTGTTGCCGAAGTCCAGTTGGGCGTAATTCTTGAGCATCAACCACAGGCGTTCCGGCGCGGATTTGTCGAAGCCGTATTGTTTCTCGATGTCCTTGATCAGCTTTGGGTCCAGACCGCGGCTGGCTCGCGAGCCGCTGATGCCTTCGCCGGATGCGCCGGCTACACCACCGCCGCCAATGCCTTGCAAGTGGGCGATAGCTTGCTCCACCGGCCCGCCGGGCGCGGCCTGCACGATCACGAAGTTCACCAACAGGATGATCACCAGCGTCGGGATGATCAGCAGCAGGCGCCGTACGATATAGGCAAACATCAGTGGGCCTCTCCGCGTTTTTTCAACTCAGCCTGCATTTGTTCGTTCGTCAGCGGGGTGGGGCTGACTTCCCACCAGGTTTCCAGGGCTTCGTCGTTCTTCGCCTCGATGGCCGGGCGCCCGAAACGGTTCCACCATGCGGCGGAGGTGCCCGGTGGGTAATAGTTGGGGATCCACAGGTAATTCCATTGCAGCACACGGTCCAGGGCGTGGGCATAGGTGAGCATCTTCGCCTGGGTGTCAGCCTTGACCAGGCCATGGATCAGGGTATCGACGGCCGGGTCCTTGAGCACGATGTAGTTGTTGGCGCCCGAATCGAACGCGGCGGCAGAGCCGAAATAGTTGTACAGCTCCATGCCGGGCGAGGTGGTGACCGGGAAACCCGTGACGATCATGTCGTAGTCGCGGGCCATCAGTCGGTTGACGTATTGCGAGGAGTCGATGCGGCGGATATTCAGGGTGATGCCGATCTGCGCCAGGTTACGTTTGTAGGGCAGCAACAGGCGCTCAAGGCCGTTCTGGACGTTGAGGAAGGTGAATTCCAGTGGCTCGCCCTGGGCATTGACGAGTTTGTCGCCCACAGGTTTCCAGCCGGCGTCTTCCAGCAGGGCCAAGGCTTGCAGCTGTTTGTCGCGGATCATGCCACTGCCATCGGTGACCGGGGCCTTGAACACCTGGGTAAACACCTCGTCGGGAACCTGACCGCGCAGGGGTTCGAGGATCGCCAGTTCTTCCGGGGTCGGTAACTGGCTGGCGGCCAGCGGGCTATTGGAGAAATAGCTCTGCTGGCGGATGTACAGGTTGCGCATCATCTGGCGGTTGGCCCATTCAAAGTCCCACAGCATCGCCAGGGCCTGGCGCACGCGGCGATCCTTGAACATCGGTTTTTGCACATTGAACACATAGCCCTGGGCCGGCTGCGGCATCTCCTTGGCCAGGTGCGCGCGCTGCAGACGGCCATCGTCCAGGGCCGGGCCGTTGTAGCCGATGGAGTAACCGGTGGCGGAGAATTCACGGTTGAAATCATAGGCGCCGCCGCGTAGCACTTGGCGCGCTACTTCGGTGTCGCCGAAGTACTCCAGGCTCAGGTGATCGAAGTTGTACAAGCCGCGGCTGACCGGCAAGTCCTTGCCCCACCAGTCGGGGTCGCGGGTGAAGGTGATGGTACTGCCGGAGTCGATCTTGCTGACCTTGTAAGGGCCGCTGCCCAGTGGCGCTTCGTAGCCGCCGCCGTTGGCAAAGTCGCGGGTCTTCCACCAGTGCTCGGGGAACACCGGCAAAGTGGCAAGATCCAGAGGGAGGGTGCGGTTTTCGTTGCTGGAAAAATCAAAGCGCACCTGTCGTTCGCCTTCGATTTCGACGTGTTTGACGTCTGCAAATAAAGTGCGATAGCGCAGGCTGCCTTGGGTCATCAACACGTCAAAGCTGTAGCGCACGTCTTGCGCGGTAATGGGCGTGCCATCGGCAAAGCGCGCCTTAGGGTTCAGGTAGAAGCGCAGCGACAGGCCGTCGTCGGCCCGTTCCATCTTTTGCGCCACCAGGCCATAGACGGTGTAAGGCTCATCCAGCGAGCGCAACGCCAAGGGTGCATACACCCAGCCGTCGACCTGGGACACGCCGATCCCTTTGTCGATATAGGGCAGCACATGGTCAAACCGCCCCACCTCCAGCGCTGAGCGCCGCAGGCTGCCGCCCTTGGGGGCGTTGGGGTTGGCATAGTCGAAATGGCTGAAACCTTCGGCGTACTTGGCGGGCTCGCCGTACACCGTCAGGTAGGTTTGCGGGGCTGCGATCACCGCAGTGCTGGCCATTAGAAAGGCCAGGGTGGAGCAGAGCAGAGATGAAAAAGCCAATCGCATTATCAGCCTTGAGCGCCGGGTAAAGAATAATAAGGATTTGTACGCTAACGGCCTGGGCATCGCCAGTCATCAGATGCACAACGGCCCACCAAAGGGCGGGCCGTTGTTTATAGCATCAGCGCAGATTGAATCAATCCTGGCGGCTGGTGACTTCCAGCAGGTGATAGCCGAACTGGGTCTTCACCGGGCCTTGCACGGTGTTGACCGGGGCACTGAAGACCACGGTGTCGAATTCCTTGACCATCTGGCCTGGGCCGAACGAACCGAGGTCACCGCCCTGACGGCTGGATGGGCAGCTGGAGTTGGCTTTAGCGACTTCTGCGAAATCAGCGCCGCCTTCGATTTGGGCCTTGAGTTCGTTGCACTTGTCTTCAGAGGCAACGAGGATGTGACGGGCGGTGGCTTTGGCCATGGTGAGTAACTCCTAGAGTAAAAAACGGTGAGCGTACCGGATTCAGGCGGTTATTTCTCGGCAAAGTTCCACTGGGTTTTCAGTCGCCGCTGTTTAGGTCATGCCGGTTCAAGGCAGTACGAGATAGTCGTTGCGCTGCACGATCGCTCGGTGCGCTGCTTGCACCAGGTGGATATAGCGGCCGTCCACCAGGTCGATGGGCAGGCAATCGTCGATATCCAGCACCGTGTCGGTGTGGGCCTGGGACCAGTGGCTGAGCATCTGCTGCTTACCTTTGCGCATGGCCTCCTGTTTGTTACGGGCGACCACCAGCAGGTAGTGGTGGGCTTCGCCAAAGCTATTGGCCTCGTAGCCGCCGAGGTTGATGAAGTACAGGCGCGGCGCATCGCCGTGGGGCGCCAGGTGGCTCAGTTCAACCTTCCAGCCGTCGACGCCATCGACGGCCATCCATGAATCGATGTGTACGCCTTTGGGGCTGCCAAACCAGGCGTCGCGTAATTGTGGGTAGGTGGCTTGCAGGGTATCGGCCACTGCGAATACCACATCGTGTACTTCGATCCTGGCTCGCGGGTGCTTTCCCCCGAGCATGACGACAAACAGCATTACCGGGGTTTCCTGGGGAGTGGT
This sequence comes from Pseudomonas sp. NFR02, assembly GCF_900119375.1. Taxonomy (NCBI): domain Bacteria; kingdom Pseudomonadati; phylum Pseudomonadota; class Gammaproteobacteria; order Pseudomonadales; family Pseudomonadaceae; genus Pseudomonas; species Pseudomonas sp. NFR02. The sequence continues at coordinate 119,728 of NZ_FPJJ01000003.1, forward strand.
TAGAGGGCAACCATACTGCGATTGAGCTGGTTTGTCCGGTTGTGATGGGGCCTGTGTGTCGCGACGCTGAACCTGTGGGAGCTGGCTTGCCTGCGATAACGCCCTGACAAGCAATACCTATCTACCTGACACCCCAGGATCCAACTGTGGGAGCTGGCTTGCCTGCGATAACGCCCTGACAAGCAATACCTATCTACCTGACACCCCACAATCCAACTGTGGGAGCGGGCTTGCTAGCGAAGGCGGCCTGGCAGTCAACACAGTTGGATTGTGTACATATCCATTTCTGCGGTAACGGCCACCTAGGGTTCCGCCCAACGGCGGCTCACTTTCGAAAAGCGCGAAAGTAAGCAAAGCGCTCTTGCCCCACCACTCGGCACCTCGCTTGGGCTCGGTGTGCCCGAACGCAGGCTTGAGTCCGTGGGCCGCCGCCACGCGCCATCCATGGCGCGGGGCGGCTAACCCGGCGTCCTGCCGGGTTAGCCACGAATTCAAGCCTGCGTTCGGCCAGCGTGGTTTAACGGGGCGCCTGAGATCAAGATCAAAAGCAGATCAAGATCAACAGCGGCTCGCTTCGCATCGTGGTTACCGTCTTTACTGCTCGCGTTAACCCGTCACTGGGCTGCGCCAGTCATCCGAGCCGGACGTCCCGGCCACTTCGTGAGTCCAGATAATCTTGCGATAGGTGAAGTGCACATCCTCCAGGTGGGTAAAGTGGGCGTTGTCTGGGTCTTGGCAGTTGGGCATGCGAGATTGGATGTCAACGATGGTGGCGCCTTCCAGTTCAATCGTGAAGTAGTGCTCCTGGGTTCCGGCCGAGGAGGTGCGCAGCCACTCCAGGCGGCAGGACACTTCTTCGCCGGTGGTCAGGGCGCTGAACAGCAAGGGTGAGGATTTATCGAAAACCTTGCTGATCATCAGGGGTTTATGCACGCGCTGACCGGTCGGCTGGCCCGATTGCGGGTCGCGGGGAATGATCACCTGATGAGCAAACGCCTGCACCAGAATCTGGTCCTCATGGCCTTCCTGATAAATGTTGCCTACCGAGTCCTGGGTAAATGTGCCTGCCGTAATCAAACCTTGTTTGACACCAGTGATGGAGAGGTACGCGGGTGTGGGCATGACGGGTTTCCTTGCCTGATTGAGTAGGTATTGCCGGGCAGCGAGAGCGCTGAGCGGTCAAGTGCCTTTAACAAGAAGCGTGCCTGAAATTGTGAGGCTCAATGAAATAAGGGCGAAGAAGACTCAGTGGCCGTTATTGAGAATTTGTTGTAGGGCTGTGGGTGAGTTTTTAGCGCTATTAGTTGCACGCCTATGCGCACTTAGTTGCTCATGTCATGTGTTTTTGTAAATGCAAGGCTGTGGGCGCTTGAGAGTGTTTTCTAGTTGGATAGACTGCGCAAATAAATGCGCATGTCTTTATTTTCAAGCTGCGTAGGATGTTTCTTAAGTTCCGTTCCGTTACTTGCTGATTGTTTTTTTCGTGGCTAAGGTTCGTTCACTTCGATGTGGTTTGAACGGAAGTTAAAAGGTTTTTAACAGCGACGTTAATTTTGCCTATTTTGCCTTGGATGGTTGTGTGCAGCCCAAAATAGTTTATTCAGAACAGCTATATGCCTATTGCCAGGAACTTGCCCGGACAGCGTGTTCGCCAAGCAGTTTTGTTGGTAGCGACATGCGTTTTTCAAGCGAGTTTGAGGTGCTGGAAACCGAGTTGGGCAAGGCTCATTCCATTCATGGTGCGGGGCTGCCGGATTGGCAGAAGATCAGCGAGATCAGCGAGTGCATTTTGCGTGAGCATTCCAAGGATCTGCGCGTTGCCGCCTGGTTGACCTGGGCCCTGTATCAGCGTGATTCATTCGCTGGGTTGCTGGCTGGTCTCGGTGTGCTGCGCGAACTCTGCGAGCACCATTGGACGCAGGTCTATCCAGTTAAGCTGCGTACCCGCGTTGCGGCGTTTGGCTGGTTGGTGTTGCGCCTTGAGCAAGCGTGCGCGCACAACCTGCCGCTCAGTGATCAACGGCCTTTATTCCAGGCGCTGTTGGAACACCTCGAATGTCTCGATCAGATATGGGGTGAACAGCTTGGCAGCGAGGCGCCGCTGCTGTTGCCGGTTCGCCGGCAGCTGTCGGCGCGCTTGGCCCAGGCTGCTGCCGAACCTGGCGACGTCGCGGGCGTCATTGCCCGGGTCAAACCTGCGCCAAGCCCGCTGCCGGCCCCCGAGCAACCGCTCAATAACGAAAAAGACGCGCACAAACGGCTGCGCGCATTGCAGGAGCAGGCTCGGCCTTTATGTACCTGGTGGTTGCGTCAGGATGCGGCCGACCCGCGCGCCTTGCGCCTGGGCCGAACCTTGGCCTGGCTGATGCTCGTCAATTATCCCGACGCCAATAATGAGCGCGTCACGGCGCTGCGCCCATTGGCTACCGACAAGCGCAAGCGCTATCAAGACCGCTTCAGCCAAGGCCATTACGCCGATCTGTTGCTTGAACTCGAGGTCAGCCTGGCCGGTGCAATGTTCTGGTTCGATGGTTTGCGCATGGTCTGGGAGTGCCTGGAGGCCTTGCACGCAGACCTCGCCATGACCGAACTGGAAATGCAATTTGCTCTGCTGCTGCATCGCCTGCCGAACCTGCCTGAGTATCGGTTCGAGGACGGCACGCCCTTTGCCGACTCCGCGACAGGTGAGTGGATCGCATTTCACGTCATGCGTCACCTGCACAAGCCTGAGCCCTCCAATGTCGTCGTCGACAGCGCTGCTCAGCCCTGGGAAGCCGCGTTGCAGGCGGTGATGCCCTGCCTGCGCAAAGACGGGCTCAAGGCCGCGGTGAGTGTGCTCAAGCAAGGGCTGCGGGCGGCGAGCGGTGATCGAGCGCGTTTTCACTGGCACCTGGCGCTGGCCAGGTTGTGTGTGGCGGCCGGCAAGCATGACCTGGCCAGGATCCAGCTGGAACAACTCGACCTGCAATTACAGCGCACGGGCCTGGAAAGTTGGGAGCCGGAGCTGGCCATGCAAGTGGGTCAACTGCTGTATCGCTGCTACGACCTGTTGCCACAAAACCAAGCCGTACAAGACGGAAAAGACACCCTGCATCGCCGGTTATGCCATTTCGACCTGGAAGCAGTACTTGAATAGCGCCTCATCAAAAGGAGAAGCACCATGGCCAAAGACGGTTCGGTAGCCCCCAAGGAACGTATCAATATTACCTTCAAACCCGCGGTCGGTAGCGCTCAGGAAGATGTCGAACTGCCGTTGAAGCTGCTGGTGCTGGGGGATTTTTCCCAGCGCGCGGACCCACGCAAACTCGAAGATCGCAAGCCCATCGGTATCGACAAGCACACCTTTGACGAGGTGTTGGCCAAGCAAGCATTGAGCCTGACGCTGAGCGTTCCCAACCGCCTCCAGGATGCAGCCGACGTGGAAGAACTGCCGGTTCAGGTGCGAATCAACACCATGAAGGACTTCAACCCCGCGAACCTGGTGGAGCAGATCCCGCAATTGCAAAAGTTGATGGCATTGCGTGAGGCATTAGTGGCGCTCAAGGGACCGCTGGGCAATACGCCCAGCTTTCGCAACGCTATCGAGCGGGCGTTGGCCAATGGTGACTCTCGCGCACGAGTGCTCGCCGAACTGGGCCTGGATAGGCCTCAAGCCTGACGTTTTCAGTAAAAGGACACTGACACCATGACCACCATTCAACACGGCACGCAACCCGTACAGGTTATCGAAAGCGGTAGCATCCTCGATAACATCATTTCCCAGACATTGCTCAGCGCCGACGACGAGGCTTATGGCATCGCCAAGCGCGGCGTGTCGGCGTTTATCGCAGAGCTGGTCAAGCCACATAATTGTGACGAACCCGTAAAGAAACGCCTGGTCGACCGGATGATCGCCGAGATCGACACCAAGCTCAGCGAACAAATGGATGAGATCCTTCACCATCCGGGCTTCCAGGCGTTGGAGGCTTCGTGGCGAGGCTTGCAGTTGCTGGTCGATCGCACCAATTTTCGCGAGAACATCAAGATCGAACTGTTGAATGTTTCGCGCGAGGACCTGTTGGATGATTTCGAAGATTCCTCGGAAATTACCCAGTCCGGGTTATACAAGCACGTCTATAGCGCCGAATACGGTCAGTTCGGCGGTCAGCCGGTGGGCGCGATCATTGCCAATTACTTTCTTTCGCCCAGTGCGCCCGATGTGAAACTGATGCAATACGCATCCAGCGTCGCCGGCATGGCCCACGCGCCCTTTATCGCTGCAGCGGGGCCAAGTTTCTTCGGCTTGGAAAGCTTCACCGGGTTGCCCGACCTGAAGGATCTGCGGGACCATTTCGAAGGCCCGCAGTTTGCCAAATGGCAAAGTTTCCGGCAGAGCGAAGACGCACGATATATTGGCCTCACCGTGCCGCGCTTTTTGCTGCGCACCCCGTATGACCCCCTTGAGTGCCCGGTCAAGACCTTCGCCTACCAGGAGAACGTGGTTAACAGCCACGAGCATTACTTGTGGGGCAATACCGCCTATGCCTTTGCCACTCGCCTGACCGACAGCTTCGCGCGCTTTCGCTGGTGCCCCAACATTATTGGCCCGCAAAGCGGCGGGGCGGTCGAAGACCTGCCGCTACATCACTTCCAGAGCATGGGCGAGATTGAAACCAAGATTCCTACGGAGGTGCTGATTTCGGACCGACGTGAGTACGAGCTGGCACAAGAAGGTTTCATCGCCTTGACCATGCGCAAGGGCAGCGATAACGCAGCGTTTTTTTCCGCCAGCTCCGTGCAGAAGCCCAAATCGTTCGGCATCAGTGAGGAGGGCAAGGCGGCAGAGCTGAATTACCGCTTGGGCACCCAATTGCCCTACATGATGGTGGTCAACCGCCTGGCTCATTACCTCAAAGTGCTGCAACGGGAGCAGTTGGGCGCGTGGAAAGAGCGGACGGACCTGGAGTTGGAGCTCAACAAATGGGTTCGCCAATACGTGGCGGACCAGGAAAATCCCAGTGCCGAGGTGCGCGGGCGGCGCCCCTTGCGCGCTGCGCGCATTGTCGTCAGCGATGTCGAGGGCGAGCCTGGCTGGTACCGGGTCAACGTTACGGTACGCCCGCATTTCAAATACATGGGGGCAGACTTCACGTTGTCCCTGGTCGGGAAGCTCGATAAAGAATGAGCAGAAGCCAGGGCATGCTTGAGCACAACAGCCTTTTCGAACGCCTCGAGCAGGGGGCGTCTAACCCGGGTGCCACCGTGGCGTCCATCGCCGCACATTTGGGGAAAATGCTCAGCACTCGTGCGGGCAGTGTCCAGACGCTGCCTGATTATGGCTTGCCTGACCTCAATGACATGCGGCTCAGCTTGCATGAGTCCTTGAGCCAGTCGCGGCTGCATATCGAACGTTTTATCCAGGCCTATGAGCCGCGGCTGACGAACGTACGTGTCAGGCTGTTGCCGGTTGTGCGTGACTCCTTGTCCCTGGCATTCGCCATTGAGGCTGAGCGGATGATTGAGGGCGTACTGCATCCTGTAGTGTTCCACGCGCGCCTCACGGATACCGGGCGGGTTGAGGTCTGTGCCAATGACGCTTAACCGTTATTTTCAAAGCGAACTCAGTGCGTTGCGCCAACTGGGGCGACGTTTTTCCGAACGTAATCCCGCCCTGGCGCCGTTTCTCGGCGAAGCGGGCCAGGACCCGGATGTCGAGCGCTTGCTGGAGGGCTTTGCATTCCTGACCGGGCGCTTGCGTCAGAAGCTGGATGACGAACTGCCGGAGTTGACGCACTCGTTGATGCACTTGCTCTGGCCCCATTACATGCGCCCGATACCGGCCTTCAGCATCTTGCAATTCGACCCGTTGAAACGCGCCGGCCCAAGCGTTCGGGTGGCTCGGGATACCGCCGTGCAAAGCGCTCCCATCCACGGTGAGCGTTGCCAGTTCCGTACATGCTATCCCACCGATGTCATGCCATTGCAACTCACTGACCTGGAATACAAATGCCAGGGTGAAGGGGCCTGGTTGGATTTGCGCCTGTGCATGAGTGTCGACGGCAGCTTCAGTGAGTTGGAATTCGATTCGCTGCGACTGCACCTGGCCGGCGACCACTACATCAGTCAGGGCCTGTACCTAGGCCTATTGCGCCATCTGGCGGGAATCAGCCTGCAGCTCGTGGATCACGATGGCCTGCCGATCAGCGCCGGCGATGACCAACCCCTGACGCTGCGGCTCAATGCCAACCAGGTCCGGCCAGTGGGGTTTTCCCAGGAACAGGCGCTGATTCCTTATCCGCAGAACACGCTGGAGGGCTATCGGCACCTGCAGGAGTACTTCGCGTTTCCCGAGAAGTACCTGTTTGTCGATGTCGAAGGCTTGGAGGTGTTGCACACGTTGTCTCACGAGTTGCTCCGGCAGGCGCACGGCCTGGTGATGCGTTTCGAGCTCCGCAGTCAGGGCCGCGAGCCCCTGCGTCCTACCTTGGATAACGTAAAGCTGTATTGCACGCCCATCGTCAACCTGTTTACTCAGGATGCAATTCCCATTCGCCTGGACGGTAAACAGGACGAGTACCTTTTGGTACCTGGGGAATACACGCCGGGCAATGCCAGCGTGTATTCAGTGGACCGGGTCACCGGCTGGCGCCCCGGTGGCTTGGGCTATCAAACCTACGTGCGGTTCGAGTCGTTTGAACATGACTGCCACAGCGAGCCTGTGGCGGCACCGCCCAGCTACAGCATTCGCCAACGTTCGTCGGTTCAACATGGTGGACTCGACACCTGGATGGGGTTCGGCAATCGCCGCAAACAGGGCCAGGAAACCCTGTCGGTCGAACTGACCTGTACCAATTGCAACCTGCCACGGCAATTACGTGCAGGCGATATCAACCAGCCCGGCGAACACACACCGGAGTCGTTGACGTTTCGCAATATCACCGCGCCAACGGCGAGCTACGCACCGCCCCTGGACCAGGATTTCCTGTGGAATCTCATCAGCAATATGTCGCTCAACTACTTGTCGTTGACCGACATCAACGCCTTGAAGGCGATTCTCGCAACCTACGACCTGCCGCGTTATTACGACCGCCAGGCGCTGAAGGTCAGCCAGAAAAGACTGGCGGCTTTGCGCGCCATCCATCATGAGGCGACGGATCGCCTGCATCGTGGGTTGCCCGTGCGAGGGGTGCGGGTCGATCTGACGGTCGATTCCCAAGGCTTTGTCGGCCAGGGCGACTTATTTGTATTCGCTTCGGTCCTCAATCAGTTCTTTGCGCTTTATGCCAGCCTCAATTCCCATCACGAGTTGCGTGTCATCAGCACACAAGGAGACGTGTATTTATGGCCATCCCTGATGGGACAGCAGCCCCTGCTCTGAATCAACTTTGCCGTGGTATCCGTGAATACACGTTGTTCCAGGCGGTTTTGCAGGTGATCGAGCGATTGCGTGAGGCTCATCCGCTGCTGGATGAGGACGCGTTGTACGACCAGTTGGAGTTCCAGGCCAACCCTGGCTTGGGCTTTGCCGCGCACGATATCGACCGAGTGGAGTTCTTTATGGAGCATGGACATTTGCGCGCACGCCTGCGCCTCAATGTACTGGGGTTATTTGGCGCCGGGTCCCCACTGCCTGCGTTTTATGGTGAGCAGGCATTTGCCGAGCAGCCAGGCGGCAACCCGACTCGAGATTTCCTGGATATGTTCCATCATCGCTTGCACCGGCTGATGCTCCCGATCTGGCGCAAGTACCGCTATCGGGCGTGTTTCCGGGCAGGCGCCAATGATGGTTTTTCCGAGCAGATGTTTGCCTTGACGGGTCTGGGCGGCACCGCAATCCGTGGCGCTTCCCAGCTCGATTGCAAACGCCTGCTGCCCTACCTGGGCCTGCTGAGTGTGCGTGTGCACTCGGCGGCGTTGATCGAGTCGGTCCTGCGCTACTACTTCAAGCACGACGCGTTGTTTATCGAGCAGTGGGTTGAACGCCAGGTCGAGATCAGCCCGGTCCAGCGCAATGACCTGGGGCGGGCCAACAGTGTGCTTGGCGAGGACCTGGTGCTGGGGCGCCGCGTCGCTGACCGCAGTGGCAAGTTCAGGGTGCATGTCCGCGCGTTGGGGTGGCAGCGTTTTCACGACTTCCTGCCCACGGGAAAGGCCTATCAGCCGCTGCGTTCGCTGGTGCGCCTGACCCTGCGCGACCCATTGGAATACGACCTGCGTCTGGTACTGGCGCAGGGTCAGATCAGGGCTCTGCACATTGGCGAAAACACGGTTTGCCGCCTGGGTTGGACCACCTGGCTGGGGCACGAGCGGGCCGATGGCGTAGTCACGCTAACCCGTAATTTTCATTAGGGATGAATGGACATGATGAACAGGGATTTGCAACGCATGATCGGCGCACTGTCAGCACGGCTGGAAACAGCATCGGCCCTGGTGGATTTCTGCGGGTGCAACCAATGACCGATAACCTGCCCGGTGGCGGGGCCGACGCGCTGAGGTATGCCGACGCGTTGGCTGCCTGTTTCGCACGCTTGGGGTTCGAGCGTGATGAACACGCTTTACCTGACGGATGTGTCAGCACGGCGGCCCGGCTGAGCCAATCTGACGTCAGCCAATTGTATCTGCTCGATGAAGTGACCGGCCGGCTTGAACTGATCGCCCAACATCTAGCCCAAGTGTCGTCGCTCATCGTCATGCCTCCACGGCCTGGTCAGCATTCCCAACAGTTGCTGCACGACGCCTTGACCCAAGGCACTGGGTTGAGCCTGGAGGATGTGCAAGGCAGCGGCCATGACACAGGTTTTCTGCCCGCATTGGCGACACCATGGCGTGCGCTATTAATCGTGCCGCTGTTCAATCAATGTGAGCGGATAACTGGGGTGCTGGTGTGCGCCCGCCAACAGCCGGCCCAGCTGCAAGGCTACGCCCCCTCGTTGGGGCATTTGGGCAGCTACGCCGTGAACCGGTTACGCGTACTGCGCGGTAGGCAGCCCAACGTCGGCCCAAAGCCCGCAGGCCACAACCCCTTGGTTGGCGCATACGGCCTGATTGGCACCAGCGCGGCAATGGAGCAGGCCTGTCGTTTGATCAGTAAAGTCCTGCACACCCCTTACACCGTGCTGTTGCAGGGTGAGACCGGCACAGGCAAGGAAGTGGTGGCCCGGGCCATACACACGGCCGGGCCGCGCAAGGCCAAGGCCTTTGTCGTGCAGAACTGCGCGGCGTTCCCGGAAGGATTGCTTGAAAGTGAGCTGTTCGGCTACCGCAAAGGTGCGTTCACTGGCGCCGATCGCAATCACGGGGGGCTGTTCGACGCCGCACATGGCGGTACGTTGCTGTTGGATGAGATCGGCGATATGCCGCTGCCCTTGCAAGCCAAGTTGCTGCGGGTATTACAGGAGGGTGAGGTTCGCCCGCTGGGTGCCAGTGCGGCACATAAGGTCGACGTACGCATCATTGCCGCGACCCACCGCGACCTCGCGGCGATGGTCGCCGAAGGGCGCTTTCGCGAAGACCTCTATTACCGACTGGCTCAGTTCCCCATCACCTTACCGGCCCTGCGCGAGCGGGACGGCGATGTGCTGCAACTGGCGCGCCATTTCACAGGCAAGGTGTGCGCGGCGCTGGGGAGGCCACCTGTCGAATGGGCGAATACCGCCCTCGATCAACTCTCCAGCCATGGTTTTCCCGGCAACGTACGCGAGCTCAAATGCCTGGTGGAACGCGCCGTGTTGTTGTGTGACGACAGCGTGATTCGGCCCGAGCACCTGGCACTGCCGCCGGCACCAGAGCCGGCCACTCCCGATGACGTGACGCTGCGCCAGCGGATGGAGCGAGTGGAGCGTACGTTCCTGCTCGACTGCCTGCACAAGAACCATGGCAATCGCACGCGCACCGCGCGGGAGCTGGGGGTCGCCCGGCGCACCCTGCTTTACCGTCTTGCCCGTTTGAACATTCCCTTTGGCGATGCCCGGGAGGAACGCTGAATGGTGCACTTGATTTTTACTGTGGGAGAAACCTGATGCCTGATCGTCCATGGCACGTCGTCGTGCTGGTGATGTGTTTGCTGGGAGGCTGTAACGCTAACTATGTGTTCGATGATGCCGAGTACCACCCCTTGGGTGACCCGCAGGCGATCATTCGTGGCCGCTGAAAGGAGGGGGCATGAAGCTGCAGCTTGTGTTTGAGGTCTGCGCGTGCGAAAGCGACCAGAGCCTACTTTTGGCCCGCAAAGTATTTGACGGTGCAGGCGGCGTGATCGGGCGTGGTCCTGGATGTGACTGGGTGATCCCTGACGCCAGCCGCGTACTCTCCAGCCATCATGGATTGATCGGTTACCGTGAAGGACGTTATTTCCTCACGGATATCAGCCGCAACGGTATCGGGATGGCCAAGAGTCCTGAGCGCCTGCGCAAGGGGCAGGCACGATTGATCAGTGACGGCGACGTATTCGAGTTGGGGGTGTTGACGATACGTGCGCGATTGCTGGAATCGCCGCGACCTTCCGACGAGCTGCTGGCGCCAGCGGCGGTGCCGATCCCCGATGACGCTTTCCTGTCGCTGGACCCGTTGCATGGTTTGGATCTTGATCGGCAGATGCGGGCCACGTCGGATGATCTGGAGGCCTTGAACAAGAGCGCCGATGAGCAAGCGGTATGGGCAGATCACTATGGGGCCGATTGCGAGCACGTGGTATTGCCGCGGCGGCAAGACCCTTCGATGGAGGTTACCGCGGTACCCGCTGTCGCGTCGACGCTGTCGACCGACGAGGTGTTCTGGTCGCAATTTGCAGCGGTCCTGGGTATGGACCTGACGGCCCTCGACACACCGGCCCGGGAGGCATTGGCGATCAAGGTGGCACGCTTGTTTCGGGTGACGATCGAAGGGCTGCAACAAGGTTTGCGCACCCGTGAAGAACTGAATAACGAACTGGGTATGGCGCCGTTCGCCAGTCAGGGCTCCGGCCAGAATCCCTTGAAAGTGTATAGCGACACCGATGCTGCTTTATCCGCGATGCTCGATACCCGGGAGTTGGGTCAACTGCCCGCGGTGCGCGCCATTGCCCAGGTGCACCTGGAACTGCAGGTGCATCAGGTTGCGTTGCTGGCCGCTTGTCGAAGCGCCATGCGTAATGCCCGTGCTGTCTTTGAACCCAGCCATCTGTTGGGGTGTTTTGCGTCCCAGGGCAAGCCTGCCGGGTTTTTCTCCGATGGCGGGCGGTGGCGTGCCTACCAGCGTTACTACCAGCGTGTGGTGGCGCAAGAACAGTTGAATGATCGCCCGTTGGCCGGCGACTTCGCCAAGGCTTATGAGGAGCAGGTGCGCCTGATCTCCAGCCTGCACATTGATTTTCCAGGATGATAATCATGTATCGAGCCACCCTTGTTTCGTTGTTGCTCTTGTGCGGGCTGTTGGCGGGTTGCAGCGCCGTCTCGCCATTTTCCACGCTGACCAAGCTGGACGTGGTGCTGACTGCCAGCGAGCACGTCAACCCGGACTTGCACGGTCGTCCTTCTCCCGTGGTGGTGCAGTTGATCGAACTGCGCCATGGCGTTGCCTTTGAACATGCCGACTTCTTCAGCCTGTATGGCAATGCGCAGCACACGCTGCCAAAGGACTGGGTCGGCAGCGAGGAGGTTGAGCTGCGCCCGGGTGACCGGCTGGCGCTCAAACTGCGCATCGCTCCCGACAGTCGTTTTGTGGGAGTACTGGCCGCTTTTCGAGACTTGCCCCATGTCCAGTGGCGGCTGCTGGTGCCCTTGACGGTACAGCAACGCAACCGTGTCGAGCTGGTGCTGGACCAGGGCGGTATACGTGTTGCTGACCCTCTCGCCGGTGTGGAGGCGCAATAACATGCAGGTTCATAAAGTTATCTGGCAGGAAGGCATGCTGTTGCGGCCACAGCACTTGCAACACAACGACCGTTATTACCACCAGCAGCTCAATCAGACCCGCCTGCTGGGCAGTGACACCTGGGGTTTGCTCACGTTCGAACTCAATACGCAGTACCTCAAGTTGGGCAAGCTGGTGGTCAACCAGGCCAGCGGCGTGTTGCCGGACGGCAGCCTGTTTGACTTGAATGCTGCCATGGAGCCGCTGGTGGTGCAGGTGCCAGAGGGTTCGGGCGCGCAAGGGGTTTACCTGGCGCTGCCGCTGGTCAGCGGCAGTCACCTTGAAGCCCGCCGGCCTGAGCAAAGTGACGTGTTGGCGCGCTACCTCAGCTGTGAAGTGGAAGTGGGGGATTCCAACGTGGGGGCGGATACGCGTTGCCGAATCCACTGCGCGCGCCCGGACTTACGTCTTCTGTTGGGTGAACAGCCGGGTGACCAGCTCTTCATCAAGCTCAAGGTGGCCCAGGTACTCGACGCCAGCGGTGAAGGCGGTGTGAACCTGGATACGGCGTTCATCCCGACGTTTATCTTCGTGCAGGAGCATGGGTACGTGGCGTCGTGTCTCAAGGAGGTGATTGGCCTGCTTGCCAGTCGGGGCGATGCCATCGCGGCGCGCATTCGTGGCGAGAGCACGACCCAAGGCACACAAATCGCCGATTTCCTGATGCTGCAAGTGATCAATCGTAGTGAGCTGGAGCTGCGCCACTGCCTGAGCCAGACGCGGGTGCGGCCTGAAGCGGTGTTTCGTGCGCTGGTGTCGCTGCTCGGGGAGCTATCAACCTTCACCACTGAAAGTAAACGCGCGCAGTTGGATGTTCACTATCAACACGGCGATCAGGGCGCCAGTTTTCGCGGGCTGATGGCGCAGGTACGTACGGCACTGTCGGTGGTGCTGGAGCAACAGGCGATCAAGTTGGCATTGCAGCCTCGCCAGTACGGGGTGCTGGTATGCCCGGTCAGCGAGTTGAAACTGCTTGGCACCGCCACCTTCATCCTGGCGGCCACCGCGCAGTGTGAGGCGCAGGAATTGCGCCAGCGCCTGCCAGCCCACCTGAAAGTCGCGCCGGTTGAGCGCATACGCGAGTTGGTCAACCTGCACTTGGCCGGTATCAAGGTCAAGCCTTTGCCAGTGGCGCCGCGACAGATTCCTTTCCATGCCAGCAAGACCTATTTCGTGCTCGATATGAGCCCCCGTGATATCGCACAGCTGGAACAGTCGGGTGGTTTCGCTTTCCACGTCGGGGGTGAATTCACCGGGCTTGAACTCGACTTCTGGGCCATCAGGAACTGAATGCCATGGACAGTGAATACACCCAGGATGAAAAAACCGTCCTGCTCGACCGGGAGACTCATGAGCCTGCCCAGGGGCCGTTGACGGATTTCCCATCGCCGCCGCGCTACGAACAGTTGGAAGACCGCATGATCTACGCCGGCCACAGGCTCGATACGCATAGCTTTCAGACAGGGTTCAACCCGCTGGTAGCCGCAGCCTTGGCGGTATTGTTCGAGGTTATTGGGATCAGGGTCTGCTCCGGCCGTGAAAACCTGGGCACGCTCAACGACCGATTAGTGTTGGCGGTGACTCAGTTCGAAACCCGCGCCTTGCAGGGCGGCGTGGAGAACAGCCAGGTCATGTCGGCGCGCTATGTGTTGTGCAGCGTGATCGACGAGGCGGTGGTGACGACACCGTGGGGGGCGCAAAGCGAATGGTCGAAGATGAGCCTGTTGAGCCGCTTCCATAACGAAACCTTTGGCGGCGAAAAAGTATTCCAGTTGCTGGAGCGCCTCACGCGCGACCCGGTGAAGCACCTGGCGATGCTGGAGTTGCTGTATCTGTGCCTGTCCCTGGGGTTCGAAGGCAAATACCGGGTGATGGAGCGGGGCGTGACGCAACTTGAGGCTGTCCGCGATGCCTTGTATCGCCAGATCAGGCACGTACGTGGGGAGCCGGCGGCGCAAGCGCTACTGCCTGCCCAGCAGCGGACCGACCGGCGCAAGCAGGTGCGGGTCATCCCTGCCACTTGGTGGGTCGGCCTCACCTTGTTGTGTGTGTTGGCGATGTACACAGGGTTTGCCTGGGTGCTGAGCAACGAGCGTACAAACGCGCTGCACCCCCTTCAACTTTCGGCGTCGGATCTGGTCCGCACGCCCTTGTAAACGCTGGGAGCAATGAATGATCGCATTCTTCAAGGGGGTGGGCACCGTGCTGGGCAGGGTTTGGGTGTGGAGCCTGTTGCTGGTGCTTTCCTGCGCGGCAATGGTGTGGTTCTTGGGGCCGCTGCTGGCAGTGGATGATCACCGTATCTGGGCCGGGGCGACTGCTCGGTTGGTCACCATCAGCGGTGTGTTCTTGCTATGGGGACTGGCGATGGCGTTTGTGGGCCCAGGTTTTGCCGCCTGGCGCCAAAGACCAGAACGCGAGGTGCGCCGACAGCCGATGACGGGGGTGGAGGACGAACGCCGGCACCTGCGCAGTCGGTTCAAGAAAGCCGTGCACCTGCTCAAGATATCCCGCCATTATGGAGAGCGTAACGCGCGTTGGCGTCATGAGTTGCCCTGGTACCTGTTGATCGGTGAGCCGGGCAGTGGCAAGACACAGCTGCTGGCGGCAGCGGGCTTGCCGCTGGCGCTGGACCACGCGCAAACGCGGCCGATCGGTAGCAGTGCCCATTGTGACTGGTATTTCGGCGACGAAGGCGTGCTGATCGACACCCCGGGACGCTACCTTACCCAGCCCGACTCTTCAGTGGACGCCGCAGGCTGGATCACCTTGCTGCATCTGCTCCGGTGGCGCCGTCGAGTGCGGCCGCTCAGCGGTGTGGTGGTGACGCTATCGGTCGACATGCTGTCGAGCACCAACGAATACGACCTGGATCATCACGCACGCCATGTACACTCGCGCCTGCAAGAGATCCAACAGACGTTGCATGTGGATGTGCCGATTTACCTGGTGTTGACCCACGCCGACCGATTGCCGGGATTCGCTGAATTCTTCGACTCACCCATTGGAGAGAGTGCCGACAGCGTGTTGGGTCAGCACCTGCAAGGTTGCGCCGACGGTACTGACACAACACAGGTCCGTCAGGCGGTCGAGCAATTATTGCAGCGCTTGAACAGTGAGCTGATTGGGCGACTGCATCAGGAGCGCAATGTCGAGCGACGTGGGCAGATGCTGGAGTTTCCCCAGCAGGCAGCACGAATGGGGGAGCGCGTCAGCCTGTTCGTTGACATGGCGTTTTGCGCACATCGCTACCAACCCATCAACGGTTTGCGAGGGTTCTTCTTGACCTGCGCCGATGGCAGGCACCCGCGCTTTGTGCAGGGCCTGTTCAGCCAGGTGATCTTCGCCGAGGCCGACCTTGCGGGTTTGCAGGCTCAGGAACAACAACGTCTGCGTTGGCGCCAGGGCGCGCAGGCGGTGGCTGCAGCGCTGGTTATTGGCGGTGTCGGCGGGCTATGGGGGCACAGTTACTCAGTCAACCACCAACGCTTGGCGCAATTGTCGGCGCTGACCTCACACCCGCCGCTCGCCCTTGCGGCCGACGATGAAAGTACGGCGCTGTTGGCGCTGTTGGACGCGCGACTGGCGGCGACGCAGGTTTTTCCTGGGCCGGCAGATGTACGCCTGGTGGAGCGCACCGGGCTGTATCAGGGCGAACTGAGCCGTCCCAGCGTCGATCAAGCCTATGATCACGCGCTGCAAAAGCCATTTCTGGCCTGGACAGCCGCCCAGTTGGAAGAACAGGTAATTGCCAGCCTCGGGGACCGGGAGCGGCTGCTCGACGACCTGCGTGCCTACCTGATGCTCAATCTGCGCGAACGCCGTGACACGACCTGGCTGGCAGAACATATTGCAAGCCTTTGGTCGGTGCGGTTTGCCGGGGATATGCCAACACAGAAGCGCCTCAATGTGCACCTTGCGCGGCTGCTGGAGCAACCTTTTGTGGTGTCACTCAACGCGGAGCGGGTGGCCCAGGCCCGTGAAGCGCTGAGGGGCGAATCGTTGGCCGATGGGGTCTATCGGGTATTGCGCGAACAAGCGCGCAGCCTGGAGCCGTTGCGGCTGGCCGAGGGTAAGGTGTTCGCCGCTATCGATCCGCCTGTGCCGGGGTTCTATACCAAACGCTATGTGCAGTACTTTGAGGCGCAGGGCCCGCGGTTGGTAAACGCCATCACCCAGGACAACTGGGTGCTCGGCGAGGGTACCGACCTGGGGACCGAGGACTTGCGGCGCCTGATGGCTGAACTGCAGCAACGTTATTTCAGCGAGTATGCCGATGCCTGGAGCGATGCGCTTGGCCGAGTCAGGCTGCAAGAGACTGACAACCTGCGCCAGGATGCCGAGCAACTGATGAACCTGACGTCGGCGCAATCGCCTTTGATTCGTCTCTTGCAACAGGTGCGTGAAAATACGCGTTTGTTGCCAAGCCATGGACTGCTGGACAAAGTGGCCCAGCAGTCGGCAGACCTGGGCGAGATGGCCAAGTCGAGGTTGACGGCGGGGCAGGCGGGTATTGTCGAGGCTCCGCGGCGCGCCTTGCAGCGCCGCTTTGAGCCTTTGCATCAATTGCTGGATGAGCAGCAGAACCCCGGCGTAGAGCTGACTCAGGCCTTGCGTCTGCTGGATGAAGTGCACCTGCATTTGACGGCCTTGAACCGGGACAGCGCACCCGAGCAGGCCGCCTTCCTGCGTGCCAGGCAGCGCATGGAGGGCCAGCAGGATGCATTGGGCCATCTGCGAGACGCCGCCGCTCGCCTGCCGCTGCCCGTTGCCGGCTGGCTCGAAAGTATGGCGGATGACAGTTGGCGGCATTTGCTGGAACAGGCCTATGTGCACGTCAACCAACGTTATCAGAGCGAGGTGCATAGCCTTTATGCCAAGGCCATTGGCCGACGTTACCCATTCAATGCGCACGCCAGCAGTGAGGTCGCCCTTCACGATTTTCAGGAGTTCTTCAAGCCACGCGGGGTGATGGCGCGCTTTTATGAGGGCTACCTGCGGCCTTTTATCAGTGCCGACGGCAGCCGCTACCGATTGCGTGGGCTGGATGGCCAGAGTTTGCCGGTTTCCCGTGCGCTGCTGGAGCAATTGATGAAGACCCAGGTCATCCGCCGCGGCTTTTTTACCGAAGACGCGGGGGAGTTGTCCGTGCGATTCACCTTGGCACCCTACAGCCTGGACCCATCGGTCAGCCGAGCGATCCTGCGGTTTGGCGACCAGCAATTGGAGTATCGCCACGGTCCGATCGTACCCATGACGTTCCATTGGCCCACCGACGCAGACAATGGGCGCAGCAGCCTCGTCTTGGAGAGAGGCGCGGAGCAGCGCCCCTTGGGCATCGAAAAAGACACTGGAGCGTGGTCGTTGTTCCGGTTTCTGGACCTGCTGCAGAAAGAGCCCGCCAGCGGCCGTAATATACAGATCCTCAAGGCAGACCTCGCCGGCCTGCGCGCCAATTACCGGCTCACCAGCCAGCGTACGCCCGGTCCGTTTGACATGGACACATGGCGCACCTTTCGCCTGCCGGAGCAGCTGTGACCCCGATGGAAGCCCCGTGGCGCAGCGCCGGGCGCACGCAGCGAGGCCTGGCGCGGTTGCGCAATGAGGATGCATTCCTGGACAACCCGAGCACGGGTTGCTGGGCGGTGGCGGACGGCATGGGCGGGTATCGGCACGGGGATGTCGCCAGCCAGTGGATAGTCAGCCACTTGGCTTCAGTGTCGGCTGACGGCAACCTTGACCAGCGTATTCAGGCGGTTCGCAACAAATTGCAGGACGTCAACCAAGGAGTACGACGCGCATGGACAGAACCTGGCGCAACCAGTGAAGTGACGATGGGCAGTACCGTGGTCGCCCTGTTGTTGGAGAAGGGCCGGGCGGCCTGCCTATGGGCGGGAGACAGTCGCTGCTATTTATGGCGCGACCAGAGCCTCTACCAATTGTCGAAGGACCACTCGCTGCTGCAGCGCCTCATGGACGAGCGTCAGTTGAGTGTGGCGCAAGCCCAGGCTTACCCGGGTGCCAGGGCCTTGACCCGGGCCGTTGGCGCGCGTTCGCGGTTGCATCTGGAGGTACTGGAACTGCGTACCCGCCCTGGGGATGTATTTTTGTTGTGCAGTGATGGCTTGTATCAGGCCCTCAGCCACGTTGACCTGGGGCGGGCGTTGAGCATGGGCACGCCTCAACGGGCAGTGGAACGGCTATTTGCAGCGGCGTTGCGCCGGCCGATACGCGATGACCTGACTGCGGTTGTGGTGCAGCCATGAACTCGGCAGCTCAAGCCTGCCGTTTACTGTCTGGGCGCTATCACCTTGAACGTGTCTTGGGCAGAGGTGGCATGGGCAGGGTGTACCGCGCGCGCGACCTGTTGCACGAGCAATTGGGCGAACCCTGTTCCAAGGTCGCGATCAAGCTACTCGACGAACCCATTTCCCAGTGCCCCGACGCGCATGTGTTGTTGTACAGCGAGTTTGCGTTGACCCGCAGCCTGAGGCACGCGCATGTGGTACGGGCGTTTTCGTTTGAGGTCGATACACACAGTCAAGTCGCGTTTTTCACCATGGAGTTGCTGCAAGGAGTGACGCTGGACCGCCTGCTGCTGGAGTGCCCCTATGGCTTGCCTTGGCGGGAGTTGCGACCCATCGCCGTGCAGTTGCTGGATGCGCTGGTCTACACCCACCAGCAAGACGTTCTGCACGGTGATGTCAAACCAGCCAATGTCATGGTGGGCGAGGAGGGCGTGCGCTTGTTCGATTTCGGCCTGGGCCAGGCTCAAGCAGGCGCCGCAATGGGTTTGCCGAGTGTCAGCCGCAGTCGTTTCAATGCCTGGACACCTGCCTACGCCGCCCCGGAACTGTTGGCCGGCGGTGCGCTGACCGCCGCTGCCGACCTGTACGGCGTGGCCTGCGTCCTGTACGAACTGGCCCACGGCAAGCGCGTTGGGGAGCGCGCCTCCACGGTCTGTCTGCCCCGGCCCGCGCAGTTACCCAGGCATTGCTGGGTGGCGTTACAGGCAGCGTTGGCGATAGACCCGCAGCACCGAAGCATAACGGTCGCCGAGTTGCGTCACGTCATGGGGCGCAACCGAGCACGCTGGTGCTTGTAGGGCAAAGGTCAAACGGCCAAGCCGTGCAACTGGCAGTACTGCGCCCAGTCCATGCCTGCCATCTGTGCGACTTCTTTATGCACTTCGCGCCGCTGGGCCTCGAAGGCTTCGGTCGAATCGGCCGTCAGCTTGAGGGTCAATTCCCAGGCGAATAATTTTTGCTGTTCAGCGTGTGCTTCGAAAGCCTCATGCAGGCGTTCGGCGCGATACTGCGCCAGGGTTTCGCCCCTGGCCTGGGCTACCAGCGGGTTTAGGCTGTCCAGCTCGGCAGCGACCTGCGGTTGTTCGCGCAGGAATCTGTCCAGCGCAAGTTGGTGCGTATCGTTGGGTGCCGACACAGGTAGACACCTTAATGAGAAGGGTGAGAGTTGCTATCGGACGCGCGTGCGTTGAGGTGATGGCGGGCACGCTTGCGCGACCTGCGCTGCATCCAGTTTTGCAACGGCGCCAGCAAGAAAAACATCAGGTAAGCGACCAGCACCAGGGTCAGGTCTACCCAGGTTTCAGCCACAGGCCCAGTGAACAACTCAATGAGGTTCTTGATTACAAACAGCAACACCACGCTGCACAACCACAGCAGGATGGTGACAAACAGAGGACGCATGTGACTTGAGCGTTTGTCTTGCATAGTGAGGTTCTCTCCTTTGGCCTGTTGTCGTTCCAGGCAAGATTCCCTGAGTGCGTACCCATTATCAGACAGGTTGTAACATCCTTTAACACGCACAAACCGTGCGGATGATACCGACTCAGACAGCCTTAGGGGATGATTCAAGTCAGAAAGTTCGATAAATCTGTAGGGATTTAGTCTAGCAATCCGGCATTCACTGGTAAAAAAGCCGGGCAGGGACGGGGATAAAGGCTTTCGCTTCGGCTATCAGGCCGTGTAGCGTTAGCGGGTGTTTCCGGCCCTGATCTTCAGCGGCAGTCGGTGACAGGCAGAGGACGGCCCATGGCGCACACCCTGTTCAAACTTTTCCTGACACAGCGCCTGGCGGTCCTGGCCAGCACGGAGTCGCTGCGTGCGATTCGGGAGGGGCTGCTGTGGATACTGCCGTGCCTGTTGGTGTCCGCTGGTTTCCTGATCCTGTCCGAATGCGCCCTGGCGCTGGGGTTCGATGCGCAGGTGGTGAGTTTCCTGGCCGGGTTGCATAAACAGATCAGCTCGGTGATCCCGTTGCTGGTGGCGGCCTCCATCGGTTACATGTTGGCGATTCAACACCGTCTGCCACAACTGCCGGTCGCCTTCCTGTGCCTGGCCCATGTAGTGGTCGCAACCTTCGTGCTGCGTGAGTACCCGCGTGCTTCGGCCACGTTCCTGCTGTTTATTGCCATTGCTTCGCCCTTGATCAACGTGCCGGCCATTGCCTGGCTGCATCGCTTTCGCTGGACACGCCTGGTCAACCAGGACCTGGTCGGCCATAACCTCAAGGGCACCATCAACATGGTGATACCCGGCGCACTCACGGCCTTGTCGTTGGTGGCGGTGTTGTCGTTGCTGCTGTTGATCCCCCATGTGGCGCAAATCCAGGGGCCTCAGGTGCTTGATGCGTTGCAGACGCCTTACGGCAGCGGGTTGTTTGTCACCCTGATGAATTCGCTGCTGTGGTTCTTCGGGATTCACGGCGTGTATGCCATGCAGCCGTTATTCGATGCATTGGATCAGGCGGTGGCGCTCAATGGCGCAGCGTTGGCGGCGGGGGAGCCGGTGCTGTACCTGCTCAACAACGGCTTGCTGGGCAGTTTTGCGTTTATCGGTGGCTCGGGCGCAACCTTATGCCTGTTATTGGCGATCCTGCTATTTTCCAAGAGCCAGTCCATGCGCTTGCTGGCGGTGGCCAGTTTGCCGCTGTCATTATTCAATGTCAGCGAAGTGCTGTTGTTCGGTTTGCCGATCATCCTCAACCCGCGCCTGTTCATACCATTTCTATTGGTGCCGGCGTTCAACGCGATGGTGGCGTTGATGGTGGTGCAACTGGGCTGGGTCTCACCGGCGGTGGCCAGCGTGCCCTTTACCGCCCCGGTGCTGCTCAACGCGTACCTCAGCACCCATGGCGATGTGGCGGCGGTGGTGTTGCAGATCGTTCTGTTGGGCGCCGGTACCCTGGTGTATGCGCCCTACGTCAGGGCGATTCATCGCCAGTCCAGCGATGGCGGCACGGTGTACCTCAAATCCCTTGACATGACCTTTCGCGGTCTCGAGGAGAAAGGCCGTCTGCTGGAGTTCGATCCGGTGCTGGCCACTCACCAGACATTGGCCCGTCAGGCCGCTGAGTTGAACCGTATTCAACAGATCAGCGATTACGAGTTCTACCTTGAGTTTCAACCCCAAATCTCCACCCGCACCGGTTTGTGCACCGGGTGCGAGGCGCTGATGCGCGCCCGGGACAGCCAGGGCACGGTGCATTCGCCCTGGGAGTTCCTGCAATGGCTGGCGCACGCCAGGCTGATGCCGGACGTAGACGTGTGGGTGGCATCCCAGGCTGTGCGCCAGTATCAGAAATGGCAGAAGGTGGGTTTTGAACTGCCGATGACCATCAATATTTCCAGCACCACGCTCAAGGACGCCGCCTATGGCGACCGCCTGGTGGAAATTCTTCGCCAGGCCCGTGGGCAAGTTTCAGTGGAAATTACCGAAGACGCGCTGGTCAGCGACATCCCGGCCACCCGCCAGACCATCCAGAAGTTGCAGGCCATGGGCGCCAAGGTCTATCTGGATGATTTTGGCACTGGGTTTTCTGCGTTGAGCTATCTGCACCAGTTTCCTGTGGATTTCATCAAGATCGACCGCAGTTTTGTGGTTGCCCAGCATGACCCTAAAGGCGCCCAGGTGCTCACAGGTATGTTGCGGTTCTGCGAGGCCTTGGACCTGGGCGTGGTAGTGGAAGGGGTTGAGACGGCTGAGCAATTGGCCTTTTTGAGTAACGGGCCTGAGTTGTTTATCCAGGGCTGGTATTTCAGCAAGGCACTGCCTGGGGATCAGTTGCCGCGCTTTGTGCGTGAGCGCAGGGCGTTGGTCTGATGGCCGACGCTTATCTAACTGACGCCCTGCGGTCCCACTGTGGGAGCTGGCTTGCCTGCGATGACGGCCTGCCAGTCGACGCCTATCTACCTGACACCCCGCAGTCCAACTGTGGGAGCTGGCTTGCCTGCGATGACGCCCTGACAGCCGACGCTGTTATACCGTGTACATATCCATTCCTGCGGTCACGACCACTTAGGGTTCCGCTCTGACAGCGGGGCACTTTGGAAAAGAGCCGGAATGCCGGCCCAGCCCAAAGTAACCAAAGGGCTCTTGCCCCACCACTCGGCACCTCGCTTGGGCTCGGTGTGCCCGTAATCCGCCAGTGATTTGGGGGGGGCGCTTCAGATCAAGAGCAAGATCAAGAGCGACTCGCTTCGCATCGTGGTTACCGCTGGCTGCTACGGAGTTGTGTAATACCTATTGTTTGGTGGCGCCAACCCCCCATCTCCAAGCCTTTGAAAGAATTTTCCTACAGGTGTTGACCTTGCCACTACGGGAACCTTTAGGCTTTTTTCCGAGTACGCCCAACCACAAAAACAAGATTCAGGGGTTATCAATGGATACTGCTGCCCTGCAACAACGCTCGGATTCCGATCTCTTCACCAACGCCTCGCGGCTGATGGTGAATGCCTTGGAACCCAGCGCCAACTACGCCCAAGTCACCCGCGCGCTGGAAGCGCTGCTCGCACTGACCCGGCAAGGCCTGGCGGGAGACGCCCAAGCTTATGCGCACTATCAGTCAGCCCTGCTGCAACTGCACCTCCCCGGTGACCCGCGCACCGAGCCGACCCGGCGCTGGATGGCCAGCGAGGTCTACCGCGTCGAAGATGAGTTCGCCGCCGACGTGCCGGGCTTTAAAGCGTTGCCGGCGGACGAGTTCCGTCAACAGGTCGACGCTGAAATCGCCGCACGCAGCCGGGTCAACCACCCGATGTCGGTGCACCTGTTCCAAGGTACGCCGCCGGTGCAGGATGTGCGCTTTTTCCTGGAGCATCACTGGACCCGTTCCTACAACTTCTACAGCCTGCTGGCCGAGTTGGCCTTCCGTTTCGAAGCCATCGAAGACGCCTCGGTGTTTTACCGCAACTTGTACGGCGAAGCAGGCGCTGAGACACCGGAGCGTTCGCACCCTGCGATGCTCGCCCATCTGATGGAGTATTTCGATATTCCGCTGGCCATCGATTTCCCCGCGCTGCATCCGCTGGAAAAGGCCTACCTGAATAATCGCATTCGCTGTGTGCGCCACACCGATGTCGCCTGGGGCCTTGCGCTGCTCTATGCGGTGGAGTCTGTCAGCTGCGTCAACCATCGGCGCATCTACGAGTTGTTGCAGCGCCTGGATGTACCGGCGCAGCCCAGCGAATTCCACCGCTTGCATGGCACCCAGGATGAGATCGACACCGAAGAAATGTGGGCACTGATTGCCAAGTTCGCCAGCGAGGAAGGCTTTCAACGCACGTTCATGCGCGCACTCAAGCACCACTTCGAAATCAACAAGGCCTACTTCGACAGCCTGTGGCAGCAGATGCAGGCCCAACGCCTGTCTGCCTGAACGACCTGCGACCCAAAAACAAAAATAATGGAGCACATGATGAGCCCACGTAATTTTTCCCTGGCGCAATTGCAGAATATTCACACGGCCGAAGCCCGTCTGCTGGCGGAAGCCTTGAAACCGGACGCGACGTTCAATCGCATCGAAATTGCCGCCAATATGCTGCGCGCCCTGTGCGAGACCGGCCAACGTGGCGACGCCGCGAATGCAGCGCAGTGCCAGCAATTGCTGTACATCCTCTCGTTGAGCGACGACGTGGCCACCGCCTCGACCCGGCGCTGGCTGGCCAATGCCGTCTATAGCGTGCAAGAGCGTTTCATGCCGTCAGCCGACTTGGCATCGCCCTTGTCCGAGGCCGGCTTCCAGCAGCGCCTGGAAGAGCAGATTGCCGCGCAGTCGCGGGAAAACCATCCGATGTCGCAGTATGTGTTTGAAGGCAAAGCCTCTCACGAGCAACTGCAGGTGTTTTTGCGCCACCAATGGTTCCGTACTTATCGCCTTTACCGGGACGCCGCCGACCTGCTGGTCAACCTGACTGACGTGGACGAGGCGGCTGCCCTGGCGCGTTATCTCTACGGCGAGTTGGGCGAAGAGGATGAGCAGCGTTCCCACCCGAAGCTGTTGGCCAAGCTGCTCGCCGCCGTGGGCCTGAATGCCGATTTCGAGGCCCTCTCGACGATGCCCGAGGAAATCGCCTACCTCAACAACCGCGCACGCTGTTTCCGCAACCCCGATGTCGGCTGGGGCCTGGCGGTGTTCTACATCACCGAACTGGTGGTGCCCGGTAACCACGGCAAGCTGTACAACGCCCTGCGCAACGCGGGATTGAGCCAGGATGACGCGGAGTACTACGAAGTGCACATCAGCCTGGTGCCGCCGCGGGCCAAGCGTGAATGGGCACTGATCTCACGGCGTATTCCGGACCTGGGGTTCCAGAATGCGTTCCTGACGTCTCTGGCCGAGCACTTCCGGCTGGAGCGGGCTTATTACGATGCAGTCTGGGAAGAAGTACAACGCGTGAAGTAGCCCTCCCTGGACAACCCGAGTAACCCGACATGCCAAGTCATATCACTGAATCCCGTATCCACGGGGGCGCTTACTCGTCCCCGGAATTTGCTGCAATCTTCTCTGATGCCAATCAGGTGCAGAAGTGGCTCGATGTTGAAACAGCGCTGGCGGCGACCCAGGCGCAGATGGGCCTCATCCCCCACGAGGCCGCCCGGGAGATTGCCCGGGTAGCCAGCGTGGAACTGCTGGACCTCGATGCGTTGGGGCGCGAGGGCCTGGAAACCGGGCACATCCTGGTGCCGACCCTGCGCGCCTTGCAGGGGTTATGCGCCGATGGGCTGGGCGAATACGTGCATTACGGCGTGACCACCCAGGACATCCTCGACACCGGCCTCATCCTGCAAATCCGCGATGCCTGGGGCCTGGTAGTGCAGCGTTTGCGCGGGATCCGCGGGCATCTGCTCACGCTCGCCCTGCGCCATAAGCACACGGCGATGGTCGCCAGAACCCATGGCCAACACGCATTGCCCACCACGTTCGGCTACAAGGTGGCGGTGTGGGTCGATGAGATTGATCGACACCTTGAACGCTTTGACGAAGCCTACGCCCGGGTGATGGTCGGCAACCTGACCGGCGCCGTGGGCACCCTGGCCGGGCTTGGCCCGCAGGGTTTGGACGTGCAGCGCCGCACCCTGGAAAGCCTCGGCCTGGCGGCGCCGTTGACCAGTTGGCACAGCGCCCGCGACCGCATCCTGGAAGCGGCGTGGCTGCTGGTGCAGGCGTCGGCGACGTTGGGGCGTGTCGCCAATGAGATCTACCACCTGCAGCGCACCGAGATCGACGAAGTGCGCGAGGGGCGGCGAGCCGGGCAAGTGGGGAGTAGCACCATGCCCCACAAGCAAAACCCGTCGACGGTGGACCTGATCAGCGCGCTGTCACGGCTGGTGCGTGCGCAGATGGTTGCGCTGACCGATGCGGCTTTCCAGATGCACGAGCGTGACGGCACCACCTGGCGCATCGAATGGGCGGCCTTACCCGAGCTGTTCATTTACGCCGGTGCGTTGCTCGCTCGTATGGAAGGCTTGCTGCTGGCGGGGTTGGAGGTGCGTGAAGCGCGCATGCGCAGCAACCTGGACTTGTTGGGCGGGCTGATCCTGTCGGAGCGCGTGATGCTTGCGCTGGCGCCTCGGTGTGGCAAGCAGACGGCCCATCACCTGGTGCACGACATCGCCCAGCAGGCCCAAGACGCGGGCGTTTGCTTTCGCGACGCGCTGCTTGGCGACCCTCGACTGCGCGGTTGTTTCAGCCCACAAATGCTCGATGACTTGCTTGACCCGACGGCCTACACAGGGCTGGCGGCCGAAATGGTCGATCTGGTGGCAACTAAAGCACGACCTCGCGCTTCAGGCGATGGCGCTGAAGCACTGATGGCAACCCAAGGCAATACCAATCAGTCCCTGTACGCTACGGAGGGTATGTGATGGATGCGCAAACTTTGGAAACGACAGCTCGTGCGTCTTGCACCGCACGTTCGGACCACCCAGGTTTTGATCATGACGGCGAGCAATGCCGCCACGAACACAGCCACATCCTCGATTCGAAAACCCACGGTTCGGGTTATGCCGGCCCGCAGAGCCGCAAGATTTTTTGCAGTCATTGTCGCCTGCAACGCTGGCTGGACGTGGAAGCCGCGCTGGCCATGGCGCAGGCCGATGTCAACATCATCCCGCGCGAGGCGGCCCTGGAGATCGAAAAGGCCGCGTTGCTATCGGGCATCAATGTGCGCCAACTGGCCGAGGGTGTGGTTGCCACTGGGCATTCGCTGATGCCATTGCTGAGCGCCCTGCAAAAAAATTGCAGCCCCAGTGCCCGTGAATACGTGCATTACGGCGCTACCACCCAAGACATACAGGACACCGCCCAGTCCCTGGAGATGCGCGATGTGCTTGATGCGATGGACCAGGCCCTGGAGACTTTGCTGGGTAAGTTGTCGACCCTGGCCGATGCGCACCGTGACTCGCTGATGGTCGCCAGGACCCACTCGATTCCCGCCTTGCCGACCACCTTCGGGCTGAAGGTCGCTGGCTGGATCGATGAGCTGTTGCGCCACCAGCAGCGCTTGGCCGAAGCCCGCCAGCGTGTACTGGTGGTGCAACTGTTCGGCGGGGTCGGCACCATGGCGGCGTTCGGCCCGGACGCCATGCCGATGCTGGAGCGTTTTGCCCAGCGCTTGTCGCTGCAAGTGCCCCTGACGGGCTGGCATGTGTCCCGTGACCGCGTTGCGGAGTTCGTCAGCACCCTGGCCATGGTTACCGCCTCGTTGGCCCGCGTAGCCGATGAAATCCGTACGCTCAATCGCTGGGAAATCGCTGAAGTGGAAGTGGGCTGGAGCGACCAGCAGATCGGCAGCAGCACCATGCCGCACAAACGCAACCCCGAAGGCTGCGAGCAGGTGGTGGTGTTGGCGCGGCTGGCCAAGGCCCAGGTCATGCTCGCGCTGGACGCGATGATTCTTGAGCATGAGCGCGATTACCGCGGTACGCGGCTGGAGTGGTGCGCGGTCGCGGACGTTTCCCACTATGCATTGATGGCGCTCTCGATTCTGACCGAGACCATCGACGGGCTCACCGTGAATGTGCAGAAGATGGAAGGCACCGCCCAGGCGTATGGCGATGCCATCTGCACCGAAGCGGTGGTGTTCGAAATGGCGCGCAAGCTGGGCAAGAGCAGCGCCTACCAGATCATCTTCGAAGTATCCCAGGCCAGCCAGCGCAATCACGTGTCGATCCGCGAGGCAATCGAGGCCGATGCGCGGGTGCTTGCTGTCATGAGTGACGGCGCCCTGGCACGGCTGTTCGAGCCCAGGACCCACCTGGGCATGTCCGAGCGCATCGTTGACAACGTGCTGGCCAAACTCGCCGGCCATTGATCCCTTAACAGACTTGCAAATTCATCAAGGAGCGACAGATGTCCAACGTTATGGAAGTTGATAAAGCCAAGGTCCAACAGTTCTCGGCGCGGATCATGGA
The DNA here is from genome assembly GCF_900119375.1 of Pseudomonas sp. NFR02. NCBI lineage: Bacteria > Pseudomonadati > Pseudomonadota > Gammaproteobacteria > Pseudomonadales > Pseudomonadaceae > Pseudomonas > Pseudomonas sp. NFR02. The sequence goes on from NZ_FPJJ01000003.1 coordinate 147,312, forward strand.
GGATTACGGCAACACGCTGCGCGGTGCCATGCTCTACATCGGCGACCAACTCGGCTTGTTCAAGGCATTGGCCGACGGCCAGGCGGTGACCCTGGAAGAGTTGGCGCACAAGACTGGCTACAACGCGCGTTACTTGCGCGAATGGCTGGGCAGCATGGCCACCGGCAATTATGTGACCTACGACGCGCAAACCCGCCGCTACCAGATGCCGGCTGAATTTGTGCCGGTGCTGGCCGATGAAGACTCGCCGTATTTCGCCGGCGGCATCATTCAGCTGAGCGTGCCGTTCGTGAGCATGGCGCCCAAGGTCATCGAAGCCTTCCGCCATGGTGGTGGCTGCGCTGAAGAGGCGTTCCCGCTGGAAACCTGGAAAGGCATGGAGCGCATGACCATGCCCTGGTACAAGCATTACTTGGTCCAGCACTGGATTCCATCCCTGGATGGCGTCGAAGAGAAGCTCAAGACCGGCGGCAGTGTCCTGGATTTTGGCTGCGGGGCGGGCCTGGCGGCGATCACCATGGCCAAGGCCTATCCTGAGGCGCGCATTGTCGGCTGCGATTTCCACCTGCCTTCCATCGAGTTGGCGCGGGCCAACGCCGAGGCGGCCGGCGTGGGTGACCGGGTGCAATTCGAGGTGAACGACTCCGATGCGTTGCGCGGCCAGCAATTCGACTTCGTGACCACCTTTGTGGTGATCCACGATGCTACCGACCCCCAGCAGATGCTCAAGGATTTGCGCGCCGCCACGGCCGAGGACGGCACCTACCTGATGGTGGAGCTCAACCTGTCCGAAGAACTGCACGAGAACATGAACCTGTTCGGACGCGTCATGTACCCGCAGAGCACCCTCTATTGCATGACCTGTTCGCTGTCCCATGGCGGCGCCGGGCTGGGCGCGTTCATGGGCGAGAAGCGTGCCCGCCAGATGGCTGAAGCAGCCGGGTTCAGCCGCTTTCGTAAAGTGCCTTCGCAGTGGCCACCGATGCCGGCGCTGTTCGAACTCAAGCCTTGATAGAAAGCATCCGCGAGTCGCTTTGCGCAGTAAGGCAATTTAATGGCCCCTTTGTAACAAAATCCTCGCCAAAATCACTTTTATTTTCAGGTGGTTAGGTGAGGATGCAAATGCGCTCTGTGGGAATGATGCTGATTGCCTGCTCCCTGGCCGGCGGCGCGACTGTCGCGCAGGCCAGGGAATTGCGCGAGGGTGACAAGTACATGTGCAGTTGGGGCGCAGGCACGGCCGCCAGGGCCCAGGAACTCAAGTTATCCGGCGTTTCGCTGTACGCGGCCCGGCAGAAGATCCAGACCCTCAAGTTCAGCAAATCGTGGATGCGCATGATGGCCATGGGCATCACCGAGCAGACCTATGACAGTCGCTCACGGCTCAAGCCCGAGGCAATTCGTCAAAGCTTTTACCAGGATTGCCTGCGCTACAAGGTGGCGCGCAAGTAATTCGTAGCCCCGCACCAGCCGTAGGGCCTTTACAAATCCACGACAAACCCCGTGTGAGTATTTGCATACAATTGCGCACTTCTTCTATGGAGGCCGGTATGCAAGTGCTGATTCGAACGGCAACACCTGATGACGTCGACACGCTGTGCGCGATTCGCACCTCGGTGGTGCAAAACCACCTGAGCCTTGAACAGATGGCTGGCCTGGGGATTACCCCGCTGGTATTGAGCGACACGTTGCGCGCAGCACCTTGTGGCTGGATCGCGGAAGTGGACGGCCAGGCGGCGGGGTTTTCCATGGTCGACCTGGATGAAGGTGAAGTGTTCGCGATGTTCGTGCTGCCATCGCACGAGAAGCTTGGCCTGGGCCGTCAACTGATGGCGGTGGCCGAGGCGGCCCTGTTTGAGCGCCACGACACGGCGTACCTGGTGACTGATGGGCGTGATGAGATCCGGGCCAATGGGTTCTATCAGCGCCTGGGCTGGTCTGTCGTGGGCCCGGTCGATGGCGATGATGTGCGTTATGAAAAGAGCAGGGCGCCATAAGGCCATGAATGCCCCAGCGCCTTCATCGTCCAACAGCTTGCGCTACTTCGCGGCGGGCGTGCTGGTTGTCGCCGTGTTACTGGGGTTCTATTTTGTTCAGCTCAACGCCAAGGTCGACCGCCAACGTGAAGAAGCCGCTGAACGTTTGGCGCTGTGTCGTCACTTGGAGGCTGTGGTGGGCGCCACCGCTTCGAGTCGTGAGGCCCTTCAAGAAACGTGCAAGCAATTAAGTGAACAATTACTTAAAAGTACGGCACCGGATTAATAACCCTTTTTTATACGTGGGTTTATGCCCGTTACTTGCACCAAAAAGTAGCACGACTGCCGCCTTCCACCTTAAAAAATATGTGGTTATTGAATGACTTACGATGCTTTCAATCCGACGAAAGGATTAAAATATTCTTGTTACATGTTTTTACAATCGCTACTATAGCCGGGCGTTCACCTCCCACGGTTTATGCATTTTTAAATCCCAAGTTTCCATCAGCTACTTGGGATTTTTTTTGCCCGCGATTTAATCTCGGCCCCCAGTACATGACTTTTTATGCCCGACGAAATGAGGGCTGGTTAACACTGTTGCATTAAATGTCCGGTGGCCGGCAAAACCTTATCTATGCTGCTTGCATCGCCTCAATCGGGTAGAACCCAGGGACGGGGGGCTGATCATGATTTCCATCACCGAATTCAACCGCATCATGGCTTCAGGCTTCCTGCCGCTTGCGTGTGAGTGCTGCCTCAACAGCGACGGCTCACTGCGCATCAGCGTGTTCGAGCCTGCGTCCGGTCGTGTCGACTTGCTGCTGACCCGCGTATCGCCCGAGGGCCTGGACAGCATCCGTGCCATCGCCAACCTGATTGGTGAGTTGCGTGCCGAGATAAAGGCCGGGCGCCGCGGGTTCGCGGCGGTGGGTTAGCGGCTGTCCAGGGCGTCAGAGGCGCCGCAGGAAGGATTTGACGATGTGGCGGGTGGCGTCTGTGGTGTCCAGCTCGTCCAGGGCGCTGTAGGCATACCACTGGCAATCGACAATCTCATTGCACGGCCGTGCCTCGTCGATATTGACCACCGAGGCCTCAAACACATGGTGGACGGTGTCGCGGGCCTTGAGCTCTTGCAGGTACAGCAAGCCGTCCACGTTTAACCCGGTTTCTTCTTCCAGTTCGCGTTCCGCCGCGCCGACAGGGCGCTCGTGCGCTTCGACTTTCCCGCCGGGCAATGCCCATTTTGATCTGGCCTTGCGCACGAAGAGGATATGCCCCTCATGTTCGCAAATGACGGTTGCCCTAATTTTCATCGAATGTGCCCCCGCGCCGAATGAGTGTCATAAAAGTGTAATGCAATTGTCATGCTAAGTGGTTATGGCGCGCCAGGGCCGGTATGTGGATACTGCCCGATTGACGAATACGACCGAGGACATTAGATGAAGACCATACGCTGGGGCATGATCGGCTGTGGCAGTGTCACTGAATTGAAGAGTGGACCGGCTTTCTATAAAGCGCCAGGTTCGGCCTTGGTCGCCGTGATGGGGCGGCGTGCCGAGGCGGTGCGCGATTACGCGGCGCGCCATGGTATTGCCCGTTGTTATACCGATGCCCAGGCCTTGATCGACGACCCCGAGGTGGATGCGGTCTACATCGCCACGCCACCCGACAGCCATCTTGAATACGCCTTGAGGGTGGCGGCGGCGGGCAAGCATTGCTGCGTCGAAAAGCCGATGTCGCTGAATGCTGAACAGAGCGCGTTGATGCAGCGCACATTCGAGCGCGCCGGGCTGCATCTGTTTGTCTCCTACTACCGGCGTTCATTGCCACGCTTTCAGCAAGTGCGCACCTGGCTGCAGGAAGGCCGTATCGGTGAGTTGCGTCACCTGACCTGGACCTTGTGCAAACCCGCTGCCGTTACAGACACCGACGCCAGCAATTGGCGCACCGACCCGGCCATTGCCGGTGGCGGCTACTTTGCCGACCTGGCCAGCCATGGGTTCGACCTGTTCCAGTACCTGGCCGGGGACATCGTCGAGGTCTCAGGCTTTTCCGCACGACAGGCAGGACGCTACGCGGCAGAAGACGCAGTGACGGCCTGCTGGACATTTGCCAGCGGTGCATTGGGCATGGGCTGCTGGAATTTTGTGGCGGACCGCCGCGAAGACCGGGTCGAACTGATCGGCAGTCGCGGCCGTATTCAATTTTCGGTGTTCGACGACCAGCCGCTGCGTCTTGAAGGCGAGACCACCGAGGTGTTAGAGGTGCCGTGTCACACCCATATTCAATGGCACCATGTCCTGAACATGAACGCGCATATTCGTGGCGAGGCCGAGCATCCGTCGCTGGCCATCGAAGCGCTGAAGACCGATATCATCCTGGACAAGGTGTTACACCGTTATTCCCAGCATCCCTAGTCGTGGCAATAGCGTAAGGCTTCACTCTTTTAAAGGAATACCGGGATGAAATACTGGATGGTGGTGTGGCTGCTGATCGCCACCGCGACAACGGCGGCGCCACGCAGCCAAGGGCAGTCGGGCGAGTTTGATTTCTATGTGCTGTCGTTATCGTGGTCACCCACGTTTTGCCTGACGCACCCAGGCAACGAGCAATGCTCGGGTAAGGGCTACGGCTTTGTGCTGCACGGTTTGTGGCCGCAATACGCACGGGGAGGGTGGCCGGCGTCCTGTACGCCGCAGACGCGCTTGAGCGAGGTAGAAATGGACAAGGGCGCTGCGCTGTTTCCCACCCGCGCGCTGCTCAAGCATGAGTGGGCCACGCATGGCACCTGCAGTGGGCTCGAACCGTTGGAATATCTGGAGAAGACCGATGTAGCGCTCGGTGCGGTCGCCATCCCGCAGCAGTTGCAACCGTTTAATACGCCGCCGTCATTGCCGGCCAGTGAGATCGAGGCGCTGTTTCGCGCGAGCAACCCGCGTATGGGTAACCACGGGATGGCGGTGATCTGCAAGGGAAAGGTGTTGTCGGAGGTACGGGTGTGCCTGACCAAGGACCTGGCCTTTGCCGGTTGCCCGCGCAGTGTGAAAAGCCAATGCCGTGGGGGCGGTATTCGTATTCCCGCGCAGCGTTGAGCCGTGCAATCGCCTAGAACTCGCCGGAATACTTCACCGCAGCTGCAGCGCGCGAGGGGACATTCAGGCTGCGCAACAATGACGACACATGGATACGTACGGTAAACGGCGAGATATTCAGGGCCTTGGCAATTTCCTTGTTGGTCTTGCCCTGGGCAATCAGGCGCAGCACTTCCTGCTGGCGGGTGGTGAGGGTGTGGGTGTCGAGGGGCAGCAGGCCTGAAGGGGCGAATTTGACCAGCACTTCGCCTTCGCGGATCGCCAGCAGGGCCTGGCCGATCTCGTCCGGGGCGATGTTCTTGCCGATAAAACCGTCGGCGCCCAAGGCCATGACCTGTTCGATCAGCGCGGGGTCATCGACCATCGACACCAGGACCAAGGTGGTGCGTTTCAGTTGCTGGCGCAGTTCGGCCAGTTGGCTGATGCAGGTCAGGCCGGGAAAGCGCAAATCGAGGATCAAGGTATCGACCTCGCCCGCTTCGCACAGCAACGCATTCACCGTGGCCAGGTCGCCGGCCTCCTGCACCACCGCGCCCGGCAGCAGGCGCTGCACGGTGCGCGTCATGCCTTCGCGAAACATGGGGTGGTCGTCGGCGATGATGATTCGGCCGGTCATGGCGAGCTCCTTCCTGGGGCAAGGTTGTGTCGAGGCATGCTAATTTATTTACCGCCGGTATAGGAGCGAGCTTGCTCGTGAAGCACGCACAGGCACCGCGTACTCCCAGGTCAAACGCGTTATCGTTGACGTTTTTCGCGAGCAAGCTCGCTCCTTCAGATGATAGGTCAAGGATATGACGATGAGCCCCGAGACTAACTCCGAACTCGATCAGGCTAACCTGCGCATCGTGGTGGCCAGCATCGCTATCGTTTACATCGGCGTGCTGGGCTTTTTGCCTGGGCAGTCGCTGGACACCTATCTGCCGGTGATCCTGTATATCTTGCTGTTCCTGCTGGCGTCCATCGTGCTTCGCCAAGTGATCGCACGCTGGCCCGGGCATTATCCGGCGCGGCGGATCTTTGGCATGATCCACGACTACACGGGCACTTCGTTCGGCCTGGTGGTAGGCGGTGAGGCGGCATTGCCGCTGTATGCGGTGATGGTCTGGGTGAACCTGGGCAACGGCATGCGCTACGGTTCGCGCTACCTGGCAATTGCGACGGGGCTGGCGTTGCTGGCGCTGTTGATCGTGTACCAACTCACGCCGCTGTGGCAGGCACAACCATTCATGGTGCTGATGCTGATGATCACCAGCACGGTGATCCCGGTGTATGCCCATATCCTGTTGGAGCGCACGCGCAAGGCCTCCGAGCAGGCGATCGCCGCCAACCTGGAAAAATCCCGTTTTCTCGCCCAGGCCAGCCATGACCTGCGCCAGCCGATCCACTCCATTGGCCTGTTTACCGCCTGCCTGCGCGAAGCCCGTTTGGGCGAGGACGAACAGCGCTTGGTGGACAATATCGACCGCTCGCTGCTTAACGTCTCGCAATTGTTCCGCTCGATTCTCGACCTCTACACCCTCGACAACGGGCGCCTGTTGCCCAAATACCAAGTGATCCACCTGGGCGACTTCCTTGCCGACCTCGTGCGCCAGAACGCCGAGGCTGCTCGCTGGGCGGGCGTGGAGCTGCGCCTGCGCCCCTGTGCCCACTGGGTGCTGGTTGATCCGGCCATGCTGGCGACCATGGTGCAGAACCTGCTCTCCAATTGCTTCAAGTACGGGGCGCAACGACCGGTGCTGATTGGCGTGCGCATGCGTGATGACGGCGTGGTGGTGCAGGTGCACGACCAGGGGCGGGGGATTGCCAAGGAGCATCTGTCAAAGGTCTTCGAAGAGTTTTATCGCGTGCGCCAACTGCGTGACAAGGACGTCGAAGGTGTGGGCCTTGGGCTGTCCATCGTCAAGCGCCTGGGGCAATTGATGGGGTTGCAGGTGAGCCTGCGTTCGCGGGTCGGCCATGGCACCTCAGTAAGCCTGCATGGCCTAGCCTTGGCCACCGCGCCGCGTCAACCGGCCTTGCGCGACGATGCACGCCAAGCCGGGCTGCTCACCGGCCTTAAGGTGTGCCTGGTGGAAGATGACTACAACGTGCTGCTCGCCACCCAGGCCCTGCTGGAGCGCTGGGGGTGCCAAGTGCAGGCCGAGTCCACGGGGCAGGGTTTGGTCAGTGACTGCGACATCATCGTTGCCGACTATGACCTGGGCAACCACGCCACCGGCATCGAATGCATCGACCAGTTACGCCAGCAACGCGGCTGGGCGGTGCCAGCGCTGATCCTTACCGGGCACGACGTGGAGAAAATCCAGGCCGCGTTGCACGATCGTCAGATCGCTATTTTGTCCAAACCGGTACGCCCTGCGGAACTGCGCGGCACTCTGCGAGCGCTCAGCCAGGAAAATATTACTGCATGAACGGCGTCAACCCATTGCCTTTGGCGCCCTTGGGCATGCAGTAGGCCGCGGGCTTCATCAGGCCGAAGCTGGCAATCGCGAACGCGCCGCCGCTGGCACCACTGGGTACGGAGCAGTTGTACTCGCCGGAGGCTGTGTTAGCGACGTAGTAGGTGGTCATGGAGTCGCTGCGCACATTGGAGATACGTTTTACCGGCTCGCCCAGATTGGTTTCCGACAGCTTCTTGAGATGATCTTCGGTGGGCTTGATATTGCTGCAACCGGCGACGCCGATGATCAAGGCGCCCAGCAGGGCAAAGCGAGTGACAGGGGAGTAGAGTTTCATGGTGCTTCTTCCTTGGGGTTGTTTTGGTTTTTCCAACGCGCAACGAACCCGCGCGCACGGAATGCGCGGTGTGGGTGAGAACGTTGGAAGTGCCGCGGAATATAGCGCTGCCGTGAGGTAGGGTCGATTAGCACAAATGGGCTAATGGCAGTTTGAGGTCACGGAAGGAGCTTGCGATGCTGGAGATAAAACGTGCCACGCCGGACGACGCCGAGCGTGCGTTTGAGATTCGTCGCGAGGCCATTCGCGGCCAATGCATTGGCGCCTATAGCGCTGAACAAATGGCGCTCTGGACCCGAGGTCGCGCCAGTGATGGCTACGGCGCGCTGATGGAAAAACAGTTCTACATGGGATGGTTCAATGGCAAACCAGTCGTCACTGGCATGCTGGATCTTGCCAGCCATGAAATCGGAGCCTTGTTTGTATTGCCCCTATTCAGCGGGCGAGGGTTTGGCAAAGTGATGCTTGCTCACTTGGAGCGTATGGCGCAGCAGCGGGCGATTGAACAGGTTGTGCTGGATGCGACACTGAACGCGGTGAGTTTTTATAGAGCGTGCGGGTATGTGGGCGATGAGCAGGCGGTGTACCGCTCGCCGTCCGGGTTGGTGCTGGCGTGTGTACCGATGGTGAAGCGGTTGCGGGTTATGAGTCCCGTTTGAATGCAGCGCGCAATTGCTCGATCACAGGCTCTATCCCTGGCCCTTGAATCGGCGGCGGGGTGAGGCTCTCGCCAAACTCGCGCCATACGAACAGGGTCAGTTCAGCGCCATCGGTCATGGGTTCGAGGGGGGGCGTCCCGAAAGCGTTCAGCGAGCGATAGCGTTCGTCCCGCCAGAACGCTTGCTCTACCCAGTCATAGACGGGAATGCAATGAAAATGCAGCGGTAAGCCCGGCATATGGCCGTAACGGCTGATATACAGCCATTTTGGCTGGAGCTGGGTTTGCATCACCCGCTGGATATTGGCGAGCAGGCCGCCCAGTTCGGCCAGTGCGGCTTCAGGCATGTCGGGGAGGGCGTCAATCGGCGCCCTGGCGCCCAGCATCAGGTAACCGGGCAGCTTTGAGGTCAGGTGGTGGTTGAGCTGCCAGTGCTCGGTCTGGTGAAGGATAAAGGCTGGGTTGATTTGCATGCGCACGGGTCCCTGTGGGTTGGAGTGGCAGGATACCAAGGGTGAGGCGGTGTCATCCCCTCCAAGTGGCCACGCGCTGTACCTGTGGCGAGGGCGCTTGCTCCCGTGACGCCCCACGGTCCAAATGTGGGAGCTGGCTTGCCTGCGAAAGCGGTGGTTCAGTTAAAGATGCAGTGGCTGACACGCCGCCTTCGCGGGCAAGCCCGCTCCCACTGGGGACCGGTGCCAGGCGTAGATCCTTTGGGCGATGCATGACCAATGTGGAAGCCAGCTCCCATAGTTTGATCGTGGGGGCATCCATCAGATCAGCGTTCGTTTCTGAAGCGCCCAGGGGCATTTTGTTCAATACGCTCATCGCCCGGCGCGTTACCGTGATCTCAACATCGTTGGCATCACACAAGGAACTGTAATGAGCTTGATCCTCTCCATGGCCGCTTTCGCCCTGGCCACGTCCATCACGCCCGGCCCCGTCAATGTGGTTGCTTTAAGTGCCGGCGCGCGTTTCGGTTTTGTCGCCAGCCAGAAACATGTGTTGGGCGCCGCCGTAGGTTTCACCTTGTTGTTGATACTGATCGGCCTGGGGCTGCATGAAGTGCTGGTGCGCTGGGCGATACTGATCCAATTGATCCGCTGGGGCGCAGTTGCGTTCCTGTTGTACATGGCGTGGAAACTCGCCGTGGACGATGGTCGGCTGGACGCTGACGGTACCGACACCGCGCCGTCGATGCTGTATGGCGCGATCATGCAGTGGCTCAACCCGAAAGCCTGGCTGGCGTGTGTGGCAGGCATGGGGTTGTTTGTGGCTGATGGCGATGCGGCGCAGGTGTGGTTGTTTGCCGCGCTTTACCTGGTGATCTGCTACCTGTCGGTGGCGTGCTGGGTGTATGCGGGGACGTTTTTACGCCGCTACTTGAACAACCCCAAAGGTGTACGGCTGTTCAACCGCTCAATGGCCGCGTTGCTGGTGGCCAGTGTGGGTTATTTGCTGATGGCTTGAGGTTCTCGCGGTATTGCCCCGGCGTGGCCGCGAAGTGTTGTTTGAAGGTGCGCTGGAAGTGCGCCTGGTCGGCAAAGCCCGCGGCCAGGGCGACGTCGGCAATCAGTGCGCCATTGCGCAGTTGGCTGCGGGCAAACTGGATGCGTCGGTTGACCATGAAGGCGTGGGGCGTCAAGCCGTAATACTGCTTGAACGCGCGGATCAGGTAAGACGGCGACAGATCGGCCGCCTGGCAGATGTCTTCGAGTTTCAAGGCCTGAGTGCAGTAAGCGCGGATGTAGTCGGCGGCGCGTTCGAGTTTGTGGTTGACCTCGCGTACCGGTGCCAACGAAGGGTTCAGACGCTGTTGCACCTCGGTGAAGTAACTCACCAGCGTGCTCTGTTTTTGCAGCAGTTCGGCCTGTTCATCCACTAGCGTGCGGTACAGGTCGAGCAAGCCGTGGTACAGCGTGGTGTCGCGGGTATGGGGCGTGTCGAATGGCCGGTAGCCCTGGTCGGTACTGAACCCCAGCTGGTATTGCAGGTCGGTCAGCCAGGGCGTGTCCAGGTACAGCATGTGGTAGGACCAGGGCTGGTCATGGATGGGGTTGCACGCATGCACATCGCCTGGGTTCATCAGCACCACGGTGCCGGCGCTGATTTCGAAGGTGCGCGCGCCGTAGTGGTAATAGCTGCAGCCGGTGGTGATCGCACCGATGGAAAAATGCTCATGGGCGTGCCGGGTGTAGGTGACCTTGCGCCCGTCGGCGATGGTGCGCGCTTCGATGAACGGCAGGCGTTCGTCGCGCCAGAAGCGCGGCGTGTCTGCGGGACGGGCGATTGGGCTGAGCGACATGGCGTTATTTCTCCTGCATTTGCACCCGCGTGCCGTCAGGCCGGCACCAAAAAAGCCGCCTTGAGCAACTGCCGGGTATAGGCATGTTGCGGGTCAGCAAAAATAGCCTGGGCATCGCCTTGCTCCACCACCTGGCCTTGCTTGACCACCATCAACTGGTGACTCAGCGCCTTCACCACTGCCAGGTCATGGCTGATAAACAGGTAGGTCAGGTTGTACTTGGCCTGCAAACCGCGCAGCAACTCTACCACCTGGCGCTGTACCGTGCGGTCCAGGGCCGAGGTGGGTTCGTCCAGCAGGATCAGGCGCGGCTTGAGCACCAGCGCTCGGGCGATAGCGATGCGTTGGCGCTGGCCGCCGGAAAATTCATGGGGGTAGCGATGCCGGGATTCGGGGTCCAGGCCCACTTCCTTGAGCGCCGCGATAATCGCCGCTTCCTGTTCGGCGGGCGTGCCCATCTTGTGGATACGCAGGCCTTCGCCAACGATCTCGCTGACGCACATGCGCGGGCTCAGGCTGCCGAACGGGTCCTGGAACACCACCTGCATTTCCCGGCGCAACGGGCGCACCTGCTGTTGGCTGAGGCGGTCCAGTTGCTGGCCTTCGAAGCGAATCCCGCCCTGGCTGCCGATCAGGCGCAAAATTGCCAGGCCCAAGGTGGACTTGCCCGAGCCACTTTCGCCAACGATGCCCAGGGTTTGGCCCTGGGGCAGGCTGAAGTTGATGCCGTCCACAGCCTTGACGTAATCGACGGTATTGCGCAAAAAGCCTTTCTTGATCGGAAACCAGACTTTCAGGTCGTCCACTTCCAGCAGCGGAGGGCCGACATCATTGTTGGCTGGCCCACCACTGGGCTCCGCCGCGAGCAATTCCTGGGTGTAGGGATGCTGGGGCGACTGGAACAGTGTCTCGCAATCGGCCTGTTCAACGATGCAACCTTGCTGCATCACACACACACGATGGGCGATGCGCCGTACCAGGTTGAGGTCGTGGCTGATCAGCAGCAGCGCCATGCCCAGCCGCGCCTGCAGCTCCTTGAGCAATTCCAGGATCTTCAACTGCACGGTGACATCCAGCGCCGTGGTCGGCTCGTCGGCAATCAACAACTCCGGCTCGTTGGCCAGAGCCATGGCGATCATCACCCGCTGGCGCTGGCCGCCGGACAGCTCATGGGGCAGGGCCTTGAGGCGTTTGTGCGGTTCGGGGATACCCACCAGCTCCAGCAATTCCAACGTGCGCTGGGTGGCGACCTTGCCGGTCAGGCCCTTGTGCAGGCCGAGCACTTCGTTGATCTGTTTTTCGATGGAGTGCAGCGGGTTCAACGAGGTCATCGGCTCCTGGAAGATCATCGCAATCCGATTGCCGCGTATATGCCGCAGGGTCTTCTCTTTAAGCGTCAGCAGGTCTTGCCCTGAATACTCGATAGTGCCCGACGGATGCCTGGCCAACGGGTAGGGCAGCAGGCGCAGGATCGAATGGGCGGTGACCGATTTGCCCGAACCGCTTTCACCCACCAGCGCCAGGGTTTCGCCGCGCTTGATGTCGAAGCTGACGTGGTTGACCACCCGGTGGTGGTGCTCGCCGGTGACGAATTCGACACTGAGGTCGCGGATTTCGATCAGATTGTCCGGATTCATCTCATTTCCTCGGGTCGAACGCATCGCGAGCGGACTCGCCGATAAACACCAGCAGGCTCAACATGATCGCCAGCACCGCAAAGGCACTCATGCCCAGCCACGGCGCTTGCAGGTTGGACTTGCCCTGGGCCACCAGCTCACCCAGCGACGGCGAACCTGCCGGCAGCCCGAAGCCGAGAAAGTCCAGGGCGGTGAGGGTGCCAATGGCGCCGGTGAGGATGAAGGGCAGGAAGGTCATGGTCGAGACCATCGCATTGGGCAGGATGTGACGAAACATGATCGCGCCGTTCTGCATGCCCAGCGCCCGCGCCGCGCGCACGTACTCCAGGTTGCGCCCGCGCAGGAACTCGGCGCGCACCACATCCACCAGGCTCATCCAGGAAAACAGCAGCATGATCCCCAGCAGCCACCAGAAGTTGGATTGCACGAAGCTGGCCAGGATGATCAGCAGGTAGAGCACCGGCAAGCCGGACCAGATCTCCAGGAAACGTTGCCCGGCCAGGTCGACCCAGCCGCCATAAAAGCCCTGCAAGGCGCCGGCAATCACGCCGATGATCGAGCTGAGTATGGTCAGGGTCAGGGCGAAGAGCACCGACACGCGAAAGCCGTAGATCACCCGCGCGAGCACATCGCGCCCCTGGTCATCGGTGCCCAGCAGGTTGACCGAGGACGGCGGCGCCGGGGCCGGGACTTTCAGGTCGTAATTGATGCTCTGGTAGCTGAACGGAATCGGCGCCCACAAGGTCCAGGCGTCCTTGGCCTTGAGCAGTTCCTGGATATACGGGCTCTTGTAGTTGGCTTCCAGCGGGAATTCACCGCCGAAGGTAGTCTCCGGGTAGCGCTTGAGCGCCGGGAAGTACCAGCCGCCGTCGAAGTGCACCGCCAGGGGCTTGTCGTTGGCGATCAACTCGGCGCCCAGGCTCAGCACGAACAGCACCAGAAACAGCCACAGCGACCACCAGCCACGCTTGTTGGCCTTGAACCGCTCGAACCGGCGGCGATTGAGGGGGGACAGGTTCATCTCAATGCTCCCGGCTGGCAAAGTCGATTCGCGGATCGACCAGGGTGTAGGTGAGGTCGCCGATCAGTTTCACGATCAGCCCCAGCAGGGTGAAGATAAACAGCGTGCCGAACACCACTGGGTAGTCACGGTTGATCGCCGCTTCAAAGCTCATCAGGCCCAGGCCGTCGAGGGAGAAGATCACCTCCACCAACAACGAGCCGGTAAAGAAGATGCCAATGAAGGCCGAAGGGAAACCGGCGATCACCAGCAGCATGGCGTTGCGGAACACGTGGCCATACAGCACCCGGCGATTGGTCAGGCCCTTGGCTTTGGCGGTGACCACGTACTGCTTGTTGATTTCGTCGAGAAAGCTGTTCTTGGTCAGCAGGGTCATGGTCGCGAAGTTGCCGATCACCAGGGCAGTGACGGGCAGCGCCAGGTGCCAGAAGTAATCGAGGATCTTGGCGCCCCAGCTCAACTCCTCGAAGTTGTTGGAGGTGAGCCCGCGCAAGGGGAACCAGTCGAAATAACTGCCACCGGCAAACACCACGATCAGCAGAATCGCAAACAGGAACGCCGGTATCGCGTAGCCGACGATGATCGCCGAGCTGGTCCACACATCGAAATGGCTGCCGTGGCGCGTGGCCTTGGCGATCCCCAGGGGGATGGACACCAGGTACATGATCAGGGTGCTCCATAACCCCAGGGAAATGGACACCGGCATCTTTTCCTTGATCAGGTCGATGACCTTGGCGTCCCGGAAAAAGCTGTCACCGAAGTCCAGCTGGGCATAGTTCTTGACCATGATCCACAAGCGTTCCGGCGTCGACTTGTCGAAGCCGTACATCTTTTCGATTTCCTTGATCAGCGCCGGGTCCAGGCCCTGGGCGCCACGGTAGCTGGAACCGGCCACCGCAACTTCGGCGCCGCCGCCAGCAATGCGGCTGGTGGCGCCGTCGAAGCCTTCGAGTTTGGCGATCATTTGCTCCACCGGGCCGCCGGGAGCGGCCTGGATGATGACAAAGTTGATCAGCAAGATCCCGAACAGCGTGGGGATGATCAGCAACAGGCGGCGAACAATATAGGCCAGCATTCAATCGCCTCCGCTCGCCGCATCGGCGCGTGTGTCCAGGGGGACGGCAGGGGTGACGTCTGGTTTGCTCCACCAGGTCGCGGTGCCGACGTCGTAGCGTGGCGAGATCTTGGGGTGGCCCAGGTGGTCCCAGTACGCCACGCGGAAGGTCTTGATGTGCCAGTTGGGAATCACGTAGTAGCCGAACTGCAGCACGCGATCCAGCGCCCTGGCGTGGGCGATCAGGCTTTGCCGCGAACCGGCGTCGATCAACTCTTCCACCAACTGGTCGACGGCGGGGTCCTTGAGGCCCATGTAGTTGCGGCTGCCGGGCTTGTCGGCGCTGGAGGATTTCCAGAACTCGCGCTGCTCGTTACCCGGCGAGGTGGATTGCGGGAAGCTGCCCACCAGCATGTCGAAGTCGCGGGAGCGCAGGCGGTTGACGAACTGCGAGACGTCCACCCGACGAATCACCAGGTCGATGCCCAGGTCCGCCAGGTTGCGCTTGAACGGCAGCAGGATGCGCTCGAACTCGGTCTGGGCCAGCAGGAACTCGATGGTCACCGGTTTGCCGGTATTGTCGACCATTTTGTCGTCAACGATCTTCCAGCCCGCTTCTTGCAGCAGTTGGTAGGCCTCGCGCTGTTGGGTGCGAATCATGCCGCTGCCGTCGGTGTGGGACGGTTCGAATGCCTGGGTGAAGACTTCGCCAGGGATCTTGTCGCGCAGCGGCTCGAGAATCGCCAGCTCGTCCGGACCGGGTAGGCCGGTGGCGGCCATTTCCGAGTTTTCGAAATAGCTGCGGGTACGGGTGTAGGCACCGTTGAACAGCTGTTTGTTGCTCCATTCGAAATCCAGCAACAGGCTGATGGCCTTGCGCACCCGCACGTCCTGGAACATCGGCTTGCGCATGTTGAACACGAAGCCCTGCATGCCGGTGGGGTTGCCGTTGGGGATTTCTTCCTTGATCAAACGGCCTTCTTTCACCGCTGGAATATTGTAGGCATTGGCCCAGTTCTTGGCGCTGAACTCCAACCAGTAGTCGAACTGCCCGGCCTTCAAGGCTTCCAGGGAGACGGTGCTGTCGCGGTAGTAATCGGTGATGCGGGTATCGAAGTTGTAGAAGCCCTTATTGACCGGCAGGTCCTTGGCCCAATAATCCTTGACCCGCTCGTAGCGAATCATACGGCCTGGCTTGACCTCCGCCACTTGGTAAGGCCCGCTGCCCAAGGGGACTTCCAGATTGCCCTTGGAAAAATCCCGGGTCGCCCACCAGTGTTTAGGCAGCACTGGCAACTGCCCCAGGATCAGCGGCAATTCGCGGTTGTTGGTGCGCTTGAACTTGAACAGCACGCGCAACGGGTCTTCAGCCACGACTTCATCGACGTCGGCGTAGTAGTTGCGGTACAGCGGGTTGCCTTCCTTGATCAGGGTCTGGAAGGTGAACACCACGTCTTCAGCGCGGATCGGGTGGCCATCATGGAAGCGCGCTTCGGGGCGCAGATAGAAGCGCACCCAGCTGTTGTCCGGGGCTTTTTCGATTTTGCCAGCCACCAGGCCGTATTCGGTGATGGGTTCGTCCAGGCTTTGCATGGCCAAGGTGTCGTAGATCAGCGGCAGGTTGTCTGCCGGCACGCCCTTGCTGATATAGGGGTTGAGGCTGTCGAAGCCGCCCATGGCCGATTCGCGGAAGGTCCCGCCCTTGGGTGCGTCTGGGTTTACGTAGTCAAAATGCTTGAAGTCGGCGGGGTACTTGGGGGGCTCGTTGTAGAGGGTCAGCGCATGTTGCGGCGCGGCGTGCGCCGCGGTGCACAGCAACAGGCTGGCGAGCAGGGTAGTACGCAAGGACATCATTGGGCTTTCTCCGAAGCTTTCAGCCACCACGCGCTCAGGCCCAGGCTGTAGGGCGGCGTGGTGACGAAGGCGAACCGGTTGCGGTACGCCAGGCGATGATAGTTGAGGTACCAGTTGGGAATGCTGTAGTGCTGCCACAGCAGCACCCGGTCCAGGGCGCGGCCGGCAGCCAGTTGTTCGTCGCGGGTCTGCGCCGCCAGCAGTTGGTCCAGCAGGTGGTCGACCACCGGGTTGGCGATACCGGCGTAATTCTTGCTGCCCTTGATTGCGGCCTGGCTGGAGTGGAAGTACTGCCACTGCTCAAGACCGGGGCTCAAGGTCTGGTTGAGAGTCATCAGAATCATGTCGAAATCGAATTGATCGAGGCGCTGTTTGTACTGTGCGCGGTCAACGGTGCGCAAGCGGGCGTCGATGCCGATGCGGGTCAGATTTTCGACATAAGGTTGCAGGATGCGCTCAAGGTTCGGGTTGACCAACAGGATTTCCAGGCGCAGCGGTTGCCCGCCCTTGTCCAGCAGGCGCTGCCCCGACAGTTTCCAGCCGGCCTCGCTGAGCAGGGCCAGGGCCTGGCGCAGGGTTTCGCGGGGGATGCCGCGGCCATCGGTGTGCGGCAGGCTGAACGGTTGGGTAAACAGCGCGGCCGGCAGTTGGTCGCGGTAGGGCGAGAGCATCAACCACTCATGGCCCACGGGCAGACCGGTGGCCGAGAATTCACTGTTGGGGTAATAGCTCACCGAACGCTTGTAGGCGCTGCTGAACAGCGTGCGGTTGGTCCATTCAAAATCGAACATCAACCCCAGGGCTTCACGCACCTTGGCCTGGCTGAACGCCGGTCGCCGGGTATTCATGAACAGGCCCTGGCTCTGGGTGGGGATCTGATGGGCGATCTGCGCCTTGATCACATCGCCGCGGTTGACCGCCGGGAAGTTGTAACCGGTAGCCCAGTTCTTGGCCTGATGCTCGATATAAATATCGAATTCACCGGCCTTGAAGGCTTCAAAGGCCACGTCGCTGTCGCGATAGAATTCCACTTCAACCTTGTCGTAGTTATAGAAACCCTGGTTGACCGGCAGGTCTTTGCCCCAGTAATCCTTGACCCGTTCAAACACCAGTTGCCGCCCAGGCGCAACCTTGGTGATGCGATAAGGCCCACTGCCCAGGGGCGGCTCGAAGGTGGTGGCCTTGAAATCACGGTTTTTCCAATAGTGCTGGGGCAGCACCGGCAACTCGCCCAGGCGCAGGATCAGCAAGGGGTTGCCGGCGCGCTTGAACACAAAGCGGATACGGTGAGGGTTGAGGATATCGACCCGTGCCACTTCTTGCAGATTGGTGCGGTACTGCGGATGGCCTTCGGTCAGTAGGGTGCGATAGGAGAACGCCACGTCATCGGCGGTGATCGGCTTGCCGTCGTGAAAGCGTGCTTCGGGGCGCAGGTTGAACACCACCCAACTGCGGTCCTCGCTGTATTCCACCGACTGGGCAATCAGGCCATAACTGGAGGTGGGTTCATCGCCCGACGGCGCGTATTGCCCGGTGCCCACCATCAAGGGTTCATTGAGCTCGTTGACGCCGTACTGCAGGAAGTTGGCGGTGGAAACCGGGCTTGAACCCTTGAAGGTGTAGGGGTTGAGCGTATCGAAGGTGCCAAATGCCATCACCCGCAGCGTCCCGCCTTTGGGCGCTGCAGTGTTTACCCAATCGTAATGGGTGAATTTGGCCGGGTACTTGAGTGTGCCGAACTGCGCATAACCGTGGCTCTCGGTGATCGTCGCGTTCGCCGCAAAGCTCAAGGCCAGGCTTATTAGTAGAAGGAGGGGACGCTTCAAGTCAGAGATCCGATCCAGGCGGCTTGGGCTTTATGATCGGTACAGTAACAGCTTGTTCCGGTTGGAAAAAGCATCTTGAAATCGGCTATAGGCCCATGTGGGAGCGGGCTTGCTCGCGAATAGGGTGGCACATCAACATCTCTGTTGACTGACACACTGCATTCGCGAGCAAGCCCGCTCCCACAGGGGTTCCCCAGAATGCCTGAGGCCTTAGCGCGGCCCGGAAACCACCAGCATCTGCCCTGGCTTCAATGCCTGGCCGGTGCGCGGGTTCCAACGCTTGAGATGTTGCATCTCGACATTGAAACGCTTGGCCACCATGTACAGCGAGTCACCTTTCTTGACCTTGTACTGCACCGGTTTTTTCGCCGCGACTTTACGCGTGTCCTGCATCACCAGGGTCTGGCCGACCTTGAGCGCCTGGCCGTTGAGCTTGTTCCAGCGCTGCAGGTCATGCACGTCAACCTTGTTGGCCTTGGCGATCAGCGTGAGGTTATCGCCACTGCGTACCTTGTAGCTGCGGGTACGCCCGGCAACCGCCTTGGTCTCGACTTCGTCGAACACCGGCTTCTTGGGGCGCATGCTCAGCAATTCTTCCGGCTTCATCGTCGAAAGGGTGCTGGTCAGCAGTTGGGCCTTGGAGGTTGGTACCAGCAGATGCTGGGGGCCATCCAGAGTGGTGCGTTGTTTCAAGGCCGGGTTGAGCTGGAACAGTTCGTCTTCGTCGATCTCGGCCAGCGCGGCAACCCGTGACAGGTCCATGCTTTGCTTGACTTCAACTACTTCGAAGTACGGTGTGTTGGCAATCGGGTTCAGGTTGACGCCATAGGCCTCGGGCGCCAGTACCACCTGGGACAAGGCCAGGAATTTGGGCACATAGTCCTTGGTTTCCTGAGGCAGGGGCAGGTTCCAGTAGTCAGTGGGCAGGCCGAGCTTTTCGTTGCGCTCGATTGCCCGGCTGACCGTGCCTTCGCCGGCGTTATAGGCCGCCAGGGCCAGCAGCCAGTCGCCGTTGAACATGTCATGCAGACGCGTCAGATAGTCCAGGGCGGCGGTGGTGGAGGCGGTGATGTCGCGGCGGCCATCGTAGGCGCGGGTCTGGCGCAGGTTGAAGTAGCGCCCGGTGGAGGGAATGAACTGCCACAAGCCCACCGCATCGCTGCGCGAATAGGCCATTGGGTTGTAGGCACTTTCAATCACTGGCAGCAGCGCCAGCTCCAGGGGCATGTTGCGTTCTTCAAGGCGCTCGACGATGTAATGAATGTAGAGGCTGCCGCGTTCGCCGGCATTCTCCAGAAAGGAGGGGTTACTGGCGAACCACAGGCGCTGTTGCTCGATGCGCGGGTTGACGCCGACACCGTCCTGCAATTGAAAGCCCCGACGCATGCGTTCCCAGACGTCCTGGGGTACTTCGGGGCTGGGCTTCTCTGATAGCCAAATAGGTTTTTGCTTGATCTTGGCAGCAAGATTCGGTTTGGGTTGCACGGTGGATTGTGCAGCGTAATTGGTCGATTGGCAGCCCGCCAGAGTCGCGGAAACGGCCACCGCCACGGCTTGAGCCAGGCGGGTCAATGCGTCTGAAGAAATGGATTTACGAATAGATGACGACATTGGCTGGAAGTAAGTTCCGGGCAAAAATGTCGGGCGATTCTAGAAAGCGCTTTGGTTCCGGTCAACCATTCAGAAATTACGTATCAGATTGCATCTGGTTAGAACTTATCTTTCCAAGCCCTCAAGCTAGCAAACACCTCGGCCCCAGAGCGGTTGTCGCGGCCGTTCCGTTCGTCCGCTTTTTGTTTAACGGATGTTTCAGCGGTGCGCAGAAAAGGGTTAGTACGTTTTTCCAGGGCCAGGTTGGATGGCAGCGTCATCTGGCCACGGGCGCGAAGTTGGGCGACATTTTCCACCCGTTCGGCGATGTCGGCGTTGTGCGGTTCCACGGCTTGGGCAAATTTCAAGTTACTTTGCGTGTATTCATGGGTGCAGTACACCTGCGTATCGGCGGGCAGGGCGGCCAGGCGTTCCAGAGAGTTGTACATCTGTTCGGGTGTGCCTTCGAACAGGCGACCGCAACCCGCGGCGAACAAGGTATCGCCACACAGCAATACGCCCTGGTGGTAAAAGGCGATGTGACCGAGGGTGTGGCCGGGCACGGCGTACACGTCGAAGTCCCAGCCCAGCACGCTGATACGGTCGTTATCCTGCAAGGCGACATCCCGCGCCGGGATCTTTTCGTTGGCCGGGCCGTAGACCGTGGCGCCGGTGACAGTTTTCAGTTGCTCCACACCGCCCACATGATCATGGTGATGATGGGTGACCAGAATGTCGCTGAGGCGCCACTCGGCATTCTGCTTGAGCCAGGCCAGTACTGGCGCGGCATCGCCGGGGTCGACCACGGCGCAGCGCCGGGTCGTGGGGTCTTGTAACAACCAGATGTAGTTGTCGGTGAAGGCGGGTAGGGCACTGATCTGTATCATTCTTCGATTCGCCAAGCTGAACACATTGGTGCATCTTAGAACGTCTAGGCGAGTTGGAGAATGCAATGACTGATAAAGCGTTCGCCCAGGCCGATCCTGAGTGGCTGGCCCTGATCAGCGCCGCCCGCGAATGGTTGTCCGGGCCGATTGGGCAGTTTTTGCTGGAAGAAGAGCGGCGCATGCTCGAAGACGAGCTGGGCCGGTTCTTTGGGGGCTACCTGGTGCATTACGGGCCGTCGGCCGACACGCCGCCCTCGGCACCGCAGGTGCAACGCAATGTACGCCTGGGCGCGCCATTGCCAGGTGTGGAAATCGTCTGCGAGGAACAGGCCTGGCCGTTGAGCGAACACGCCGCCGATGTGGTGGTGTTGCAGCATGGCCTGGATTTCTGCCTGTCGCCCCACGGTTTGTTGCGCGAAGCGGCGAGCAGCGTGCGCCCTGGTGGCCATTTACTGATTGTCGGCATCAACCCCTGGAGCAGTTGGGGCCTGCGCCGTGTGTTCGCCCATGACGGACTGCGTCAGGCGCGTTGCATCGCGCCATCACGGGTGGGCGACTGGCTCAACCTGCTGGGCTTCGCGCTGGAGAAACGCCGCTTCGGGTGCTATCGTCCGCCGCTTGCGACGGCCAAGTGGCAGGGCCGCCTGGCCGGTTGGGAACGCCGCGCAGGGGCCTGGCAGCTGTCGGGTGGCGGCTTTTATTTGCTGGTTGCACGCAAGATCGTGGTCGGGCTGCGACCGGTGCAACAAGTGCGCCGCGAGCCGATCGGCAAGCTCGTGCCAATGCCGTTGGCCAAGGTCAACCGCGAACAACGCGAACCGTAAAACCTCTTTTTGATTTCAGGCCGAATAACCGATGACCGATAGCGTAGAACTCTTCACCGATGGCGCCTGCAAGGGCAACCCCGGCCCGGGCGGCTGGGGCGCCTTGCTGGTGTGCAAGGGCGTGGAGAAGGAACTGTGGGGCGGCGAAGCCAATACCACCAATAACCGCATGGAACTGATGGGCGCGATTCGCGGCCTCGAAGAACTCAAGCGACGCTGCAACGTACTGCTGGTGACCGACTCGCAGTACGTGATGAAGGGCATCAACGAGTGGATGGTCAACTGGAAAAAACGTGGCTGGAAGACAGCGGCCAAGGAGCCGGTCAAGAACGCCGACCTGTGGCAATTGCTCGATGAACAGTGCAACCGTCACGACATCACCTGGAAATGGGTGCGCGGGCACATTGGCCACCCTGGCAACGAGCGCGCCGACCAGTTGGCTAACCGTGGCGTGGATGAAGTGCGCGGCTACAAGCAGAGCTGAGTCAGCGACACCGCAGCGGCCGCTCGAGCCGCTGCTTCACCGCCGCCATCGCGTGTGGCGAATCTACCCGCACGGCATTGAGCTTCAGGCAGGCAGACGTTGGCCTGATCACAAACATCCCGTGATTGTTGTCGCTTACAGAGCCAGGATCGCACGGGCGAGTTGTTCGTCCGTGTATCGCAGGTCCACTCTCGTCTGGCGAATATGCCGCAAGGCTGACTCTAGTTGGGCACCGCGTATTGCACCTTCGCTTGCGACAAACGAGGCGGCATCGGCCTTGGCTGCCAGCACAATCTTGTCGTCCTTGAAGCTGCTGCTGGTGCCGCCCGTGGCACTCATCGACAGGCTCACCAAGGCGTCAGTGGTCATCACGAAACTGGTGGCTTGCGCACCGGCAGCGCTGAGCAGGCAGGGGATGAACAGCCATTTCAGGTTGAACATGAGTCAGGGAATTCCGTATCTGGAGGAGGCGCGCAGGTTAGCGATGAGGGGCGTAGCAATCCGCAGCAAGTTTGCGAAATCTTGTAAATAACTGTTGGGTGTCCACCGGTGGTTGGGTGCCATGGGCGCTTCGTTTACAGAGCGTGCTAATATCCCGCCCCTTGAACTGTACCGAACCGTTGAGAGCTGAACCCTGATGGCCATCCGATCTGTTGTACTCGATACCGAAACCACCGGCATGCCGGTGACCGATGGTCACCGGATCATCGAAATCGGCTGTGTCGAACTGATGGGGCGCCGCCTGACCGGCCGCCACTTCCACGTCTACCTGCAACCGGACCGCGACAGTGATGAGGGCGCGATTGGCGTCCACGGCATCACCGACGAATTCCTCAAGGGCAAGCCGCGCTTCGCCGAAGTGGCCGATGAGTTCTTCGAATTCATCAATGGCGCCCAGTTGATCATCCATAACGCGGCGTTCGACATCGGCTTCATCAATAACGAATTTGCCCTGATGGGGCAGACCGACCGTGCGGACATCTCCCAACACTGCACGATCCTCGATACCTTGATGATGGCCCGCGAGCGCCACCCGGGACAACGCAACAGCCTCGATGCCTTGTGCAAGCGCTATGGCGTCGACAACTCCGGCCGTGAACTCCACGGCGCCTTGCTCGACTCCGAGATCCTGGCCGACGTTTACCTGACCATGACCGGCGGGCAGACCAGCCTGTCCCTGGCCGGTAATGCGTCCGATGGCAGCGGTTCGGCGGAAGGCTCGGGCAACCGCCCTTCGGAAATCCGCCGCTTGCCAGCTGATCGCAAGCCGACGCCGATCATCCGTGCCAGCGAGCAGGACCTGGCCGAGCATGCGGCAAGGCTGGAGGCGATTGCCAAGGCAGCCGGTGCGCCGGCGTTGTGGACTCAACTCACTCAGCAATAACCGCTCATGTAGGAGCAGGCTTTCAGCCATGGGTACTTACACAGTTGCATCTGTGGCGAGGGAGCTTGCTCCCGTGACGGCCTGCCAGCCAACGCCTATCTACCTGACGCTGCGCGATCAAACTGGGGGAGCTGGCTTGCCTGCGATAGCGGCCTGCCAGCCAACGCCTATCGACCTGACGCCCCGCGATCAAACTGTGGGAGCGGGCTTGCTCGCGAATGCGGCCTGACAGTCAACACGGTTGGATTGGGTACATCTCCATTCCTGCGGTAATGGCCACTTAGCGTTCCGCTCTGACAGCGGGTCACTTTGGAAAAGCCGGAATGCCGGCTCAGCCCACCCACATTTGGATTGCGGAGCCTCAGGTAGATAAGTGTCGGCTGGCAGGCCGCATTCGCAGGCAAGCCAGCTCCCACAGTTTGATCGCGGGTGTGAGGCAGGTATGGCCCGGCAGGCGGGCCGTCACGGGAGCAAGCTCCCTCGCGACTTATGTAGATACCTCTCGACCACCTGTGAAATCTTCATTCGCCACATCTGCTTCCAGCTTCTACCCTTTGTGCAAAGCCTCCGGAGTAAGAGTGCTCATGTACAAGGACCTGAAGTTCCCCGTTCTGATCGTGCACCGTGACATCAAGGCCGACACCGTTGCCGGTGACCGGGTTCGAGGCATCGCCAGGGAGTTGGAACAGGAGGGCTTCAGTATTTTTTCTGCGGTGGACTACGCCGAGGGGCGGCTAGTGGCCGCTACCCATCACGGCCTGGCCTGCATGCTGATCGCCGCCGAAGGCGCTGGGGAAAACACCCATCTGTTGCAGAACATGGTGGAGTTGATTCGCTTGGCGCGCCTGCGCGCACCCAACCTGCCGATCTTTGCGCTGGGCGAGCAAGTCACGCTAGAAAACGCACCCGCCGATGCCATGAGCGAGCTCAACCAGCTGCGCGGCATCCTATATCTGTTCGAAGACACCGTGCCGTTTCTGGCGCGCCAGGTCGCCCGCGCCGCACGCACGTACCTGGATGGCCTGTTGCCGCCGTTCTTCAAGGCGCTGGTGCAACACACCGCCGACTCCAATTATTCCTGGCACACCCCCGGTCATGGCGGTGGCGTGGCCTATCGCAAAAGCCCGGTGGGGCAGGCCTTTCATCAGTTCTTTGGGGAAAACACCCTGCGCTCTGACTTGTCGGTGTCGGTGCCCGAACTGGGCTCGCTGCTCGATCACACCGGGCCTTTGGCCGAAGCCGAGGCCCGCGCCGCGCGCAACTTTGGCGCCGACCATACGTTCTTTGTGATCAACGGCACGTCCACCGCCAACAAGATCGTCTGGCATTCCATGGTGGGGCGCGATGACCTGGTGCTGGTGGACCGCAATTGCCACAAGTCGGTGTTGCATTCGATCATCATGACCGGCGCGATCCCGCTGTACCTGTGCCCGGAGCGCAACGAGCTGGGGATCATCGGCCCGATCCCCCTGAGCGAATTCAGCCCTGAGTCGATCCGCGCCAAGATCGACGCCAGCCCCTTGACCCGTGGGCGACCACCGAAAGTGAAATTGGCGGTGGTGACCAACTCCACCTATGACGGCCTGTGTTACAACGCCGAACTGATCAAGCAGCAACTGGGCAACAGTGTCGAGGTGCTGCACTTTGATGAGGCCTGGTATGCCTATGCTGCCTTTCACGAGTTCTTCGCCGGGCGCTATGGCATGGGCACCTCGCGCACGCCGGACAGCCCCTTGGTGTTCACCACCCACAGTACGCATAAATTGCTGGCCGCATTCAGCCAGGCGTCGATGATCCACGTGCAGGACGGCGGCGCACGGCAACTGGACCGTGACCGCTTCAATGAAGCCTTCATGATGCATATCTCCACCTCGCCGCAATACAGCATCATCGCGTCGCTGGATGTGGCCTCGGCAATGATGGAGGGCCCGGCCGGACGCTCGCTGCTTCAGGAAATGTTCGACGAGGCCTTGAGTTTTCGCCGTGCCCTGGCCAACTTGCGCCAGCATATAGCGGCCCAAGACTGGTGGTTCTCCATCTGGCAGCCACCCTCGGTCGCGGGCATCGACCGGGTCGCCACGGCGGATTGGCTGTTGCACCCTGGGGATGAATGGCATGGCTTTGGCGACGTGGTCGAAGACTACGTATTGCTGGACCCGATCAAAGTCACGCTGGTGATGCCTGGCCTCAACGCCGGAGGGGCCTTGAGCGATTGCGGGATTCCCGCCGCAGTGGTCAGCAAGTTCCTCTGGGAGCGCGGTCTGGTAGTGGAGAAGACTGGGCTGTATTCGTTCCTCGTGCTGTTTTCCATGGGCATTACCAAAGGCAAATGGAGCACCTTGCTCACTGAGTTGCTGGAGTTCAAGCGTAGCTACGATGCCAATGTCAGCCTGGCCAGTTGCTTGCCGTCGGTGTATGCCCAAGGCCCGGCGCGTTATCAAGGCCTGGGGCTGCGCGACCTTTGCGACCAGTTGCACAGCTGTTACCGTAGCAATGCCACGGCCAGACACCTCAAACGTATGTATACGGTATTACCGCAAATCGCGATGAAACCCGCCGATGCCTACGACCAACTGGTCAGGGGCGAGGTGGAGGCGGTCTGCATCGATGCCTTGGCCGGACGCATCGCCGCCGTGATGCTGGTGCCTTACCCGCCGGGCATACCGCTGATCATGCCCGGCGAACGCTTCACCGAGTCAACCCGTTCAATCATCGATTACCTGGCATTTGCCCGCACGTTCGATAGCAGTTTCCCCGGTTTTGTCGCGGATGTGCATGGGCTGCAACACGAAGATGACGGCACTGGCCGTCGTTACACCGTCGATTGCATCAAGGGTTAAGGAAGTTTATGCAAGCTGTGATGAACCCGAAGTATCCAGGGCTCAGTGTGCGAGTCGCCGACGAAGGTTTTGACGCCTATGTGTGGGGCAACGATTTCAGCTTTGAAGTCAGCGCCTATGGGGTGCCGCAAATGGGCCAGCGCGTCGACCAATGGCCGGTGGAAAAAGTGCTGCCGTACCGCAAGTGCTATGGCATCGACCCGGAAGAATTCGCCAGTTTTCGTGATGCCGCCGACAGCTCGATCTTCATGGCGTACCTGGATGACCGCGCAGTGGGGCATATCGTGGTCAGCACCAACTGGAACGGTTTCGCCCATGTTGACGAGTTGGCTGTGGCGTTACCGGCGCGTCGACATGGCGTGGCCAAGTCGTTGTTGGACGTGGCGCAGTTCTGGGCTCGCAAGAAGAACCTGCCGGGCATGATGCTTGAGACCCAGAACAACAACCTCGGCGCCTGTCGCCTGTATGAGCGTTGTGGCTATGTAATGGGCGGCATCGATCAACTGCGTTATCGCGGGATTGACCCGCAAACCCGCGAGGTCGCGATTTTCTGGTATCGGTTGTTCAAGGCGCAAGTGGAGGCGGTCTGACCTCCTACAGGGGCTTGGTGTCGTTACCAAGCAGGCTTTCGGCTTTCTGGATGACGATCTCCAGCAGCGCATTCAATGCAGGGGAGGCCGCAGCGTCTTTCAAGGTCAGCGCATACAGGCTGACCACTATCGGTGGTGACACCGGGCACGCATCAAGCCCGGACTCGCGTGCACCCAAGGCGGTGAACGGGTCGACAATCGCCAGGCCCTCTCCGGCTTCCACCAGGCCGCGCATCATCGGGTAGGTTTGTACGCGCGTCTGCACCACGGGCACCGGCCGCAGGGCATGCAGCTTGGCGTCCAGCAAACGGCTGAGCGGATCATGGCCTTCAAGGCCGATCAACGATTGGCCGGCCAACTCCTGCAGCGCAATGTACTTTTGCTTGGGCTTGAGCCAGCCATGGGGGGCCAGCAACTGCAATTTGCCTTGGGCCAGCACCGTGCTCTGGATATGGGGGTGTTCTGGGTCATGCAGGCTCAGGCCCACATCGGCTTCATGCAACAGCAGGCTGTTGATGATCTGGCCAACTGGCCGGCTCGACAGGTTACACGGCATGTCCTGGAAGCGTCGACGCAGCGCGGCAATGCTCTGCGGCAACAGTTGGTTGGCCAACGGCGGTGTGCAGAGGGCGCGCAGGGGCGGAGCATGATGGTGTTTCAAGCGGCTGGCAAGGCGTTGCAACGGCTCCAGGGCTTCATACAGAGTTGTGATTTGTGCCTGCAACTCCAGGGTTTCCCGCGTGGCCTGCAAGCGCCCGCGCACGCTGGCGAACAGCATGAAGCCCAGTTGCTGCTCGGCATCCTTGAGGGTGGCGTCTACATCGCCCACGGGGAGTTGCAACCACTCGGCGGCGGTGCCGAGGTGGCCGGTCTGCAAGATGGCCTGAATCACTTCGATATGACGTAAACGCATGGCCGGAGTCTATGTGCAGTGCGCAGGGGATTCAATGGCGCAGGCCTTCGTGCGCAAAAAAGACTGCCGGGGTCGTCCCGGCCTATGGCGCTCAGCCAGGACCCCATTAGAATGGCGGGTCTGATCAGCAACGACCCCTGCCGGTTTGCCGGTACTTAAAATAAAAAACAGGTCTGGTCTCATATGCCTCTACCCTCGACTTTCTTCGGGGTAACCGCCAAGCAACTCGTGGTCCTGGTGACCGTGGGAGGCCTGGCGGCTTACTTCTTCAATCATCAGGATGAACCGACGCCGGACAATCTCGCACTGGAAGCCTTTATTCGCTCCCAGCAACAGGTGGGCGAGCAGGTGGGCGCAGTCGTGGGGATCAGCCTGATCAGGGAGGTGGAGGCTTACCCCGCGTACAACGCAGCAGGTTACAAGCGCTCGATGTTTACCGTGCAAGGGGAGCACGGCCAGGTGCTGGTGACGCTCAAGCAAGACGAACAGGGCATAGAGATGACGCAGATCCGCCGCCCATGAGCTTCCCCAGCCCAGCCCCCAGGACTGAGCAGGTGAACAAGGCAAGCGCTTACGATGCCAGAGTGGTTTCGGACTCGCGCACGAGAATGGTGCCCGACTGGATCAGTTTGAATTCATCACCTTCCAGCTTTTCTACACGGTCGCCAATGGCCAGCTTGTAGGTCGTGGTGGGCGTCGATCCGGCCAGGTCGCCTTGCGCCGGGTTGGATTCCTGAAACTCATGCACCGAATACACGCGGCCTTCCGCGTCTCTGGCATGAAACTGTCCAACAAGTACTGCAGCCATCTGTTTAGAACCTCTGGAGATAAACACTCGATTTGCGGTTCTGTAGACCGTCAGGGAGCGGGGTAGTTTACCTATAAGAAAAAAATACTATTCGCTGATATTTTCAGACGCTTCCTACGCAAGTGCTTGCAAGGAAAACGTCGAGGGAATCCGCACAACCCTCTGGTGAACGCGTCGCGAAGCCTCTATAACTACAAGCTCCTTTATTCAGAAGTCGGGAAACCTCAATGAGCAAGGTCTACACGATTGCCGTCCTGGTGGGCAGCTTGAGAAAAGAGTCGATCAACCGCAAGGTCGCCCTGGCCCTGGCCGAACTGGCCCCCGCCAATCTCAAGTTGAACATTGTTGAAATCGGCGACTTGCCGCTCTACAACGAGGACATCGACGGTGCAACACCGCCCGCAGCCTACAGTACTTTCCGCAAACAAGTGAGTTCATCCGACGCGGTGCTGTTCGTCACCCCCGAATACAACCGCTCCGTGCCGGCGGCCTTGAAAAATGCCATTGACGTGGGCTCGCGCCCATACGGGCAAAGCGCCTGGAGTGGCAAGCCCGGGGCGATCATCAGCGTGTCGCCGGGTGCCATTGGCGGTTTTGGCGCCAACCACCATTTGCGCCAGTCCCTGGTGTTCCTGGATGTGTGGTGCATGCAACAGCCGGAAGCCTATCTGGGCGGGGCAGGCAGTGTGTTCGATGAGGCGGGGAAGGTGTCGGAAAAGACCAAGCCGTTCCTGCAGGCATTCATCGATGCCTACGGTAAGTGGGTAGAAAAACAGAAGGATTGATTTGGCAATGCGCTCAAATGTGGGAGCGGGCTTGCTCGCGAAGGCGGTGGTTCAGCAGAGACATCATCGGCTGATACACCGCCTTCGCGAGCAAGCCCGCTCCCACAATGGGGTTATCGCAACCAGTTGGTGCGTGCCAGTTCGATAACCTCATCGCCACGCCCGCTCATCACCGCCTTGAGCATGTACAGGCTGAACCCCTTGGCCTGTTCCAGCTTGATGCTCGGCGGCATCACCAGTTCCTGAGTCGCGGTCACCACATCCACCAACACCGGGCCATCGTGGGCCAGGGCACGGCGCAGTGCCGGCTCCAAGTCTTCGGATTGCTCCACACGTATGCCCAAAATGCCCATGGCATTGGACATGGCCGCAAAGTCCGGGTTTTTCAGCTCGGTCCCGGTGTCCAGGTAACCTGCAGCCTTCATCTCCATGGCGACAAAGCCTAGGGACGAATTGTTGAACACCACAAGTTTGACCGGCAATTGCAGTTGCGCCAGGGAAATGAAATCCCCCATCAACATGGTGAAACCACCGTCCCCAGACATCGAGATCACCTGCCGTCCAGGGAATGCTGCCTGGGCGCCGATAGCCTGAGGCATGGCGTTGGCCATCGAGCCATGGTTGAACGAGCCGATCAGCCGGCGCTTGCCGTTCATCTTCAGATAACGCGCCGCCCACACGGTGGGTGAGCCGACATCGGCGGTAAAGATCGCATCATCATCGGCCAGCTCGCTGAGCAAGCGCGCCACATACTGGGGATGGATCGGCCGGCCGGCCTTGGACGGTTGCGCCAGGTCATCGAGGCCTTGGCGGGCTTTTTCGTAGTGCTTCAGGGAGGTCTCGAGGAAGCTGCGATCGGTCTTGCGGGTCAGGCGCGGCAACAGCGCGGCGATGGTTTCACTGACGTCGGCGGCGATGCCCAGATCCAGGGTCGCACGACGCCCCAGGGCTTGGGGGTTGCGGTCCACCTGGATGATCCTGGCGTCGGTCGGGTAGAACTGGCGATAAGGGAAGTCGGTGCCGAGCATGACCAAGGTGTCGCAATCGAGCATGGCGTGGTAGCCGGAGCTGAAACCGATCAGGCCGGTCATGCCGACGTCGAACGGGTTATCCCACTCCACATGCTCCTTGCCCCTCAGTGCGTGCACCACCGGCGCGCCGAGGGCGTCGGCCAGCGCCACCACTTGATCGTGGGCACCGGCACAGCCGCTGCCACACAGCAGAGTGACTTTCTCGCTGCTCTGGAGCATGTCGGTGAGGCGCTGCAAGTCCTGCTCAACCGGCAGGGTGCGCGGTGCGTGCAAGGCCGGCCACGGCTTGAGCTTATCTTCCACCTCCAGCAGCGACACATCCCCCGGAATCACCACCACCGCCACGCCTCGGTTAAGAATCGCCGAACGCATGGCACGGTGCAGGACATGGGGCATCTGCTCAGGGTTGCTCACCAGCTCGATAAAATGGCTGCACTCCTTGAACAGTTCCTGGGGATGGGTTTCCTGAAAGTAATTCAGGCCAACCTCCGATGACGGAATCTGCGCGGCAATCGCCAGCACCGGCACATGGTTGCGATGGCAATCGAACAAACCATTGATCAAATGCAGGTTGCCCGGCCCGCAACTGCCGGCGCACACCGTCAACTCGCCGGTGGCCGCCGCTTCGGCACCGGCAGCGAAGGCGGCGACCTCCTCGTGGCGAACATGCATCCACTCGATGCTGTCCATGCTGCGCAGGGCGTCGGTCAGGCCATTGAGGCTGTCGCCGGTGAGCCCCCAGATACGTTTGATACCCGCTTGTTCCAGGGTGGTCGCCAACTGCTGGGCCAGGTTGATTTTCGCCATGAGGAACTCCAATCGTCAGTGAGGTTGAAAAACTGCTGATCAGTAGGGGACAGTTCAATCACGGCGAATGCTCCGCCTTTAATGTGAAGATTGCGTCATGCTTGCGCGGTATTGCCGCGTACGCCGCGCGATAAACCACTGGTCACAGGCCAATGCCAGCCAGGGCGCAACGTTGGGGTTGGGCAGGCGGCCGCGGCTCAGACGGCGCATCTGGTCGCGCACCACGGCGAGGGTGGCGAGGGCGGCCAGGGGTTTGCGCTTCCATTCCATGGGCCGCAGTTGTGGGTTGAGGTCGCGACCTTCACGCCACTGTTTGATCAGTTGCGGCTCCAGGGTCAGGGCGGTGGCGATGCCGGCCATGGCGATGCCGCTGTCCAATACTTGCTGGACCACCGGCAAGCGGCGAATACCTCCGGTCACCATCAGTGGCATGGTGGCGATGCTCGCCATTTGTGTGGCGAAATCCAAAAAGTAGGCTTCACGGGCCAAGGTGCGGCCGTCCCGCGCCTCACCTTGCATGGCCGGCGCTTCATAGCTGCCGCCGGACAACTCAAGCAAATCGATCGGCAGTGTATTGAGCATCTCCACTACTGCGCGCGCATCGGTCTCATCGAAGCCGCCGCGCTGGAAGTCTGCGGAATTGAGCTTTACCGACACACAAAATGAAGGGCTGACGCTGGCACGTACGGCACGGACGACCTCCAGCAACAGGCGTGCGCGGTTTTCCAAGGGGCCGCCCCAGCGGTCGGTGCGATGGTTGCTCAAGGGCGAGAGAAATTGGCTCAACAAATAACCATGGGCACCGTGGATCTGTACGCCGGTGAACCCGGCTTGCTCGGCCAGGCGGGCGCTGGTGGCGAAGCGCTTGATGACGTCCTGGATGTCGTCTTCGGTCATGGCCTTGGGTTTGGCGAACATCTTGGAAAAACTGCCCACATCCAGCGCAATAGCCGAGGGGGCCAACGCTTGTTGACCGAGGTTGGCCATGGTCTGGCGGCCCGGATGGCTGAGCTGTACCCAGAAGTGCACACCTTTGGCCCGGGCTACGTCGGCCCATTCACGAAAACTGGCCAGGTGTTGCTCGTTTTCTAGCGCGACACCGCCAGGGCCGGTCATGGCGCGGCGGTCGATCATCACGTTACCGGTCAGCAGCAGGCCGGGTTCGCCGTCGGCCCAGGTCTTGTACAGCTGCTTCAAGGCTTTGGACGGTGCCTGATGCAGGTCCGCCATATTCTCTTCCATCGCGGCCTTGGCGATGCGGTTGGCGATGACTTGGCCGTTAGGCAGTTGCAGCGATTCGAACGGTGACATGGGTTAACTCCTGAGCAGGGGAGGTCTCAGGCTAAGCTTAAAGTTAACTTTAATGTCAAGCGGGAGTCGATCACGGGCGATGCAACTGTAGGAGCGAGCTTGCTCGCGAAGAACTTGAACGATAACGCAGGTCACCTGGATGTATTTGGCGCCCTTGCGTTCTTCGCGAGCAAGCTCGCTCCTACAGGAGGTTAGCGGCGGCGGAACAGCGGCAAAGGTTCATCGGTGGCCGCTTGATAGGTCACCGAGAAATCCTTGAGGCTTTCCAGCGCTTCGTACGGGTCTTTGTCCGCGCGCAAGGCGAAGGCATCGAACCCGCAGCGGTGCAGGTAGAACAGTTGGTCACGCAGCACGTCGCCAATGGCCCGCAGTTCACCCTTGTAGCCATAACGGTCACGCAGCAGGCGGGCATTGGAGTAGTTGCGCCCGTCGGTGAAGGCCGGGAAGTTAAGGGCGATGACCTGAAAATGCTGCACGTCATCACCGATTTCTTCGGCTTCTTCATCGGCGTCCAGCCACACACCCAGGCCGCCATCGCGGGCCTTGAGGGCATGGCCGTGCTCGCGCCACAGTGCCAGCGGCACGATCAGGTCGTCGCAGTTGGAGATGCCGTCGAAGCTCGCGTCCTTGGGCAGCAGGTGCCAGGTTTCGTCGACGACTGCGTTGTTCTTAATGATTCGCTGCATAGACACGCTCCTTGAACAGGTCGATGCCGATGCGCTGGTAGGTGTCGATGAAGCGCTCATCTTCGGTACGCTGTTCGATATACACGTCGATCAGCTTGCCGATCACCTCTGGCATGGCTTCCTGGGCGAAGGATGGGCCGAGGATCTTGCCCAGGCTCGCATCGCGGCTGGCGCTGCCACCCAGGGACACTTGGTAGAATTCTTCGCCTTTCTTGTCCACGCCCAGGATGCCGATGTGGCCGACGTGGTGGTGACCACAGGCGTTCATGCAACCGGAAATGTTCAGGTCCAGCTCGCCGATGTCGAACAGGTAATCCAGGTCGTCGAAACGGCGTTGGATCGACTCGGCAATCGGGATCGACTTGGCGTTGGCCAGGGAGCAGAAGTCGCCGCCCGGGCAGCAGATGATATCGGTCAGCAGGCCGATGTTCGGCGTGGCAAAACCGCCTTCGCGCAGTTCGCCCCACAGGGTGAACAATTGGCTTTGTTCAACGTCCGCAAGAATGATGTTCTGCTCGTGGGAGGTGCGCAGTTGGCCAAAGCTGTAGCGCTCGGCCAGGTCGGCGACGGCATCCAGTTGCTTGTCGGTGATATCGCCAGGGGCAACACCGGTGGGCTTGAGCGACAGGGTCACTGCCACGTAGCCGGGCTTCTTGTGCGCCAGGGTGTTGCGCGTGCGCCAGCGGGCGAAACCTGGGTGTTGCTGGTCGAGTGCGGCCAGCTCGGCGTCCTGATTGCTCAGGGCCTTGTACTCAGGGTCGACGAAGTGCTTGGCGACGCGGTGCACTTCGGCTTCGGTCAGGGTGGTCTGGCCGCCGCGCAGGTGTTCCATTTCGGCATCGACTTTCTGGGCAAACACCTCAGGGGTCAGCGCCTTGACCAGGATCTTGATCCGGGCCTTGTACTTGTTGTCGCGACGGCCATAGCGGTTGTAGACCCGCAGGATGGCGTCGAGGTAGCTCAACAGGTCCTGCCACGGCAGGAACTCGTTGATGAACGCACCGACCACCGGGGTACGGCCCAGGCCACCGCCGACCAATACGCGAAAGCCCAGCTCGCCGGCGGCGTTGTACACCGGCTCCAGGCCGATGTCGTGTACTTCGATGGCCGCACGGTCCGAGGTCGAGCCGTTGATGGCGATCTTGAACTTGCGTGGCAGGTAGGCGAATTCGGGGTGGAAGGTGGTCCACTGGCGCACGATTTCACACCATGGCCGTGGGTCGATCAGCTCATCGGCAGCGACGCCGGCAAATTGGTCGGTGGTCACGTTGCGCAGGCAGTTACCGCTGGTCTGAATGGCGTGCATCTGCACGGTAGCCAGTTCAGCCAGGATGTCCGGCACATCTTCCAGGGCTGGCCAGTTGAACTGCACGTTCTGGCGCGTGCTGATGTGGGCATAGCCTTTGTCGAAGTCGCGGGCGATCTTGGCCATCATTCGCGTCTGGCGCGACGTCAGTTGGCCATA
Source organism: Pseudomonas sp. NFR02 (assembly GCF_900119375.1). Taxonomy (NCBI): domain Bacteria; kingdom Pseudomonadati; phylum Pseudomonadota; class Gammaproteobacteria; order Pseudomonadales; family Pseudomonadaceae; genus Pseudomonas; species Pseudomonas sp. NFR02. Next base: position 181,876 of record NZ_FPJJ01000003.1, read on the forward strand.
GGGCACGGCCACCCTCAGCATCGGCGCAAAGCGCTGCACATAAAGGCCATTTTGCAGGCGCAGAGGGCGGAACTCTTCTTCGCTCAGTTCACCTGCTAAGTAGCGTCGGGTCTGATCACGGAACTGCTTGACGCGGTCCTCGATGATGCGCTGATCGTATTCGTCGTATACGTACATATAGGTCCTGTTCTCGGCAAATCTGCGCGCACGGCCGCGCACTCCCAACGGAGCCGGCGCACGATAACAGTTTGCGTATATGCGCAAAAGTGATGTTTGGGTATATGTAAATAACCAAACTGACTAATGAGAACCGTTATCGCCATACCCACATTTGTCACAGGGACAACTCTGGTCTTTACTGTGTTCGAGTCTTAGTGCAGTCACCTATAAAACCGACAAGAGGCGATGCGATGAGCAATTCCACCAAAGCCCGTAAACCCGACAGTACCGTGGATGCCTGGGCCATTTTATTTTTGACCATCCTGGTGGTGGGAACCGCCGTGTTCTGGGTTAGCCACCAGTAAAGCAGCGGGTTGATTGAACCTCGATTGAATATCTAATTGCCACTATCATGGCGCTCTATGTTCAAGGTTCAGACAACCATGTTGAAGGTTCTGATGGCGTGTGTGTGGTTGCTGGGGTCGGCGTACGGGGCAATCGCCCAGGCTGCGTCGGTGGTGTTTCTCAACCCTGGCCGGTCTTCGGAAACCTTCTGGGTCAGTTATGCGCAATTCATGCAGGCCGGCGCCAAGGACCTCGGCCTGGATTTGCGTGTGCGCTATTCCGAGCGTGACAACCAAGTCACCCTGGCCCATGCGCGAGAGGCATTGCTGGGCACTGAACGACCTGATTACCTGGTGCTGGTGAATGAGCAATACGTTGCCCCGCAAATCATGCGCATGGCCCAGGGCAGCGGGGTGAAATTACTGATCGTCAACAACGCCCTGACGCCCGACCAGACGCAGCTCTTGGACGCCTACCACGACACCCGGTTGATCGGCAGCATGGTCGCGGACGACGAGCAGGCCGGCTACCTGATGTTGACCGACTTGTTGCGCCAACACGGGCCGATCGCTTCTGGCGCAACGCTGGACCTGCTGGCATTTTCCGGTGCCAAGACCACACCGGCGGCGCAGTTGCGTGAACAGGGCCTGCGCCGCGCCCTGGCCGAACATCCGCAAGTGCGCCTGCGCCAGTTGGTCTACGGTGAATGGAACCGCCAGCGCGCCTACGAACAAGCCACGCAGATGCTCAAGCGCTATCCACAATCGGCCCTGGTGTGGTCGGCCAATGATGAGATGGCATTGGGCGCCATGCAGGCCCTGCAAGACAGCGGTCGGGTACCGGGCAAGGATGTGTTGTTCAGTGCGGTCAACAGTTCGCCGCAGATCCTTGCAGCACGCCTGGACGGGCGCCTGAGTACGCTGGTGGCGGGGCACTTCACCCTGGGCGGCTGGGCAATGGTGTTGATCCATGATGATGCCAAGGGTGTCGATATCGGCGCGCTTGGCGGTCGCAACCGCCAACAGGCCTTGTTCCAATTGATCGATGTTGCCCAGGCACGGCGCCTGATGGGGCCCATGCGGTCGGTGGAATTTCGCGCACTGTCGGCGGTGGGCAAGCCCCCGTCCTACCGTTACCCGTTCAGCTTGCAACTACTGCTGCGTTAAACCCCGGCCAGGTGCAGCACCAATTTGACGATGCCAAATAAGGTCAAGGCAAACACCACCGTAAACAGGATGCCCAGCATTACAAAGTGGCTAGGCTTGCCGTGGGTAAAATCGCGGGCGCGGTTCTTGCCGCTTTGCACACCAAAAGCCGCCGCCATCACGCTGTGCAGCATCTGCCAGAAGGTCGGCGGCTTGTTATCGATTGGGTCGTCCATACAGCCCTCGTCAACGGGGTCATCGTACAGAGCATAGACAATCGGTTACGGCTTATCTTGGGCTGAGCACCTCCAGACCCAGGAATAGCTGTTGGTCCAGCGGCGGCTTGATCTCGGCTTTCTCCAGGTTGACCACGGCCCGGTTGTCGGCACGTGCCCGCTCGATCAGGTCCTTGCGGGTATACAGCCGTTCAGCTTTGGTTTTCAGATGCCCGAAGTCAGGGCTGGCAGGCGGCTTGTCGGCCGTCGCGTAGTGGAAGTGGGCGTACCACAGCACGGCGTCCTCACCTTGTTTGCCTTCCCTGATTTTGCTTTTATCGCGTATCGCATACTCGGTCAGGTAGTCCCCCGCTTTTAACGGGACACGGCTGCGGACCAGGTTGATGTCGACAAAACCGTGTCGCCATAAATAGGCCACATGGGCTGCCCTGGGGCGCTGCAACTTGTAACCGAGGCTGCATGCCTCGCGTGCTTGCCGGGTGGCGGCGGCGGCCTCTTCCTGGTAACGGTCGATCAGCTCGGTGGCACGGGCGTCTGTGGCATGGTCGCGTTTGAGTTCTTCAGCCAGGGTTGTGAATTTTTGCGCATGTTGCGTCAGCATGACATCCCATTCATGGGGGGCCAGGCTTTCCAGTCGGCTGGGGTCGTTGAGTTTGCGTTGTTGAAAATGAATACTGCGATCAATTCCCGCGCGCTCGTCTTTGACCGTTTGTGCCTGTGCCTCTATTGCCCTCAGTGGGCGCTTAAGCGCCACCTCAGCAGGCGGTGCGGCGCGGGCTGGCTCTACGACATTCCAGAACCCCTCACTGGCGTGTTCAAGGTAGGTGGCGAGCGTCTTGCCGGTCAGCGGGTCTTTGATATCGACGAAATTGCCTGGCGCATCCGGCTGGCCGACACGCAAGTCTCCTACCAGGGTCCTCCTGTCGCGGGTGGTGATGACTCTGCGACTCGAGGCTTTGAGTCGCGTGGCGCTGTCGGGGGGCGTGACAGGGGCAAAACCCTCCTCGACCAGAATCGAATGGGCCAGTTGGGTTTCAAGGCTGCTGCGGGCTTGGGCCAGATGTTGCAGGAAGGGCTCGCGGTATTCTTCGCGAATAAACCCTGAACCCATTTCAGTCAATGAGTTGACGGCGTTTTCCAATTGCTCATAGCGCTCCAGGACACTCTTGAGTACATCGATCTGCTCTAGGGTCGAGTAGCCGCTGGTCGTCATCATTTCCGTATGCGCCGACAGGCTGGTTGCCGTGCGTGGGTCGGTCAGTTCACTGACGAAAGGATACTCCGCCAGCTCCCTTGAGCCGTGCGCACGGTTTAATACCAAGTCGATAAACACCAGCAGCGCATGTTGCTTGATGATCACTGAGTGGATGTTTTGATCGGTGGGTCTGTCTTGCAGTAAAAACTGACGTGTTGCCGGGGTAGCTTCCTTGAGCAGCGTCTCGATTTTTTCTGCGGGCTCGATCATGTGTTCGAGCGCCTGGACCTGGCGTTTCTGCAGGTTGATGTAGTCGTCGTAGGCGTCGGTGATGTCATTGGGCAACTCCTGCTTAGTGCGCGCATTCAGCTCGTCATAACTTTCGCCGCGCTCGGTCTCAAGGGTGTCTGACATTCGTTGGGAGAGAGACTCATAAAGCCCGCCCCAGAAGCTGTAAAGGGTTTTGATGGCCCTGTCCCGCGCGCGCTCGTGGGCCGGGTCAGTCCTATCCAGGCTCATCAGCTCGTTGGCCTTGGCCTGGATTTTTTTCATCAGTTCGACAACGGGTAGCCCGTGTCGGCGCTGGTTGTCCAGGGCAATATCCCACTGGATCCTGGCCTGTGCGGTTGCAATGCGGCGTTGCTCATGACGCTTGACCACTTCGGCGTGCAGTTTCGGAATGCTCTTGGAACTGGCCAGCAGCAACCAATCCTTGCGCAGGTTCTTACTCTGTTCGACCAGATTGGTACGGGCGATCGTCAGGGCTCTTTCAGAGGTAAAAGAGGCACCCATCAAGGAAAACATCGTGGCGTTGAGCGCAGTGAGCTCTGAATTCAGAGTCCGCAGGCGTTCGGCGCGTTCCTTTTGCCAGGTACTCAATCGGTCACGGGGCATGCCGCCGTTGAGCCTCGCGTGGCGGTCAAGGCGCCAATGTCCTTGGCCGTCGCTTATCAGCCTGAAGCCTGGATGTTGAGGATGTTTGGGGTGCACCAGGTAGACCTCGCCGAACCCCGGTGTCACGCTGACTTGGAACAGCAGCCCGCCAAGGCTGGCGTGCCAGACGCCGTCAATGCGGTAGAGGCCCTTGAGTGCGCCGCTCGCTTGCGGGGCCGGCAGTGACGAGGGCCAGGGCACCTGAATATCGAGCATCGCTCTGAGCCGTTCACTGGCTTGAGGGCTGGCCAGGGACCGGCTGAAGTCCAGCACCGTATCACCCGTCGCCGGCGGCTCACCGGGCAGCGACACCACGCCCTCGCGTATCGCTGGCAGTTGTTCCGCTTCCGGCGTGCCCGGGGCACGGCGCCAGGCTGCCAGTCGCAAACCACGGGCCTCTGTATCAGCTTCCAGTAACGGCGTGCCAGACGCGGATGCGCCATGCAGCAACACCATGGCGGTATTGAGCAGCAGATCGATCAATGCCGATTCACGCGTAATCGGGTCCGTGCTGTCCAACCCCGCCAGATCCTGCTCCAGGCTGGCGACCAGCACCAGAAACCAGCCCGCCAACATGGCTGGGCCGCGTACCAGCGGCAGCAACAAGGTGTTGAACAGCAACCACGCACCTTCCATCAAGACGGCCCAGCGGCTTTCGGTGTTGGAGACTGATTCACGGTCCGCCAAATCGACCAGCGCCCGCGCTGTACTGCCGAACAGATGATTAAGCAGTTGGCCGTTGACCTGCGATTGCAGCCATTCACCGGCACCCTCATCAACCGCCAGGGTCGCCGGGGCGGGTTTCTCGGCCAGGCTGTATTCATCGCCGGGCAGGAAACGAATGATGTGCGGTTCCTTGATACCTCCGTGGGCGTAGATGGGGCGGGCTTTCTCCGATAACCAGTCCAGCACGCTGTCCTGCAACTCGCCTGGCTGGGCAATGGCCTCCAGCAGCGCCTGGCGAGTGGGGTATTGATGCAGGGCATCGGCATACAACGGTCGATACAGCAAATGTGGGCCCGCACTGATATCGCGTGGCTCGATGATGAAAATATTGCTGGCTTGATCCGGCGCAGCCCCGGTCTTGCGGCACAGGGCCAGCGGGCGCAAGACGATCTCCTGGCCGTCAACGATCCTGTCGGCAGGCATTTGCGCCATCAGCGCCTTGACGTACCGATAACCGGTGACGGTCATGCCGTGCTGCTGGCGAATCTTGTACTCCAGTGCCTGCATCGGCAGATGGACCTTGAGTTCCCGAGTAAACAGCGACTCCCTGCGGCGAGCATCGACCGTGTCGGACAACAACAGGTCTTTGAGGGCTTCGGGGTAGGTGGTGCCGATATCGACGCGCCGGATCAGACCGCTGCTGCCCAACAGATAATCTTCGTTCAACCAGCCTGGCAACGGTGTTGTCGTCCGGGAGGACAGCGCTAACGTGCCAGAGGGCTTGCCAGCGAGGTTCTTCAGAGCCAGTTCCGTCAGCGACATGCGCACATGCTCGACAATTCCGGCTCCCCCTGGATAACCGGCGGCCACGGTGAAATCCAACAGCACGGCATCGGGGTCGACGTCACCATGATCAGCCTGCATCTGCTTGCGTAGCGCGGCCCGGCTGAACGTGTGGATGTTTTCAATGCCCTCGTTGAACGCGCGGCCCTGGTTTTTTTGCAGCACCTGCGCCATGTCCTGCAGATGGCGGTGGTAGGCAAATCGATCAGCGTTGCTGGCTTGTGCGAGCCATGCCGGCAGTCGCTGGCTCACGGCATCGAGCCGTTCGGCGGCGGCGATCGGGACGTCGGTGAAATAGCGTGCCGGATCGGTGATCTTCTCCAGGTGCTGCTCAAGGGTTTTTTCGTCTTGACCCTGGAAAGACAGGGTCTCCAGGTCTTCCAGGTGTGTATTGAGGATCAGCCCCGCCTGTTGCTCAAACACATTGGCGACCGGCTCGTTGCGCCGCCAGGTCAGGCTGTCGAATCGGAACTGCTCCTGCATCTTCGCGCCCCAGGCCTGGCTGAACGCCGCCAGTGAGTCGAACGTGTCGATCTTGCCGGCCACGCTGTACAGCAGCAGCTGTTTTTCACGTACCAGCAGCAGGTCCGGGGTGAGTACGCGCACGGTTTTGCCGGCGTCGGCGAGCGTGGTTTCTATGAAATACACATAGGTGGCCGGTGAGGAGCGGGGCAGGCGCTCACGTTGTGCCGGCCAGGCGGCGACCACCGTCAACATGTCACGCTGCGTGTCGGTCAAGGTTGAAGAACCCGCCGCCGCCGCGGTCATCCGACCGTTGAGGAACTCGCTGAGCCACTGCCAGCGACTGTTGCCATGCTCGTCAACCTGGCTCCAGTAGTCGGCCAGCTCATGCTGCATGTACAGATAGAGCGAGGCTGGCAGCTCGTCGATGATCTGTGCGATGACTTGCATGTCGAGACCCGGCAGGCCCTCGGGCTTGATAACTTCGGGTGGCGTCTGGGTGAGGAAGTAGGGACGCTCGCGCACGGAGTGCAGGTCAAGCGTCTGCGGGTTCAGCACATGGGCGATAGCCACTTCCATCAATGCGGGATAGGCGTAATCGCCGGATGGCTGAGGGCTTGCCAGTTTGACCGTCTGCCAGTCCAGCTTCAGCGACGGGTAGCGTTCCAGAATACGCTCGCGCAGGGCGTTCAACAGCACTGAATACAAGGCTGGGCGGGTGGCGAAACGCGCATGTACGGCCTGGGCGGGTAATTGGCGAAAGGCCAGGGTTGACGCGGGTGTAATGGGTTCGGGCATGACGAAATCCGTTTCCTGTGTAAAACCGGTTGTTCTGAGCTGCCGGCCCAGCGGACCGGGAATCGGTCCGGCACAGGAAATCGCATTTGGTCATTGCGGGTGCGGTAGGTGATTACCGCGAGCCTATCAGTTGGGGTGCCAACAACTCTGCACCGTATATATTCACCACCGAGCAGCGTCTGGACGGTGATGTTCTGTCATTCCCAATCACCGGAGTGACCGAATGTCTGATCTACCCACCCAGCGTGTCGTTGACAAGCAACCTGCGGCGACTTCAGGTTATGTGCGGGAATGAGCCTGATGAAAATCAGGCTGACAGGCTGTGTGTATTTTGCCATTGGCGACAAGTACAGCGACCACCGCAGGACTTGGCCGTCCCCAGGCGGCAGTTATGGCAACAACTGGCCGATGAGCCGGGGCATGAGCGGTTTTTCCATTTGCTCGAACGACTGCACGATACCGAGGCGTACGGGGATGCGGCGGCTGATCAAGGGCCAGCGTTTGCTGGGGCTGTCCCGACAATTGTTAAGGAGGTGCAGGCATTACAGGCAACTGTCACCGTAGCGCCACGGCCCGGTCCGGCATCGCCGCAACCGGGGCCGTCGACACGGCGGTATCGAGCCGGGCAGGCCTTCAGTTGTCGTAACCCAGGTTCGGCGCCAGCCAGCGCTCTGTCACGCTCAGGTCCTGGCCTTTGCGTGCGGTGTAGCTGGTCACCTGATCCTTGTCGACTTTGCCCACCGCAAAATACTGCGCCTGTGGGTGGGCAAAGTACCAGCCACTGACCGCCGCCGCCGGGAACATCGCGTAGTGCTCGGTCAGGAATACGCCGCTGCGCCCGGCGTGCATTTCACGCGCCTCTGGGTCCAGTAGTTGAAACAGCTGGGCCTTTTCTGTGTGGTCCGGGCACGCCGGGTAGCCGGGGGCAGGGCGTATGCCGCTGTACTGCTCCTTGATCAGTGCTTCGTTGTCCAGTTGCTCGTCCTTGGCATAACCCCAGTGCTCTTTACGCACTTGCTGGTGCAGCCATTCGGCGCAGGCTTCTGCGAGACGGTCGGCGAGGGCCTTGACCATGATCGAGTTGTAGTCATCGCCGGCGTCCTGGTAAGCCTTGGCCACCTCTTCGGCACCGATGCCGGCGGTGGTGATGAAACCACCGATATAGTCGGTCACGCCGCTGTCCTTGGGCGCGACGAAGTCGGCCAGGGAAAAGTTCGGCTTGCCGTCGGTCTTGATGATTTGCTGGCGCAAGTGATGCAGTTTGGCGATGGGCTGGCCGTCGTCACCGTAGACTTCCAGATCATCGTCCTGCACCTGGTTGGTCGGCCAGAAACCGAACACCGCACGGGCGCTGATGAGTTTTTCGTCGATCAGTTTCTTGAGCATTTCCCGGGCATCGGCATACAGCGCGGTTGCCGCTTCACCCACCACTTCATCGGTGAGGATGCGCGGGAACTTGCCGGCCAGGTCCCAGGAGATGAAGAACGGCGTCCAGTCGATGTATTCGGCGAGGACGTTGAGGTCGATATTGTCCAGCACCCTGGCGCCGGTAAAGGTTGGCACCACCGGGGTGTAGCTGCTCCAGTCGAACTGCGGCTTCTTGGCGATGGCCGCCGGGTAGCTCAGGCGCTCGGTGCGTGCACTACGGTTGGAGGTGCGCTCACGTAAGTCGATGTATTCCAGACGGGTCTTTTCGACGAAGCCGGCCTTCAACTCCTTGGACAGCAACTGGGTGGCCACGCCCACGGCGCGGGAGGCGTCGGTGACGTAGATCACCGCGTCATTGCTGTACTTGGGCTCGATCTTCACCGCCGTGTGCGCCTTAGAGGTGGTGGCGCCCCCGATCATCAGCGGCAGGTGGAAATCCTGGCGCTGCATCTCGCGAGCCACATGCACCATTTCATCCAGGGACGGTGTGATCAGACCGGACAGGCCAATGATGTCGCATTTCTGCTCCTTGGCTACCTGCAAGATCTTCTCCGCTGGCACCATCACGCCCAGGTCGACGATGTCATAGCCGTTGCAACCCAGCACCACGCCGACAATGTTCTTGCCGATGTCATGCACGTCGCCCTTGACCGTGGCCATGAGGATCTTGCCCTTGGCTTCGGGCTTGTCGCCTTTTTCCAGCTCGATGAACGGGATCAAGTGCGCCACCGCCTGCTTCATCACGCGGGCGGATTTCACCACCTGGGGCAGGAACATCTTGCCGGCGCCGAACAGGTCGCCAACGATATTCATGCCGGACATCAGCGGGCCTTCGATCACCTCGATCGGGCGCGCGAACGACAGGCGCGACTCTTCGGTGTCTTCGACGATGTGCGTGGTGATGCCCTTGACCAGCGCGTGTTCAAGACGCTTGTTGACGTCCCAGCCGCGCCACTCTTCGGTCTCGGCTTCCTTGACGCTACCGTCGCCCTTGTACTTGTCGGCAATGGCGAGCAGGGCGTCGGTGCCTTCCGGCGTACGGTTGAGCACCACGTCTTCGACGGCGTCACGCAACTCGGCCGGGATCTGGTCGTAGATCTCCAGTTGGCCGGCGTTGACGATCCCCATGGTCAGGCCCGCGCGGATCGCATACAGCAGGAACACCGAGTGGATCGCCTCACGCACCGGGTTGTTGCCACGGAACGAGAACGACACGTTGGACACGCCACCGGAGGTCAGCGCGTAGGGCAGTTCATCCCGGATATAGGCACAGGCATTAATGAAGTCGACGGCGTAGTTGTTGTGTTCTTCGATGCCGGTGGCGACCGCGAAGATGTTCGGGTCGAAGATGATGTCTTCCGGCGGGAAGCCCACTTCATTGACCAGGATGTCGTAGGAGCGTTTGCAGATTTCTTTCTTGCGCGCTTCGGTGTCAGCCTGACCGGCTTCGTCGAACGCCATCACCACCACCGCCGCGCCGTAGCGCTTGCACAGCTTGGCGTGGTGAATGAACTGCTCTACGCCTTCCTTCATGCTGATGGAGTTGACGATGCCCTTGCCCTGGATGCACTTGAGCCCGGCTTCGATCACTTCCCACTTGGAAGAGTCGATCATGATCGGTACGCGGGAGATGTCTGGCTCACCGGCGATCAGATTGAGGAAGGTCACCATGGCCTTCTTCGAATCCAGCATGCCCTCGTCCATGTTGATGTCGATCACCTGGGCGCCGGCTTCCACCTGCTGCAGGGCGACTTCCAGGGCTTCGGTGTAGTTGTCTTCGCGGATCAGGCGGGCGAACTTGGCTGAGCCTGTGATGTTGGTACGTTCGCCGACGTTGACGAACAGCGAACGGCGATCAATGGTGAACGGCTCCAGGCCTGATAGGCGGCAGGCCTTGGGAATGTCCGGGATCGGGCGCGGCGCGTAACCGGCCACGGCCTTGGCGATGGCTTCAATATGGCCCGGTGTGGTACCGCAGCAGCCGCCGACGATGTTGAGAAAGCCGCTCTGGGCGAACTCTTCGATGACCTTGGCCGTTTGCGATGGCAGCTCGTCGTACTCGCCGAATTCGTTGGGTAGGCCAGCATTAGGGTGCGCCGAAACGTGGGTGTTGGCCTTGTTCGACAACTCCTCCAGGTAGGGGCGCAGCTCGCTGGCGCCGAGGGCGCAGTTCAAACCGACCGAGATCGGCTTGGCGTGGGCCACGGAGTTCCAGAACGCTTCGGTGGTCTGGCCCGACAGGGTACGACCTGAGGCGTCGGTGATGGTGCCGGAGATCATGATCGGCAGTTCCACGCCCAACGCCTCGAACACACCTTGCACCGCGAAGATCGCGGCCTTGGCGTTGAGGGTGTCGAAGATGGTTTCGATCAGGATCAGGTCGGCGCCACCTTCGATCAGGCCCTTGGTGGCTTCGGTGTAGTTTTCCACCAGCTCATCGAAAGTCACGTTGCGGTAGCCGGGGTTGTTCACGTCTGGCGACAGCGAGCAGGTACGGCTGGTCGGGCCCAGTACACCGGCGACAAAACGCGGCTTGGCCGGGTTCTCGTGGGTTTTGGCGTCGGCCACCTTGCGCGCCAGGCGTGCGCCTTCCACGTTCAGTTCGTAGGCCAGTTCTTCCATGCCGTAATCGGCCATGGAGATACGCGTGGCGTTGAAGGTGTTGGTTTCAAGGATGTCGGCGCCGGCGTCCAGGTAGGCTTTTTCAATGCCGCCGATCACGTCCGGGCGGGTCAGCACCAGCAGGTCGTTGTTGCCCTTGACGTCGCTTGGCCAATCGGCGAAGCGTTTGCCACGGTAGTCCTGCTCCTCGAGCTTATAGCTCTGGATCATCGTGCCCATGCCACCATCAAGGATCAGGATGCGTTCCTTGAGGGCTTGGTGAAGGGCTTGCAGGCGAGCGCTACGATCGGGCATGGGACTACTCTGGTCAGGCATTACGGAGGGCGTGAATCATAGCAAACCTGTGCCGATTTGGAGCATGTCCGGGTTGTGCATGAATATCGCTCATGTTGCTGGCGGTCATGGCCCGGTAGAATCACCGCCATTTCACAGACCGCACGCCTTGAATCGGGACCCGATACATGTCACTTCGTTTGATCGTCAGCGCCGTCCTGGCCTTGATAGCCAGTACTGCGCAGGCAGAGGGTCCCGCTTCGGCGATTTCCTATACCCGCGATATCCAACCGATCTTCACCGAGAAATGCGTGGCCTGCCACGCCTGCTACGACTCCGCCTGCCAGCTCAACTTGGGGAGCGCCGAGGGCGCCGCACGCGGGGCAAGCAAAATGCCGGTGTATGACGGCGAGCGCAGCCAGGCCACGCCAACGACGCGTTTGTTTTATGACGCATTCGGGAAGCAGGCGTGGCAGCAAAAGGGCTTCTATTCGGTGCTGGACGCCCAGGGCAGCCAGGCTGCGCTGATGGCGCGCATGCTGGAGCTGGGGCACAACGCGCCGCTGGCGCCCAATGCCAAGCTGCCCGACAACATTGTGCTGGGGCTCAACCGCGAAAATATGTGCGCAACGCCCGGCGAGTTCAGTGCCTATGCCGGCGCTCACCCCAAGGAAGGTATGCCGCTGGCGGTCACCGGCCTGACCGATCAGCAATACCAGACTTTGCAACGCTGGCTGGCCTCCGGCGCGCCGATTGACGAGCAGGGCCTGGCGCCGAGTGCCAGGGAAGCGTTGCAAGTGCAACAGTGGGAAAACCTGTTCAACCAGCCGGGCGCCCGGGAAAGCCTGGTGGCGCGCTGGCTGTTCGAGCATTTGTTCCTGGCGCATATCTATTTCGAGAACGGCGAGCCGGGGCATTACTTCCAGTGGGTGCGTTCGCGTACGCCCAGTGGCCAGCCGATTGACCTGATCGCCACACGTCGCCCCAACGACGACCCAGGCACCCAGGTGTACTACCGCCTGTGGCCGGTGCAGGGTGTGATCGTGCATAAAACTCACATCATTTACCCCTTCAGCGCGGCGAAGATGGCGCGGATCAAGGCGTTGTTCTACGCCGGCGACTGGCAGGTCACGGCCTTGCCAGGCTACGGCCCCGGCAGCCGCGCCAACCCGTTCGCGACATTCGAAGCCATCCCGGCTAAAGCGCGCTACCAATTCATGCTCGATAACGCTGAGTACTTCGTGCGTACCTTCATTCGCGGGCCGGTGTGCCGTGGGCAGATCGCCACGGACGTGATCCGCGATAACTTCTGGACGCTGTTCCAGGACCCCGACCACGATCTGTACATCACCGATGCCCGTTATCGCGGCCAGGCCACGCCGTTGCTGGCCATGCCCGGGCAGAATGACGACGTGGGCAGTGTGCTGAGCCTGTGGCTGGCCTATCGTGACAAGCGCAATCAGTACGAAGCCTTGCGCCGTGACAACTATGCAGACCTGCCGGCGCCGAGCTGGTCGACATTGTGGGCGGGCAATGACAACGCCTTGTTGAGCATTTTCCGCCATTTCGACAGCGCCTCGGTGACCAAGGGCCTGATTGGCGAGGTTCCGCAGACGATGTGGCTGTTCGACTACCCACTGCTGGAACGCACCTATTACCAGCTGGCGGTGAATTTCGATGTGTTTGGCAACGTCTCGCACCAGGCCCAGACCCGCCTGTATTTCGACCTGATCCGCAACGGCGCCGAGCAGAACTTCCTGCGCTTGATGCCAGCGGATACCCGCGAAGACTTCCTGGACGACTGGTACCAGAACAGCGGCAAGCTCAAGCTGTGGCTGGACTACGAGGCGATTGACGATGACAAGGCCAGTGGTTTGCACCTGAGCGAGAAGGACCCCAAGCGTGACTTCGCCAACCAGTTGCTGACCCGCTACGGCCATTTGAACGCCAGCCCCGATCCGATCAACCGCTGCAGCGGCGCGTTCTGCTCCCGCGACGGCATCGACCCGGCCTTGCAGGATGCCGAACAAGCGCTGAGCCGTCTGACCTCACGGCCGGCAGCAGGGCTCAAGGTGATCGAGCAATTGCCCGAAGCCACGATGCTGCGCATCGAAACCGCCAGCGGCAAGCGCGAGGTCTACAGCCTGCTGCGCAACCGTGCCCACAGTAATGTGGCGTTCCTGCTGGGAGAGGCGTATCGCTATCAGCCGGGGCTGGACACGGTGACGATCTACCCAGGCGTGCTCAGCAGCTACCCGAACTTCATGTTCAATATCCCGGCCCGGCAAGTGCCTGAGTTTGTCGCGCAGATGGAGCAGGCCAAGGACGCCAAGAGCTTCGAGAAAATCGTCGACCGCTGGGGTGTGCGCCGCAGTCACCCGCTGTTCTGGCAGTACTTCCATGACTTGTCGCGGTACATCCACGAAACCACGCCGGTGGAAGAGGGCGTATTGGACATGAACCGCTATGAGAACCTATAACTGCTCGCGTTGCGCTGGGCCATCGAGCACAGGGCAATAGACCCCTACGCAATGATAGCGGTGTGCATCGCTGTCATTGCGCTGGGCGCATGGGCCAGTTACCAGGTGTTGGAGAAGGCTACGCATCGCAGGCTCAAACATTGGTTTGGCATTGATGATGCGTTACCCATCAGGCAAAAGCATTAGGACTGCCGTTTGGCGGCTCAGGGCCTCACGTACTTCCAGTAGGCTTTACCATAGTCCATCAGCAACTCGGTCCCGGCAGGGATATCCCGCCAAGCGACTATGAACACCATGTATTTGCCTACATACACGGCGCCGACATTTTCGATGCCAACGTCGGGCAGATTGGGCACCTTGACCGCATTGATCAGGCTTAGCGTGTTGCTGTTACCGTGGCCGCTGATAGTCGCGCCATGAGTGTGGGTCTGGAATAAATACGTGCCGACGGCCGCTTCACCTTTTTCCAGTATCTCGGTATTGATCGAGGCTTGATCAAGGTGCAGCTTGCCGGTATACGGCCCAAGGACATCGAAGCGTTTTATATCGGTTCTGGCTACGACCGACAGGCCACGCTCTGGGCCCTCCTGCAGTTTCTTGACCTCCAAAAGGCGATCAAGCCGGCGATGATGATTGCCTTCCTTGGCGATCCATTCACGGATACTCTTGGTTGCAGCCTCTTTGACTTCGACGTATTGCAGGCCGGTGAACTCGTCAAAAAACTGGTTGGCGTCGGTGATCTCTATTTTTTGCAACGGACCTTCAAGTTCAAGGGTCAAGCTGCGCCTGACGTCGTTGGGGTCTTGCAGAATTGGCGCATTATTGTTGATTTTATGATCAAAAGACGCCGTGATTGAAGTGGATCGGCGCCGCGTGGGTGTGGCGCCATCGTCCAGCCGCGGACGTTTTGAGCTACCTGCCGTGGGGGGCGCAGGCCGCTTCCTGGCCACGGGCTCGTCCGCCGGGCTTCGTTGTCCGAACAGCCACCTTTCTCTACCGGCGCGGGTCATGCTGCCATTGTCATTGACGTAGTCACTCCAGATAACCGGGTTGAGGTTGTTCTGCTCGACAAATGCGTGCATGGACACCCTTGAGTTGGTGGCGTTGTAGTGCTTGTTCCACGCTTGCAGGTGTTCGGGTTTCAGGTCGTCGAATTGTTCACCTCTGGCGTATTTGGCGAGTACTTTGCCTGCCGCTCGATAGGTGCCATCAATGTTTACATGCTCGGCAAAGGCCACCGGGTCCAGGTTATGGTCGGCGGCGAAGCCTTCAAGGGTGAGGCTGTTGCGCTCGCGCTGGGACGCCTTGCTCCAGTGCTCCATATGCTCGTAAGTGACGCAGGTGCGGGCGGTCCCTGCACGGTCCAGCATCTTTCGCCCTCGGGGTGTCAGGGTGTTGCGGCTGTTGACGAACTGCCGAAAGGCGCTGGGGTCCAGGTTGTAAGTGCTGACGAAGTTGTCCATGGTTTTTTTCAGGGCGTCTTCACTGGCCTCGGTCCATTTCAACAGCACTGAGGGCGTTACCACGCTTGGCGCATCCGGCGCGCCGCCCGCGAGCTTGATCGGGCCCGAATACCAATGACCAGGCTCCACCGACGACAGCGTGATCGACAAATCGCGATTGCTCCTCGGATTGACCAGTACGATAGAAAAGCTGGTGTCGGCGCCCGCGGCGGCCTCCTGAATGAACCCATAGGAATTGTCGCGGACCTGGTACACCGCGATTTTGCCCTTGTCATCAACATTACAGATGAACTTCTGGTTGTAGTCCGCTCGGGAGAAGATACCGCGTGCGTCGGGCTTGAGGCCTCTGATCAACTCCGGGTCAACCGCGTACTGACGAATCAACGGGCTGCTGTTGCTGATGACCGTGATCGGCTCTCTAAAGCGCGGCCCGAAGGCTTTATTGGAGGCGGTATCGATCAAGCGATAATCCGGCGCCTCGAGGCTGCCGACGTTGCGCATCGGGACATTGGCGAAGCCGTCCACGGTAAACAGTTGATCGCCCGCCTGCAGCGGCTTCCAGCTGTCAGGGTCAACCGAGCGTATGTGCCTTGCGGCGATCGTCCCATCGCGCAGCTGGGCAATACCCCGTTTTGCCTGGCGCATCAATTTATGTCCCAGCTTGAGCAAACCAAAGCGCGCGAGCCTGAGCAGGCTGGGCAGGGCGGCCAGGGGGTTGAGTTCTTGGAGCGTGGCAATTACCAGCTTCCCGGTCAGTTTCGCGAGCTTAGGCAGCGCCAGGCGCAGCCCGGTCTTGCCTGCGTGGATGAGCAGGCGGGTGGAGCCGGCCACATACCGCCCTACCGGCAACGCGAAAGCTACGATGTCAATGAACAGGCCGGCGACGCCTGACTTGATGCGCTGGGGATCACCGGAGGCGATGTCGTCGATACCGCCCCAAAACGGGATAAAAATCTTGCCCCAGAACGCCAAGTCTTCGAGTACCTCAGCGGGAATGTCTACCTCCCGCGTGTCTTTGCGGGTTTTTTCCAGGAGGGCTTGCTCATCGCAGAAAAACAGCTCGCGGGCAATCATGCTTGCCAGGGTTTCACTGCGCGGCGCATACAGCGTGTTGGGCGCGAACGATGGGATGCGCGGCCCTGCGTCGATGCCAGGCAGTGTCTCGCCGACTTGTTCAACGATCAACTCAGCTTTTTTGCCTGGCCTGGGCGCTTTGTTCTCGCGGTAAGCCTCTCGATCAAACGGTACTTCGGTGGCCAGCCTGTACTTGTCCCAGCTCATGGCGTCGCGTAGCTCTACCACTTTGCCGTTTAGCGGTAGGCTTTGCAGGTCTTTGCGTCGACGCAGCAGGCCGGCGAAGGGGAATACCTCGATGTAGATGGCATGGAGGGGCGAGCGGGGCTTGGCGATGCGTAGGATAAAACCTGTCCGGTAACGAACGGCATCGGTCTTGGCTTTGGTTTCATATTCAATGGGCACCTTGTCCAGGGCTTCTCTTAATGAATACACGGTGATCTCGTCCTGATCCACATCCAGGGTCGCATTGCCCAGGTGCGCAAGCAGTGACTGGATTAAGGTCTTGTAGGCGTTTCTCGGCACCTCAAGGGCTTCGCGAAAGGCTTTCTCGTACTCCATGTCCGAGACAAAGCGCCAACGGCTGGGCAGTTTGAGTTTGAGGTTCTGAATTGCGTTGAACATCTCATATTCATGCTGCTCCAGGGCGGTGACGGCCTGGGTGAGCTCATCGCGTGAGTGGCCCGACGATCGGCTGGCGATCAGGCCGTTAGCCTGTGCCCATTGCACGGTGGGGCCCAACTTGGCCGCTGCGACCAGTGCCTGTTGTTTGATGTCATCGCCGCTGGCGCGAAAGTGTTCCGCCGCCAGGTTGAGCAATTGTTCGAAACTCATGTGGCGCGATGAACCCGGTGCAATCGTTTCGGCCAGCAGAAAGCCGCTTCTGAAATTGACCCAGGTACTGGTGGCAGCGTAGGGCAGGTCATCGGGAATATCGGCCACCCAGACTTCGCTGGCAACATTGGCCTTGAGGACGCACACCGCCAATTGTGCCGCGTCAGCGTTGATCGACAAGCTATGTTCATAGCGGCTGATCAAGGATTGGCGGACCGACGAATAAGACGCGCCAGGCGCGATGAATAGTTTCAATTCGTTGTCGATCAGCGAGTCGGTGCTGGGAATGATCGTCAGCCACAACGCGCGCCACAGTAATTTCACCCTTACCGGGTCTGGGCAGATTTCGTCCTTCTGGCTGCCATACCAGTCCAAGGCCTTGGCAATCCGTTCGCCCAGTGTCAGGTTATCGGGGCTATTGAGCAATTGCTCGAGCAGCACGGTGGGGGTGGTGGTGAGCATGTCCTGTTGTGAGGCGGTAAATGTTTCGGGCAATACATGACGGAACAGCGATTGACGGGTTTGTGTTTCGATCTGGCGGATAATCTCCTTGATTTTCTGGTCGGCAGGCGCATCCAGCAAGTGCTGCAAATCGCTGAGGTTGCCTTCGTGTCCGAGTTTTTTCAGGGTGTGATGTTCCTGCAAGACAGCGAGAACCGCTTTCCACTGCTCGCGGGTTTTGGGCTGTGCCGGGATGATCGAGTAATACTTGAGCACCAGATCAAACCGCACCGAACCGTCGCTTTTGAGGCCGTTACCCACACGCCGGTTGATATCCAGCAACACGTCGGCGTCGATGTACCAATAGGTGGGCATATGGCGCAGGATGACCGAATGGTCGGCAATGCTGAACGTTTCGGCAGGGTCGGGTATCGGTGAGCGCGTGCTGCTGAACAGGGTGGAGAGCAGGTCGTAAAGGAAGTCCCGGCCGATAATGGAATCATCCGGTTCGGGCTTTTCCCGCAGGAAGCGCTGAAAGTCTTCATCGGCTTCCAGCTTTGCCAAGACTCGAAAGGCTTCCTTGCACTCGCGATGCAGTTCGCTGTTGTGCGGGGGGCAGTAGTACACCTCGGCGGCGGATGCCGTCAGCGAGCCTTGTGTCGTCACGAAATCAATCAGATGGTCCAAATGCGCTTGCTGTTCCGGCAAGCCCTTGAAATAGAAGCTCTGCAATGCGTTATTCATTCAATCCTCACAATCCGTAGTCGAAGAGGATTCACTCTATTGAGCCGGGGTTTGCGGGGGGGGCTATATAGGTAGGCACAGGTTTTCGCAGAAATGGCCAGGTGTCACGATGCGTCAGGCCAACAGGAACAGGTCTTTCCCGACAAAAATACTCGGACTTTGTACCTGCGTAATAATTTGGCGTAAACTGCGGGCAAGCCTGTGAGGAGTTTCCATGACTGCCATAACCATTACCGACGCCGCCCACGATTACCTGGCTGACCTGCTGTCCAAGCAGAACACCCCGGGTATCGGCATCCGCGTCTTTATCACCCAGCCTGGCACCCAGTACGCCGAGACCTGCATTGCGTACTGCAAGCCCGGCGAAGAGAAGCCTGAAGACACCGCCCTGGGGCTCAAAAGCTTCACCGCGTACATCGACGCCTTCAGCGAAGCCTTCCTGGACGACGCCGTGGTCGACTACGCCACCGACCGTATGGGTGGCCAGTTGACCATCAAGGCCCCCAACGCCAAGGTGCCGAACGTCAACGCCGACAGCCCGGTCAATGAGCGTATCAACTACTACCTGCAAACCGAGATCAACCCGGGGCTGGCCAGCCATGGCGGCCAGGTGAGCCTGATCGACGTGGTGGATGACGGTATCGCCGTACTGAAGTTCGGCGGCGGCTGCCAGGGCTGCGGCCAGGCGGACGTGACCTTGCGTGAGGGCATCGAGCGCACGCTGCTGGAACGTATTCCTGAACTCAAGGGTGTACGTGACGTGACTGACCACACGCAGAAAGAAAACGCCTACTACTGAGTAAGGTGTTCACTGCGAACATAAAAAACGGCGCCCCGTGAGCGCCGTTTTTTATTATTTAAATTCATAGAGTTGCAAAATATATCTGATAAAGCAGATCAAGTGTGGGAGCTGGCTTCAGGGGCGATAGAGGTGCGCATGCCCTGCGCGGTACAGCGACGACTCGCTGAAACTGTCACTGGACAACACCCGGCCCACCACAATCAACGCTGTTCGCCGAAACCCCTTGGCCGCGACTTTCTCGGCAATGTCACTCAGCGTGCCCACCACCCAGTCCTGATCCGGCCAGGTGGCACGGTGTACCACGGCAATCGGGCAGTCTGCGCCATAGTGCGGCAGCAGCTCGGCAACGATTTTCTCCAGATGATTGACCCCCAGATGAATCGCCATCGTGGTGCCATGCCGCGCCAGGCTGTCGAAGTCTTCACCGGGGGGCATGCGGGTTTTATCGGCGTAACGGGTCAGGATCACGCTTTGGGCGATGTCCGGCAGGGTCAGTTCGGTCTCCAGCAGGGCCGCGCACGCGGCGACCGCCGTGACCCCTGGAATGATCTGGAAAGGGATGCCCAGCTCACGCAAATGGCGTATTTGTTCACCAATCGCCCCATACAGGCTGGGATCACCGGAGTGCACCCGCGCCACATCCTGGCCTTGGGCATGGGCCGTCTTGATCAGCTCGATGATTTGTTCCAGGTGCAGCTCGGCGCTGTTGACCACCTGGAGCGCCTGATGACCTTCCAGTACGGCGGCGGGCACCAGCGAGCCGGCGTAGATGATCACCGGGCAACTGCGGATCAGCCGCTGGCCCTTGACGGTGATCAATTCCGGGTCGCCGGGGCCGGCGCCAATAAAGTAGACGGTCATGAAAAATCCTGTTGAGAAACGAGCGAGCATGAACAACGCTCATGATCGAGAGTGGCAATTATCGAGATTTTAACCGGCGCAGGCTAATGCCAGGGTCGCTTGGGTATTTTTCTTTCGCGGGATCAGCAGGCGGGCAGGGCTGTCGGACAGCTGTTCGGCCAGGGCCAGGGCGGCGCTTTCGGCCACGCCGTAACAGCCGGTGTGAGCAAAAGCCAGCGCTGAGCGATAGCTCAGCCGATGTTCATAGCCCGCCAGTTGTTCCGCGTAGAAAAATTGCAAAGGCAAGTTCAGGCACTGGGCCAGGGCCAGCATCCCGGGCTCATTGCGTTTGGGCTCAATGCTTGCCAGCGCCGTAATGTGTGAGCGCTCGATGCCGGCCTCGGCCAGGGCGCTGTCGAGCAACGCCAGCAGGCTGTGAACCTCACAGCCCCGCTGGCAGCCCAAGCCGACAACCAGGATCATGCCGAGTATTGGTCGTCGCGGTTGCGGCGGAACAACCAGGCGCTGATCAGGCCCAGGGCCAGCCAGAAAGCGACGTTGGTCAATTGCGAGGCGATCTTGAACTGCGCTTCGAGCGCCTCCGGGGCCAGCATCGAATGTACCTCAGGTTGCGGCGCGCCGATGACGTGGGGCACGGCAAGAATCGCCAGCCCAAGGCCTTTCAACAGCCAGTGGTGGCCGAACACGATCAGCGCCAGGCCGGCGGCGGTGGAGGCTGCGGTGCCGATCCACCAGGTCTGGCGCAGTGTCAGGTCCGCCGCCGCAGTGCCCGGCAGTTCCGGTGGCAGGCCCAGGGTGGGGGCCAGTACAAAGGTCGCGTAGCCGGCCAGGCCCCAGAGCAGGCCTTGGGCGGTGCGGGTCGGCGCACGCAGCGTGTAGAGGCCGGCGAGCATCAGTGCAAAGCCTACGGCCACCACCAGGTTGCCTCCAGTGGTGGACAACACACGCTGCCAGCCATCTTCCGGCTCCCAGGCTTGGGCATCGTGGCTGTGGGCAGCAGCGCCAGCGGCGTGCTCGTGCACCATTTCGGCGGCTGGCGGGGCTTTTTCAAAGCTTTCCGCCTGCAGGATCAGCGGTGCCACCCAGAAACTTTGCAGCAGGGTCAGCAGCAAGGCAGCCAAAAGCCCAGTGAACCCTGCGGTTTGCGCAATACGCTTGATCATGTCGGCAGCTCTCAATGGCACGGGAACGCGGCGCTGTGGCGGGTATCGTGGGCGGCGTTGTGCACTGCCTCGATATGCGAGAACCCGGCGAAATACACCAGGCACGCGCCAAGGATCGACGCACCGATGGCGGCGGTCAGGCGTTGGCTGAGGGTGGCGGTGCTAGTGGCGGTGTGCGAAGTGCTGCTGATGATCGACATGGCGCGTCCCTTTCAGGTGTCAGGGTGAAACGAGCGCATGAAAACCCCACGCGCCAGGCACGCAGGGTTCGAACAGCGCCCGCCCACCGCGGGTTTGTTATCTGAAGTTTTCGGGCCGGTCTCCGGGCTTGCGAGGGGCGGCTCTGGAAAGAGTCCTCCTGAAAGCATCGCCTTCCCATGCACAAGCACAGTGGCCATGACGCTTCGCTCGCTTACCGTTGCGGGGGCAGCACCGGACTGGTCATAGGTCTATGACGCACCGGTTTCCCGTTTCACCCTGTGAAGGGCACCCGAAACAAGATGTGTAGGAGAGCATGGGTTAAGGAGGCCGTCAAATGGAGGTTTGATGGCGCTCAAGGTTCGCACTTTCAAACACTGCCGTGCGGGTAGTGCATCAGGAGAGCTGATCAACCAGGATAGCGGGACTCAACCGAGCTGTTTAGTTGTGTGTACCCAACGTTAACACGATCAAATCGTTGGTCTTGTTTGCCTGGAATACCGAAGAAACCGATGCCAATGTCCAATCGCTTGAGTAACTCTTCGCGCTTGAGCACTTCTGCGGCCACACCACGTTCTTGAGGAGTATAGATTTTGTTGCTTTCGACCTCACCGGCAGCTTGTTTCAGCTCGTTGAAGTTCACGAATCTGTCACCGCCTCCATACTCGTCGAAATGCTTTCCGACCAGGGCGATCAGCCCCCGATCACTGAGGTGGTGATAGTCTCGCGACGAAATTGCGAGTTCATCGCGGGTGATAGCTCCGTCCGTTTTGTCTGCATTGGCCAATTGTGCGAACAAGTCTCTGCGCTTGAGGACTTCCTGGGCAATGTCTATCTGGTCCTGCGTGAGGAGCGTCCCGTGAAGTGGCACTCCGTCCGCCACTCTCTGCAGGGAACTGCGGGTGATCTCACCAGAACGCGGATCTACCATCGCCCCGTAATGTGCCTGCAGCGCCCGTGCGAGCTCCTCGGGATGCATGAGGTCCGCAGAGGTTTGAAGGGAGGCTGCCTGCGGCGCTTCACGTTTGTCGAGTGCGTGTGCGCCGTCCGGTGAGGCGTCCAGGGTCGGTGAATTCCAGTGCGTGTTCATTTGGCTGGGGATTGATGTCAAGGATCTTCTCCAATTCAGTGAGTTTTTTGCAAGGCATGTATGAGGTGTCTCGTTATTAATGTGGTTCTAATCGCTCAGCGGTTCCGCAGCCATTGCTGCGCGCTTGTTACAAAGTCTTTGGGTATTTAGGGAGGCATCGCCGATGACGGGTGATATCCATTAATACAAAACGCTGAGATTGACCCGCTGTCACTCACTGCGTAGCCTTGCACCTTCGAGGTTCTTCGGCCCAGGCCGAAGCTAAGAAGGGAACGCGGTTCAAGCCGCGGCTGCCCCCGCAACTGTGAAGGGTTCAGTTGACTGCCACGCCACTGCCGATAGGGCGGGAAGGCGCAGTCAGCGTTGGTCGCAAGACCTGCACACCCCTAGCCAGGAGACCTGCCTCGCCACTGATTTTCCAATTCAACCGGGCGGGGTGATCCGGTGACGAAATCCGCTGCTGCGCGCCGCCGCAGGGCCTGTCGTCCCGTATGCCCGCCCCAAAGGGCATTCGATGAAAACACTGGCCAAACTTCCCGTCACCATCGTTACCGGCTTCCTTGGCTCGGGCAAAACCACGCTGTTGCGCCATATGCTCGACAACGCCCAGGGCCGTCGCATTGCGGTGATCGTCAACGAGTTCGGCGAGTTGGGCATCGACGGTGAAATCCTCAAGCAGTGTTCTATCGGTTGCACCGAAGAAGAAGCCAATGGCCGCGTCTACGAACTGGCCAACGGTTGCCTGTGCTGCACCGTGCAGGAAGAGTTCTTCCCGGTGATGCGCGAATTGGTCGCCCGTCGCGGTGACCTGGACCATATCCTCATCGAAACCTCGGGCCTGGCCCTGCCCAAGCCGTTGGTGCAAGCCTTCCAGTGGCCGGAAATCCGCAGCGCCTGCACCGTTGACGCGGTGATCACCGTGGTCGACAGCCCGGCCGTGGCCGCCGGTACCTTTGCCGCCTTCCCGGACCAGGTCGACGCCCAGCGCAAACTTGACCCGAACCTGGACCACGAGTCGCCGTTGCATGAGTTGTTCGCCGACCAACTGGCCAGCGCCGACCTGGTGATCCTCAACAAAAGCGACCTGATCAGCGCCGAAGACCTGGCCCGCGTGCGCCTGGAGGTCGCCGAAGAACTGCCGGCCGCGGTGAAGATCATCGAAGCCAGCAGCGGTCGCCTGCCCCTGGACGTGCTGATCGGCCTGGGCGTCGGATCCGAGGAACATATCGACGGGCGTCACAGCCATCACGACCATCACCACGAAGGTGAAGACGACCACGATCACGATGCCTTCGACTCCGTCTCCATCGACTTGCCCCAAGCCGATGAGGCGCTGCTGCTCGACGCCCTGACCCAATTGGTGGTGCAGCACGGCATCCTGAGGGTGAAAGGGTTCGCCGCGATCCCCAACAAACCGATGCGCCTGCTGATCCAGGGCGTGGGCACGCGCTTTGACAAACACTTCGACCGTGCCTGGGGCGCTGACGAAGCACGCACCACGCGCCTGGTGCTGATCGGCCAGGAACTGGACGCCGCTGGCCTCGAAGCGCAATTGCGCGCTGCCCTCAGCGTTTAACCATGCACCTGCTCAGGACCCAACCCGGTGGTTTCGTCGCGGACGACAATATAGCCGACCTTGGCCAGACCCCCGCTGAACTGGTGATCCTGTGCAGCGGCGATTCCAGCCTGGCGCTGCTCGCCGAAGCCGCCCAGCAATTGCCCGAGGATTACCCCAGCCTGCGCCTGGCCAACCCAATGCAGGTGCAGAACCATGCCTCGGTCGACCTGTACGTCGACGAGGTATTGCGCCACGCCAAGGTCATCCTGCTGTCATTGCACGGCGGCATCGGGTATTGGCGCTACGGCATCGAGCGCCTGGTGGAGTTGGCCGAACGCGGCGTCACCCTGATCCTGGTGCCGGGTGACGACCGCCCGGACCCGGAACTCAGCAGCCTGAGCACCGTTGCGGCCGAACACCGCGAGCGCCTGTGGCACTTCCTGCGCCAAGGTGGCCTGGGCAATGCCCTGGATTTTTACCACTGCCTAGCCAGTGCCCATCTGGGGCGCGACTATGCCTGGGCCGAGCCGCAAGCGCTGCCGCGCACGGCGATCTATCACCCGCACAACGCCAATGCCCGCCTCAATGACTGGCAGGCCGATTGGCACGCTGACTGGCCGGTGGCTGCGGTGCTGTTCTACCGCTCCCATTTACAGGCGGCCAATACCGGTTTTATTGATGTGTTCTGCCAGCGCTTACAGGCGGCGGGCCTCAACCCCTTGCCTGTCGCGGTGGCCAGTTTGAAAGAACCCGGCTGCCTCACGGTGGTCGAGAACCTGCTGGATGACGTGCAAGCCGCGGTAATTCTGAACACCACCGGCTTTGCCCAATCGAGCCCGGAAGCGCCGCATTTGCGCCCGTTTCGCCGCAATATCCCGGTGATCCAGGCGATCTGCGCCCAGGACAACCAGCCCGGCTGGCAGGCCAGCGAACAAGGCCTGGGGCCCCGCGACCTGGCGATGCACATTGCCTTGCCGGAGTTGGACGGGCGCATCATCAGCCGGCCGATCAGTTTCAAGGACCTGGCTTGGCGCAGCGAGCGCAGCCAGTCGGATGTGGTGTGCTACCGTGCAGCGCCCGAACGCATGGATTTTGTCGCTGAGCTGGCACGCCGTTGGGTCGAGTTGGCGCGGGTGCCCAATGCCGAGAAACGGATTGCGTTGATCCTCGCCAACTACCCGACCCGCGACGGTCGCATCGGCAACGGCGTAGGCCTGGACACCCCTGCGGCAGCGCTGAATATCCTGCGCGCCTTGCAAGCCGAGGGCTACCCGGTGGCGGAGCGGCTGCCCGACAGCGGCACCGCGCTGATCCATGAACTGCTCGGCGGCGTCACCAACGATCTCGACAGCCTCGACCTGCGCCCCTGCCATCAAAGCCTGAGCCTTGTGGAATACCAGGCGATGTTTGATCGTTTGCCGGCCTCCAATCGCCAGGCCGTGCTGGAGCGTTGGGGCGCGCCGCAAAACGATCCGATGTGCCGCGATGGCCGCTTGATGGTCGCCGGCCTGCGCCTGGGCCTGACCTTTGTCGGCATCCAGCCGGCCCGGGGTTACCAGGTAGATGCCAGCGCGGTGTACCACGACCCGGACCTGGTGCCGCCCCATGGCTACCTGGCGTTCTATTTCTGGCTACGCCATACCTACGGCGCCCACGGCGTGATCCATGTGGGCAAGCACGGCAACCTGGAGTGGCTGCCCGGCAAAGGCGTGGGCCTGTCGGAGCACTGCTGGCCGGATGCATTGCTGGGGCCGCTGCCGAATATCTACCCGTTTATCGTCAACGACCCGGGTGAGGGCGCCCAGGCCAAGCGGCGCACCCAGGCGGTGATCATCGACCACCTGATGCCACCGCTGACCCGCGCCGAAACCTACGGCCCGTTGCGTGACCTTGAGTTATTGGCCGACGAATATTACGAGGCGCAATTGCTCGACCCGCGCCGTGCGCTGGAATTGCAAAAAGACATCTTCAAACTGGTGCGCGAAACCCGTATCGACCAGGAGCTTGAACTGGGCAGTGAGGCGGACGCGGCGGTGTGGCTGCCGCGCCTGGATACCTACCTGTGCGACTTGAAGGAATCGCAGATCCGCGATGGCCTGCATATCTTTGGCGAGTCGCCCGAGGGCCGCTTGCG
The DNA here is from genome assembly GCF_900119375.1 of Pseudomonas sp. NFR02. Lineage (NCBI taxonomy): Bacteria > Pseudomonadati > Pseudomonadota > Gammaproteobacteria > Pseudomonadales > Pseudomonadaceae > Pseudomonas > Pseudomonas sp. NFR02. The sequence goes on from NZ_FPJJ01000003.1 coordinate 207,823, forward strand.
TATCGACACCTTGCTGGCGCTGTTGCGCATTCCCCGTGGCGATGGCCGGGGCCCGCAGTCGAGCCTGCTGCGAGTGTTGGCCAAGGCATTCGACCTGGGGTTTGATCCGCTCGATTGCGCACTGGCCGAGCCCTGGACGGGGCGGCGCCCGTTGGTGTTGCAGAAGATTGACGATCAGCTGTGGCGTACGGCCGGGGATACCCGTGAACGTCTGGAGTTGTACGCGGCGCGCTTGATCGAGCAGGCACTGGAAGGCCCCATCGAACAGTTGGAAGAGCCCGGCTGGCAGGAGGTGAAGGCGGTGATCGAAGGCCTGCGCATCGTCGTCGCGCCACGCCTGGATGCCTGCGGCCCCGCAGAGATGCGTGGCTTGCTCGATGCCTTGAGTGGGCGTTTTGTCCCGGCGGGGCCCAGCGGTGCGCCGAGTCGCGGTCGGCTGGATGTGCTGCCTACGGGGCGTAACTTCTTTACCGTGGACGTACGCAACCTGCCAACCACCACGGCCTGGCGTCTCGGATTCCAGTCGGCCAACCTGATTCTTGAGCGGCACCTGCAAGACCACGGTGACCACCTGCGTCAGCTCGGCCTGTCGGTATGGGGCACTGCCACCATGCGCACTGGCGGGGACGATATCGCCCAAGCCATGGCGCTGATGGGCGTGCGCCCGGTATGGGCCACCGGCAGCCAGCGGGTGGACGATTTCGAGATCCTGCCGATCAGCTTATTGGACCGTCCGCGCGTGGACGTGACCCTGCGCGTGTCCGGGTTCTTCCGCGATGCGTTTGCCAACCTGATCCGCCTGTTCGATGCGGCGGTGCAAGCGGTGGCGGCCCTGGATGAACCCGACGACATGAACCCGCTGGCCGCCAAAGTGCGCAGTGAACGCCAAGCATTGCTTGAGGCGGGCCTGGATGAAGGTGCCGCGGCCAAGCAGGCCGGCTGGCGCATTTTCGGCGCCAAACCGGGTGCCTATGGCGCGGGCGTGCAGGGCGCGATTGACGGGCGCTTGTGGCAGAGCCGCGAGGACTTGGCCGAGGTCTACCTGAACTGGGGTGGCTACGCTTACGGGGGGGCTGACGAAGGCACTGCGGCTCGCGAGCAATTTGCCCAGCGGTTGAGCCAGGTGCAGGCGGTGTTGCAGAACCAGGACAATCGCGAGCACGACTTGCTCGACTCCAACGACTACTACCAATTCCAGGGCGGCATGCTGGCCGCCGTGGAAACCCTGAGCGGCGAAAAGGCCGCCAGCTACCATGGCGACCACAGCCAGCCGGACGTGCCGAAAATCCGCACCTTGAAGGAAGAGCTCAACCGGGTGATCCGTTCCCGTGCGGCCAACCCCAAGTGGATCGAAGGCGTGAAGCGCCATGGCTATAAAGGCGCGTTTGAAATGGCCGCGACCGTGGACAACCTGTTCGCCTTCGACGCTACCACCGCGCTGATTGACGATCACCAATACGCCTTGCTCGCCGATGCCTACCTGCTGGACCCTGATACCCGTGCCTTTGTGCAACAGCACAACCCAGATGCCCTGCGCGACATGACCGAGCGCATGCTCGAAGCCCAGCAACGTGGCTTGTGGCAGGCACCGGGGGCGTACCGCGAAGCCTTGGAAAACCTGTTGCTGGACATAGAAGAAGACAGCTGAGTGATTGTTCCCACGCTCCGCGTGGGAATGCAGCCCGTGACGCTCTGCGTCACAAGAACGGACGCCGAGCGTCCAGCGAAGCGTTCCCACGCGGGAGCGTTGGAACGAGCTATTAAGAGTTGACTATGACTGATACTCCCCATTTCCCGCTGTCCGCCGTGGTCGGCGCCGATGACTTGAAGCTCGCGCTGTGCCTGGCGGCCATCGACCCGAAGATCGGCGGCGTGCTGATCGAAGGGCCACGGGGCATGGCCAAGTCGACTCTGGCCCGCGGGCTGGCAGACCTGCTGGCCAGCGGGCAGTTTGTCACTTTGCCCCTGGGCGCAACCGAAGAGCGCCTGGTCGGCACCCTGGACCTGGATGCCGCGCTGGGCGAAGGCCGCGCGCAATTCTCCCCCGGCGTGTTGGCCAAGGCCGACGGCGGGGTGTTGTACGTGGATGAGGTCAACCTGCTGGCCGACCACTTGGTGGACCTGCTGCTGGACGTAGCCGCCAGCGGCACCAACCTGATCGAACGCGACGGGATTTCCCATCGCCATGCGGCGCGCTTTGTGTTGATCGGCACCATGAACCCGGAGGAGGGCGAGCTGCGCCCGCAGTTGCTCGACCGCTTCGGCTTCAACGTGGCCTTGAGCGGGCAAACCTTGCCCGCCGAGCGCGGGCAGATCATTCGGCGTCGCCTGGATTTCGACACTGACCCGGCGGCGTTCTGCGCGCAGTGGGCGCCAGCGCAAGCTGCCTTGCGCGAACGCTGCACCCTGGCGCGGGCACGGCTAGACAGTATCGCCCTGGATGACCAGGCGTTGGCCCACATCACCGAGCGCTGCTTTGCCGCTGGGGTCGACGGCCTGCGTGCCGACCTGGTCTGGTTGCGTGGCGCCCGTGCCCATGCGGCGTGGCGTGGCGCCGTCGCTATCGAGCAGGACGATATCGACGCGGTGGCGGAGTTCGCCTTGCGCCATCGACGTCAGCAGCAAGCGCCTGCAGGCGCGCCGCCCCCGCCGAATGACGGGCCGTCATCGTCACCCTCCGACACCTCGCCCGGCCAAGGCCAGTGGGGCGATATGCCCGCACCCGCCTTGCCCACGGGCGCCCGCCGCGATGTACCCACCTGGCCAAAAAAGCCCTAGGCATCCGCCCCCGAGCTGACACGGGGGCGGATGCCCGGCCCCAGGCGGGGCGATTGAACACTGGCCGGCAGGGCAAGGCCCGCAGCGCACAGCGCGGGGCGATCAATTGGCCGGGCACGTTGCTGGGTGGGCGGCCGCAATGCCATGAGGACCTGCTGTTCCAACTGCGTAGCCGGTCGGCTCCTGAACTGTGGCTGGTGATTGTCGATGCTTCGGCGTCCACGCGGCGCCATCGGGCACTGACCGATGCCAAGGGGCTGCTGGCCCAGCTGTTTGATGATGCTTATCGCCAACGGGCGCGCATGGCGTTATTGACGGCCAGCGGGCAATCGCCGAAGTGGCAGGTGCAAGGTTTGAAGGCGGCGAAAGGCTTGGCCGATTGGTTGGGGCAGTTGGGAGCAGGCGGCGGGACGCCGTTGCTGGCTGCGCTGACGGAGGCGGGGCATTGGTTGGCGGCACGGCGCAAGCGCTATCCTGCCGAGCAACAGAAGCTGCTGGTGGTGACCGATGGGCGGCTCAAGGCGACGGGCGCGCTGCCGCGATTGGAGTGTCCAGGCATGTTGATTGACATCGAGCGTGGGCCGATCAGGTTGGGACGGGCTGAGGCATTGGCGGTGGGGTTGCAGTTGGATTATCAACATATCGATGATGTGTAGTGCCAGGGAGGGCGCATTCGCGAGCAAGCCCGCTCCCACATTTGACCCAGTACACCCTTTGGAATGCGGACAATTGTGGGAGCGGGCTTGCTCGCGAAAAGGCCCTCAAACACACCACACCTGTATCAACCTGTCCCCGGCACATTCGGCCAAAGATCGGCCACCAGAAACAACCGCTCTGCTTCTTCCCACTCCTCACCGTTCGGCACCATGCGCACCAGCAACTGCGCCGGGGCCATCGGGTCCAGGTCTGCCAGCCAGCCTTTCATCTGCACTTCACTCCACACTTCATCGGCCGGGTAATGCGCGGGCGCCAGCCAGGCATGGCGGGGCAGGGGTTGCCAACGACCCTCTGGGCGGGTGCTGACAAAGTCTGTCCAGTCGCGCTGATGCAACCAGCGCCCACGCAGGTGCTGCGGGTGAGCGCCGAGGGGGGAGAGCGCCGCGCCGGGCCAGGGGTAGAGCAGATAGCCGCCGAGCCACAAATGCGCATCGAACGCTTGGATATCCAGCGCCGCCAAGGCCTCGCGGCTTTCTGCCCGCGCAGAGATTGGCAATTGATGCTCGGCCAGGTGTGCCAGCTTGCGGTCCAGCCGATCATGGCAGCCAGGCCCCAGCCATTGCGTAGCGTCCTGGCCGTTGCCGTCCTGCGGGCCCAGGTAGAGTTTGATCGCCAGTTCCAGGTGGTGCACCCCCTCGCGGTCGCGCAGCAGCATGTCCAACTCGCCCAGCGTGTGCCCGGCACGGCGGATCGGCAGGTTGGCGGCCAGCAACTCCACGCCCGGCGCATGCTGCACCGCAAATTGCCACAAGCGCTCGTAATACAGGCCCAGGCGCCGGGTACGTGCCAGGCTCAACCACTGCTGCAACGCGCTGCTGTCCTGGTCCAGCTGGCGCAGCCAGGCTTCGAGTTGCTGAGGGGCTTGCACCCAGTCACTGCCCGCCAGCGGATGGCGCTGCGGCCAAGGCGTCTGCGCCAGCATCGGTGGTGCGAGCATCACCCACGCCAGGTCGCGCACCTCGGGGTGGCGCAGTTGGCGGGGCAGGGTGTGCAAGTCGGGGAATGGCGTCATGGTCCGAGCATAGCCTTTTCAGTGCGCAGAAGGTGCCTGAGAACCATTGTCATCAAGGCTTGGCGGCGACAAAGGATTTTGCCTGAGGCGGCCTTTCGCCCATAATCGCTCTTTTTGCCTCACCCCAGATCCAGCAGGAGCCCCATGGAGCAATTTCGCAATATCGGCATTATCGGTCGCCTGGGCAGTACCCAGGTGTTGGACACCGTCCGCCGGCTGAAGAAGTTTCTGCTCGAGCGCCACCTGCATGTGATCCTCGAAGACACCATCGCTGAAATCCTCCCTGGCCACGGCCTGCAAACCTCGTCGCGCAAGATGCTCGGCGAGGTGTGCGACATGGTCATCGTGGTCGGTGGCGATGGCAGCCTGCTCGGCGCTGCCCGGGCGCTGGCGCGGCATAACGTGCCGGTGCTGGGGATCAACCGCGGCAGCCTGGGCTTCCTCACCGACATCCGCCCCGATGAGCTGGAAGTCGAAGTGGCCAAGGTGCTCGACGGCCATTACCTGGTGGAGAACCGCTTCCTGCTGCAGGCCGAAGTGCGCCGCCATGGCGAGGCGATCGGCCAGGGCGATGCCCTTAACGACGTGGTGCTGCACCCCGGCAAATCCACGCGCATGATCGAGTTCGAGCTGTACATCGACGGCCAGTTCGTCTGCAGCCAGAAGGCCGACGGCCTGATCGTCGCCACGCCTACCGGTTCTACCGCCTACGCGCTGTCGGCCGGCGGCCCGATCATGCACCCCAAGCTCGATGCCATTGTGATCGTGCCGATGTACCCCCATATGTTGTCCAGTCGGCCAATTGTGGTCGATGGCAACAGTGAGCTGAAAATCGTGGTATCCAAAGACATGCAAATCTACCCGCAAGTCTCCTGCGACGGGCAGAACCATTTCACCTGCGCCCCCGGTGACACCATCACCGTGAGCAAGAAGGCACAGAAGTTGCGCTTGATCCACCCGCTGGATCACAACTACTACGAAGTGTGCCGCACCAAGTTGGGCTGGGGCAGCCGCTTGGGAGGTGGAGGCGACTGATGCTCGATCCCGCGCGTAGCTACGACCTGATTGGTGACGTGCACGGTTGCGCTCATACCCTTGAGCACTTGCTCGACCAATTGGGTTACCACAAGCAGGGCGGCACTTGGCGCCATCCGTCACGCATGGCGGTGTTCCTGGGCGATATCATCGACCGTGGCCCACGCATCCGTGAGGCGCTGCATATCGTCCACGATATGACCGAGGCCGGCCAGGCGCTGTGCATCATGGGCAACCACGAGTTCAATGCGCTGGGCTGGACCACGCCGGCACCGCCGGGCAGTGGCAAGCAGTTCGTGCGTGAGCACAACCCGCGCCACGCCCGCTTGATCCACGAGACCCTGACCCAGTTCGAACACCACCCGGCCGACTGGCACGACTTCCTCGGCTGGTTCTACGACATGCCGCTGTTTGTCGATGCCGGGCGTTTCCGCGTGGTGCACGCGTGCTGGGACGACAGTTTTATCCAGCCGCTGCGCGCCACCTTCCCGGATGGCTGCATCGACCCGCATTTCCTGCAAGCCGCCGCCGTACCGGGCAGTTTCGCCTGCAATGCATTCGACCGCCTGTTGCGCGGCACCGATATGCGCCTGCCCGATGGGCTCACCCTGACCGGTGGCGATGGCCTGACGCGTTCGTTCTTTCGCACCAAGTTCTGGGAAGATGACCCCAAGACCTACGGCGACATCGTGTTCCAGCCCGACGCCTTGCCGGAGCCGGTGGCACGCACGCCGTTGTCGTCCACACAAAAGAATTCTTTGCTGCGCTATGGCGTCGATGAACCGCTGTTGTTCGTCGGCCACTACTGGCGCAGCGGCAAACCCGCGCCGATCCGCCCGAACCTGGCCTGCCTGGACTACAGCGCGGTGCTGTACGGCAAGCTGGTGGCGTATCGACTGGACCAGGAAACCCAGCTGGATCCGCGTAAATTCGTATGGGTCGACGTTGAGCGACCAGAGGCCATTCCATGAGTACCGTAGCTGTATTGCGCTTGCCCCTGAGCGTCGACCTGGGTGGTTTCGTCAAGTTGCTGCACCGCATGCAGGTGCCGCACCGCGTCAGCGAGGAGGCCGGTGAACAGGTGCTGTGGGTGCCCGAGGCCATCAGCGACGACGTGCGCGTGCTGTATCAACGTTTCCCCGCTGGCGACCCGGACCAGCAACTGGATATTCCCGAGCAGGCGCCGGTTGCGCGGCCGGGCTTTGTCCAGCAAGTGCGCCATAGCCCGGTCACCGCGCTGGTTTTGCTGGCCAGCCTCATCGTCGCGGCCGTGACGTTGCTCGGCGCTAACCTGCAAACCATGGCCTGGCTGACCTTCCTGCCATTCCGGGTGCTGGGCGAGTACATCCAGTTCACGCCGTTGGCCGACACCCTGGCCTCGGGGCAGTGGTGGCGCCTGGTCACGCCGATGCTGATCCACTTCGGCATCCTGCATCTGGCGATGAACGGCATGTGGTACTGGGAGCTGGGTCGGCGCATTGAAGCGCGCCAGGGCAGCATCAACCTGCTGGGCCTGACCCTGTTGTTCAGCCTGGTCTCCAACTACGCGCAATACGCCTACGGTGGCCCCGGCTTGTTTGGCGGCTTGTCTGGCGTTTTGTACGGCCTGCTCGGGCACTGCTGGATCTTTCAATTATTGTCGCCCAACCCGGCCTATCGCCTGCCCCGTGGGGTGCTGGTGATGATGCTGGTGTGGTTGTTGCTCTGCCTGTCGGGGCTGGTCTCGATGATCGGTTTCGGCGAAATCGCCAACGCGGCCCATGTGGGCGGGTTGGTCATCGGTTGCTTGACGGGTTTGCTCGGCGGTTTGTACAACCGTCGCAAAGCGTCTCTTTGATAAGGAAGAGCCTTATGTCCTCTTTTGCTGAAATGATCGAAAACATCACCCCGGACATCTACGAGAGCCTCAAGCTCGCGGTAGAGATCGGCAAATGGTCCGATGGCCGCAAGCTCACCGCCGAGCAGCGCGAATTGTCGTTGCAAGCGATGATCGCCTGGGAGATCCAGAACCTGCCCGAAGAGCAGCGCACCGGCTATATGGGCCCGCAGGAGTGCGCGTCCAAATCCGCGCCAGTACCGAATATCCTGTTCAAGTCGGATGCGATCCATTGATTGAAATTGGTCGCGGTGCAGTCAGCAAAATGTCGGCGCAGCTCGGTGAGCCGACCGTTCAATACGCCTTTCGCCTGGGCGACACCGAGGTGCCGGTCAATCCGCTGATCGGTACCCATATCCGCCTGGAATACCTGGGCGCGATTCATTGCAGCCATTGCGGGCGCAAGACCAAGACCAGCTTCAGCCAGGGCTACTGCTACCCCTGCATGACCAAGCTGGCCCAGTGTGACCTGTGCATCATGAGCCCCGAGCGTTGCCATTACGACGCCGGTACCTGCCGCGATCCGGGCTGGGGCGAGACATTCTGCATGACCGACCACGTGGTGTACCTGGCCAACTCGTCGGGCATCAAGGTCGGCATTACGCGTGCTACGCAGTTGCCCACCCGTTGGCTGGACCAGGGCGCCAGCCAGGCGCTGCCGATCATGCGCGTGGCGACACGTCAGCAATCGGGCTTCGTCGAAGACCTGTTCCGCAGCCAGGTGGCCGACAAGACCAACTGGCGCGCCTTGCTCAAGGGCGACGCGCAAGCGGTGGACCTCAAGCAGGTGCGTGATGAGCTGTTCGCCTCTTGCGCCGAGGGCTTGCTGGGTTTGCAGGAACGCTTTGGCCTGCAAGCCATCCAAACCATTGCCGACATCGAGCCGATTGAAATCCGCTACCCGGTCGAGCAGTATCCGACCAAGATCGTCAGCTTCAACCTGGACAAGAACCCGATTGCCGAAGGCACGCTGCTGGGGATCAAGGGCCAATACCTGATCTTCGACACCGGCGTCATCAACATTCGTAAATACACGGCCTATCAGCTCGCCGTGCATCAGTAGAAGGATCCCCAGCATGCGCACCGAACAACCGAAGATGATTTACCTTAAGGACTATCAGGCGCCGGACTACCTGATCGACGAGACGCACCTGACCTTCGAGTTGTTCGAGGACCACAGCCTGGTCCACGCGCAGCTGGTGATGCGCCGCAACCCCGAGCGCGGCGCCGGTTTGCCGCCATTGGTGCTCGATGGCCAGCAACTTGAGCTGTTGAGTGTCAACCTGGCCGACCAGCCGTTGACGGACGCTGACTACCAGCTGACCGACAGCCACCTGACCGTGCAGCCCAAGAGTGAGACCTTCACCCTCGACACCACCGTCAAGATCCACCCAGAAACCAACACCGCCCTGGAAGGCTTGTACAAATCCAGCGGTATGTTCTGCACCCAGTGCGAGGCCGAAGGTTTCCGCAAGATCACCTATTACCTCGACCGCCCGGACGTGATGAGCGTGTTCACCACCACGGTGATCGCCGAGCAGCACAGCTACCCGGTGCTGTTGTCCAACGGCAACCCGATCGCCAGCGGCCCCGGTGAAGACGGCCGGCACTGGGCGACCTGGGAAGATCCGTTCAAGAAGCCGGCGTACCTGTTTGCGCTGGTGGCCGGTGACCTGTGGTGCGTCGAAGACAGCTTCACCACCATGACCAACCGCGAAGTCGCGCTACGCATCTACGTCGAGCCGGAAAATATCGACAAGTGCCAGCACGCCATGACCAGCCTGAAAAAATCCATGCGCTGGGACGAAGAAACCTATGGTCGCGAGTACGACCTCGACATCTTCATGATCGTGGCGGTCAACGATTTCAACATGGGCGCCATGGAGAACAAGGGCCTTAACATCTTCAACTCCAGCGCCGTGCTGGCCCGCGCCGAAACCGCTACAGACGCCGCTCACCAGCGCGTCGAAGCCATCGTCGCCCACGAATACTTCCACAACTGGTCGGGCAACCGCGTGACCTGCCGCGACTGGTTCCAACTGTCGCTCAAGGAAGGCTTCACCGTGTTCCGTGACTCGGGCTTCTCTGCCGACATGAACTCGGCCACAGTCAAACGCATCCAGGACGTGGCGTACCTGCGTACCCACCAGTTCGCTGAAGATGCCGGCCCCATGGCCCACGCCGTGCGCCCGGACAGCTTTATCGAGATCTCCAACTTCTACACCCTGACCGTGTATGAAAAGGGCTCGGAAGTGGTCGGCATGATCCACACCTTGCTCGGTGCCGAAGGCTTTCGCAAAGGCAGCGACCTGTATTTCGAACGCCATGACGGCCAGGCCGTGACCTGCGACGACTTCATCAAAGCCATGGAGGACGCCAATGGCGCCGACCTCAGCCAGTTCAAGCGCTGGTACAGCCAGGCCGGCACCCCGCGCCTGGCGGTGAGCGAAGCCTACGATGCGGCGGCCAAGACCTACAGCCTGACCTTCCGCCAGAGCTGCCCACCCACTCCGGACAAGGTCGAGAAATTGCCCTTCGTGATCCCGGTGGCGCTGGGCTTGCTGGACGGGCAGGGCGCCGGCATTGCCTTGCGCCTGGCCGGTGAAGCGACGGCGGGCGACACTTCGCGGGTAATCTCGGTAACCGAAGCGGAACAGACCTTTACCTTCGTCGACATCGCTGAAAAACCCTTGCCTTCGTTGCTGCGTGGTTTCTCGGCGCCGGTGAAGCTCAGCTTCCCCTACAGCCGCGATCAACTGATGTTCCTGATGCAGCACGACAGCGACGGTTTCAACCGCTGGGATGCCGGCCAGCAGTTGGCCGTGCAGGTGTTGCAGGAGCTGATCGGCCAGCATCAGGCGGGCCAGCCGCTGAAGCTTGATCAACGCTTGATCGACGCGCTGCGCACGGTGTTGAGTGATGAAAGCCTGGACCAGGCCATGGTCGCCGAAATGCTCTCGTTGCCGAGCGAAGCCTACCTCACGGAAATCAGCGAGGTGGCGGATGTGGACGCTATCCACGCTGCCCGCGAGTTTGCCCGCAAGCAACTGGCCGACAACCTGTTCGAAGGCTTGTGGCTGCGCTACCAGGCCAACCGCGAGCTGTCCAAGCAAACGCCTTACGTGGCAGAAGCCGAGCACTTCGCCCGGCGTGCGCTGCAGAACATCGCGCTGTCGTACCTGATGCTCAGCGGCAAGCCAGAAGTGTTGGCGGCCACCCTGGATCAGTTCGACACCAGCGATAACATGACCGAACGCCTGACGGCGTTGGCGGTGTTGGTGAACTCGCCGTTCGAAGCAGAGAAAGCCCAGGCCTTGGCGGTGTTTGCCGAAAATTTCAAGGACAACCCGCTGGTCATGGACCAATGGTTCAGCGTACAGGCCGGCAGCACCTTGCCGGGCGGGCTGGCGCGGGTCAAGGCGTTGATGGAGCACCCGGCGTTCACCATCAAGAACCCCAACAAGGTGCGCGCACTGGTGGGCGCATTTGCCGGGCAGAACCTGATCAACTTCCATGCGGCGGATGGCTCGGGCTATCGCTTCCTGGCCGACCTGGTAATCCAGCTCAATACCTTGAACCCGCAGATCGCCTCGCGCCAACTGGCGCCGCTGACACGCTGGCGTAAATACGACAGCGCCCGGCAGGCGCTGATGAAGGCGGAGCTGGAGCGCATCCTGGGTGCGGGTGAACTGTCCAGCGATGTGTTTGAGGTGGTCAGCAAGAGCCTGGCGTAACCCTCACTGCCTTAACGCGATCCCCCTGTGGGAGCGGGCTTGCTCGCGAAGGCGGCGTGTCAGTCGACATCAATATGACTGACCCACCGCTTTCGCGAGCAAGCCCGCTCCCACATTTAGGTCAGGAGGCGTCAGTTTGATAAGCGTCATAGCTGCGGCGCGTGCGCTCTATCTCTTCGACCAACCGGTCAATGCCCGCCAACCGCGCCCGATTGTCATGATCCCAGGGATGAAAGCCCGGCTTGAAGTAATGCAGCCACGGCCGGAACATCCGTGGAAACACGCCTTTGGGCCCATACAAGAATTTAACCATGCGCCACAGCCCCTTCAGCGTGCCACCCGCAGTGCGGTCGGCAATCAACAGGCGCACGTGAAAATCCAGCACCACCACCCAGAACAGCACGCTGGTGGTCAGCATGGTGCCGGTGCGCAGTAGGTAACGCGCAGGCCCTGGCTTGATCACGGTGTTCCACACATCGAACGCCACGGCTTTATGTTCGGTTTCTTCCAAGGCGTGCCAGTACCACATCTGCTGGTAACCCTTGAGTGAGTCGCCAAAGCGCGACGGGTCGCTCAGCAGGATTTCCGCGAGCATGGCGGTGTAGTGTTCCAGAGCGATGGTCACCGCCAGGTTGAACGACGGCGGCAGGTGTTTTTTCTGCAGGTCGAGGAAGAACTTCAGGCGTCGGTCGAGGGAGTGCGCCGGCAGGCCGGCCGCTTGCAGCAAGTCGTTATACGCCACGTGTTCACGGCTGTGCATGGCCTCCTGGCCGATAAACCCCTGGATCTCTTTTTTCAGTTCGGCATCGTCGATCTGCCCACGGTAGTGGCGCACGCTGTCCATGAAGAACAGTTCGCCCTGGGGAAACAGCAACGACAGGGCATTGAAGAAATGGCTGACCACAGGCCCTTGTTCGTGCCAGTTCTTGATGCGCTCGGCAGGTAAGGCAAAACGGATATCGCGACGGATCGGCAGCATGGTGCGTTCTCCTGTTCAGAGTCGAGGCTCGTCGTTGGTTTCAAACACCGGCGTGCGCGGTTTGGGCGCCATGCGCTTGCTGGCAAACACCACCAGCGCCTGATAGGCCGCCGGCAGGCAACGGGCGAGCAGGTCGAGGGAATAGGCATCGCGGCCAATCAGCACGCGACGCTTGTTTTTGCGTACGCCTTGCAAGATCACTTTGGCGGCCTGGTCGGCGTCGGTGATGAAGAGTTTTTCGAAATCGGCGCGGGCTTGTTGCTCGCTGTGGATGAGAAAGCCGGTCATGTTCGCGTCGATGCGGCTGCTGCGGCAGATGTCGGTACGAATGCCACCGGGGTGCACACAGGTGGCCGACACGCCGCAGCGTTGCAGGTCGAGTTCCTGGCGCAAGGCTTCGGTGAAGCCGCGTACCGCGAACTTTGTAGCGTTGTAGCCGCTCATGCCGGGCTGGGCGAACAGGCCGAACACGCTGGACGTATTGATGATATGCCCGTCGCCGCTGGCCTTGAGGTACGGCAGGAATGCCTTGGTGCCATGCACCACTCCCCAGAAGTTGATGCCGACGATCCATTCCAGGTCGGCGTAATCCACGCCTTCGACGGTGCTCGACAGCGCCACCCCGGCATTATTGAAGACCAGATTGACCTTGCCGTGCTCGGCCACGCAGCGTGCTGCCCAATCGTGCATGGCCTGGCGGTCGGACACGTCCAGCACTTGGGTGGTGACAGTGACGGGCGACAAGGTCGAGGTGCGGATCAGCGCCAGGGTCTGTTCCAGGCCCTGGCTGTTTTTGTCTGCCAGCGCTAGATGACACCCTTCCCGCGCCAGGGCCAGGGCCAATGAGCGGCCCATGCCGGACGCCGCGCCGGTGATCGCCGCAACGCGGCCGTTGAATGACTTCATGACAGGCTGCCTTCTGTGGTGGAGTGGGGCGTTGCAACCGCTCGCGGCAGGGCGGGCGCCGGCGCCTGGCTGACGCTGTAGTCTTTGAGGGCAAAATGCCGGGTGACCTGCTTGAAGTGCCAGGTCGAGCCGGGCCACAGCGTGGTGTTCTTGCCGGTGCGCGGGTCGAGGTACCAGCTCTGGCAGCCGCCGGTGTTCCAGATGGTGCGCTTGAGCTTGTCCTGCAACTGCTGGTTGTAGGCGTGCTCCACGGCGGGCTTGACCTCTACCGTGGTAAGGCGCTGGCGCTGCATGTGTTTCAGGGCGTCGAGGATGTACGCGACCTGGGCCTCGATCATCAGGATCATCGAGTTATGCCCCAGGCCAGTATTGGGGCCCACGATCAGAAACAGGTTCGGGTAGCCCGGCACGGTAGTGCCTTTGTAGGCATGGGCGCCATCGCGCCAGGCATCCATCAGGTCGATGCCGTCACGGCCGATGATGCAGCCACGGGGCAGCGGGTCGCTGGCCTGGAAACCCGTGCCGAAGATCAGGCAATCGGCGGGGTGCTTGATACCGTCGGCGGTGATCACGCCGTCGGCTTCGATGCGCAGCACGTTGTCGGTGACCACCTCGACATTGCTGCGCGAGAGTGCCGGGTAGTAATCGTTGGAAATCAGCACGCGCTTGCAGCCGATGGTGTAGTCCGGCGTCAGGGTTTTGCGCAGGGAAGGGCGGGCCACCTGTTTGCGCAGATGACGCAGGGCGATTTTCTGCACCATTTTCATCAGGCGTGGATGCAGGGCAAAGCCCACCACGCGGCCTTCCAGTGCCCAGTAAAGCGCAGCACGCACCAGCTTCTGGGTGAGCGGTACATGCTTGAACAACCAGCGCTCGGCAGCGGAAATCGGCCGATCAGGCTTGGGCATGATCCACGGCGGTGTGCGCTGGAACAGGTCCAGGTGCGCCACCTGCGGGGCGATCTGCGGCACGAATTGGATGGCGCTGGCACCGGTGCCGATCACCGCCACGCGCTTGCCCTTCAAGGAGTACTCGTGATCCCACTGCTGGGAGTGGAAGCGCTTGCCCTTGAAACTGTCCAGCCCTGGGATATCTGGCATTGCCGGGCGCGACAAGCCCCCCATTCCCGACACCAGCACCCGTGCGCTGACGTGGCGGCCGTTAGTGAAGGTCAGTTGCCAGCGCTGCTGTTGTTCATCAAACAGCGCCCGTTGCAGGCCCATGCCAAAGCGCAGGTAGGGCGCCAGCTTGAAGCGCCTGGCGCAGTCTTCCAGATAGGCGCGTATCTCGGGTTGCGCCGCGAACTGTCGCGTCCAGTTCGGGTTGGGCGCAAAGGAAAACGAATACACATGGGACTGCACGTCGCAGGCGCAACCTGGGTAGTGGTTGTCGCGCCATGTACCGCCGAGGGTCTGGGCCTGTTCGGCGATAAAGAAGTCGGTGAGCCCGGCTTCCTTGAGTTTGATCGCCATGCACAGGCCCGCGAACCCGGAGCCAATGATGGCGATGTCGATTGAGTCACTGGGGGCATTCATAGGGCTGCCTCATCAATAAAGCGCTTGGGCATCGGATGTGCTCCTGTTTTTGTTTTGTCTTTTAGATAGAACACCATTGCAAAGGAAAATTGAATTAATTATTTTAAAAAAGATTTTAAATAATCTACCTGAAAAATTCGCCTACGCTAGGGCCTTGTTGCGCATGAGCGATTTGTCCGACGGACGAACGTGGTATGCATGAAGTCTAGGTCCAGGGTGTGGACGATGGCTGGGGCCAGATCAATTCCGGTCGGGTCGCCAGCAGCAGGGAAGCAGAGGACCGAGCTATGGCTGTCGAGTGGGTTGTCGCTGCGGGTGTGCTGGCGGGCGCCAGTGCGGCGTTATGGGGCTTGAGTGCCTGGATGACGCGGCGCATTGAAGCGACCGTGCCGATCAACGGGCGTTTCGTCGATGTGGATGGCGAGCGCTTTCATTATGTCGAAGAGGGCAAGGGCCCGCCGCTGGTGATGATTCACGGGCTGATGGGCAGCAGTCGCAACCTGACCTATGCCTTGTCCGGCCAGTTGTGTGAGCATTTTCGGGTCATCAGCCTCGACCGGCCGGGCTCAGGCTATTCCACCCGGCACAGCGGCACGCCGGCAGACTTGCCGGCCCAGGCGCGACAAATCGCGGCCTTCATCAAGACGCTGGATCTGGGCAAGCCGCTGATACTGGGGCACTCCCTGGGCGGAGCGATTGCCCTGGCGCTGGCCCTCGACCATCCTCATGCGGTGTCCGGGTTGGTGCTGGTTGCGCCCTTGACTCACCCCCAACGCATGCTGCCGCTGGTGTTCCTGTCTCTGGCCGTGCGCCCGGCCTGGCTGCGGCGCTGGGTGGCGCACACCTTGACCTTGCCCATCGGGCTGCTGACCAAAGACTCGGTGGTGAAGGGCGTATTTGCCCCCGATCCTGCGCCGCCGGACTTTGCCACCCGTGGCGGCGGTTTGCTGGGCATGCGCTCCGACAATTTCTACGCCGCGTCCACCGAGATCAACCGGGTCAACGACCACCTGCCGGAGATGGTCAAGCGCTACTCCCGATTGACCCTGCCCATCGGCCTGATCTACGGCGCGCAGGACAAGGTGCTCGACTTCCAGAAACACGGCCAGGCCCTGGCCAGCAAGGTGCCAGGGCTGAAAATGCAAGTGATCGAAGGCCGTGGGCATATGTTGCCGATCACCGCCACCGAGCGCGTGGCGGCGCTGGTGGAGCAGGTGGCCAAGCGGGCTCGACCCGGCGAGAGCGTCCGGCCGTTAAACCCACCTGTCGCCCTGGCGAGCCAGTAACAGTGCCACCTGACTGCGGCGCCTGGCGTTGACGCTTGCCCCTGAGCACCTGACCAAATGGCTGAAAAGAGACTGCTCGGTCACGGAAAAAAGGGCTGGAGAAACTAGTTGACGACCTAACGATTCCGCGCTATTTATTTAAAAAAATTATTTCAATGTGTAATTTGAAATTATTTTTGAAATGCCTAAGAGCGAATAAAATAATGAAAAAAACGCCTTTTATCGCATGCATGATTTCTCGCAGCAGTCAGCGCACCGCTGCCGCATTGCCTACCGAATGTATGCGGAGGCTGCCATGAACCAGACTCTGGCAGCTGCGACCGTGTGGGCCGACGGCAAACGCCACCTGTGGTGGCTGGGCATCATGCCGCTGGCGACGCCCTTGCTCTCCGGCGCCCTTGCCATCACCACAGGCGTGCAACAACTGTGGTGGGTGGGCGTGCTGGTGATCTTCGGCTTGATCCCGCTGATTGACGGCCTGCTCGGCGAAGACGTCAGCAACCCGCCCGAATCTGCCGTCAGCCACCTTGAATCCCAACGCTACTACCGCTGGATCGTCTACACCGGCGTGCTGTTTGTGATTGCCTCGGTGGTGATCACCGGTTGGCTCGCTGCGGGCGGTATCGACTGGATCATCAACGGCGGCCTGTTACAGGCCACGGCCACCCTGGAACCCTCGAACTGGCTGGCCAGGACCGCCGCGTTCATCACCGCACGCACTGAACTTCACGGTGCAGTCAGCTGGTTGACGTATGTGGGCATGGCCATGTCCACCGGGGCCGCCACCGGCATTGCCATCAACACCGCCCATGAGCTGGGGCACAAACCCAAGCCCTTGGAAGTGTTCCTGGCCAAGGTCACCCTGGCGCCGACCTTCTATGGCCACTTTTACACCGAACATAACCGTGGCCATCACGTGCGGGTCGCCACTCCGGAAGACCCGGCCAGCTCGCGCCTGGGTGAAAGTTTCTGGGCATTCCTGCCGCGTTCGGTGTGGTTCAGCGCTGTGTCGGCCTGGAACCTGGAGCGCGAACGCCTGCGCAAACTCGGCCTGCCGGCCCTGCACTGGAAGAACGCGGTGCTCAGCGCCTGGATGTATAGCGTGGTGTTGTGGGGCGCAATGATTGCCTGGCTGGGGGCGGCGGTAATTCCGTTCCTGATTATCCAGGGCATCTACGGGTTCTCGTTGCTGGAAGTGGTGAACTATGTCGAGCATTACGGCCTCAAGCGTCAGAAGTTGCCCAATGGCCGTTATGAACGCTGCTCGCCGCGTCACTCGTGGAACAGTAATCGAATTGTCACCAATATCTTTCTGTTCCAGTTGCAGCGGCACTCCGATCACCATGCCAACCCCACGCGCAGTTATCAGTCGCTGCGTCACTTTGATGAATCACCGCAACTTCCCTATGGCTACGCCAGCATGATTGTCTGGGCTTATGTGCCGTATTTGTGGCGGCGTCGCATGGACCATCGTGTACTGAATCACTATGCCGGCGATATCAACCTGACCAATCTTCAGCCGTCAAAGCGTTTGAGGTATCTGGAGAAGTACAGCGGTAGTGCCAAGCCGTTTTGAGATGAAGTAAGCCTTCAGGGTGTACTCGGGATCTGTGTATCGCGCAGGTCCTTGTCGCCCGGCGTTTTGAGTGCAAGAACCTGGTTTGACCCTACAACAATAATTTCAAGGGAAGGACGTACACCATGCAAAGTTCTGCCAAGTTCACCGCCCACATCCTGTTGGCGGCCATGGGTTTGATTGCTTACCACCAGGCTCAGGCTGCGCGTATCGAACCCGCTGGCAGTGCCTTCACTGCCCAAGGACCTATCAGCTTTTCCAAAGGCAAGCTCATCAGTGCCGACTGCACCATCAAGGTAGCCGGCAAGGTCGCAGCCGATGGTTCATCGGTGAATGTCGACAAAGTCGAGTTCGACGGTGGCCTCAAGTGCAGCCGTGTCGAAGCCATCAACTTGCCTTGGGTGTTAATCGCCAAAGATACAAAAAGCGGCTCCATGTCGAAGATCAGCGTGGACGTGCATGCCTTTGGCCTGGGTGGCAAGTGTGGGCCGTCGACGGCCGACGGTACTTGGGATAACGCCACCGGCAAGTTGGAAGCCGCCGATGTTGCGATTGGCGAAGACTGCAAGATCAAGACGGTGTCGATCAAGATGCCGGCCAACTTCAAAGTTGTCGAATAACACGTTCCGACAGTTGTAGCGGTAAATGAATTGAAATTTGGCTGGAAAGGGAAGTTCTGCAGTTTCACCGTGACCTCTCGATCATGGCCATTACCCCTGGCGAAATGAATCGCCATAACATGTGAGGAAAAACAATGAAAAGCTTGAAAACCCTCGTTTGTGCAACTTCGTTTGCTCTGTGCTTTGGTGCCGCCTCCATGGCGAGCGCGGCGTCCGTTTCTCCAGACGGTCCGTTCTCGACTAATGCCGGTACCATCGTGGTGAAGTCGCCCTCATCCTTCGGTGCGGCAGTGACTTGCGGCATTACCTTTACCGGCAACGTTAGCGGTGGCGTGGCTTCTATCAACGGTGCGTCCTTGACCGGCGGCGGCCTGTGCGCACTGCCCACGCTGACTAACCTGCCTTGGGTTCTTACCGCAGCGACGGGCACCACCGGCACCGTGACCAACGTAGGCTACAAAATCTCCTCGATTCCGGCCACTAACTGCGGCCCTACCACCATTGCCGTGGCGTGGACTCCTGGTACCAAAACACTTTCGGCCACCAATCAGTCGCTGACCGGCAACTGCACCGTCGTATCGCTGAATGTTGTTGCCCCGACGCTGACGGTTAACCCGTAAGCATGTGACTCCAGAGGGCTGATCACCCGTGAAAGGCCGATGCCTCATGCGAGGCATCGGTTGGGCAGGGTACTTACGGTGTGCCTGCGGCCACACGACCCACCGGCAGGGGCCGGGCGAAATAATAATAAGGAGCAGCGCATGAATAATAAGAAACAACACGCTCACACGTTACTGGGGTTGGCGCTGTTGGGAGGTTTGATGACCACGGGACATGTGCAGGCGGGCGGCTTCTCCACGCCAACCTACGGTGCGCCTGGCTGGGGCCGCGCGTTTGGCGGCGGTTCATTGTTCAAGAACGACCCCAGTGCCGCGTACAACAACCCGGCGGCCATGGCGTTCATCGATTCAACTATCGCGCAGCAGACTGTCGATTATGCCCGGGTCAAGATCAAATATTCGGGTCAGGCTTTTGACCACAACGGTAATCCTGTGACCAATACGCCGGTATTGGATGATCAGGGCAGCATGGGCGATCCGACGCTCAATAACAATAACGGGGGGCAAGGTGGCTTTACCGCGTGGCTGCCAACCGGTTTCCTGGTGATCCCCATCGGCGACCGCTTTGCGTTTGGCTTGAGCCAGGTGGTCCCCCAGGGCATGAGAACAACTTGGAACGAAGACTCCAAGCTGCGGGATTTTGCAGTCGACACCAAAATTGAGACCGTTGGCCTGACAGGCTCACTGTCGTTCAAGGTCAATGACCAGTTTTCGGTCGGCGGTGGCGCCATCGTCCAACGCAGCCAGGGATTTGTCAGCCAGAACGTCGACTTGCTGGCAGCGGCGGACGTCTCTCCCGGACTCGGCGGGACCGGCTTTCCGACCGGTGTAGGGCATTCGTTGATGCGTGTGAAAGTCGATAATATCTCGGTCGGTTGGTTTGGCGGTGTGGTATGGAAGCCGACGGCGCAAGACACACTGGGCTTGAACTATCACGCCAAAATCAAAAACAAGATGACCGGCAAATACAATGTCTATACGGATGCTATCGGTCGCAACGCGATGACCAATCCTATTGGACCGAACGGCGAAACATTGGTTGAAATGGCGTATCCGGGGCTGAAGCTTTTCCCGGACGGGGCGCATGCCAGCACTCAGTTGGATATTCCGGCTACTGCGGCGATTGACTGGGTCCACCAGTTCAATGATCGCTGGACATTAGGTGTCAGCGCCCAGTGGACTGAATGGTCTTCGTTCAAAGACCTGACACTCAAGTCGCAAGGCTCGACTATTGTTGCCATCCCGTACAACTACAAGAACGCCTGGATGACCTCGATCGGTGGCGACTATAAAGCCACTGACGAACTTACCCTGCGTGCCGGTGTAGCTTACGACCAGACACCTACCCGTAACTCCACGCGTGACCCCCGGATCCCCGACGGCGACCGCTATTTCTTGGCGTTTGGTGCCGGTTATGACATCAAGGCTGTGCCTGGTCTGTCAGTGGATGCCGCGTATTCGCACCAATTCGTCCAGAAGGTCAATCTGAAGACCAAGAACGTTGATCGTCTCGGAGCCGCCCAACTGGACGGCAAAGCCGAATCTTCAGGTGATGTGGTCAGTCTGTCGGCTACCTACAAGTTCTAAAGGGCACGTGGAGCAGTTGTCGAGCAGGGTTCCCAGTGCACCTGGAGACCCTGCCGGGGCTGTTTAGGCTGTTCTGGTTTCTTATTCCACAAGGCTGAGTCGTTCAGCCTGATTTTTTTCGTCAACACACTAAATAAAAATTTCAAAACATTATTTGAATTTATGATTTGAAGTTTGTAGTGTGGTTTTACGCCCTGAATCAAGTAGAGGTATCCCCATGCTTATCTGGTTATTGGTGGGTCTCGCCGCCGCGATTGCCCTGGCGTATCGACAAGCCGCCGCCACCCTCTGGCTGGGCGCTGGCCTGGTCTGGTTAGCGGCGGGTTATCTGTTCAACGCGGTGGCCGTGCCGGGCATTACCCTGGCGGCGGTATTGGTGGTGCTGCCCGCCTTGGTGCTGGCAATCAAACCCCTGCGCCGCAAGCTGCTGACCACCAAGGCCTTGGGCCTGTTTCGTACAATCATGCCGGCGATGTCCGATACCGAGCGTGCGGCGATAGAGTCCGGCACGGTGTGGTGGGATGCCGAGCTGTTCAGCGGCAAACCCGACTGGCAGCGCCTGCTGCAAGCCGCGCCGGCCAGCCTGAGCGCCGAGGAGCAAGCTTTCCTCGACAACGAAGTCGAAACCCTGTGCGACATCGCCAACGACTGGGAAACCACGCAAGTCTGGCAGGACATGTCCCCCGAGGGCTGGCAGTACACCAAGGAGGCCGGGTTCCTCGGCATGATCATTCCCAAGCAGTACGGCGGCAAAGGCTTCTCCCACTACGCCCATTCCCAAGTGGTGATGAAGCTGTCGACACGTTGCTCGGCGGCAGCCATTTCGGTGATGGTGCCTAACTCCCTGGGGCCGGCCGAGCTGCTGCTGCATTACGGCACCGACGCTCAGCGCAACTACTACCTGCCGCGCCTGGCACGCGGTGACGATATTCCGTGTTTCGCCCTGACCAGCCCGTATGCCGGCTCCGATGCCGGCGCGATCCCTGACCTGGGCATCGTCTGCAAAGGCATGCATGAGGGCGAGGAAGTACTGGGTTTCAAAGTGACCTGGGACAAGCGCTACATCACCCTTGGCCCGATTGCCACGGTGCTGGGCCTGGCGTTCCGCGCCGAAGACCCGCAGGGCTTGCTTGGCGCGCCTGGTTCCCTGGGCATTACCTGTGCGTTGATCCCCACCTCCCATCCAGGGGTAAACAGCGGCCGGCGTCACTGGCCGTTGAATGCGGTTTTCCAGAACGGTCCTACTACCGGCAAGGATGTGTTCATTCCCTTGGAGTGGGTGATCGGTGGTCGCGAACAAATCGGCAACGGCTGGCGCATGTTGATGGAATGCCTGGCGGCAGGCCGGGCGATTTCCCTGCCATCGGCCAACGTCGGCCTGGGTAAAGTGGCGGTGCGCGGTACCACAGCCTATGCGGCGATGCGCAAGCAATTCGGCCTGCCCATCGGCAAGTTCGAAGGTGTACAGGCGCCGCTGGCGCGCATGGCCGGGCATCTGTATGCCTGTGATGCGGTGCGCAAGGTGTCGGTGGCATCCCTGGACGCCGGCGAGAAACCGTCGGTGATCTCGGCCATTGCCAAGTACCACGTCACCGAGCGGGCGCGCATCATCGTCAACGACGGCATGGACATCGTCGCTGGCAAAGGCATCTGCATGGGCCCCAATAACTTCCTCGCCCGTGCCTACCAGCAAAGCCCCATCGCCATTACGGTGGAAGGTGCGAACATCATGACCCGCTGCCTGATCATCTTTGGCCAGGGCTTGATTCGTTGCCATCCCTACGTGTTCCGCGAGATGGAAGCGGCGCACAACCCCGACCGGCGCAAGGCCCTGGAAGACTTCGACAGCGCAATGTTTGGCCATGTGAGTTTTGTCGTGGCCAACACGGTACGCGCAGCGGTGCATGCCCTGACCGGCGGACGCCTGATTGCGGCCCCGGCCAAGACCGACTCGGCGCTGGCTGCCTACTACCGCCAGGCCAATCGGCTGTCGGTGGTGCTGGCGCTGATCTCGGATATTTCCATGGGCGTGCTGGGCGGTGCCCTCAAGCGCAAGGAAAGTATCACCGGGCGCCTGGGGGATATTTTGTCGCAGTTGTACATCTTGTCTTGCGTGCTCAAGCGCTTCGAGGATGACGGCAGGCCCCAGGCGGACTTGCCGCTGGTGCACTGGGCGGCCCAAGACGCCTTGTTGCGCGCCCACGAAGCCTTGGCCGAAGTGCTCGACAACTACCCTTCAAAGCCCGCAGCAGCAATGGTGCGTGCGTTGAGTTTTCCGTTTGGCATCCCGCAGCGCAAACCGTCGGATCGCCTGTTGGCGCAGGTGGCGGAGGTGGTGCAGACCCCTGGCGAAACCCGCGACCGTTTGCTGGCCAACTCCTACATCCCCCGTCCGGAAGTCGACAAGCTGGCCTACGGCGAATTGGGTTTCCGTTTGCTGCCCCAAGTGGAGCTGATCGAGGCGCGGCTCAAGCCCGCCATCAAGCAAGGTCTGCTCGGTCCGCTGCCGATCTCTGCCACGGCCTTCACCGACTGGCGCGTGAAGGCGCGGGCGCTGGATTTGATCAGCGACGACGAAGACGCCTTGCTGGCGCGCTATGTGGAGTACGCCGACCACGGTATCCAGGTGGATGACTTCCCCCAGGACTTTGGTTTGCTGGAGGCCCTGCAGCAGCGTAAGCAGGCACTTGAACCGGTCGCCAAGCGGCGCAGCGTCCCGGTCAGTTAAGAGCAACCCCGGTCCACCTGTGGGAGCTGGCTTGCCTGCGATGGCATCACCTCGGTTTGACTGATACACCGAGTCGCGGGCATCGCAGGCAAGCCAGCTCCCACATCGATCGGGTTTACAAGACAGCCATTGTGTTGTGAGTGGAACCCTCTATGAGTGACAGCTACCTTTCGTTCGTCAATTCCCCCTGGGGCCGGCGCCTGGCCCAGGCGGTCGGCTTGCCGCAACCCTTGCCCCTGCAACGGCATCGCAGCGGCAAGGCCGGCCTGGCTAACCCGGTGATCATCGCCGGGGCAGGGCGCCTGGTGGCCTCGGTGCAGCGCGTGTTCAGCGCCACCGACACCGTCGCCGCGACCCCGGCGACGCCCAAGGCGCCGTCCACGGTCAAGGTGCAAGGCGCGGTGTTCGACGCCAGCGGCGTGGCCGATCTGCAACAGCTGGACGAGCTTTACCTGTTCTTTCACAGCAATGCCAAACGCCTGGGTCAGCATGGCCGGGTGGTGGTACTCGGCACCGCGCCCGAGCATTGTAACGACTTGCCCCAGGCCATCGCCCAACGCGCCCTTGAAGGTTTGGTGCGGTCGCTGGCCAAGGAGCTGCGCCGGGCGATCACCGTGCAATTGCTGTACGTGGCGCCGGGCGCCGAAGACGCGCTGGACAGCAGCCTGGGGTTTTTCCTGTCGCGCCGCTCCGCCTATGTTTCCGGGCAGGTGGTGCGCCTGGAAAAACCGGTCGATGGCCACGCCGCCATCAACTGGGACAAACCCTTTGCCGGCAAACGCGCCCTGGTCACCGGCGCCTCCCGTGGCATCGGCCTGGCGATTGCCCAGGTGCTGGCGCGCGACGGTGCCCATGTGGTGTGCGTGGACGTGCCTCAGGCCCAGCAAGCTTTGCAGCAGGCGGCGACCAGCGTGAGCGGCTCGGCGTTGCCCCTGGATATCACCGCCGCCGATACCGCCGCGCTGTTGCAAACCCACGTCAGCCAATACGGCGCCTTTGATGTGGTGGTGCACAACGCCGGGATCACCCGCGACAAGACCATCGCCAAAATGACCGAGGCCGCCTGGCGTAGTGTCCTGGCGGTCAATCTCGAAGCACCGTTGCAGCTCAGTGAGGCCTTGCTCGACAGCCAGGGCTTGAACCCCGGCGGGCGCATTGTGTGCGTGTCGTCAATTTCAGGTATCGCCGGCAACCTGGGGCAGAGCAACTACGCCACGTCCAAGGCCGGGGTGATCGGCCTGGTGCAAGGCCTGGCACCGCGTGCGGCCGCCCGGCAGGTCACGGTGAACGCGGTGGCGCCCGGCTTTATCGAA
This sequence comes from Pseudomonas sp. NFR02, assembly GCF_900119375.1. Taxonomy (NCBI): domain Bacteria; kingdom Pseudomonadati; phylum Pseudomonadota; class Gammaproteobacteria; order Pseudomonadales; family Pseudomonadaceae; genus Pseudomonas; species Pseudomonas sp. NFR02. The sequence goes on from NZ_FPJJ01000003.1 coordinate 232,125, forward strand.
ACCCAGATGACCGCCAAGATCCCGCTGATGATCCGCGAAGCGGGGCGGCGCATGAATTCGTTGTCCCAGGGCGGGCAACCCATCGACGTGGCCGAGGCCATTGCCTGGCTGGCCCATCCGGCGTCGGGCGGGGTCAATGGCCAGGTGGTGCGGGTGTGCGGCCAAAGCCTGTTGGGAGCCTGACCGATGGACTACGTGACGCAGATCATCGACCCACCGCCGTCGCGCACGCAGTTGCTGCTCGGCGGCTTGCGCGCCTTGCGCAAACCCAAGTTCGACGGTGCGCCGCCATTGCCCACCGCACGCCTGGTGCGCAGCGCGGTGGAACTCTCGCCGGCCGGTATCGCCGCATACGCACGGGCGTGTGGTTTTCGTCGCGAGCAGGGCGTGCCATTGTCCTATCCCCATGTGCTGGCGTTCCCACTGCACCTGATGCTGCTGACCCGGCCAAGCTTCCCGTACCCCGCCAGCGGCATGGTGCACCTGGCCAATCGCATTCGTCAGCACCAGCGCCTGCACGAGGGCCAGGCGCTGCGCCTGGAAGTGTATTGCGAGCGCTGGGTGGCCCATCCGAAAGGGCAGGCCTTGAGCATCGCTACCCGTGCCTACAGCCAGGAAACCCTGGTGTGGGAAAGCGACAGCCTGTACTTGCGCCGTGACGTCAGCAATCCGGTGGGTGAACCCTGGAATGACCCTCTGCCACTGCAGGAAGACGGTCTGTTACGCACCCAGCGTTGGGTGCTGCCCGCCGACCTGGGGCGACGCTTTGCCAAGATCTCGGGGGATTTCAACCCCATTCACACCTCAATCATCGGTGCCAAACTCTTCGGTTTTCGTCGCGCCATCGCCCATGGCATGTGGACCCTGGGCCGCGCATTGGCAGCGCAACAGCCACCCGGCGGCCTGGACCAGGCCGAGGCCCATTGCGACTTCAAATTGCCGATCTTCCTGCCCGGCCAGGTCGCCCTGTGGCACCACCCGGCGAGCGGGCCACGGCGCGAGTTCGAAGTGCGCAATTTTGTCGGGGACAAGCCCCATATGCGCGGGCTATTCATTTGGAAAGAGAGCCAGCAATGAGTGATTACAGTTTTACCCCAGCCCCGACCCGCCGCGTGGCGATTATCGGCGGCAACCGTATTCCATTTGCGCGCTCCAACACGGTGTATGCCCACGACAGTAACCAGGACCTGCTGGTCGCCGCCCTGCAAGGGTTGGTGGAGCGCTACAACCTGCACGGCCAACGCCTGGGTGAGTTTGCCGCCGGAGCGGTGATCAAGCACTCGCGGGATTTCAACCTGGCCCGCGAGGCGCTGTTGTCCACCACCTTGTCCGCGCAAACCCCTGCCTACGATGTGCAACAAGCCTGCGGCACAGGGCTTGAAGCCGCGCTGCTGGTGGCGAATAAAATCGCCCTCGGCCAGATCGAAGTGGGCGTTGCCGGTGGCGCCGACACCACCTCCGACGCGCCCATTGGCATCAACGAATCCTTGCGCCATACCTTGCTTGCGGCCAATCGGGCCAAACGCCTGGGCGACAAGCTCAAAACCTTGTTGAAAGTACGCCCCTCGATGCTGTTCAAACCATTGCTGCCGCGCAATGGCGAGCCGCGCACCGGGCTGTCCATGGGCGAGCACTGCGAAGAAATGGCCAAGCGTTGGCAGATCAAGCGCCTGGCCCAGGACGAGCTGACCCTCACCAGCCACCAGCGCCTGGATGCGGCTTATAAACGCGGCTTCTTCGACGACCTGATCAGCCCCCATCGCGGCTTGGCGCGAGACAACAACCTGCGTGCCGATATCAGCCTGGAAAAGCTCGCTGGCTTGTCGCCGGTCTTCGATCGCCAGAACGGCACGCTCACCGCCGGCAACTCCACGCCCCTGACCGATGGCGCCTCGGTGGTGCTGGTGGCCAGTGAAGAATGGGCCGCCGCCAATGGCTGGCCGGTGTTGGCCTACTTGCGCACCGGCGAAACGGCCGCGGTGAATTTTGTCGACGGCACCGAGGGCCTGCTGATGGCGCCGGCTTACGCCGTGCCGCGCATGCTTGCGCGTGAAGGCTTGGGTTTTGCCGACTTTGATTTCTTCGAGATCCACGAAGCGTTCGCCGCCCAGGTGCTGTGCACGCTCAAGGCGTGGGAAGACCCGCAATATTGCCGCGAACGACTCGGCCTTGACGTTCCTTTGGGCAGCATCGACCGCGCCAAGATGAACGTCAACGGCGGCTCACTGGGCTGCGGTCATCCCTTTGCGGCCACCGGCGGCCGGCAATTGGCGGCGCTGGCCAAGGCCATCCACGAACGCGGTGGCGGTCGCGGCCTGATCTCGATCTGCGCAGCGGGTGGGTTGGGCATCACCGCCATCGTCGAAAAGTAGCGCTATCAAAAACAACAATAAGGACACTGCGATGAACGCGATCAGCCTGGAACACACCGAACGCATCTGGTTGAACACTTACCTGCCCGGCGTGCCGGCGGACATTGAGGCCGGGATCGAGGATTACCCGTCGCTGCGCGAAGTGTTCCTGGAACACTTGGAAAAATTCCGTGAGCGGGTCGCCTACGTCAGCATCGGCACCGAAATGACCTACGCCGATTGGCGCACCCAAGGCATTGCCTTTGCCGCCTGGCTGCAGGACCAGGGCGTGAAGAAGGGCGATCGCGTGGCCCTGATGATGCCCAACTGCTTGCAGTACCCGATCTGCCTGCTGGGCACGATCCTGGCCGGGGCGGTGGTGGTCAACGTCAACCCGTTGTATACCGCCCACGAGCTCAAGCACCTGCTCAAGGACAGTGGCGCCGAAACCGTGGTGATCTTCGAAAATTTCGCGCATACCCTGGAAAAAGCCATGGTCGGCAGCAGCGTCAAGCGTGTGGTGGTCGCGGCCATTGGCGACTTGCTGGGCACCTTCAAGGGCGCGGCAATGAACTTCATCCTGCGCAGCGTGCAGAAGCAAGTGCCGGCCTTCAGGCTGCCCGGCTCGCTGCGTTTCAACCAGGTGCTCAAACAGGGCAGGGCCATGCACCATTTGCCGGTCAGCCTGGGCCGCGAAGAACTGGCCTTTTTGCAATACACCGGCGGCACCACCGGCGATGCCAAGGGCGTGATGCTCAGCCATCGCAATATCATTGCCAACCTGCTGCAAGCCAAGGCCTGGGTCGGTGACCAGTTAGACCAGCACAAGCAGGAAACCAACGTGACCTTGCTGCCGCTGTATCACATCTTTTCCCTGACGGTGAACTGCCTGATGTTCATGTGCCTGGGCGGGCGCAATATCCTCATCGCCAACCCCCGGGACGTGAAGCGCGTGCAGATGATCCTGCGCAAGGAACGCTTCAATGGCATCGCCGGGGTGAACACGCTGTTCAATGGCTTGCTGGAAAACAAGGAGTTCTGTGCACGGGACTTTTCCGACCTGCGCCTGGTGATTGCTGGCGGCATGGCCACCCACACCGCGGTGGCCAAGCGCTGGAAGGAGGTGACTGGGCTGCCGATCATCGAAGGTTACGGGCTGACCGAATGCTCGCCCGTGGTGAGCATCAGCCCCATCGATATTTCGCGTATGCGCGAGATGGAATTCACCGGCAGCATTGGCGTGCCGTTGCCGTCGACCTGGGTGCGTTTCATGCGCGAAGACGGCGAGCTGGCTGACATCGGCGAGCAAGGCGAGCTGCAAGTACGCGGCCCGCAAGTGATGCAGGGCTACTGGAAGCGGCCCAAGGAAACTGCTGAGGTATTGGATGCCGACGGTTGGCTGTCCACCGGCGATATCGGGGTGATGGACGCGCGCGGCTATATCCGCCTGGTGGACCGCAAGAAGGACATGATCCTGGTCTCGGGTTTCAATGTGTACCCCAATGAAATCGAGGACGTGGTGGCGATGCACCCGGATGTCGCAGAAGTGGCGGCGATCGGTGTGGAAGATGCCGTGAGTGGGGAGAAGGTCAAAATCATCGTGGTGCGCAAGGATCCGACCCTGACCCAGGAGCAGATTCTTGCGCATTGCCGGGAATACCTGACGGGGTACAAGGTGCCAAAGTATGTGGAGTTTCGCACCACGGAATTGCCCAAGACAACGGTGGGCAAAGTACTCCGTCGGGCGCTGCGTTGATCTAAAGTGACGGAGACCCAAGAGTGGGGGGGATACCGTACCCTTAAACGCAAGCAGCGCAAGGTACGTGTCGACAATGGGAGGTTGTTCGATAGCTAACTGTATGCTGAGTTTGATGAGAGGATTTTTGAGGTGCTGGTGTTTTAAGTTATTAAGGTTATAACTAATGGGTATAGATGTCTGCAGGGTTTCACAGGTGTATTTAGAATGAAAGGTCTCTTAACTTAGGTGGCAGGGATGTTGCGGTTAACACTGCAATCGTGCCCTGAGGCACACTTAATGGAGATTCTTAAATGGTGAGCAAAAAATCGTCGGCCTTATTGCTTTCTGGCGCATTGTTTGGTGGTGTAATGGCTTCAACTTACGTGCGCGCAGAGACGCAGGTTTATAATCAACCTGGTACCCATTACTTCACCGCCCCACTAGGAGTTACAGTAAAAGTCACTGTGATCGGCGGTGGCGGCGGGGGTGGGGGCGGTGGGGGCGCTCTTGACCGGCTTTTGGTGAGAAGTCGTGGCGCTGGTGGCGGTGGGGGGGGCGCAGGTGGTGGTCTAGTGTGTTCGGTATCCACCGCGTCAAATCCAACCTTCACCATTACTGTCGGTAGCGGCGGCGCCGAGGGTAGCGAAGGAAAGAAAGGCAGTCACACCCAGCTCGGCACATCGGGTGGTAATGGAGGGGACGGCGCAAAAAGCATAGTTAATACAAATGACGGTGTTTATTCCGCTGATGGGGGCTCTGGTGGAGGCGGCGGCGGCGATGGTGGGCTTACAACCGCTAAACCTGGACATGGCGGAAACGGAGGCGCTGCCCACCTCCCGGAGAATCAAGGAAACAACTGTTCTACGTTTAAGATTGGGGGCGTTGGCGAAAGCGGAGGCCTTTACGGTGGCTCAGAAACTCCTGGCAATGGCGGAGACAGTTTAGGTCTGTGCAGCAACGCGGGTAAAGGTGGTAAAGGCGGCGTTGGCGGTATCGCTAACTCAAGCAGCCAGACTGGATATTCCGGCTCTCCAGGGCTCAAGGGGGGAGATGGCTGTGTCATTCTCGAATATTGACTTTCCCTTAACCGTTTTGATCAATATCGAGGCTGTAAAGAATGATTGTGGGTTCTTTATAGCCCCTGCGTATATCGTTTAAAAAAGGAAGGTATATTATGGCTCTTACTTTGGTTAATGTTTATGTGCTCCTGCGGCATGGGAAAACTATCCCAGGCCCAACACCTAATGATCCGGCCTATGGAAAGCAATACAAAACTTGGATTGATACCAGCACGACTACCGGGAAAGATCTCGCATTGATCATTGCTGGTTTGTGTGGGGCTCAGCCATTAAAAAGGTACGGCGACCAGCCCGCGTTATACTATTTTAGTAATGTTGCACCACTTGAAAAGCCTGAGGGGACGGAGTTTGTGCAAACAGCACAACAGTTGAGAGCAAGAGGCTTGCCAAATTTAATGGATATACCGTCCACGTCAGGAGTTCCTATTTGGGAGGTAAGCCTACTTGCAGAAAAGCAGGTTAGCGAGGCTGGTTTGATTTTTTGCCAAACGTTTCGTTATCGATACTAGTATTATATGACAAGGAGTATTTCCGGTGGTCCGCGATGCCTAGGCACTCGCGGACTAGCTGACTTTAATTTAAAGTACCGTGCCCTCTACCTCCCCAAAATTTTTGGGTTGACTGTTTTTGAGTGGCCCGTGCGCGCTGACCTTGACCCAACGTTCTTCGAGGGCTGCCACGCGAATCGCTGTCGCCAATCGCTCTATCTCCCATGCAGCCTCGAAGTCGGTGCCATCCGCACCTTGCCCCGCCAGCGCCATGATCAACTCCTGCACCTCCAGCGTCTTCAACTCGTTGTAGCCCAACTGATGCCCCGCCGCCGGGCTGAACGCCGCATAGCCGGGCAGGGCAGGGCCAGCCAACAGGCGCTGGAAACCGTCTTGGCCGCTGCGGTACAGGCGCAGTTCATTCAAGCGTTCCTGGTCAAACGCCAGCGTGCCTTGGGTACCGCTGATCTCGAAACTCAGATGGTTCTTGTAGCCGTGCTTGAGCCAACTGCTGCTCACCGTGCCACGGGCGCCGTTGGCGAAACGCAACAGGGCGTGCACCTGGTCATCCACGGCAATGGTTTTTGAGGTCGGGTTGCCGGCGGCGGCGGGGCGCTGGCTGTGTACGGTCTGGGTATCGGCACAAACATCGGTTACCTCGCCCACCAGATAGCGGGCCATCGACAGCAAATGGCTGCCCAGGTCCGCCAGGGCGCCGCCAGCATGCTCCACGTCGCAGCGCCACGACCAAGGGGAAGCCGGGTCGGCCATGAAGTCTTCGCTGAACTCACCCTGGAAGCTGATGAGTTGGCCCAGTTCGCCTTGGGCGATCATCTGCCGCGCCAACACGATCATCGGGTTGTGCTGGTAGTTGTAACCCACCCGCGTTACCACTCCGGCGGTATGGGCGGCGCGGCGCATAGCGTCGGCTTGTTCAAGGCTGACGGCCAGGGGTTTCTCGCAATACACCGCTTTACCCGCCGCAATCGCGGCCATGGCCATGGGGTAATGCAAGTGGTTGGGGGTGGTGATAGCCACGACATCGACCTTGGGGTCATTGATCAACGCTTGCCAGTCGCCATGGGCCTGGGCAAACCCCCAGGCGCTGGCGCAACGCTGGGCGCGTTCGGTGTCGGCATCGGCCAGGGCGGCCAGCTTGAGCTGCACGGGCAGTTCAAATACCGCTCGAGCGTTGTTGAACGCCAGCGCGTGGGCGCGGCCCATGAAGCCTGTGCCGATCAAGCCGATTCCGAGTTCACGCATCGTCGTGGTCCTTTGGATTATTGTTTTCAGGAACGTCATTAATGGAATAAAAATTCGATAAATTCAATAGGTGGAATAAAAATTCATTCTCCCTGATCATTCCCACGCTCCGCGTGGGAATGCCGCCCGGGGCGCTCTGCGCCCCGCTGTTGCGCGGTGAGGACGCAGAGCGTCAGGGGATGCATTCCCACGCGGAGCGTGGGAACGATCACGTGGGGCCATCATTTCAGCTGATGCAGCTATATTCAGCACATGGCCAAAAGCCGCCAGTTAACAAAAGATAACGTAGCGCCGATTGTCAGACGATTCCAAAGCCCGATAGGATGGCCCCTGCTTCCTCCAGGCGCTCTAGATTGCAGGTTTCAAGGTCCTGGAACAGAAGACGACCTAACAATAATAAATGGGAGAAAGGTCTATGAGTGAGCCTGTCATGGGTTGGGTTGTTTGCCGCCCACGCGCCGCACGCAGGGTTGCGTTGCTGGCCACAGCGCTCTCGCTGCTTGCTGGCAGCGCATTGTCGCTGCCGGTTCTGGCTGCCAGCGATACCCCCGCCGCCGCAGTCTTTGCAATTGAATCCCCCAGGGCCGCCAAAGGCTTGATGATCGACGTGGTTCACGCAGGCAAGCGCCTGGTAGCGGTCGGTGATCGTGGACATATCCTCTATTCCGATGACCAGGGCAACACCTGGACCCAAGCCAAAGTGCCCACTCGGCAACTGCTCACGGCGGTGTTTTTCGTCGATGACCAGCACGGCTGGGCCGTCGGCCATGATGCGCAGATTCTTGCCAGTACCGATGGCGGCGCCACGTGGACCCAGCAATATCAAGACCTCAAGCGCGAAGCACCGTTGCTCGATGTGTGGTTCAACGACGCCAACCACGGCCTGGCCGTGGGCGCCTACGGTGCGCTGATCGAAACCACCGACGGCGGCAAAACCTGGAACGATGTCAGCGAGCGTCTCGACAACGAAGACCAGTACCACCTCAACGCCATCGCCCAGATCAAGGGCGCCGGCCTGTTTATTGTCGGTGAGCAAGGCAGCATGTTTCGCTCAAGCGACGACGGCCAGACCTGGGAAAAACTCGAAGGCCCCTACGAGGGTTCGCTGTTTGGCGTGATCAGCACCGCACAGCCGCAAACCCTGCTGGCGTATGGGTTGCGCGGCAACCTCTACCGCTCCACCGATTTCGGCAGCACCTGGGAGCAGGTCCAGTTGAACGCGGCGCGTGGCGCGTTGGAGTTTGGCCTGTCGGGGGCGACCTTGCTGGAGGACGGTTCCATTGTTGTGGTCGGCAACGGCGGCAGCGTGGTGGTCAGCCATGACGACGGCCAGACCTTCAGTGTGTTCAATCGCCCGGACCGCATTTCACTCTCAGCGGTCACGGCAGCAGGCAATGGCAATTTGGTCCTCGCGGGGCAGGGTGGCGTGCGGGTTGCCACATCGGCCGGCGCAGAGCTCTCAAAATAACAAGAAGGCGGGGATTCAATGAGCAGTCATCACAACGATAAAGCGACCTTTCTTGAGCGTCTGATCTTCAACAATCGCCCGGCGGTGATCGTCATCTGCCTGCTGGTGAGTATCTTCCTGTTCTGGCAGGCGACCTTGATTCGCCCGTCCACCAGCTTTGAAAAGATGATCCCGCTCAAGCACCCCTTCATCGAAAAAATGATGGAGCACCGCAACGATTTGGCCAACCTGGGCAACACCGTGCGTATTTCGGTGGAAGCCAAGGACGGCGACATCTTCACTAAGGAGTACATGGAGACCCTGCGCCAGATCCACGACGAGGTGTTCTACATCTCCGGTGTGGACCGCTCGGGCCTCAAGTCGCTGTGGAGCCCCAGCGTGCGCTGGACCGAGGTGACCGAAGAAGGGTTTGCCGGCGGGGAAGTGATCCCGCAGAGCTACAACGGTTCGCCGCAGAGCCTCGACCAGTTGCGTAATAACGTGCTCAAGTCCGGCCAGGTCGGGCGGCTGGTGGCCAATGACTTCAAGTCGAGCATCGTTGATATCCCGCTGTTGGAGTCCTACCCGGACCCGCAAGACCAGGGCAAGTTGCTGGCCCTGGACTACCGCAAGTTCTCCCATGAACTGGAAGACAAGATCCGCGACAAGTTCGAAACCCAGAACCCCAACGTCAAGATTCATATTGTCGGCTTTGCCAAAAAGGTCGGCGACCTGATCGATGGCCTGGTGATGGTGGTGCTGTTCTTCGGCGTTGCGTTCGTCATCACCCTGATTCTGCTGCTGTGGTTCACCAACTGCCTGCGCAGCACCATCGCGGTGTTGAGCACGACATTGGTGGCGGTGGTCTGGCAACTCGGGCTGATGCACTTCTTCGGTTTCGGACTGGACCCGTATTCAATGCTGGTGCCGTTCCTGATCTTCGCCATTGGCATTTCCCATGGCGTGCAAAAGATCAACGGCATTGCCCTGCAATCCAGCGAGGCAGACAACGCCCTGACCGCTGCGCGGCGCACCTTCCGGCAACTGTTCCTGCCGGGGATGATCGCCATTCTGGCGGATGCGGTGGGCTTCATCACGCTGCTGATCATCGACATCGGCGTGATCCGCGAACTGGCTATCGGCGCGTCCATCGGCGTGGCGGTGATCGTGTTCACTAACCTGATCCTGCTGCCGGTCGCGATTTCCTACGTGGGCATCAGCAAGCGTGCCATCGCCAAGAGCAAGAAAGACGCGAACCGCGAACACAGCTTCTGGCGCCTGCTGTCCAAATTTGCCAGCCCGAAAGTCGCGCCGGTGTCGGTGTTCCTCGCCTTGATCGCCTTTGGTGGTGGCCTCTGGTACAGCCAGAACCTGAAGATCGGCGACCTGGACCAAGGCGCACCGGAATTGCGCCCGGATTCGCGCTACAACAAGGACAACAATTTCATCATCAACAATTACTCCACCAGCTCCGACGTATTGGTGGTAATGGTCAAGACCAAGGCCGAAGGCTGCTCACGCTATGAAGCCATGGCGCCCATCGACCAGTTGATGTGGAAGATGCAGAACACCGAGGGCGTGCAGTCGGCGATCTCGTTGGTGACCGTGTCCAAGCAAATGATCAAGGGCATGAACGAAGGCAACCTGAAATGGGAAACCCTGTCGCGCAACCCGGATGTGCTGAACAACTCGATCGCCCGTGCCGATGGCTTGTACAACAACAATTGCTCCCTGGCGCCAGTGTTGGTGTTCCTCAACGACCACAAGGCCGAAACCCTCGACCGTGCCGTGCATGCGGTGCAGGACTTCGCCAAGGAAAACAACAAGGACGGCCTGGAATTCATCCTCGCAGCGGGTAATGCCGGGATCGAAGCGGCCACCAACGAGGTGATCAAGGAGTCGGAGCTGATTATCCTGATCCTGGTGTACCTGTGCGTGGCGACCATGTGCATGATCACCTTCCGCTCCTGGGCGGCGACCCTGTGCATCGTGTTGCCGCTGGTGCTGACCTCGGTACTGGGCAACGCACTGATGGCGTTCATGGGCATTGGCGTCAAGGTCGCGACCTTGCCGGTGGTGGCCCTGGGTGTGGGGATTGGCGTGGACTACGGCATCTACATCTACAGCCGCCTGGAAAGCTTCCTGCGCGCCGGCCTGCCGCTACAAGAGGCGTACTACCAGACGCTGAAATCCACCGGCAAGGCCGTGCTGTTTACCGGCCTGTGCCTGGCCATCGGCGTGTGCACCTGGATCTTCTCGGCCATCAAGTTCCAGGCCGACATGGGTTTGATGTTGACCTTCATGTTGCTGTGGAACATGTTCGGCGCGCTGTGGCTGTTGCCGGCGCTGGCGCGATTCCTGATCAAGCCTGAGAAGCTGGCAGGGCAGAAGGGCAACTCGTTGTTCGCGCACTGATCCTGCTCCCAAATGGCGAGATCGGGCTTGTATGGGAGCGGGCTTGCCTGCGATAGCATCGCCGCGGTGTCACTGATACACCTCGGCATCTGCATCGCGGGCAAGCCCGGCTCCCACACATCGCTCCCACATGGGTGCGGTGTTCAACCTCTAGGCTACAGCCTGGGCTATCATTGCGGCTTTCCCCAAAATGATTGACTGCCATGACTGCCGACACCCTGACTCGCGTCCTTGCTACCAGCGATATGCTGATCATCAATGGGCTGCACGCCTTTGACTTCGAGCTTGATCAGCAACTGCAGATCCAAAGCATGGATGGCCGGGAACTCAAGCGCTGGACCTTCAGTCCAGAACAGTTGGAGGCGGCTACCTTTGACGAGAGCTTGCAAAGCTGGTTGCTGATCAACGACGACGGTGAACACCGTCTGGTCTGCTTGAGCGCCATCCAGGGCGACAACAATAACGACGAGGACGAAGCAGATGATGCGTAAATTCTGGCCCCTGCTGATGGCAGGCAGTGTCGGTGCGATGTCGGTGCAGGCCGCACCGGCCGATATCCATGAACTGTTGGTCGGCAGCTATACGGCCGGCACCAGTGAAGGGATCTACCGCTTGCAATTCGACAGTAGCACCGGGCAGTTCAGCGGCAAGCCGGTGCTGGCGGCGAAAACCGCCAACCCTTCCTGGCTGACGATTTCCAAAGACCAGAAGCAGTTGTTTGTGGTCAATGAAAACGGCCCCGGCCAGGAAGACCCGGTGGGGCGTGTCAGCAGCTATAGCATCGACCCCCAGAACCACCAGTTGACCCTGATCAACCAGGTGCAGAGCCTGGGCAATGAGCCGACCCATTCCAGTGTGGCCGCCGATGGGCGCTACCTGTTCGTCGCCAACTACTCGGTGGTGGAAGACCCGGGTGGCAGCCTCGCGATCCTGCCGGTGGATGCCAGCGGCAAGCTGTCGGCACCGGTGCAGTTGAGCGGGCACCCGGCCAGCCGTGTGAACCCGGAGCGCCAGGCGTCCAATCATGTGCATTCGGTGGTGTCGTCGCCGGACGGCAAGTATGTATTTGTGCAGGACCTGGGGGCGGACAAGGTGTTTGCCTACCGCTACGACCCCAAGGCCAATCATGAGCTGCCACTGACGACGGCCGACCCGGCGTCGGTGCAGTTGCCACCGGGCAGCGGCCCGCGTCACTTGCTGTTCAGCGCGGACGGCAAGCACGCCTGGCTGACCACTGAAATGAGCGCCCAGGTAGCCGTGTTCGATTACAACGACGGCAAGCTGACGCAAACCCAGTTGCTCGACTATGCCGCCGGCCAACCGGTGTCCGACAAGGCCGGTGCGGCGTTGCATGCGTCAAACGACGGCAAATTCCTGTACGTGAGCAACCGTGGCACGGCCAATCAGATGCTGGTGTTCAGCATCGACCCGGCCACCGCGCACCTCAAGGAAATCCAGCGCCGTTCTGTCGAAGGCGACCATCCGCGTGAGTTCAGCCTCGACCCTAGCGGCAAATTCCTGCTGATCGCCAACCAGAAAAGCAATGAAATTGTCGTCGTCGAGCGCGACCTCAAGACCGGCCTGCTGGGTAAAACCGTGCAGAAATTGCCGATTGATGCCCCCAGTGACCTCAAGTTCCTGGTGCGTCAATAAGCCACAGGCCCCGCACTGCGGGGCCTGAGCCTTTGTATTAATCGCAGTGATAACGGCTACTGTTTCAAAGCATTTCTAAGGTTCAACCCTCGGGCGTAAGTTGGGTTCCAAGGCCTTCCCAGGCCACCCAACCAAACGCACACAAGGGTTACCGCCATGAATTTCAATCTCTTCTCGATCATTGCTGCTTCTGCTGTTTCCGCCACCGTGGCATTGCCTGCCGCCGCCAGCGTGGAAGTCACCGGCAAAAAATCCAATGTCACGGCCTATACCCAGAAATACCTGCAACAGAGCGCCAATTTCTATGCGGCGCTGGATCACAAGACCCAGCACTGAGCCACGGTCCAATGTGGGAGCTGGCTTGCCTGCGATGCGGACCACTCGGTATAGCTGATGTACCGAGTCGATGCCATCGCAGGCAAGCCAGCTCCCACATTGGATTGGCCTCAGGGTTTTGCCATCACTGCTATAAACAACGGTGAATCCAGAAACCGCTGTAACCAGGCCTGCAAACGCCGATAGGGCGTGCCCGCAAACCACTCCCGATTCACATGGGCAAACTGGCGCACAAACGGCGCCAGCGCTGCATCTGCCAAGCTCAGGTGATCGGCGAGTAGATACTCACGGTCTGCCAGCAAATCTTCCAGCTTGCGCAAGAACACCTCGCCCTCGGCCCGATAGTATTCCATCGGTTGCTCCGGGTAGCGCTCGGCGTACTTGTATCGATTCAAATGATGTTTGAACACGTGGTCATTTTCTTCAATCAGCGCATACACCGCCGGATCGCCCTGTAGCCGCCAGTTTTCGGGGTCGTGCTGGGCCAGCGCCCACTGCATGATCTCCAGGCTTTCTTCGATCACTCGCCCTTCGACGCTCAACACCGGCACCGTGCCCTTGGGCGACAGCGCGAGCATCTCGGCCGGCTTGGCTTTCAGGCTGACTTCGACGATGCTCACCGCAACGCCGGAATAACGCAGCGCCAGTCGCGCGCGCATTGCATAGGGGCAGCGCCGGAACGAATAAAGCAGCGCTTCGCTCATTTGACCTCCAACGTGCTCAGGCCATTGCCCTGGCGCTTTACCTGGATCTGCACCGGGATGCGTTCATGCATTTCCTGTACGTGGGAGATCACCGCCACCTTGCGACCCTGGGCCTGCAAACCATCCAGAGCGTCCATCGCCAATTGCAAGGACTCCGGATCAAGGCTGCCAAAACCTTCGTCGATAAACAGCGACTCGATCTTCAAGGTGCTCGACGCCATCGAGGCCAGCCCCAACGCCAGTGCCAACGACACCAGGAAGGTTTCGCCACCGGACAGGGAATGCACCGAGCGCAGTTCATCGCCCATCTCTGTGTCCATCACCAGCAGCCCCAGCATGCTGCCGCCGCGTTTAAGCCGGTAGCGGCGCACCAGTTGGCGCAGTTGCACGTTGGCATGGTGCACCAGCAAGTCGAGGTTGTAGGCCTGGGCGATCTTGCGGAAGGTGTCGCCGGTGGCCGAGCCGATCAGCGCATTCAGGCGTGCCCAGCGCTGCCACTGCTCGTAAGCCTTGGCAATCTGTTCGGCCAGGGCCTGGTTGGCATTCTGGCGGCGCTGGTCTTCGGACTGGCGTGCGCGCAGTTCGGCGCAGTGTTTCTCACCCTCAAGCAATTGCTGCTCAAGCGTTGCCAGGGTGGCGGCCAACTGCTCGGCCTCCAGGTTGCCATTGTGCAGGGCCTGGTGTTCGGCCAGGCGCTGTTCGCGCTCGTGCAGCAGAACCTTGGCTTGCTCGACGGCCTTTTCGCTGCTGTGCAGGTGCTGGCGCAACTGCGCGACCTGGGCTTCATCAAGGGCCAACAGGCGTGCCAGGCCCTGATCATCCAGGTCTGGGTGCAGGGCGCGCCATTCGCCGATGCGTGTCGCAAGGGCTTGCTGCTCCGCCTCCAATGCCTGCTGGTGGTGCTGTTGGGCCTTGAGGTCGGCGGCCAGCTGTACCTGGGCCGTGTGCACGGCGTGCAGTTCCTGGTTGGCGTCCGTCTCGCTTTGGCGCGACTGCGTGACGGCTTGCTCCAGCTGCTGTTGCCACTGCTCGGCGCTGGGGTGGTCCCCTAGCAAGGCGCGGAGTTTTTCCTGGACGGCGTGTTGCTGGTCGGCCAGCTCGGCGACTTGCAGATTCAAGGCGTCGAGTTGCTGCTGACGATGCTGTTGGTGAGTGTGTTGTTTCTCGATGGCCTGTTGGCGCTCCTGCTGCTCGGCCTGCTCATCGCGTTGATGGCCCAACTGCTCAAGGCGCTGGCTGACCTGCTGGTCGAGCTGCATGAAGGTCGCCGCAGGCGCGCTGCGCAAACCTTCCAGCGTTTCGCTGGGCAACAGGCTGGCGAAGGCGCTGAGTTCCGCCTCCAGGCGTTCGCGGTCGCCGGCCAGTTGCCGTTGTTGGTCCACCAGCAATTGCCGGGCTTGCTGGCTGGCGTCCTGGGCCGCTTGCAATTGTTGCTGCAAGCGCCCGGCGTTCTGTTGCAGGTTGAGCAGGGCGCCTTGGCGTTGTTCGTCCTGGCTGATGCTTTGGGTCAATTGGGCCAATTGCTGGGCCAGCCAAGGGCTGCGCTTGACGGCGTCCTGGGCGAGCAGCGAGGCCGACAGTGGGTGGGCTTGCAGGCTCGGTGCCAAACCCTGCTGCTGCGTGGCCAACTGTTCCTGCTGTTGCAGGAACTCTTTTTGCTGAGCGATCAGGCCGCCCACTTCACCGCGCAGTTCGGTAAGTTTTTCCTTGAGGCTGTCGACGGCTTTCTGCGCAGCCGCCTCTTCACTTTCATCATGGCGACCCAGGCTCTGTAGCAGAGCCTCGGGCTGGTGATAGGGGTGTTCGTGGCTACCGCACACCGGGCAGGGTTGGTCATCCTGCAACTGCTCGCGTAATTCCTCGACGCTGGCACTGCGGGCCAGGCGTTGGCGCTCAAGCAGTTGCTTGGTCACCGTCAGGGTTTGTTCGGCAACGGTGAGTTCGGCCTTGGTTTGCAGGCCGGCCTGGTTCAGTTGTTCGCGTCTTTGCGCGGCCTCGGCGAGCCTTTGCGTGAGCGCAGAGGCCTGTTGATCCAACTGTTGCTGGCTGTCCCACAAGCGGGCCAGGTCTTCGAAGGCGCGCTGTTGCTTGCGATTGTCTTGCAGCAGGCTGGCCAGTAACTGGATTTGTTCGGCCACCGCGTGCGGTTCGGCACCGGCCTCGTGGTAGAGCAGGTCCAGGGCTTCGCGCTGTTGGGTGAACTGTTCAATGGCGGCGCTGGCGCGCTGTTCGAGCTGCCCCAGCTCGGCCTGGCCTTGGTTGAGGCGATTGCCGATCAACACCAACTGTTGCAGGCGGTCACGGTAGGCGTTCCAGGCATCGCTCAGCGGCGCGAGGGCGGCGCTGTGCTCAAGCTCGGTGGCTAGGCGTTGCAGGCGCTCGGTGCCTTGGGCCTGCGTGTGTTGCAAACCGTCGAGCAGGGCCTGGCCTTCGGTGCAGGCGCTTTCGTGCTGGTGTTTTTCCTCGTTGCGCTTGGCCAGTTCGCGGCTCACGTGGGCGAGGGTGTTTTGCTCTTCGATGGCCTGGCGCAGCAGGGGCGCGGCGTCGGCCTGGTGTTTCAGGGCCGCGGCCAGTGCTGCCTGGGCGACCACTTGCTGGTGTTGCGCCTGCTCCTGGCGGGTGTGCAGGGCGGTTTGTTGCTCGAGGTGCTGGGCAATCTGTGCCGCCAGGGGCGTCAGCAAGGTGGCGAGTTCTGCCTGGCGCAGGAAGTGATGGCGTTGCGGTGCCAACTGCTCCAGAAGGCTCAGGTCCTGGCGTTGCTGACCTTGGTCGGCCCAGGTCTGCTCGTCGCGTTGCAGTTGCTCCACAGCATGCTGATGGCGCTCCTGCCATTCACGCAGCTCCTTGAGCCAGGTGTGCTGCAACTCCAGCTGCTTGAGCTGGGCTTGCTGGCTCTTGAGCTGCTGCTGGGCTTGGGCCAACTGTTGATCCAGCTCGGCGCGGGCTTCGGGGGCCAGGGGCACCACGCCGGTGGCTTGGTCCTGTAGCTGTTTGTGGGCGTCCTTGGCCTCTTTGGCCTTGTCGAACGCACGGCGGCCGAGCTGGGTGTAGAGCGCGGTGTCGGTGAGCTTTTCCAGCAGTTCGCTGCGCTCATTGTCATTGGCCTTGAGGAAGGCGCTGAACTCGCTTTGCGCCAGCAGCACCGCACGGGTGAACTGTTCGAAGTTCAGGCCCAGGGCCAATTCCAGCTGGGTCTTGTATTCGGTTTTCTGGCTGGCCAGCAGTTGGTCGCTGTCCAGGTCGATCAGGCTTTGCCGGCTGTTCTGTAACTTGCCGCTGGCCTTGTCGCGGGCGCGGTTGGCTTCCCAGCGGGCGCGGTAGCGACGGCCACTGACACCGACAAAATCCACCTCGGCATAGCCGCCGCCAGTGCCGCGGCGAATCAGGGTGCGCGGGTCGCCGATTGAAATGTCCGTGTCGGCATCCGGCATTTTGGCCTGGCCGGTATCACCCAGGCGCGGCACCGCGCCAAACAGCGCCAGGCACAACGCATCGAGCAGGGTGCTTTTCCCCGCGCCAGTCGGCCCGGTGATGGCGAACAGGCCAGCACTGGCCAGGGGCTCGGCGGTAAAGTCGATTTCGAACGGGCCCGCCAGGGAGGCGAGGTTTTTCAAGCGGATGGCGAGGATCTTCATGGCTGTTCGCCCTCCTGTTGCACTTCCTGGAGCAGCACGGCGAAGTCCTTCAAGGTCTGTTCATCCACTTCACTGCCGTAGCTGTCCTGCCAGGCGCGGCTGAACAACTCCTGGGGCGTGAGCTGGTCGAGTTCGATCAGTTGCGCATCGTCTGCCTCTGCGCTGCCGCGTGTGCCGGCATAGTCGGCGGCGATCCGCACCAGGCGCACGGCCTTGCCTTGCAGGGCGGTTTCGATCTGCTGGCGCAGGTCCGGTTGCGGCTCGTCGAGGCGCACGCGCACTTCCAGCCAGGGGTGGCGCTGGGTTTCGGCGAGCAGGTCGATGTCGGGCAGTTCACCCAGTTGCTTGAGAATATCGGCCAGGGGCGCAGCTTCCAGGCGTTGCAGGTTGACGGAGCGGGGAATCAGGATCGGTTCACAGCCCACCAGCCGTTCGCCCTGGAACGTCACGTCGAGAATCTGGTGCTTGTAGCTGATTTCGGAGAACGACAGGGGGATTGGCGAGCCGCTGTAGCGAATGCGCTCCTCGCCATTGACCTTTTGCGGCTTGTGCAAATGGCCGAGGGCCACATATGCCACGCTTCGGTCGAACAGTGTGGCGGGCAGCGCCTCGGCATTGCCGATGATCAGGCTGCGTTCGGAGTCTTCGGATACCGACCCACCGGCCATGTGCGCATGGCTGATGGCTATCAATGCCTGGCCTTTGTTGCGCTTGGCATTGGCGGCCGCGATCAGCCATTCATGCACTTGGCCGATGCCGCGCAGGTAATCATCGCCCAGCTGTGCGCCGGTGACTTCCGCCGGGCGCAGGAAGGGCAGCGCCAGGCACCAGGCGGCGATCTTGCCTTTGGCATTGGGCAGCGGGATCAGCAGGCGGTCGGCATCCAGTTGCCCGTCATCCAGCCACAGCACTCGGCCCAGGGCATGGGTGCGCAAGCGGCGCATCAGAGGCGCAGGCAGCTCAATGCGCGAACCGGAGTCATGGTTGCCGGCAATCATCACAATGGTCAGTGTCGGCTGTTGTTCGTGGGCGCTGATGATGAAGTCATACAAGCGCTCCTGGGCCTTGAGCGGCGGGTTGACCGTGTCGAAGATATCGCCGGCGATCAACAGCACGTCCGGGCGCTGTGCCTTGAGTTGGCCCAGCAGCCACTCAAGGAAACAAGCGTGTTCGAAGTCGCGTTCCTGGCCGTGGAGGTTTTGGCCCAAGTGCCAGTCGGAGGTATGAAACAGACGCAAGGCGAACTCCGTGGAGAAGATGAAAAGGAGGGGAGTTTACCTGTTCTGCGTACCTGCTGCTCCAGGCGACGCAGGTCAAATGTGGGAGAGGACTTGCCGTCGATGGCGCTGGGTCAGCCAGCATCCCTGGCACTGAACCACCGCCATCGGGGGCAAGCCCCCTCCCACAGGGGTTATGGGGTGTTAGTGGGGTTGGGTTGCAGGCAATCCAGCGCACGGTCGGCGAGGGTGCGGGCCATGTCGATCAGGTGAGCGGTGGAACAGGCCATGTCGCGCCGGGTGCCTTTGGGCCCTCGGCGGTTTCGGTGGCGGTGGTGGCGGCGCAACGCAGTAGCGAGGAGATGCTGGCGATAGCGTCTTCGAAACTCAGGTCTTCGTGGGCGACGAAAATCGGAAAGGGTGGGTCGGGGATAAGTTTGTTCATGGATAAAGCTCCTGCTTGGATTGGGAGCCATTCTTTTGCCGATCTCACACGTCAAAAGGTGGCAGCTATGTGCGGGGTGAGATACCGGAAAACAGGACCCGGCCAGACCGAAGTCTGCCCGCACACAGCCGCCATTGACGGTTGTAGCGCAGTGCGCCTGCTAATAACGGGATCTCACTCCCGATCGCTGATAGGCAGCGACGAAGCGAAGGCTAGCCAGCGAAATGAGCAGGCGCAAGGCCAAAGGATTGTCTAGGAAACGTCCTGCAAATTAAAGGGATATGGATTGCTGGCCTTTAACAATGCATGTCGAGCGGGCGTGACGAACGAAGTGGAACCACAGGGCGAGTGGCGACCACGCACAACGTGGATTTCTCAATCAACCCCTGAATGAATCAGAGGCCCACCATGGCTTTTTCAGTAAACCCACCTTCCACTAGCGCTTTCATCGTTCCACCAGAGCAACTGGATGCTGATGCTGACAGCCGCTCAGCCCAAGCTAGCCACCGTCAGGCACGAAGCGCTGAAACCCAGGCCAGCACCCCTGACTCACGCCCGTACGCTAGCGTGACTGACCGGCAGCTAATAGGGTTGATCCGTGATCATTTCCGCGAATTCGCCGCAGGGGCGACAGACAGCTATGTGAACTTCAATGAGTTGAAAGAAGCCGCCGGCCTGATCGCCACCGACAGGACGTTCTCACCCGAGGCCCACCATGCGGCCAAGGAGCTACTCACACGGCCAAAATTGCTACGCAAGCTGGATATCGGCATCAGCTTCTTCGGTGGCCCCGGCAAGGAGGATGGTCGGTTCGATATGGACAACCTGAACTATCTGTATAAATTCCCCCATCGGGAATGGAAGGTGCCGCGTCGTAATCACTGAGTGCAAGCAGGCGTCCGATCAGGCGATGCAGATCAACTGTGGGAGCTGGCTTGCCTGCGATGGCGGAGTATCAGCCAGCACATCTGCCGCCTGTTACACCGCCATCGCAGGCAAGCTAGCTCCCACAGGGGTTTTGTGGTGTTGGTTGAGGCTGGGTTACTTGGGGTAGAGCGGCAGCAAGCTGGTGGTGTCGGTGGCCAGGTCTTGCTCGCGTTCGGCCACGGGGATGGCCTTGATCGCTCGCCATTGATCGTTCCCACGCTCTGCGTGGTAATGCATCCCGTGACGCTCTGCGTCACCGTTGCACAGGGCGTAAAACCTGGACGCGGAGCGTCCGGGGCGGCATTCCCACGCAGAGCGTGGGAACGAGCAGGCTCGGGGGTTACTTGGGGTAGAGCGGCGGCAAACTGGTGGTATCAGTGGTCGGGTCTTGTTCGCGTTCGGCAACGGGGATGGCCTTGATCGCTCGCCATTGATCGTTCCCACGCTCTGCGTGGTAATGCATCCCGTGACGCTCTGCGTCACCGTTGCACAGGGCGTAAAACCTGGACGCGGAGCGTCCGGGGCGGCATTCCCACGCAGAGCGTGGGAACGAGCAGGCTCGGGGGTTACTTGGGGTAGAGCGGCGGCAAACTGGTGGTGTCGGTGGCCGGGTCTTGCTCGCGTTCGGCCACGGGGATGGCTTTGATCGCTCGCCACAGGTCATTGATCGTTCCCACGCTCTGCGTGGTAATGCATCCCGTGACGCTCTGCGTCACCGTTGCACAGGGCGTAAAACCTGGACGCGGAGCGTCCGGGGCGGCATTCCCACGCAGAGCGTGGGAACGAGCAGGCTCGGGGGTTACTTGGGGTAGAGCGGCGGCAAGCTGGTGGTGTCGGTGGCCGGGTCTTGCTCGCGTTCGGCCACGGGGATGGCTTTGATCGCTCGCCACAGGTCATCACCCAACCAGTATTGACCGCTTTCGCTGTACAGCGCGCCATTCAGGCCATCCAGGGCATCTGACAGCGGCACAAACCGTGCGGCCATGTCGGCCAGGGTTTCGGGTTGTTGCCGCGCCCAGGCGTCGAGGGCCTGGCGGGTGGCGTGGGGGTCGTTGGCCTGGGTGGCGCGCTTGAGGTCGTCGAGCAGGGTGCGTGGGCTGGGACCGGTTTGCGCGGCGCGTTGTACCGCCGGTTGCCGGCGTGCGCGCCACCACAGGCCAAAGCCCAGCAGGGTGGTGCAGGCCAGTATCAGTGTGCTCAGTTGCCACAGCCACAGGCGGTCATCGTCGGGGGCGGTGATGATCGTCGGTGTCGCCGGTGTGTCCACCACCAGGCTGGGGTTCACCGCCACGTGCACGGTGCGCGCCGGCAGGCTGGTGCGTTCCAGATGATCTTCGTGAGTGTTCCACCACACCACTTCCACGGCGGGCAGTTCCAGTTCGCCGGCGCGGGTCGGCACCAGGGCTTCGCGGTCTTCACGGCTGCCGGTCAGCCCGCGGTCGCTGGTACGGTTAGCCATCACTGGTTGGTCGGGGTAGCGGCGCAGGCCGTTGACCTCGGTGCCGGGCAGCGCCGGCAGTTGTGCGCTGGACAGGCCTTCGGCCTCCACGGTAAGGCTGCGGGTCAGAGAGTCGCCGACTTGCACGTGGTCCGGCGTGGGGTTCCAGCCTTCGCTCAAGGTCAGGCTGCGCGCGGGCAACCAGGGGGTGTCGGCGGGGTAGGCGTCCGGTTTGGGTTTGACCGTCAAGGGCAGGGGCGCTGAGCTAACGTGAATCATCTTGCCCGGCTTGGTGCCCTGCAGGGTGTTTTCCTGGGGCGGTCGCGATTCCACCAGGGTAGCGCTGAAGGTCTGCGCCGGAATCACCACAGCGCCGCTGTGTTGCGGGTAGAGGGCGTAGCGGGTTTCGATCACGCCATGGCGAATGCTGTTGATGACCTTTTCATAGGTGCGTGATTCGCCCAGTTGTTCGACACGTGCATCCGGTATCTGCAAGGGCGTGAGGCTGCTGTCGTCATACAGCGACACCGAGTGGTAGACGCGCACGGTCAACAGGGCCTGGGCCTGCACGTACACGCTGGTCTGGTCGAGGCTGGCTTCGATGAACACCGGGGCCAGTTCGGCGCTGGTGTTCTGGCTGGCGCTTTCCACCACTTGCAGGGTGATCGGCTGGGTCTTGAGTGCGCCCACCTGCAGCGGCGGGATCACCACGTTGCCGTTTACCTTGGGCAACAGGGTGATGATCCAGCGGGTGGTGGCGTGGTTGTCGCCGTCCAGCGTGGTGAGTTGGTTGATCTGGCGGGTGCCGCTGACTTCGAACTGCGCGTCCAGGGGCGACAGGTCCGGTTTGCCAAACTGGGTTACATCACTGGATTGTACCGTCAGCTCCACCGTTTCCCCGGAGTTGAGGCGGCTGCGGTCTACGCTGGCGACCAGGTCCGCCGCCTGGGCGTGGCCTGCCGACAACGCGAGCAGGAGCAAAAGGGTAGTGCGGCGGCTCATCGAGTGGTGTCCTGATGTTGTTGCTGTTCGTACCAGAATTTGCGGCGCAACAGCTCGCCGGGGTTGTCCGGGATTTCCTGCAACCATTGCTCCAGCGCTTGGCGGCGCTCGCCTTCCAGGCGCGTGTCGGCAGGGCGCAGTGGCGGCGTGGTGGTTTGCTCGTCACCCAGTTCGCTGCCTGGCACTTCATTGCCACCGGCCTGTGGCGGGGCGTTGGCCTGGGTCTCACCCGTGCCGGCTTCGCCCTGGCCGTGGGACGATTGCTCGCCGCCCTGGGCCGTTTGCGCGCTGGTGCCCGGTTGCGCAGTTTGGCCGGGTTGGGCGGTTTCGTCATCTGCGTTTTTTGCGGGCGGGTCCGGCTCGGGCTGCGCTTGCTCCTGCATCAGCGCTTCAACCAGGGCTTTGTTTTTCAGCGCGGGCTGCAAATCGGGCTGGGCTTCCAGGGCTTGTTCATACGCATCAATGGCCGCTTCAAGTTCACCGGCCTTGGCCAGGGCATTGCCGCGGTTGTAGTGAGAATAGGCGTCGCTGCCTTGGGCAAACCGCTTGATGGCCTCGGCGTAATTGCCGGCTTCATACAGCGCCACGCCTTGCCATTGCGGGTCCTGGAAGTGTTCGGCGGCTTCGGCCGGGCGTTTGTGCTTGAGCAGGTACTGGCCTTGTTGGTCGGGGCGCAGCCACAGGTCCTGCAGCCCAAAGGCGTAGCTGGGTTGCGGCGCGCCCATCAGCAACAAGGGCAGGCAGAACAGCCAGCCGCGACGCCCGGCGCACGCGGCCAGCAGCAACAACGGCAAGAGCAGCCAGTAACCCTGGTCGGCCCAGCTGTCCAGGCGCAGCCGTTGGCCGTCGTCGCGCAGGGCTTGAGCGCTGTCGAGCATGCCGAGTTGGCGCAGGTCCTTGTCATCCAGGCGTGCCGCACGGTAGCGGCCGCCCATTTCGCTGGCGAACGCCTTGAGGGTCGGGCTGTCGAGACGCGGCACAAGGATCGCGCCCTGGTCGTCCTTGAGGAATTCGCCGCTCTCCTGCGTCACCGGCGTGCCTTCGCGACTGCCGATGCCGAGGATCGACAACGTTGGAGCCTGGGCACTTTGCAGTTGCAGGCGGATGCCTTGGCGCTCTTGTTTGGACAGTGAGGAACCGATCAGCAGCAGGCGCCCCTGGCCGAGACCGCCTTGCTTGAGCAGGCCCAGGGCTTTTTCCACGCCCAGATCGGCACGATGGCCGGGCTCGGGCATGATCGATGGGCGCAGGGCTTCCAACAGGTTGCGGCTGGTAGCCAGGTCATCGGACAGCGGCACCAAGGTATGGGCGCTGCCGGCATACACGATGATGGCTGTTTGCGCATCGGTGCGTGCTTGCAGCAAGTCATACAGCTTGCGCCGCGCCTGTTCCAGGCGGTTGGGCGGGCTGTCGGTGGCGAGCATTTCCGGGGTCAGTTCCAGCAGCACCACCAGGGGGTCGGAAGGTTTCTGGCTGGCCTGTTCAACCCGTTGCCAACTGGGGCCCAGCAACGCGAGCACGGCCAACAGCCAGGCGATGCCGAGCACCACCCATGGCGATTTACTCTCGCGGCCATTGCCACCACTGAGCAACTCGGCATGGAACGCCGGCGGCAGGATCATCTGCCAGCGCCCGGCGCGCTTTTGCCGATGCCATAGCTGCCACAGCAACCAGCCAAGCAGGGGCAGCAGCAATAGCCACCAGGGGCGCAACCAGTGCGGCCACAGCGCGATCATCGACGCCTCCGCAAGCGCAGGCGCTGTAGGCGCTGGCGCCATTCAGGGTGTTGCTGCAAAAAGATGCCCCTGCTCGATAGCCTATTGAAGGCTCGTTGCAAAGCGTTGTTCGGCCAGCGTTCCTGGATCACCAGCAACAGGCTCAACACCAACGCCAAGGCCAATGGGCCGCTGTATAGCGCCTGAGCCGGGCGGGCCTGGGTGGGTTGTTGCTCCACGGGTTCAAGGGTGTCGAGGGTGTCCTTGATCTTTAGCAGTTCCTCGCCGTCCCGGGCGCGGAAATACTGGCCGCCGGTGGCCTCGGCCAGTGCCTTGAGCGCCGGTTCGTCGAGGTCCAGGCTCGGGTTTACGCCAAGGATGCCCAGGGAGCCGGTTTGCTCGGGGTCGGCACCGATGCCGATGGGGTAGATTTTTACGCCTTCCTCGGCAGCCAGGCGCGCGGCGGTCAACGGGTCGATCTGCCCGGCGTTGTTGGCGCCGTCGGTGACCAGGATCAGCACACGGCTTTGCGCCGGGCGTTGGCGCAGACGCTTGAGGGCCAGGCCGATGGCGTCGCCGATGGCGGTGTTCTTGCCGGCAATGCCGATGCGCGCTTCATCCAGCCAGGTGCGCACGGTGCGGCGGTCAAAGGTCAGGGGCGCTTGCAGGTAGGCTTGGCTGCCGAACAGGATCAGGCCCACGCGGTCACCTTCACGCTCCTCCAGAAAGTCTCCCAGCAGGTGCTTGACCAGGGCCAGGCGGCTGACGTCTTCGTCCTGCCAATGCATGTCGGGAAAGTCCATGGAGCCGGAGACATCCACCGCCACCAGCAAATCCCGGCCGCTGGCAGCAATCGGCAAGGGTTCGCCCAGCCATTGCGGGCGGGCGGCGGCGGTCAACAGCAGCAGCCACAGCACCACGAATGGGGCTTGCTGGCGCCAGCCGGGCAGGTTGACCCGGGCACGACGGCGGGCCAAGCCTTCCAGGTCACTGAGGTAACTGACTTTGAGCGCCGGTTCGCCGCTGTCGGCCACGGGCAGCACCAGGCGCATGATCCAGGGCAGTGGCAACAGGGCGAAGATCCACGGCCAGGCGAACTCAAACATGTTTGCGAATCCAGGTGTCGACGGCTTGGGTAAGACCGGCGATGGCTTTGTCGTCGAGCTTGCATTCGGGCTTGTAGGCGCCTTCCACCAACACCATCCAGCGCGTCAGGCCGGCGGCGGGGCAGCGGTTATCCAGGAAGGCCAGCCATTTGCGCCCGTTGAGGGTGTGGCTCTGGCTATAAGGGTAGTCGTTACGGCACAGGCGCTTGAGCAGGCCGTTGAGTTGCTGCAACCAGGCGCCCGCTGGCGCTCCGTCGTAGGGCTTGGGCATCAACGCCAACTCGGCCAGGGCGGCGATACGCAACGGGTCCAGCGGTTGTTCGGCACGGGCCACGGGGCGGCGGGCCGGCAGGAAACGACGCAGCCACCACAAGCCCCAACCGAGCAGTGGGATCACCAGCAGCAACAGCCACCAGCCCGGCGCAGGTGGCCAGAAGCCAATGGCGGGCGGGGCGATCAGCGGTTGCAGTTGGTCCAGGCTGCTCATGGTTTTTTAACCGGGCGTTGCGGGTTGAGGTATTCGCGCAGTTGCTCGACCATTTCACTCTGGGTGCTCAAGGGCATCAACAAAAGCCGCAGCTTCTGCGCGAGCAGTTCCCAGCGGGCGATACGCGCTTCGGCCTGGGCCTTGTAGGCCTGGCGCAGGTCGATGTTCAGTGTGTCCAGTTCCAGTTGCGCACCTCTTTGTGCGAAACGCAGCAGCCCGGCGGCGGGCAGGGCGTGGTCCAACGGGTCGGAGATTGGCAACAACAGCAGGTCGCAATGGCGCGCCAGCAGGCTCAGCTGTTGCTCGGCGCCTTCGGTGAGGGCGCGTTCATCACAGATCACCACCACCAGGCTGCCCGGGCGCAGTACCTCGCGGCCACGGCGCAAGGCCATGCCCAGGGCATCCGCTTCCGGCTGACGCTCGGTATCCAGGCTCTGGTTGACCCGCACCAGCCGGTTAAGCAGTTGCAATAGGCTTTGCTTGCTGCGCCGTGGCTTGATCTCGTAGTGCTCATTGTCGCCGAACACCAGCCCGCCCACCCGGTCGTTATGGCCCAGGGCGGCCCAGCCGATCAGGCTGGCGGCCTGGGCGGCGAGCACCGACTTGAACATTTGCCCCGAGCCGAAAAACAGCCGGCAACTTTGCTCGACCATGATGAAAATCGGCCGTTCGCGCTCTTCGTGGAACAGCTTGGTGTGCGGCTCCTGGGTACGCGCCGTCACGCGCCAGTCGATGGTGCGCACGTCGTCGCCGGCCTGGTACACGCGCACCTGGTCGAAATCGACGCCACGCCCGCGCAGCTTGGAGTGATGCAGGCCCACCAGCGGGCTACGCTGGCCAGGCATGGAGAACAACTGCACCTCACGCACGCGGTGGCGCATCTCAATCAATTCACTGAGGGTTACGCGGATACCATCGCTTGCGTTCATCGACTTCAAGCGACGGCAACGACGTCGAGAATGCGTTGCACCACGCGGTCCTGGTCGACACCGGCGGCTTCGGCCTCGAACGACAGGATGATGCGGTGACGCAGCACGTCGAACAGCACCGCCTGGATATCTTCGGGGCTGACAAAATCGCGGCCAGCCAGCCAGGCATGGGCACGGGCGCAACGGTCCAGGGCGATGGAACCACGGGGGCTGGCGCCATAGGCGATCCACTCGGCCATTTCCGGGTCGAATTTGGACGGGGTGCGCGTGGCCATCACCAGTTGCACCAGGTATTCCTCCACGGCATCAGCCATGTACAGGCCGAGGATTTCCTTGCGGGCGGCAAAGATCGCCTGTTGGCTGACGCGCCGCTCGGGCTTGGTTTCGCCATTGAGTGCTTCGCCGCGGGCTTGCTGCAGGATGCGGCGCTCGACGGCGGCGTCCGGGAAGCCGATCTTGACGTGCATCAGGAACCGGTCGAGCTGCGCTTCGGGCAGCGGGTAGGTGCCTTCCTGTTCGATGGGGTTCTGCGTGGCCATCACCAAAAACAGCGGCGACAGCTCATAGGTGCTGCGGCCTACGCTGACCTGACGCTCGGCCATCGCCTCCAGCAAGGCCGACTGGACCTTGGCCGGGGCACGGTTGATTTCGTCGGCCAGTACCAGATTGTGGAAGATCGGCCCCTGCTGGAATACGAAACTGCCGGTTTCCGGGCGATAGATCTCAGTGCCGGTGATGTCGGCGGGCAGCAGGTCGGGGGTGAACTGAATACGATGGAACTGCGCTTCGATCCCTTCGGCCAACTCCTTGATCGCCTTGGTCTTGGCCAGCCCCGGTGCGCCTTCGACCAGCATATGGCCGTCGGCGAGCAGGGCGATCAGCAGGCGATCGATGAGTTTTTCCTGGCCGAGAATCTGCGTAGAAAGAAAGGTTCGCAGCGCAAGCAGCGCTTCACGATGTTCCATCGATGACGGTTCCTGGAAAGATGAGCCTGGGTTTTGTGACAGAACACCGGGCCTGGGGCGTTTACTTTAATGCATCGCGGGGTGCGGCGACTAACGGCTTGATGGGTATTTTTAGCAAAACCCATGGGATAGCAAGCGTCTGGGCTGGTAAAGCACGGTCACTGTGGGAGCTGGCTTGCCTGCGATGGCCTCAACTCGGTCTGGCTGAAAGACCCCACCGCCTGCATTGCAGGCAAGCCAGCTCCCACGTGGGGTCTTCGGTGCATTCAGATCCGAATGAAAGTGCCGGTGCCTGTGAGGATGTTCTGCAGCGTTTCCTGCACTTCGGCCATGTCTGCCGCAGCGGTGCTGTGGGTGATCTCCAACTGGTCCTTGCCGCCCAAGGCATCTGCATCGCCGGCCGCCAGTTCGATCAATAAGGTGGTGTCGCCCAACGTCACTTTCAGCCCATCGAGGGTCGAAGGCTCGTAATCCCAGGTCAGCTCCACTTCATCTTCATCCGGGTAACGGGTGAGCATGAACATTTCGCCGTTCTTGCCGTGACAGCAAAGCATGGCCATGTTGTCTTCTTCGTCGTCGCACGGAGTGGCCATCAGGGCGTCGGTTTTCAGCTGCAGCATGGGGCAATCCTGTGTTGGGGAGGGCAATTGTGCCACTGCGGCGAATTTTGTGCTTCATCCTGTGTCGGAACTTGTGCATGACCTGACGGGCCGGATCGGTCATTTCTGGTACTGATGGTGTGCAAAGTAGCAAGATTTTCTACCGAAAATCCGAGGTTGCCCAAGTTGCAACCGACACCCTGCTTACCGATGACCGAATATGTCGCAGCGTCGCAAGCAGCGTTCTTCCTACACTCGTTAAGCTGCGCAACGGATGTGCCCTGTGCCAGGCGCCTGACCTGCCCGTCGTATCGTCATCTGGCCAACGGCATGCCGTATGGAAGTTGTATGTGACCTGACTGTCCTGTCCAGCTTCACCCACCTGTCACCCTGATTCGTTTAAGGTGCTTGTCAGCACACCAGCGAACAGAGCTGACGGTCTCCCCGCAAGGGGATAACACGCGACGCTTTCATCAATAACAAGCCCAAGCGGAGTACCACAGATGGCGTTCTTCACCGCAGCCAGCAAGGCCGACTTCCAGCACCAACTGCAAGCGGCACTGGCGCAGCACATCAGCGAACAGGCACTGCCACAAGTGGCGCTGTTCGCTGAGCAATTCTTCGGCATCATTTCTCTGGACGAACTGACCCAGCGTCGCCTTTCCGACCTGGCCGGTTGCACCCTGTCTGCCTGGCGCCTGCTTGAGCGCTTTGATCACACCCAACCGCAAGTGCGGGTCTACAACCCCGATTATGAGCGTCATGGCTGGCAATCGACGCATACTGCGGTCGAAGTGCTGCACCATGACCTGCCCTTTCTGGTCGACTCGGTACGCACCGAGCTGAATCGCCGTGGCTACAGCATCCATACCTTGCAAACCACCGTGCTCAGCGTGCGTCGTGGCAACAAGGGCGAGCTGCTGGAAATCCTGCCCAAGGGCACCCAGGGCGACGGCATCCTGCAAGAATCGCTGATGTACCTGGAGATCGACCGCTGCGCCAACGCCGCCGAACTGAACGTGCTGAGCAAAGAGCTTGAGCAGGTACTGGGCGAAGTGCGCGTAGCCGTGGCCGATTTCGAACCGATGAAAGCCAAGGTCCAGGACCTGCTCGCCGGTATCGACGCCAGCGCGTTCGCCATCGACGGCGAAGAAAAAGCCGAGATCAAGAACTTCCTCGAATGGCTGGTGGGCAACCACTTCACCTTCCTGGGCTACGAAGAGTTCGTGGTACGTGACGAGGCGGACGGCGGTCATATCGAATATGACGCCAGCTCCTTCCTCGGTCTGACCAAGCTGCTGCGCGCCGGCCTCACCGCCGAAGACCTGCGCATCGAGGACTACGCGGTGGCCTACCTGCGCGAGCCGACCGTACTGTCGTTCGCCAAGGCCGCCCACCCAAGCCGCGTGCACCGTCCGGCCTACCCTGACTACGTGTCGATCCGCGAGATCAGCGCCGACGGCAAGGTCATCAAGGAACACCGTTTCATGGGCCTGTACACCTCCTCGGTGTACGGCGAAAGCGTGCGAGTGATTCCGTACATTCGTCGCAAGGTCGCGGAAATCGAACGTCGTTCGGGCTTCCAGGCCAAGGCGCACCTGGGTAAAGAGCTTGCCCAGGTGGTGGAAGTATTGCCCCGTGACGACCTGTTCCAGACTCCAGTCGACGAGCTGTTCAGCACCGTGATGTCAATCGTGCAGATCCAGGAACGCAACAAGATCCGCGTGTTCCTGCGCAAAGACCCCTACGGTCGTTTCTGCTACTGCCTGGCGTACGTGCCACGCGACATCTACTCCACCGAAGTGCGCCAGAAGATCCAGCAAGTGCTGATGGACCGTCTGAAGGCCTCGGACTGCGAGTTCTGGACCTTCTTCTCCGAGTCCGTCCTTGCCCGTGTGCAACTGATTCTGCGAGTTGACCCGAAGAATCGCCTGGACATCGACCCGCTGCAACTGGAAAAAGAAGTGGTGCAGGCCTGCCGCAGCTGGCAGGACGACTACGCCAGTCTGGTCGTGGAAAGCTTCGGCGAAGCCCAGGGCACCAACGTGCTGGCGGACTTCCCTAAGGGCTTCCCGGCCGGCTACCGCGAGCGTTTCGCTGCGCATTCGGCTGTGGTCGACATGCAGCACCTCAACAGCCTGACCGAAGCCAACCCGCTGGTGATGAGCTTCTATCAGCCGCTGGGCCAGGTCTCCGGCCAGCGTGAGCTGCATTGCAAGCTCTACCACGCTGACACCCCGCTGGCGCTGTCCGACGTACTGCCGATCCTGGAAAACCTCGGCCTGCGCGTGCTGGGCGAGTTTCCGTATCGCCTGCGTCATGCCAATGGCCGGGAGTTCTGGATTCATGACTTTGCGTTCATCGCCGCCGAAGGCGTGAACCTGGATATCCAGCAGCTCAACGACACCCTGCAGGATGCGTTCGTGCACATCGTGCATGGCGATGCCGAGAACGATGCGTTCAACCGCCTGGTCCTCACCGCCGGCCTGCCATGGCGCGACGTGGCGCTGCTGCGTGCCTATGCCCGTTACCTGAAGCAGATTCGCCTGGGCTTCGACCTGGGTTACATCGCCAGCACCCTGAACAACCACACCGACATCGCCCGCGAGTTGACCCGGCTGTTCAAGACCCGCTTCTACCTGGCGCGCAAGCTCACTGCCGACGACCTGGAAGACAAGCAGCAACGCCTGGAACAAGCGATTCTCACGGCTCTGGACGACGTTCAGGTGCTCAACGAAGACCGCATCCTGCGTCGCTACCTGGACCTGATCAAGGCCACCCTGCGCACCAACTTCTACCAGACCGATGCCAACGGCCAGAACAAGTCGTACTTCAGCTTCAAGTTCGACCCGCGTGCCATCCCCGAGCTGCCCAAGCCAGTGCCGAAGTTTGAAATCTTCGTGTACTCGCCACGGGTCGAGGGCGTGCACCTGCGCTTCGGCAACGTCGCTCGTGGCGGCCTGCGCTGGTCTGACCGTGAAGAAGACTTCCGCACCGAAGTGCTTGGCCTGGTAAAAGCCCAGCAAGTGAAGAACTCGGTAATCGTGCCGGTGGGCGCCAAGGGCGGCTTCCTGCCGCGTCGCCTGCCATTGGGCGGCAGCCGGGACGAGATCGCGGCCGAAGGCATCGCCTGCTACCGCATCTTCATCTCCGGCCTGTTGGACATCACCGACAACCTGAAAGACGGCGCCCTGGTGCCGCCGGCCAACGTCGTGCGTCATGACGACGATGACCCGTACCTGGTGGTAGCGGCGGACAAGGGCACTGCAACCTTCTCCGACATCGCCAACGGCATTGCCATCGACTATGGCTTCTGGCTGGGCGATGCGTTCGCCTCCGGTGGTTCGGCTGGTTACGACCACAAGAAAATGGGCATCACCGCCAAGGGCGCATGGGTAGGTGTACAGCGTCACTTCCGTGAGCGCGGCATCAACGTGCAGGAAGACAGCATCACTGTGGTAGGCGTCGGCGATATGGCCGGTGACGTGTTCGGTAACGGCTTGTTGATGTCGGACAAACTGCAACTGGTCGCAGCCTTCAACCATCTGCATATCTTCGTCGACCCGAACCCGAACCCGGCCACCAGCTTCGTCGAGCGCAAGCGTTTGTTCGAACTGCCGCGTTCGGCCTGGACCGACTACGACACCAGCATCATGTCCGAAGGTGGCGGTATCTTCTCGCGCAGCGCGAAAAGCATTGCCATCTCGCCACAGATGAAAGAACGCTTCGACATCCAGGCCGACAAGCTGACCCCGACCGAACTGCTCAACGCCTTGCTCAAGGCGCCGGTGGACCTGTTGTGGAACGGCGGTATCGGTACCTACGTCAAGGCCAGCACCGAAAGCCATGCCGACGTGGGCGACAAGGCCAACGACGCGCTGCGCGTGAACGGCAACGAACTGCGCTGCAAGGTGGTGGGCGAGGGCGGCAACCTGGGCATGACCCAACTGGGCCGTGTGGAATTCGGCCTCAATGGCGGCGGTTCCAACACCGACTTCATCGACAACGCCGGTGGCGTAGATTGCTCCGACCACGAAGTGAACATCAAGATCCTGCTCAACGAAGTGGTGCAGGCCGGTGACATGACCGACAAGCAGCGCAACCAGTTGCTGGCGAGCATGACCGACGAAGTTGGCAACCTGGTGTTGGGCAACAACTACAAGCAGACCCAGGCCCTGTCCCTGGCTGCGCGCAAGGCTTACGAGCGTGCTGCCGAGTACAAGCGCCTGATGAGCGACCTGGAAGGCCGTGGCAAGCTGGACCGTGCCATCGAGTACCTGCCGACCGAGGAACAGCTTACTGAACGCGCCTCTGCCGGCAAGGGCCTGACCCGCCCGGAACTGTCGGTACTGATCTCGTACAGCAAGATCGACCTCAAGGAAGCGTTGCTCAAGTCGCTGGTACCGGATGACGAGTACCTGACCCGTGACATGGAGACCGCGTTCCCACCGAGCCTGGTGGCCAAGTTCGGCGAAGCCATGCGTCGCCATCGTCTGAAGCGCGAGATCGTCAGCACCCAGATCGCCAACGACCTGGTCAACCACATGGGCATCACCTTCGTGCAGCGACTCAAAGAGTCGACCGGTATGAGCCCAGCGAACGTGGCGGGCGCGTATGTGATCGTGCGGGACATCTTCCATCTCCCGCACTGGTTCCGTCAGATTGAAGCCCTGGACCACCAGGTTTCCGCTGACGTGCAACTGGAGCTCATGGATGAACTGATGCGCCTGGGCCGTCGTGCTACGCGCTGGTTCTTGCGCAGCCGTCGCAACGAGCAAGACGCCGGGCGCGACACCGCGCACTTCGGTCCGCACCTGGCGGCGCTGGGCCTCAAGCTCGACGAACTGCTGGAAGGCCCGACCCGCGAAGGCTGGCAGAACCGCTACCAGGCCTATACCCAGGCCGGCGTACCAGAGTTGTTGGCGCGCATGGTTGCAGGCACTACCCACCTGTACACCTTGCTGCCGATCATCGAAGCCGCCGACGTGACCGGGCATGACGCCGCCGAAGTGGCCAAGGCCTACTTCGCCGTCGGCAGCGCCCTGGACCTGCCTTGGTACCTGCAGCAAATCAGCGATCTGCCAGTGGCCAACAACTGGCAAGCCCAGGCCCGCGAAGCCTTCCGCGACGACGTGGACTGGCAGCAACGGGCGATCACCATTTCGGTCCTGCAAATGGCCGATGCGCCACAAGACATGGAAGCCCGCGTGGCCCTGTGGCTTGAGCAGCATCAGGACATGGCGGATCGCTGGCGTGCCATGATGGTGGAAATTCGTGCCGCAGTGGGCACGGACTACGCCATGTACGCGGTGGCCAACCGTGAGTTGCTGGACCTGGCGTTGAGTGGCCAGTCGGTGTTGCAACCGGCTTGATGCCTCGCTAAACCAAAGGCCCCCGTATCGTGAGATGCGGGGGCTTTTTGTTTGATCTGGAATGCGATCAATGTGGGAGCTGGCTTGCCTGCGATAGCGGCGGGTCAGTCAATCATTTGGTCACTGGTACACCGCTATCGCAGGCAAGCCAGCTCCCACAGTTTTAACTTTACTCACTTGAAGTCAGTGGTGTTTGAGTAGTCGGGTTTCCAGGTGATCCAGGTGCTGGGTCATCAGGGCGACGGCCGTGTGAGCGTCGCGCTGTTCCACGGCATCCACAATCGCCACATGCTCCTGCCACGCGCAATAGGTGCAGGCTTTTACTTCAAATTGCGCAATGATCAACGACGTCAACGGCACCAGGCTGTTGAGAAACTGCGCCAACGGCGCATTGCCTGCCATGTGCGCCAGTTGCAGATGAAACTCTCCCGAAAACCGGATCGCCGGCCCCCGCTGGTCACGCTCAATGGCGTCGCGCTCCTGTGCAATCAGCTCGCGCAGTTGGCGAATCTGCATCGCTGTGGCTTGGGCGCAGGCCAGTTGCACCACGGTCATTTCGGTCAGACGCCGTGCTTCCAGAATCTGCCGTGTGTGCTGGGCATCCGGCGCGGCGACCTGGGCGCGCTGGTTGGGGCGCAGGATGACCACTTGCTGATGGGACAGCTTGGCGAGCACTCGGCGAATCACGCTGCGGCTCACGCCAAAGAGTTCGCCCAGGCCTTCTTCGGTGAAGCGGCTGGCGGGCGCAATGCGTTGCTCAAGAATGGCGTCGAACAAGCGTGGGTAGATATCGTCCACCGAGGGCTTTTTTTCGGGCGTCCAGCGTAGGGACGTGAGGGTGGAGTCGCGTTGCAGGGCGTGAGCGTTCATGGCCGGTCTCCGAAAATCAACTGCCCAGATGGTCGTCCGGGATATTCAAGCGAATGCCCATGCGCAGGCCTTCCTGCAGGATGTGCCGACGCATTTCGGCACTGGCCAGGGCGCTGTTCTTGTTGCGGATGGCGCGTACCACGGCCTCGTTCTCTTGCAGGCGTTCGGCCAGGTGTTCAGGCGAGTTGCGCAGTACCTGGGCGCTTTGTTTGAGCGCGGTGCTGGTTTGCTGCACCACGTTCTGGAAGATCGGGTTGGAGGTCAGGGCGAACAATTCTTCATGGAAGTCGATATAGGCGTTCATGCCGGCTTCGGCATCGCCGGCATCGAGGGCCTCGCGCATGTCCATCAGGGTCAGGCGCAGTTGGCCGATTTCCTTGCTGCTGATGGACTGGGCCACCAGGCCGACGATGAAGGGTTCGAGGGTGTAGCGCAGTTGCAGGATGTCCTCGAGGCTGGCATCGGCCACGGCGTCGCTCGATTGCGGCTCGCTGACGCTGGTTTCCAGCACGACCACGCCTTTGCCGGGCATGGAGCGCACCAGGCCGAGGGTCTCCAGCACGATTACCGCTTCGCGCAGGCTCGGGCGGCTGATACCTAGCTGTTCGGCCAGTTCGCGTTGACCGGGCAGCATTTCACCGCGGCGCCACTGGCCTCGCGCCAAGGCGGCGCGCAGTTTTTCTACCACTGAATTGACGACGGTTGAAGTGCTGATCACGTCGAAGGCTCCTTGATATTGCTCATACAGTATTCAGTCTGGCGAAGGTCCAAAGTGGGAGCTGGCTTGCCTGCGATGACTGAGTGTCAGGCACTACAGTTGACGCTGACCCACCGCTATCGCAGGCAAGCCAGCTCCCACATTGGATGGGTGTTGTCCTAGAACTCCTGATGCGCCGGCAGTACCGGCTTCTTGGCCTGGAAGGCATAGCCTTGCTGGCCGTCGAGCACCTTGTTGGCGCGCTGGATATCAATGTCTTTTTCCCAGCGTGCAATCGCCACGGTGGCCACGCAGTTGCCGATCAGGTTGGTCAGCGCACGGCCGATGCCCATGAACCAGTCCACGGCCAGCACCAACACCAGGCCGACCACCGGAATCGCCGGAATCGCTGTGAGCGTTGCCGCCAGAATCACCAATGCCGAGCCTGGAATGCCATGGGCGCCCTTGGAGGTGATCAACGATACCAGGAGGATGGTCAGCAAGTCGGTCATCGACAGCGGTGTGCCGGTGGCGTTGGCGATAAACACGATAGCCAGGGTCAGGTAGATGGAAAAACCGTCGAGGTTGAACGAATAGCCGGTGGGAATCACCAGGCCCACGGTGGAGCTGCCGATGCCCAGGTGTTCCAGTTTACGCATGATCTGCGGCAACACCGCGTCGGACGACGCGGTGCCCATCACGATCAGCAGTTCTTCGCGCAGGTACTTGAGCAGCGGCAACATGCGCAGGCCCGACAGGCGCATCACCAGCCCGAGGATCACCGCCACAAAGGCAAAACAGGTCAGGTAGAAAAGCCCCACCAGGCTGCCCAGGTGTTGCAGTGAATCGAGGCCATAGGTGCTGGTGGTGAACGCAATGGCACCGAATACGCCAATCGGCGCCAGGCGCACGATCATGCCCATGATGCGGAAGATCACATGGCTCAATTCGTTGATCAGTCGCGAAATCCCGCTGGCCGCTTCGCCCACCAGGTTCAGCGCGCTGCCGAACAACACCGAAAACAACAGCACTTGCAGCACGTTATTATCGGCAAAGGCGCCGACTACCGAGTTGGGGATCAACTCCATCAGAAACTGGCTTGTGCCGCGGATGTGCTGGCCCTTGTCCGCCAGTTCATTCAAACCGGCGGAAGAGAGTTGCTCCAGGTGAATATTGGCGCCGCTGCCGATGCCGGTGCTGAAGGCCATGATCAGGCCGAGCACCAGGGCGACGGTGGTCAGCATCTCAAAATAGATCACCGACTTGAGGCCGATGCGTCCGACCTTCTTCAAGTCGCCCGCGCCGGAAATACCGCTGACCACTACGCAGAACACGATCAGGCCGATCAGCATTTTGATCAGCTTGATAAAGCCGTCACCCAAAGGTTTGAGTTGCGAGGAGAATTCGGGAAGGGCCAGGCCGCAGACGATGCCGAGTATCAGGCCAATCACGACTTGCAGGAAAATCGAACGCGAGCACCATCTGAGCATGGGAGGGATCTCTATTCGGTGCCCTGGTGGTTCCAGGGCTTAATTGTTGTGGTCTTACCGGTAAGTCCAGTGCGGGGCCAGTCTACGCTCGGGTTTTTTCAAATCACAAGTAAATATTTGGCGGTTGGCAGGTCCCGGTCTGACCAGTTGGTCGGTAAGTACGATGCTTGAGCGGTTGGCGGGGATTAATTTTTTTTGCGTATCATCGCCTTGGGCATACGAGGTGATGGATGGATCAATCAGGGCTGACAACCGACGAAGCAGGGCGCATGTATTGCGCCTGGCGCACTGCAGCGCCTGCGTACCTGCATTACCACGACCACGAGTGGGGTGTGCCGGTGGCGGATGACATCGCGCTGTACGAGAAGATCTGCCTGGAGGGGTTTCAGGCGGGGATGGCGTGGATCACCATCCTGCGCAAGCGCGAAAACTTTCGGCAGGCGTTCGAGGGTTTTGATTTTCGCCGGGTGGCGCAGTACGGCGAGACGGACATCGAGCGGTTGATGAGCGAGCCGGGCATCGTGCGCAATCGGGCGAAAATCATCTCGGCCATCAACAACGCACGCCGGGCCTGTGAGCTGGTGGAGGAGACCGGTTCGCTGGCGCGCTGGCTGTGGGCGTTCGAACCCGGCGCGCAAGAGCGGCCGGCAGTGGTGGACATGGCTTACTGGACGGCCAATCCGACCTCAGCGGCTTCGGTGCGCTTGTCCAAGGCCCTGAAGAAACGCGGCTGGACCTTCGTCGGCCCGACCACGATGTATGCGTTGATGCAGGCGATGGGGATGGTCAATGATCACTTGGAGGGTTGCGAGTGCCGGCCGCGCATTGAACACCAGCGCAACCTGTTCAAACGTCCCTGACCAGATACGGTTAAAACTGTGGGAGCTGGCTTGCCTGCGATAACGGTGGGCCAGTAAAAGATGAGCTGGCTGGTCCACCGCTATCGCAGGCAAGCCAGCTCCCACATGGGTTTTGTGGTGTTGCTGATTACTTGGGAAGTGGGGTAAGTACCTCAGCCTTGTCATCCAGCACCATCACCACCAGCAGCTTGGCCGGTTGGGTCTGGCTGGCATTGCTTGACTCAAAATGCCGCGAGCCGGCCGGTTCGTAGAACGATTGCCCGGCTTTGTAGGTGATCGCCTTTTCATCATTGACCCGCGAGGTGATCTCGCCTTCGAGCACATAAGCCACGGCGGTGCCGGTGTGGCTGTGGGGCACGGTGGCCTGGCCGGGGGCGTAGTCCACGGTGAGCATGATGGTTTTCTTGCCCGGCACGTTGGTCAAGGCGTGCTCTTGCAGCACCTTGAGCGTTTCCTTGTTGTAGACCGGGTCGTGGGCAAATGCACTGAGGGAGGCGAGCATCAGGGTGGCAGCGAATAAGCGTTTCATGATGAGGGTT
Organism: Pseudomonas sp. NFR02; assembly: GCF_900119375.1. NCBI lineage: Bacteria > Pseudomonadati > Pseudomonadota > Gammaproteobacteria > Pseudomonadales > Pseudomonadaceae > Pseudomonas > Pseudomonas sp. NFR02. Next base: position 269,892 of record NZ_FPJJ01000003.1, read on the forward strand.
CCATCGGGTGAAAGACCGCTTCACCCTACGCCGCCGACGGCTTGCCACCAATGACCAATGCGCCGGAAAACTGCCTAGCCAATCTGCAGCAGAATATCGCGGACCTTGTCCAGCGCCGGGTCGATGTCCAGGGTCTCGATGGCGCCGAACCCCAGAATCAGCCCCGAGCGCACCGGTTTGTCGTGAAAAAACACGTCCAAGGGATATAAACCCACCTCAACCTGGCGCGCCCGTTCCATCAGCAATGGAATATTCACCGGCACCTTGCACAGGGCCGCCAGGTGAAAGCCCGCCACCGTCGGTACTGCCTCGAACCACGGCGACAGATCGCCCGCCAGACGCTGCAGGATGCGTTCGCGACGCCCCGCGTAGACCCCGTGACAGCGGCGAATATGCTTGAGCAGGTAGCCTTCGCTGATGAACTTGGCCAGTGCCCACTGCGGCAAGGTAGCGCTGTGCTGGTCGGTCAATTGCTTGGCCTTGAGCACCGCACCATAAATGGCCGGCGGCAGCACCGCGTAGCCCAGGCGCAACTCCGGCGACAGGGTTTTGGAAAAGGTGCCGACGTAGGTGACCACGCCTCGGGTATCCATGCTTTGCAGGGAGTCGGTGGGGCGGCCTTCGTAGCGGAATTCGCTGTCGTAATCGTCTTCGATGATGATCGCGCCGAGCGCAATGGCGCGGTCCAGCAGGGCCTCGCGCCGCGCCTGGCTCATGGGCATGCCGAGGGGGAACTGGTGGGACGGCGTCACATAGATCAGGCGCGTGCCATCCGGGATCTGGTCGACCTGCAGGCCCTGTTCGTCGACGGCAACACTGGCGACGCGGGCGCCCATCGCGACGAACAATTGGCGTGCGGGGCTATAGCCGGGGTCTTCCATCGCGACCAGGCTGCCGGGCTCAAGCACCACGCGGGCAAGCAGGTCCAGCGCCTGCTGTGCGCCGTTGGTGACTACGATATCGCGGGCGCCGCATTTGACCCCACGGGAAAACGCGATATGCCCGGCGATGGCATCGCGCAGGGCGGGCACGCCTTCTGGCTGGCTGTAAAAACCACTGTTCTGGGCGATGCGACGCAACGCATCCTGGGTGCAACGCCGCCATTCATCCTGTGGGAATTGGTGGCGTGTCGTCGCGCCACCGATAAATTCGTAGCGCAGGATCTCCTCGCGGGCGGGGTGGCCCATGGGTGAGGGCAGTGCCGCCCATTTGCCCAGGTTGGCGGCACACGCCAGGTCGGTGGCGGTTTGCACGCGGTCGGGCTGTGGCGCCCAGGCATTGACGAAAGTACCGCGGCCGATCTTGCCAATCAGCAGGCCCTCGTAGGTCAAGGTGGCGTAGGTGTCCGACACGGTCTTGCGCGAGATGCCCAGTTGTTCGGCGAGCAGTCGGCTGGGGGGCAGCTGTGCGCCTGCCGACAGCCGCCCGGTGGCGATGGCTTCGCGCAACTGCTGGTAGAGCTGTTCGGCCAGGTCCTTGCGGCCATTGATTACCACGTGCAGTTCCATGTTTCATCCCAAGGCTTCACTCCGCGCCAAGATTACTCGCTTGCGCTATGGGCTCAAACTATCTGTGCGTCAATTGCCGGTACGCATAAGCATCTACCGTTGCCTGGGTCCTGTTGGCCGCCACTATCCCTGTTTACGTCGTGGCATAGGGAGGCGGACGCATGGCGACAATCGAAACACCTGCGAAAAAAAGGCAAGCAGCATTGCTTGCCCTGGATCAGAGCCTGGGGCCATTGGTTGTGGGCGAGCTGACTGTGCAGCGTAGAGACCTTGCCGCCATGGGGGCCTATATGGCGGGAAAACCGGTAAAGGCCCATCACCTAGCGGTACGCGAAGCAGACCAGACGCTGCTTGATGCGATCCGATTCTCGGCATCCAGACTGCATCGGTGTCTGCGCAGGAATGACTCGGTCAGTGACAACAGTGCCGCGCTGTTATTCGAGTTCGCGGCATTGCGTTCGCTACAGGCACCACCTCTGCTGTTGGCGAAGCCGGGAGACGAACATCCTGGTGCAGTCGGCAAGCTCGATAACCTGTTGCGTTCAGTACAGAAAACCAATCTCAACCAAGCGGCGCAGTTGGAGGGAATGCCTCGCTGGGTCGAGCCGAAGAAAAGCCGAAGCCTGGCGGTCATGGGCGCGGGGCTTGCAGCTTACGGGTATTACAGCGCAATCAGCGCCTTGGCCGAGGCGATCAAAACCGGCGACATCAATAGGTCGGTGGTCACCGGCGCTGAGTTATTGGCCAACCTCACAGGGGCTGCACTGGAGCTGGCGCTGGAAAAATTCGGCAGACGGCTGCTGGAAAACGGTCGCAAGGTATTTGCAGGTTTCAGCACCAGTTGCCTTGGCCAGGCCCTGCGACGGGGGGCCAGCCTGTTTGCGTTGGTGCTGACGTTGCCCTTTGATTATCTCAATGCCAAGGAGTCGTTCGCCAAGGCAGCGAAGAGTACCGGCAAGGAAGCCATGGACCATTACGTCAATGCCGGCTTCAGTATTGTGAGCGCCAGCGTGGCTGTGGCCCTGAGTGCCGCTGCGTTGGCCGGGTTCAGCGTGGCCGGCCCGCTGGGCATTGCCGCCGCTGCCGTACTGATCTTTGGCACGCAACTCTATGCTGCGGTTCGTCAGGTGGATGACATTGATGATTACATCGAACTGAGTATCTTCGAGCGCCTGCACGCGGGCTGGTTGGCCTTTCAAGGCAAGGAGCAGGAGAGGGCCATACGCGATCGGTACGTCGTGGCCCGGATGGAACAACAGTATGCGCAGCAACTGGAGGAGCAGGCCGATGCCTGGCTTAAAGGCGCGCTCAAAGGCACCGTGCAGGCGGTGGTCAATGGCGGGTTTGAGGTGCGGTTGAGGCCAGTCCGCCATTGGAAGCGCCGCTGGAACGAGGCCGAGGGTGAAGATCCGTACATCGATACCACAGAGCCCACGGTGATTGACCAAGATGATGAAGTCGATGCGTCCAATACCCCGGTTGACCGTCTGCCGGGTGCGGTGTTTGAGAGTACTGCCGTGGATGCGGCTGTGCTCTGGCAACTGGGGGGAGGTAATGACAAGGTCAAAGGTTCGACTGGCAACCCGAACATTTTCCGCTTCGGTGAAGGCCACAAACAGCTCACCGGGGGCGCCAGGAACGACCTGTTCAGGTATGACATGCCGACGGCCATACTGGACGAAACCGATGCGAATAGCCCGGCCAGCGAGCTGCGTGGCGAGGAGGGCAGCGATACGCTTTACCTGGCCAACTCGACAATTTATGAGGACGGGACGGCTGGTTATGCCATCGACCTGCAGGCGGGCACTGTGGTGCGGCGCAAGGATATCGACAAGTCGCCGCCTTATCCTTCGATCAGCCTGGACTCGATAGAAAATATCTACACCCCAACCGGGCTTGCCAGCCATCTCAAGGGTTCAGCACAGGCCAATACCCTGGTCGCCGCCGGTCACAACGATCGGATCGAAGCCGCAGAGGGCAACGATACAGTGATTGTGCTGGGCGCTGGCGCCTGGGTGGACGGTGGGGCGGGCAAGGACCGTTATGTGATTGCCAGCAACCCTGGCGCGGTGACATTGCATGAGCAGGACTGGGCCGAGGGCTCTGTGATTGAGATGCGCTGGCCGTTGGCGTCTATCAGCAGTTGGCGTATCCAGGGCTGTGCGCTGGTCATCGTGGCGTGGAGGGGCGTGGACGGCGAACTGCCGGAGCAAGTCATCAAGCTTGAGCAGCTCTATACGTCCAGTGATGAGCAGCGCCGCTTGAACAAGCACAACCTGCTGTTTCTCACGGAGGACGGCTATACGCTTGAGCCGATCCTTGAACCGGTGTTGATGGGCAGCGAGGACACTAACGTCACCGTTGCCGTGAGAGCGGGCGGCCAGGACGTCAGCCTGGACAAGGTGTTGGGCGCCGGCACGTTCGTGGTGCCTCATGGGCGTTCTACGCGTGGGTTCGTCGAACGCGGGCCAGGTGCAAAGGTGCTCGATGTTCGCCTCAAGGGCGACACCACCGCGTGCGTGCTGTACGTGGACTATTCGTCGCGGGAAATTCTCCAGGCCTTGGCCCACTACCGCGTGACCCTGCGCAGGAGGGGACACTTCGATTCGCTGACCTACAGCGACGTGAGATTGACCATCAGGTTCACCGACGGCAGCCAATTGGTCCTCGCCCACTATGCCAGCGATCGTTCTTCGGCGCGCACCAACGTGACCTCAAACATCATCGCGGTGGCTTTGACGCTGGACTGCCGATTCGTGCTGGTCATGAATGACGGCGTCTCATACCGCGTGCAGGCGGCCCAGCAATCCTATATCCAAGACCGTGCCTCGCCCGGGTTCAAGACCTTCGACGGCAGCTCTGCCTTGATAGAAAAGCCCGGCGTGCACGGGTTTTTTCGACCGCACAGCGCCAAGGGCATCTGGTTGCAATCGGTGCAACAGAAAGTCGTTATTCCTGTACCGCCCCATTACCAGAGGCCTTATGCGCTGATGGGGCGCTCATCGACCTACGAGGTCGTGCCCAGCGCAGGCTCAACGATTGCCCTGTCCACGCCGGGGGCGTTGGCCAAAACGGCGGACGCGTCGTTCTGGCGGATCAATACCGCCGGTTTTGGCGAGTTGATTGAGCGGGCGCATATCGCCCTGATCAACGACACGTTGACCATTGGCAGCGTGACAGTGTTGCTGCCTCCCGTGACAGACCCTTCGATACCGCTGGAACAGGTCAGCGTACACACCCTGCAGGGCGAGCAGTACGACATTCGCCAGGACCTGGGCGCGATCTGCCTCGTGCAACTGGATGCTTGCCGTTATTCGAGCATCGATGAGGTACTGGGTGCGCTGCGCCGTTCTCGCCAGTGGACGACCGTGATGGTGCGTCAGTTGCGTATCGTCGGCCTTGAGCTGGAGGACGGTACGGTGTCAGGCATTCATTACGATGCAGGTCGCGATTGCTGGGGAGCGGACGCTGATCCCCAGCGCACTGTGACGTCTGCGCAACTGCGGTTTATCGGCGCCGATTCAGTTTGATAGATCATTGAAAAGGGATTTTTTATGCAGCAAAAACCTCAATCACCCAGGACCGCGCATGTATCACCCTCACGTATCGGCTTGGGTGCCGACACCGTCATGGTCAGGGACTATGGTCGTCTGGTTCCTTCCCTTCAACCTGTGAATCAAGGCGTGCAGCGCACCGGGCACGGCGACGCGCTTGGGGTCGCGCACATAAGTGCGCTGGATCTGCCTGGGCCGCTGCCGCCGCAGGCAGTGTGGGTAATGGGCGATGCGCTTGGGCCCGCAAATGCCGAGGGTATTCGTCAGGCTGCCGGCCGCAGTTACATTGATCTGGATACCGGGCAGACAGTGCAAGTGGACTATCACCCGGCCAGCGGCACTTATCACCCGCGTTTGGCTCATCAACTGGCGGCCAGCCCATCTGCTGTCAGCAGAGTGGGGGGCACTTGGACCTGGACCGGCGTGACGACGGCGGCTCATGCCAGTGCATCGGTGTCGATGCCGATGGCCGCCGCCGTGCCGCGGGATCCACGGTTGGATCTGCAGCTTTACGATGCACGAGGTGGGGGCGCAACGACGGGGCCGGCTATCCAGGGGAAAAGACAGTACGTCATGGGCGGGCAGAGCTACTACGGCGATGCCCGGTTCTCGTTGGCATCCTTCAAAGCGGGCGATAACAAACTTTACGTACCTGACGCGCGTGGAGTGTGGCAGCAAAGCGGGGCCATCACCGAAGACGGCATCATTCAGATCTCTGGTGACTCAATCGCCAGCTATCTGGAGGTGGGGGGCGTAGTGGTTCGCGTCGATCTTGATAGCACGAGAAATAAATACCAGATGATTCCCAATGCACACAGCCATGCGCCGGGTGTTTACCTGGATACCGGTGGCAGCCGTGCTTCGTGGGTGCCCGAGATGCGCTTGGGCAGCATCGGCGCCATCATTCGCGCGGCCCGCAAGGTTCTGGGCTACACCACTGTTACCAGTGATATGAGCCAGGGGGTGATGTCGACGCAGGACAGGCAAACGTACTGCTACATGCGCCAGTATGCGCGGCAGATGATTGCATTCGATAACCCGGCTATCCGCAATGCACCCGCGCACCTGCAAGATCGCAAGATTGATACGCATATCTGGACCCACGGTTATCCCTATGGTCGGCTGTTACAGGGGATACAGGCCAAGGCCGACGGCCTCGCTCTACCCATGGGCATTGTGCAGTTTGATCCGTTTCAAGGCATGGCCACCGTTGCGGTACGCCGTGAGGGCTCGTTCAATGTCGACGCAGTGGCCGCCAACGACCAGTTTCATTATCCCCATCGGCAAAGGCGCGCGGATGAAATAGCGTTGTTTGATCATTGGAAGACGCTGAGTATTCAGGATGCAAAGGGCCGTGGGCTTGCCAATGAGAAGATGTACCGCGCACTACTGGTCAATGATGGCTATCAAATCATCCCTGGTGGAACCTACGGTGGCGGTCAAAACGGTTTCGATCTGGTGTTCAAAGGGCCCGCGGGCGATGTCTACGTGCTTGAGGTCAAGCATGCCAAACCGCGCAATGTCAGCATGCAGAGGGTCTATGAGCATTTCCAGATGGAGGATGGCTGGGTTAGACGCGTGTTGAAGAAGTTGGACCGCAGTGATCCAGGGGCCAGGCAACAGGTAGCGGATGCGCTGGACCGTCAGCGGCTGTTCAAGGTGATTGGCGCGACCCTGCCAGACGGCAAACTGGTGCTATTCAAGATCGATATGAGCGGCGTGCGAGTCTGAGTCTGATGGCAGACGGCTCAGCCCCGTCTGCCACCGATGGCGCCTGGGGCGTCAGGACAAGAAACCACCGTCCACATTCAGCGAAACCCCAGTGGTATAGCTCGACGCATCACTGGCCAGGTACAGCACCGCGCCAGCCATTTCGCTGGGGTCGGCCACGCGCTTGAGCGGGATCTGGGCCAGGGCCATTTTCAGGATGGAATCATTCTTGACCAGCGCCGAGGCAAACTTGGTATCGGTCAGGCCCGGCAGCAGCGCGTTGCAACGGATTCCAAAGGCCGCACATTCCTTGGCAAACACCTTGGTCATGTTGATCACGGCGGCCTTGGTTACCGAGTAGATGCCCTGGAACACGCCCGGCGAGATGCCGTTGATCGAGGCCACGTTGATGATGCTGCCGCCGCCGTTCTCGCGCATCAGCTTGCCGGCTTCCACCGACATGAAGAAGTAACCACGGATATTCACGTCAACGGTCTTCTGGAATGCGCCCAGGTCGGTGTCCAGTACATTACAGAACTGCGGGTTGGTGGCAGCGTTGTTGACCAGGATATCCAGGCGGCCGAACTGTTCACGAATGCCGGCGAACACCTGGGTGATCTGCTCCATTTCACCAATATGGCAGGCAATGGCCGTGGCTTTTCCGCCCTCGGCGATGATCGCATCGGCCACGTGCTGGCAACCCTCCAGCTTGCGGCTGGAGACAATCACATGGGCGCCTTGCTGGGCCAGCAACTTGGCGATGGCTTCACCGATGCCACGGCTGGCGCCGGAAACAAACGCAATCTTGCCATCGAGGTCGAACAGGTTGGTCTTGGACATGAGGGTTCCTTGTAGTTGCACTCAGAGCGCTGATTTGCCGATGACATTCAGGCTCATCTGCTCCAGCAGTTTGTTCATGTGGATGAACTGCGCGAAGCGTTTGTCCTGGGTCTGGCCATGGAAGAAGCGGTAGTAGATCTGCTGCACAATCCCGGCCAGACGAAACAGGCCGTAGGTGTAATAGAAATCGAAATTGTCGATCTGGATGCCGGAGCGCTCGGCGTAGTAGTCGACAAACTGGCGGCGGGTGAGCATGCCGGGGGCGTTGCTCGGCTGGCGGCGCATCAGTTGCACCGGCGCCGGGTCCGCGGCCTCGATCCAGTAGGCGAGGGTGTTGCCCAGGTCCATCAACGGGTCGCCCAGGGTGGTCAGCTCCCAGTCCAGCACACCGATGATCTGCATCGGGTTGTGCGGCTCGAGGATCACGTTGTCGAAGCGGTAGTCGTTGTGCACGATGCTGGAGGTGGGATGATCGGCTGGCATCTTGTCGTCGAGCCAGGCGCGTACCGCCTCCCATTTTGGCGCATCGGGCGTCAGGGCTTTTTCATAGCGCTCGCCCCAGCCGCGAATCTGCCGCGCCACGTAGCCTTCGGGCTTGCCCAGGTCGGCCAGGCCGCAGGCGTGGTAGTCGACCTGGTGCAGTTCGACGAATTTGTCGATAAAGCTCTTGCACAAGGCCTCGGTGCGGGTGGCGTCCAGGCCCAGCTCAGCCGGCAGGTCGGAACGCAGGATGATGCCGTTGACGCGCTCCATCACATAGAACTCGGCGCCGATCACCGATTCATCGGTGCAGTGCACATAAGCCTTGGGGCAGTACGGAAAGCCATCTTTGAGCTGGTTGAGAATGCGGTATTCGCGGCCCATGTCGTGGGCAGACTTGGCCTTGTGACCAAACGGCGGGCGACGCAGCACAAATTCCTGGTCGGGGTATTCCAGCAGGTAAGTCAGGTTCGACGCGCCACCAGGGAACTGGCTGATTTTGACGGTACCGCTCAGGCCCGGAATATGAGCTTTGAGGTAGGGATCGATCAGGCTGGCATCAAGTTCTTCGCCTGGGCGAATCTGGGTCGATTGGTCGTTCAGCGCCATGCTTATCCCTTCTGCTTATTCTAAAGGCCTTGGACTATTTCCTAATCTAATGCGCACAGCCGCCCAGCGACAAGGCCGGGGCGGCTTAATAGGTTAGCGTGTTGAAGGGTGATCAGCGTGCCTGATCGGTCATTTTGCAGGCGCTGGCAAGGCCACCGGTGTAAGCACGGGGCGGCCGGCAAAGTATTCCACCAGGTTATCAGCGACGCGCTGCACCGTGTCATGGGCCGCTTCCGGGGACAGGCCGGCCACGTGGGACGTCAGCACGGTATTGCTCAGGCGCTTGAGGGCATCGGGCACTGCAGGCTCATCGTCAAACACGTCCAGCGCGGCGCCGCCGATGCGGCGCTGCTCCAGCGCGGCGACCAGGTCGGCGGTCACCACTACGCTGCCGCGGCCGATGTTCACCAGATAGCCATTGGGCCCCAACGCATCCAGCGCATGTTTATCGATCAGATGGCGAGTGCCGGCCCCACCGGGCGTGGCCAGGATCAGGAAGTCCGAAGTGCGCGCCAGTTCGACGGCCGTTGAGCAGTAGGTGTAATCCACGTCATCGCGAGGTTGGCGGTTGTGATAGCTCACTTCCATGCCAAACCCGAGGGCGGCGCGCTTGGCGATTTCCATGCCCACGGCCCCCAGCCCGAGAATGCCCAGTTGTTTGCCGGCCAGGGAAGGGCGCATGACCTTCGGCCACTCGCTGCGGCGAACAGCGGCGTCGGTCTGAGGAATCCCGCGCACCAGTGACAACAGCAACGCCATGGCGTGATCAGCCACCGAGGGTGCGTTCACGCCGGCACCGTTAGTCACCACTATCCCGCGGTTGCTTGCCGCTTGCAGGTCCACATGTTCGTAGCCGGCGCCAATCACGCAGATGATCTCCAGTAATGGCAACGCGGCGATCTCTTCGGCATACAGCCCAAGCGGCCCGCGGGTCAGCACGGCCTGAATCTGCCCCCCATGGGTCTTGATTGCTTGGGCGCGTTCAGTAGGCGTCGGCGCCAGGATCACATGAAAGTCGTTGCTCTCGATGATTTGCAGGTATTCGTTGATGGTTTCAACCAGGACCAGAACAGTGGTGGGCATCGCAAGGCTCTTCCTGAAGGGTTTGAGAGCATGAGTATGCGCCGAACCTACCCGTTATTGCGCTGACCTCCTGCAAGATTTCCGGATACGTCAAACCTGGCTGCGCAACCCAAACCCGCGCACCCAGGCTCCTTCGCTGTCGCGCCAGCTACTGAGTAGTCCCCGGTTGCCGTGCCTGGGCCCGCTCTCTTTGTGCGATCGGCATGAAATCGTAGGTCGGGAAGAATTCCGTCTTGTAGACACCCCACGCCGTGTTCTCGATGGCCAGGTTGACTTGAGCCAGGCGAGACGCCGGTAAACGCAGCACGATGACTTGCCCGATGCCCATGGTGATATTCCAACTGACGACTTCGACACCTTCCGGCGGGAAGACCTTGTGAAATTCCTGCTTGGCCAGTTGGGCTTTCAATTCGCCCAGCGGGCGTGATTGATCGTGTTTAAGAAACACGGTCAACATGACGGTGTTATCGGACGTGGCGGCGATGCTTTTGGTGGGCAGTGTCGTGTTGGCCTGTACCGTGGTTGCGCTGGGCAACAGTACGGCTACCAGCAGTGCAGGCATGAGTTGATATCTGAATGAAGCGTATGGATTCATCACAAGTGCCTCGTTTGTTATTGGTTTTTTATGGCTGGATATAAATGGGGTGTTTAACTAGTTTGACATCTGAGTCTTTATTGGTCCCGTGTAAGGCGCATGTACCACATAGATTCTAACGGGAGGGTTGGTCGCTACCATGTCGCGAGGGACTTCACGAGAATAGGTGAATTCGGTGTTGTCCAATTTTTCCAGCCTTCTGACGATGGTGCGATGCGGGCCAAGGTCGGGCACCAGGATGTGGGTCTGCTTGTCGCCAGTGACCAGGAAATAACCGCCCCCGCCATCAGGGTGTTTCGAGCGCCCTGTATCGGTGTAGAAAAATTCGTAACGATTGCGTTGCGGGTCCCACATTGAGATTCCGACCACGCCGGGGTATTTGGCCTTGACGTCGTTTTCTGGCTCGCCCTCTATATACACCTTGGTGGTCAACCATTGAGGCGAAGAGGCCAGGGCACGAACATCAGCCTCAACCGGTTTCGCGTAACTTGACGGCGCGCCTAATAAACCCGCGAAAAACAGGCCGGTAAAAGCAAGGGTGAATCTTCGCATTATCAAACTCCTTACTGGTTGGTTAAGTGTTGTTATCGTCTTTGTCGGTCAGTGCGCGAAGATATTAGTGTGTGAATTTGCGCGTGCTCAATAGCTATGTATGGTCCTGTAACAGTTGAGGGGTTGTATGACTAAGAATATGATTTTGAAGCGGGCTGCTTCCGAACTTGTTGTCGGACTCTTCTCGCAATAGGTGGCCTATTAAAACTAAGACGTAATGTTTGTACGACGTCTCAGCCATCCAAAACCTTCACGGGGGCGGCCACATGAACAGCTGCTCCGCCTAACCATTCCTCAGCTAAGTCTTTGCTTCTCCAAGAGAATCCCGGACAATCCGGCCCTTGTTTCGGCCAGGGCGCTGCCTGTCAGGTTTTTCTGACTCGTGCTGGCCGTGTGAATGCGGAGATCCCACCGGATGAATGATCAGGCCAATAGCGTCGACGAACGCTATGCAACGACACCTGCAACGCTCACAAGCTGGAGCCGCCAGGACACTACCTGGATGCTCGGGCTATTCGGTACCGCCATTGGCGCCGGTACTTTGTTCCTGCCTATCAACGCGGGCCTGGGGGGCTTCTGGCCGCTGGTGATCCTGGCGTTGCTGGCCTTCCCGATGACGTTCTTTGCCCACCGTGGGCTGACCCGTTTCGTGCTGTCCGGCCGTGAAGGTTCCGACATTACCGACGTGGTTGAAGAGCATTTCGGTATCAAGGCCGGTGCACTGATCACCTTGCTGTACTTCTTTGCGATCTTCCCGATCCTGCTGATCTACAGCGTGGCGCTGACCAATACCGTCAGCAGCTTCATGGAGCACCAGCTGCATATCCTGCCGCCGCCCCGGGCCATCCTGGCGTTTGTGTTGATCTTGGGTCTGCTGGCCGTGGTGCGTTGCGGTGAGCAAGTGATCGTCAAGGCCATGAGCTTGATGGTGTACCCGTTTATTGTGGCCTTGCTGTTCCTGGCGGTGTACCTGGTACCGCACTGGAATGGCGGCATTCTCAGCACCGCCAGCGAAGTGCCGGCACCCTCGGCGCTGCTCAACACGCTGTGGCTGGCGATTCCGGTGATGGTGTTCTCGTTCAACCATTCACCGATCATCTCGGCCTTCGCGGTGGACCAGAAGCGCCAGTACGGCGCACACGCCGACGAGCGCAGCTCGCAGATCCTGTCCCGCGCGCACTTGCTGATGGTGGCGATGGTGCTGTTCTTCGTGTTCAGTTGCGTGCTGACCCTGTCGCCCGCGCAGTTGGCCGAAGCGAAAGCGCAGAACCTGTCGATCCTGTCGTACCTGGCCAACCACTTCGATAACCCGACGATTGCCTTTGCCGCACCGTTGATTGCGTTCGTGGCGATTGCCAAGTCGTTCCTGGGCCACTACATCGGCGCCAGCGAGGGCCTCAAGGGCCTGGTGGTCAAGACTGGCCGCCGCCCGGCACCCAAGACCCTGGACCGCATGACCGCCGCCTTCATGTTGGTGGTGTGCTGGATCGTCGCCACGCTCAACCCGAGCATCCTTGGCATGATCGAGACCCTGGGCGGGCCGATCATCGCGTCGATACTGTTCCTGATGCCGATGTACGCGATCCGCAAGGTCCCGGCCATGGCCAAGTACCGGGGGCAGGCCTCGAATGTGTTCGTGACGCTGGTCGGTCTGGTGGCCATTTCCTCACTGATTTACTCGCTGATTCCCTGAGGCGTTCGCAGCCGATGCCCCGGCTTTAAGCACAGGTGGGGATCACCCATCGCTAGGCAACGGCCGACTCTGCGTGTAACGCGATTTGGCCGTTTTTCTGCCAGGCCGGAAAACTCAGCGCTACCACATGGTCTTTATTCACGCGTTGCGGAGAACCGAGGCGGCTCAACTGCACGCCATGCCTGAGAAAATAACGTTCCAGCGCGGGTGTGGTCACCGCCACTACCCGATTGGCGCCCTGGCTCCAGGCATGGTTCAGGCTGTTCCACCAGACGCGCATCGGTAAGGTGCCTTCCTCCAGCGCGCGCGCGGCAAAACGCGACACCTCCCAGGTGTCGCTGCTTCGCGGGGTTGGCTGGTCGCACAGAAAACCGAACACTTGCGCCAGCAGATAAGGTTGCGTGGTCGGCAAGAGCCGCGCGCAACCGCAGACTTGGTGCTCGGCATCCAGGGCGAGGATATGACGAGCATCCGCGTGGTCGAACTGGTCGAATTCGCGTTGGGGCCGGGCGTGCGTGGAATTCAGTTGCCAGCCCAATTGCTGGATGAAAACTTCGTGTCGGTAGCGGCCCAGGTCGTCCTCAAGCGTTGCAGACAGTTCATGGTGACGACGGGTGATGATGCTGATCATTGGACGTCCTTATCGCAATTGTCGGGCCCTAGATAAGGCCCTGTGCAGCGGCGTAGGCTGCCGCCAGTGTTTTGTTGCCAGCCCCGAATTTCTTCTGAATGGCTTTGAGGTGAAAGTTTACGGTGTTGACGGAAATAGTGAGGATCAGCGCGATTTCTCCTGAGCTCTTGCCGTCGGCGGTCCACTGCAGGATCTCCCGCTCACGCCGGCTCAGGCAGACCGATTGGTGGGCGCGTTCGCTATCACCCAGGTCTGTCAGGCGCAGTGTCACCCGTTCAAGGATGCAGCGCAGGCGCACTTGAATTTCGTTGTTTTCAGCCTGCGAAATAATGTCTTGGCGCCGAGCCACGGACAGTACCCGCAGTGAACGGTCGTGGCTTCGAATCGGCAGTGTGGCGCCGATGCACAAGCCCCAGTCCCGAGCTTCCTGCCACAGCGTGCGGCTGTTATCAAACAGTGCGTCGTTCCATACCACCATCTCGGTAGAGCGCAAGCCACTAAGGATTGACGGATCGACAGCCGCGTAGTTTTGCTTCTCGTAATGTGCCAGCCAGCTTGCGGGGTAGGACCCGCATATCTCGGTTCTGGGGCGTGTAAAAGGGGTCAGGTGACGTACGCCATAGGCGTAGTACTCGAACCCCAGTTGCAACACTTCACGCTCCAGAAGCGCTAACACTTGAGTCTCATCCTGTTGCTTGCACATCTCGATGCGTAAGCAATCCCACCAACGAATGAGGTCGTTTTCCTTCTCCATGGACAGTCGCCTCGATTACTGCATTCTTGGCAATCTAGCCCACAAGCTATTTCTGTCAAACTTTGCCGAGGCTTCCCGACCGCTCTGGCACGGTGCTTACACTTGGACGTTCGTGGTTTATGAGGCCTGGCGCAGGCGAGGCATTGAATGCCGCGCGTGGCACTGCTCAATGGCGTTGACCGCTGTTTCACAAGAGGCAGCGTCGCATGGCATCAGGCTGCTCGCTCGACGACAGGCCGTTTGCAGCCGGCTGTCGTGCAAGAGCGTTGTGATCGCATCGTCCAGGTCCTGTTTGTTTAACGGTAGGGCAAGGCGTATGCCGCATCCCATGCGCACCAGGCGTTCGGCGTTATCGAACTGGTCATGAGCGATAGGCAGCACAATCTGCGCAATGCCGGCCGCCAGCGCCTGGCTCATGGCGCCAATGCCGCCGGGGTGGACCAGACCGGCCGCGTGGGGCAACAGCGAACTCATCGGCAAAAACGGACGCTGTATCACGGTGGGCGGCAGGTCCGTGAAGAGCGGTCGATCACCGGTCAGAAAAATGCCGCGGGCACCGACCCTGTGCAGCGCTGCCAGGGCGAAACGATAAAACTGCTGGTCAAAGTGCTCAGTGGAGCCTTGAGTGAAGACAATAGGGGGCGCTCCGGCAACCAGAAAGGCTCGTGTGGGCTCATCGAGCCCAGGGGCGCCACCGTCGAACAGAGGGAAACCGGCCATGTGCAAAGGCTGTGGCCAGTCTTTCTGTGCGGGGGCGAACCATTCGGGGAACAGGCATATCACCCCTTGGGGCGCATGCATCCATTGACTGAAGATGTTCTTCACCACGCCTGGTAGCCCATGTTTGTGGCGTAGTGCGTTGATTTGGGGAGCACAGGTACGGTCCAGGCTCAGGTATTCGATCCCGCGCCAGAGCAGCTTGCGCAGAGTCAATGGCAAGCGCCGCGACACATTGAAGGTGGGGTGCACGGGCGGCAAATGTGCAGAAAGCAACGTGGATGGCGACACTTGGACGGACAGATAAGGGATGCCGTATTTTTCATGGGCGATACGTGCACCCAAGGCCCATAGTGAGCCGACAACCACCGTATCGTCGGCATTGTGAGTGGTTACATAGTCGTAGACGGGTTCCAGCAGGCCGGCGATGGCTTGCCACAACACGGCGAATGAGGTCTTCGGGTCCCACAATAGGGGATCGCCCATGGCGGCGCTGTAGGTCGCCTCATCGCATAACGGCACGAAGTTCAGCCCCTGCGCCTCAATGGCGCGCTGAAACGTCGGCATGCTGCACAAGGTGACCTGATGACCGCGCACAGTCAGGGCAGCCCCCAGGCCGATAAAGGGAAAAACGTCACCGGCCGAGCCGATGGCAACCATGATTACTCGCATCATCTACGTCCTTGTTGAAGAGTATTTAGGCAAAGCTCAGCCGCGCTCGTTGAGCCGACTGCTCGCAAAACGCCCCTGGCTGGGCATCGCATGCCCTCAGCAAATGCCCGAGCAACGCGCGGTGCACGCCGTTGGCCGCGGCCTTGGACTCCAGGTCCAGAAAATGTCCGCTGCTCTGGGCAATGGAGAAGCTGCAATCGCGGATGTACTGCTTGAAGGACTGCACGTCCATGGCGCTGGTGTATTCGTCCCAGGCGCCATTCAGGAAGTGCACATGACTGTCAATGTTCAAGAGTTGCGGCAAGTAGGCCCCTTCATTGAGCTTGAGTGCCTGTTCGATATGGAAGCGCGCTTGATGCTGCTCGGCGTTGATCAACTGCGCCATATGCTGTTGATTGGCGGTCTTGAGTCGAGCCGGGAGATGCTTGCCCAGCGTCTGGTTGAGCAAATGGCCGATCCCTGCGTTGTCATCCCGGGCCATGAGTGCCTGCGCCCCGCTGACGTAATCGAGCATCGGCGCGTTGAGGCCAGGCGCAAACGACATCACCACTGAGCTTTCAACGCTGTCTGGATTTTTGGCAAGTGCCAGCAGGGTGGACAGGCCACCCCAGGACACGGAAACCAAGTGGTGAATGTTGAAGCGCTCGATCAATGCCAGCAGGATTTGGACTTCGTCGTCCTTGGTCACCAAGCACCGGTCAGGGTTGTGAGCGCGGGAGTTTCCAGCGAACGGCAAGTCAAACAGCACCACGTTGAAGTGTTCGGCCAGGCATTTACTGGTACGGGCAAAGGCCGACGTCGTCGCCATGGCGCCGTTGACCAACAGGACGTTCTTTCTATCAGGCGCATCGCCGATGTGTTCCACCGACACCGAATAATGCTTGAAGATTTTCTTGATCACATATTGGCTACGCGACATAACACACCTCCAGTCAGCACAAAAAACAGGCGAGAGCGCCCCTGGCACCGGGCTTGGGTGTCGAGGGCAGGGTTTGTTTTTTT
The DNA here is from genome assembly GCF_900119375.1 of Pseudomonas sp. NFR02. Lineage (NCBI taxonomy): Bacteria > Pseudomonadati > Pseudomonadota > Gammaproteobacteria > Pseudomonadales > Pseudomonadaceae > Pseudomonas > Pseudomonas sp. NFR02. The sequence continues at coordinate 286,292 of NZ_FPJJ01000003.1, forward strand.
TATTAAGGGGTACGGCTTACAGCGCGAAGTACATCCAGAGCTGGTGGGTTCCGTGATACAGGCGTCAGGGTGTAGAGAGTTTTAGCCTTCAAGGCGTAGAGGGACAACTACCTGATCTGGTAGGTCGTCGTGCAAAGGCTGTCGGCGGCCAGTACTTTTCAGTCTGATACAACTCTTTAAGGGGGAGCGGGAGCCTGGATTGACATCCGTTACCCTTTTGGCGCACGCAAAAAAACGCCGCGTACCTTGCGATACGCGGCGCCTTTCACATCAACACACCGTTAGGCTTGAATCACCGGGATGTTGGCGCTTGCTGCGATCTTGCGGAACTCAGCGATCTGGTCGAAGTTCAGGTAGCGGTAGACGTCACTGGCCATGGTGTCCAGTTTCGCTGCGTAGCCCATGTACTCTTCGACGGTTGGCAGGCGGCCCAGGGTAGAGGCCACGGCAGCCAGCTCAGCCGATGCCAGGTAGACGTTTGCACCATCACCCAGGCGGTTCGGGAAGTTACGGGTCGAGGTCGACACGACGGTGGAGTTCGGCTCAACGCGTGCCTGGTTGCCCATGCACAGCGAGCAGCCTGGCATTTCCATACGTGCGCCAGCCTTGCCGTAGATGCCGTAGTAGCCTTCTTCGGTCAGTTGGTGAGCGTCCATCTTGGTCGGCGGCGACAGCCACAGACGAGTCGGCAACTGGCCCTTGACCTGCTCCAGCAGCTTACCGGCAGCGCGGAAGTGACCGATGTTGGTCATGCACGAACCGATGAACACTTCGTCGATCTTCTCGCCAGCGACGCTGGACAGCAGACGGGCGTCGTCCGGGTCGTTTGGCGCGCAGAGGATCGGCTCGTTGATTTCCGACAGATCGATTTCGATGATTTCGGCATATTCGGCGTCGGCATCGGCTTCCATCAACTCCGGGTTGGCAACCCAGGCTTCCATCGCTTGGGCGCGACGTTCCAGGGTGCGTGCATCGCCGTAGCCTTCGCCGATCATCCAGCGCAGCAGGGTGATGTTGGAGTTCAGGTACTCGGTGACGGACTCTTTGGACAGCTTGATGGTGCAACCGGCAGCCGAACGTTCAGCCGAGGCGTCGGACAGCTCGAAAGCCTGTTCCAGCGTCAGGTCGTTCAGGCCTTCGATTTCCAGGATGCGGCCAGAGAAGGCGTTCTTCTTGCCTTTCTTCTCTACGGTCAGCAGGCCAGCCTGGATCGCGTAGTAAGGAATGGCATGCACCAGGTCACGCAGGGTGATGCCAGGTTTCATCTTGCCTTTGAAGCGCACCAGAATCGATTCCGGCATGTCCAGCGGCATTACGCCGGTGGCGGCGGCAAACGCGACCAGGCCAGAACCGGCTGGGAACGAGATGCCCATCGGGAAACGGGTGTGGGAGTCACCACCGGTACCGACGGTGTCCGGCAGCAGCATGCGGTTCAGCCAACTGTGGATGATGCCGTCGCCTGGACGCAGCGATACACCGCCACGGGTCATGATGAAGTCAGGCAGGGTGTGGTGGGTGGTCACGTCGATCGGCTTGGGGTAAGCCGCGGTGTGGCAGAAGGACTGCATCACCAGGTCGGTCGAGAAGCCCAGGCACGCCAGGTCTTTGAGTTCATCACGGGTCATTGGGCCGGTGGTGTCCTGGGACCCCACGGTGGTCATCTTCGGCTCGCAGTAGGTGCCTGGACGAACGCCTTTGCCTTCTGGCAGGCCACAGGCCTTGCCGACCATTTTCTGCGCCAGGGTGAAGCCCTTGCCGGTGTCGACAGGCGCTTCAGGCAGCTTGAACAGGTCGGTAGGGCCCAGGCCCAGCTCAGCGCGTGCCTTGTCGGTCAGGCCACGGCCGATGATCAGCGGGATACGGCCGCCGGCGCGAACTTCGTCCAACAGCACCGGGGTCTTCATTTCGAAGGTGGTCAGGACTTCGTCGGTGCCGTGCTTGCAGACTTTGCCAGCATGCGGGTACAGGTCGATCACGTCGCCCATGTTCATGTTGGTAACGTCGAATTCGATTGGCAGTGCGCCAGCATCTTCCATGGTGTTGTAGAAGATCGGAGCGATCTTGCTGCCGAAGCAGAAACCGCCAGCACGCTTGTTCGGCACGTAAGGCACGTCGTCACCGAAGAACCACAATACCGAGTTGGTTGCCGATTTACGCGACGAACCGGTACCGACCACGTCACCGACGTAGGCGATCGGGAAGCCTTGGCCGCGCATCTCTTCGATCTGCTTCATCGGGCCGGTCTTGCCTTGCTCGTCCGGCACGATGCCTTCACGCGCCATTTTCAGCATGGCCAGGGCGTGCAGCGGGATGTCAGGACGGGACCAGGCATCAGGCGCAGGCGACAGGTCGTCGGTGTTGGTTTCGCCGGTGACCTTGAAGACGCGCAGGCTGATCTTGTCGGCCAGGGTAGGGCGGTTGCGGAACCACTCGCCGTCAGCCCAGGACTGGATCACGCCTTTGGCGTGCTCGTTGCCGTTGCGGGCTTTTTCGGCGACGTCGTGGAACGCATCGAACATCAGCAGGGTGTGCTTGAGTTGGGCGGCCGCGACGGGCGCCAGTTCGGCGTCGTCCAGCAGCTCGACCAACGTCACGATGTTGTAGCCGCCTTGCATGGTGCCGAGCAGTTCAACAGCGCGTTTCTTGTCGATCAGGGGGGAAGTGGCTTCGCCCTTGGCCAGGGCAGACAGGAAACCGGCCTTGACGTAAGCGGCTTCGTCAACGCCTGGTGGAATGCGGTTGGTGATCAGGTCAACGAGGAATTCTTCTTCGCCAGCCGGAGGATTTTTCAGCAGCTCGACCAGGCCTGCGGTTTGTTCGGCGTTAAGCGGCTGGGGAACGATACCCAGTGCGGCACGCTCTTCGATATGTTTGCGGTAGGCTTCAAGCACAGTTATTACCCTCATCAGTGGTCCCACGGGACGCTCATCCAGAAATGAACGGCACGCATGCGCTCGGGGGCTTTTTGGGCCGCAAAGCCAGCGCTGCCGCCATTTCTTACAGAAGCTGCTTTCAAAGTTTTACGCCTGCAGAACGGAGCTGATGAGGGTTGGCGCGGGCTCTGACCTACCGGGTCGAACCTGCGCCAACACCGTTCTGAAGGAACGACTGTGCTCGTGACGCTTTGAAAACAGCTTCCAGCGGATTATTGGCGCCTTACAAGGCCGGGTGATTCTACGGCAAAAAAAATCTAAAGGTAAGTTGCCTACTCAAGTTTGCTGGGTGATCAACCTTAGACAAAGGGCTAACATGGCGCACTGTTTCGCTGATTTGCGTGTTGCTGCCCATGCCCAACCAAACCATCAAGACCCCCTGCGTCGGCCTGTGCTCTACGGTCTACGGCGATCTCGTGTGCCGTGGATGCAAGCGCTTTCACCATGAAGTGATCCAGTGGAACGGCTATAACGAAGAAGAAAAGCGTGCGGTCTGGCTCAGGCTTGAGCAGCTGTTGGTGCAGGTCATGGCCGGCAAAGTGGAGGTTTTCGACCCCAAGACACTGCGCGGGCAGTTGGAGCAACGCAAGATTCGCTTTGTGCCACACCAGTCCGAGTATTGTTGGGCCTACCAGTTGATCGCCCGTGGGGCCCGGGTGATCAATAACCTGGAGGCGTACGGCATGGTGCTGTTGCCGGAGTTTCGCGACTGGGCGCTGCCTGAACTGCGCGATGCCATTGATCGCGAGTTCTTTATCTTGTCCGAGGCGCATTACCAGCGCTATATCGCGCCTGGGTTCTTGAAAGATGCGCTGGGTTAATTGACTGGCGAGGTCAATGTGGGAGCTGGCTTGCCTGCGATAGCGGTGTATCAGGAGCAAATGCGCCAGCTGACCCACCGCAATCGCAGGCAAGCCAGCTCCCACATTTGATCCACATTGCCTGAAGGTCGGTGTCAGGGCTTGGTCGCCAGCTCTTGCAGATGGTCCATGAGCGTCTGCGGTTTAAGCACCAGCACATCGCTTTGCACCGCATCCAGCACCACCTCCGCCGTATTGCCGATCAACGCGCCGGAAATCCCCGTGCGTGCCACCGTGCCGATAATGGTCACCGCCGCCTGCAAGCGATGGGCAATATGGGGGATCAGCACATCGGCCGGGCCTTCCTCGATATGCAGGTGCCTGTCGTCCACGTCGAACTCGGCCTGGAAGGCCTTGCATTGCTCGCGATAGCGCGCCTCGATGGTTTCCTTGAGCTGAAAGGTCGGGTCTGCCGCCGACAGCATGGGCGAGGGGTGAGCACTGATCACATGCAACTGCGCTTTGGCGAGGCTGGCGATATCAAAGCCATGGTCGATGATCGAATTATGCAGCGAGCGGTGTTCGCCGTCGGCGTTGCCCACATCGATGGCCGCCAGGATCACGCCGCCTGCCCAGGGGGTGGCGGTCTTGACCAGCAACACCGGCGTCGGGCAATAGCGCAGCAACTTCCAGTCCGCCGGGGTCAGCAGGGCTTTTTTCAGAGGGTTGTCGGGGAAGTGCTGTTTGATCACCAGGCCACAGCCTTCGGCTTGCTGCACATCGATGATGGTTTCATGCAGGCTGTCGTTCAAGGCCTGCTCGGTGGTGACGCTGTAGCCGTCTTCTTTCAAGCCTTCCTTGAGCAGGCTCAGCAGCGCCGAATGCTCGTGCTTCTTGTCACAGACCAGCAAGTGCAGGTGCGCGTCGGTCACTTTGGCAATCAGCTTGGCACGCTTGAGGGCCAGGCTTTCCGAATGCTCGGGTTCGATGACCACCAGGATGCTGCGGATGGCTTGCATGGTCGGGATCTCCAAAAGGGCGGGCGTTGGATAACTATAGTTGCTGGCCGGCAGCCGTCATGTTGATACACATCAAGGCCGGTGGCTGGTGGTCTGCGACGGGGTCGGTATAATCGGCGCCCTTTTGTGATCCTTTGCCCGTGAGCCCGATGAACCTGCCCGAAATCCATGAATTCCTCGGCTGCCGCACCCCCGATGCCTGGGTCCAGGCCGCGTTGGCCGATCAGGAAACCCTGCTGATCGACCACAAGAACTGCGAATTCAAAGCCGCCAGCACCGCCTTGAGCCTGATGGCCAAGTACTACGGCCACGTTGACCTGATCAACATGATGTCGCGCCTGGCCCGCGAAGAGTTGGTGCACCACGAGCAGGTCATGCGCCTGATGAAAAAGCGCAAGGTCGAACTGCGTCAACTGCACGCCGGCCGTTATGCCTCGGGTTTGCGCAAGGTGGTGCGCAGCCATGAGCCGGTCAAGCTGGTAGACACCCTGGTGGTGGGCGCCTTTATCGAAGCGCGCAGTTGCGAGCGTTTCGAAGCGCTGGTGCCGCATTTGGACGAAGAACTCGGCAAGTTCTACTTCGGCTTGCTCAAAAGCGAGGCGCGGCACTTCCAGGGTTACTTGAAGCTGGCTTACCAGTACGGCGACGCCAAGGACATCGCCCAGGTGATCGACCGGGTGCGAGCCACCGAGCAGGACCTGATCGAATCACCCGACGTCGAGTTCCGCTTTCACAGTGGCGTGCCAGCCTGAGGCCACGGCCACACCGATCAAGGCGGTGATCCCCGCCAGCAGCAGGATCACCGTTGGCGTGCCAAAGGGTGCTGCCAGCACGGCAATCATCAAGCCCGCCAAGGGCTGGGCCAGGTTGTTGAGCAAGGTCATCACACCGACTGTCTTGCCGAAGTCCTGCACCGGAATCACCCGTTGTCGGGTGCTGCGCAGGTACACGTTGAACATCTTGTCAAAGCCGGTCAGCAGCAGGAACCCCACCGCGTAGGCCCACACGCCGGGGCTGAGCGCGGTGATCAGCGCGCCGACGGTGATCATCGAGTACGACAACCCGCCCAGTACCTTCAGCTTCAGTGATGAATGCGCCAGGTAGAACAGAATCGCGATGGTCACCAGCGCCCCGGCGGCTTGCAGCAGGGCATAGGTGTCTTTGCCCGCTGCGTAGTGGCCGGTGACCATGGCAGCCGAGGTGGCCAGCGTCACGCCGACCATCAGGTTCACACCGACCGCCAGGACGATGATGCGTTTCAACTCCACCCGGTTGAGGATGTGGCCAAAAGCGGTGCGCAGGGGTTGCAGCCAGTTACCCGGCTGTTGTTCATGGATGTGCAGGTCCACCGTGGTGTGGCGCTGCCAGATCAGCATCGCCAGGTCCGCCAGCACAAACAGCACGGCGACCCCCAGCACCACCCAAGGCCACGCCCAGACTTCCAGCATCAGCGCCGCCACCAATGGCCCGAGCACCAGCCCGCTCTGGTCGGCGATCTGTGAATAGGACAAGGTCTTGGCGTAGGTGTAATGCTCGAAGATATGCGGCATCACCACTTCCCGCGCCATGATGCCCTGGGTGGTCAATACGCCGCACAACGCGGACAGCATGACCAGCCACTCAATACCGTCGAACAGCGCATACAGCGCCATCGCCACCACGCAGGCCACGGCCCGATACACTTGGCTGATATGCAGGATACGCACCGGTGAAAACCTGTCGCACAATGCCCCGCACACCGGAAAAGCCAGGTAGCGCGGCAGTGATTCGACAAAAAACGCCAGCCCCGCCCACGACACGCTTTGAGTGGTCTGGAATACGATCAGGGGCACGATAAACAGCAAAACCTGGTCGGCCAGCCGTGAAAGGAACAGCGAAATGAAGAACGCCAGGTAATCCTTGCGCATAGAACTCCCTGTCAATGGCGTTAAAAAGTGCAGGCTATTTGTTAAAAACTCTTAAAAGCATGAAGCTTCTTCGCTGTGGGCTGGTCAGCCACATCTGTCGGCCAGCTTGCCACCTATAATGGCCCCATTTCAATCCGCGCATCCACACTGAGAACTTATGGAAAACCTGGGTCTGGGCAAGGTCTTGCTCGTTGAGGACGATGAAAAGCTGGCAGGGCTGGTCTCGCATTTTCTGTCGCAGCATGGTTTCGAGGTACGGGTGGTGTACCGGGGTGATGAAGCCTTGGCGGCGTTCCTGGATTTCAAGCCGAAGATCGTCGTGCTCGATCTGATGCTGCCGGGTCAGAGCGGGCTGCATGTCTGCCGCGAGATTCGCAACGTGTCGGACACGCCCATCGTGATCCTCACCGCCAAGGAAGATGACCTGGACCATATCCTTGGCCTTGAATCCGGTGCTGACGACTACGTGATCAAGCCGATCAAACCGCCGGTGTTGTTGGCGCGCCTGCGTGCGCTGCAGCGCCGTCAAGTGCCCGAGCCCACCGTGCGCGGTGCCCTGGAATTTGGCCGCTTGTCGATTGATCGCAGTTGCCGGGTGGTCCGCCTGGGCGGCGAGACCATTGACCTCACCACCATGGAATTCGAGTTGCTGTGGTTGCTGGCCAGCAGCGCGGGCAAGATTCTCTCTCGCGACGACATCCTCAACCGCATGCGCGGCATCGCTTTTGACGGCCTGAACCGCAGCGTAGACGTGTACATCAGCAAACTGCGCGGCAAGCTCAATGACAACCCCCGCGAGCCGGTGTGCATCAAGACCATCTGGGGCAAGGGCTACCTGTTCAATCCGTTCGCGTGGGAGGTGTAGATGCTGCGCTTGTATCTGCGCCTCTATCTGATTCTCGCGCTCGGTCTGGCCGGGTCGATCTGGTTGGTCAACTACGGCCTGGACGCCTACATGCCCGAGTCCAACGAAACCTATAACCGTGAAGCCCTGCGTGGCCCGGCCTGGGCCCTGGTGGAGCAACTGCGTCCCGTGCAGGCAGAGGCACGCCAGGCACGCCTGGACGAGCTGCAACCGCATTACGGCTTGCGGCTCGAATTGGTGCAGCGCGACACCCAGGATTTGAGCGAACGGGAACAGAAACTCCTGGCGGCTGACCAGGTGGTGGTGCGCGAAGACTTCATGAAATTTCTCGCGCCTATCGACGACGGCCCGCAACTGCTCGAAATCAGATTGCCGGAAGAACCCAAGTGGTTATACCTGTGGGCCTATGGCTTCCTGGGCGTGAGCCTGGCCATCGTCCTGTATTTCTGGGTGCGTCCACACTGGCGCGACCTGGAGCACATCCGCCTGGCAGCGCAACGTTTCGGTGACAATGACCTGGGCTCGCGCATCTTGCTGCCGAGTCGCTCCACCGTGCGTTCACTGGCCGGGCACTTCAACCAGATGGCCGAGCGCATCGAAGGTTTGATCGCCAACCAGCGCGAACTCACCAACGCGGTCTCCCACGAATTGCGCACGCCGATTGCGCGGCTGTCATTCGAGCTGGACCAGCTCAGGCAGCAGAGTGACCCACGGCAAAGCCGAGCGTTGATCAACGACATGTACGCCGACCTCGGTGAACTGGAAGAAATGGTCTCCGAGCTGTTGACCTATGCCAGCCTTGAGCCAGGCGCTACCCAGGTCACCCGCGAGCAAATCGAGGCCCACAGTTGGCTCGACAGTGTGATCGGCAGCGTGGCCCTGGAGGCCGAAGCAGAAGGGGTGCAGTTGTCGTTGCGCACCTGCGAGGTGGACGTTATCCAGATCGAGCCACGCTTTATGGCGCGGGCCGTGATCAACCTGCTGCGCAACGCGATTCGTTATGCCGATCGTCGCGTGGAAGTGTCGCTGGTCAAGTTTGGCAGCGGTTACGAAGTGCGGGTCAACGACGATGGGCCGGGGGTACCGCTGGAGGGTCGCACCAAGATATTCGAACCCTTCCTGCGCCTTGACGCCAGCCGCGACCGCCGCACAGGCGGATTTGGCCTGGGCCTGGCGCTGGTCAAGCGTGTCAGCCAGTGGCATGGCGGGCAGGTGGAAGTGCAGGATTCGGAGTGGGGCGGGGCGTCGTTTCGAATGACGTGGGCCTATGCAGAGTAAGAGGGCTTGCCCCCATGCCATCCTGTAGGAGCGAGCTTGCTCGCGAAGAACCTCAACGATAACGCGTGTTTTCTGGATAAACGCGGCGCCTGCGAGTTTTTCGCGAGCAAGCTCGCTCCTACAGAGGGCAAGTCAGATCAGAAGGTGTACTGCAGCTCCCCCAACACCGACGCCTGCAGCCGCTGCTCCACAATCGGGCTCTTGCCTGCTTCATTCGCCAGGTATTGCACATCGAGCAAGGTCGAGAACTGCGTGTGTTCGTTGATCGGCACGCTCCATGAGAGGTTCATGCCATTGCTGATATTGCCGGCACTTGCCTTGTATTCCTTGAAGCGGCTGCGGGTGGCCTGGTCGGCAGTCACGCCGTACCAGGTTTGCAGGTAGTTGCGGTCACCGAAGTGGCTGTTGATGGCGGCATCGACGGAGCCGTAGCGGCCTTCATAGAGATGGGTGCCCAGGCTCAACTCCAGGTGGGTAAAAGCCTTGCCGGTTTCCTTGTGTTTATCTTCTTCAAGCGCATGTTCCAGGGTGGCGCCGATGATCACACCGCCGAGGTTGTAGGCGGTACTTACCCCCAATTGCGGACGTGACTTGATCTCGCCCATGCCTTTGAGGCGTTTGGAGCCGGCATGCATGCTTTCATTTTTATCCTTGCGCGAATCGCTTGCGCCAACGTATGCGCTGAAGCTCAGGGCATCACCTTCGTAACCCCAGCCCAAGCCCGTATCAGTGTCGAGAAAGACGCCCCAGGGGCTGATGATTTTGCCGCCGAGCACAGGCGCCGTCATACGTTCGTCGCTGCCACTGTAGCGGGGTGCGTTGGCCATGCCGGCCTTGAGGCTGTATTGCCAGTCTTCGGCAAGCGCCGTATCGGCGGCGGCGAGCAGGCACAGTGAGGTCAATGACAGGCACAGGTTTTTTGAGTGCATCAGGGTGTTTTCCTGGTTAGAGGTTCAAGGGTGTGTGGGGTGAATGGGTGCGTTTGAACGAGTAGCCCGAAGCACTCAGGCCGTTGACCTGGCGGCTGACGGTATCGCCCAGGCCGTAGCCGTTGCCGGCCAGCACCGCATGGGCGTTGTCGATGGGCAGCAGGATGTAGTCGGTCAGCGGCTCGCCGTTTAATTGGCCGCGAATCACCAGGAAACCGTCCTCCTGGCGCACGCTGATGCCACTCAATGGCGCGTCGGGTTCATGGCTGCTGAGCACCTGGTAGGTGCCGACCGTGTTGGCCCACGCGGCGGACAAGGGCGGCGGCTCGATGCGCTCGCCGATGGCAATGCGTTGGCCGTGGCTGCGGGCGGTGAGCATTTGGCGGCCTTGTACCGTGAGGACATCCAGCTGCACGCGGCCCAAATCGCCGAGGTCCTTGCGCCAGAACCCCAGTATCTTTTTCTGCGCCCGCAGCCAGCCTTGCTCATCACGCAATAGCTGGAAATCGTAGCCGGCCAGTTCACCGCTCAAACGGGCATGCTCATCCCTGATGCGGAACACGCCCCAGGCGGTCGCGTAGAAGCCGGCCAGGCGCTTGCGATCCACCGCCGCCGGTACATGGCGCAGCTTGAGGCCGTGGCTGGGGGCCTGGCAGTCGTCGGCGCATACGGGCTTGCCGGTCTGAGCCTGGAGCATCAGGCGCAGGCTGTCGGTGGTCAGCGACACCACCATGTCTTCGGCGTTGCTGTCGTTGGCCATGATGACCACGGCCAGTTGCTGATCCGGCAGCAGGGTCAACTGGGCCACGAAGTCGTCGCCGCCACCGCTGTGCTGGTAGGTGCGCACACCGGGGCCGATGGGCTCGTCACCACAGGGCGCCAAGAACCAGCCCAAGCCCATCTGGCAGTCGAAATCCAAGGCGTTGCCGGTGTTTTGCTGGGTAAACATGGCATCGATAGAAGCGCTGCCGAGGATCTGACTGCCCTTGTAGGTGCCCTTGGCAAACAGCATGCGCACGTAGCGGCCGAGGTCTTTGGGGCTGGTCCACAGGCCACCGGCGGCGAGGTCACGCACCTGGGGGTCGGTGCTGGCCTTGCCATCCTCGTAGCCGTGGGCGCGATAGCTCATTTGCGCACCGGTACCCAGGAAACTGGACTGGTTCATTCGCAAGGGTGTGAGCAGGCTGCTTTGTAACTGGGCTTCGAAGCTTTTGCCGCTGCTACGCTCAATGGCGGCGCCCACCAAGGCATAGCCAAGGTTGGAATACGCCACCTGGGAGCCCGGTAGGCTGCTCAGCCACACACCCGACACACGCATCGGCATTTGCCCCATGGCATAGGTGCTGCGCAGGTCGCGCAGGTGCTCGCTGGGCAAACCGGATTGATGGCTGAGCAAGCGCCGCAAGGTGATCGCTCGATCCGCCTCGGCCTGGTCGCTGTGAAAGCGGGAGCGTACGTAGAACTCACGCAGGGTCTGCTGGATCGGCGCATCCAGCGCCAGGTGTTGCTGCTCCACCAGTTGCAGCGCCGCCGTGGCGGTCAGCAGCTTGGAGATGCCACCGGCGCGAAACGCGGTATTGGGCGTGACCGGCACCCCCAGGTCTTTGTCAGCCAGGCCAAAGCCGCGGGCCCAGATCAGCTCCTGGCCATTGACCAGGGCAATCGACAATCCCGCCACATTGTCCCGCGCCATCTCCTGGGGAATGCGGGTTTGCAGGTAGCGGATGATTGCGCCGTAATCACCTTTTTGAATCGGCGGCGGGGCAGGCGGTTGCGAGTGGCAACCGATACTGCCCAACAGGCAACCCAATAGCGGAATACCGCGCAGTCTGCGAAACATCAAGAGCACCCGAATGATGATTTGGATGCTGGAATGCTAGGGCGGCGGGTGCTGAGAATCTTTGAGTGCTTTGTCGGGAAACTGTCAAAGACTGTTAACGGCCGCTTATAAAAACATCAGGATTTGCCCAGGGGGGCAGGCATCAACGTGGCGATCAGGGCGCGTATGGTCCCCGGCAGCGCTTCCAGCTCGCGTACCAGGATGCTGCGCTCGCGAATCGCCCAGGGCTCGTCCAGTTTCACCGTCACCAGCTGCATGGTGCGGCTGTGACGCAGGGCGGCGGACTCTGGAATGATGCCAATGCCCACGCCGGCCTCGACCATCCGGCAGATCGCCTCGAAGCTCGAGACCTGGATACGCAGCGACAATTGCTTGCCCAGACGCTCGACGTGTTCACGCAGGAAACTCAACAGCGTGCTGCCTTCATGCAGGCCGATATGCTGATACGCCAGGGTCTGCTCGAGGGTGACCGAAGGCAGTTCGGCCAAGGCATGCCCGACGGGCACCATCAGCACCAGTTCATCGGTGCTGAAATGCAACACTTGCAGGCCGGAGGCTTCCACGGGGCCGGCGATGATACCCATGTCACTGGTGCCATCGAGCACCCCGCGCACGATGTCTCGTGACAGGCGTTCCTGCAGGTCGACGGTGACGCCCGGGCGCTGTGACAGAAAGCCTGCCAGGACTTCCGGCAAAAACTCGGTGACCGCCGTGGTGTTGGCGAAGATACGAATATGCCCGGCCGAATCCACGCCGTATTGGGTGAACTCGCTTTTGAGGTAATCCACCTGGCGCATGATCAACCGCGCATGGTGTAACAGGCGCTCGCCTGCCGGAGTGATTTCCACGCCCCGGCTGTCGCGGTACAACAGGCGCGTGTCGAGCTGTCCTTCCAGGGCCTTGATCCGCGCACTGGCGGCAGCCGGCGACAGGAAGGCGCGCTTGGCACCCTGAGTGAGGCTGGGGGATTCGGCGATATGGATAAACAGGCGCAGGTCGGCGAGATCGAAGTGCATGCAAGGCTCCCGGTATAAACACCAAACCTCATCACAATGAAGACCCAAATGTGGGAGCGGGCTTGCTCGCGAAAGCGGTGTATCAGGCAATGTATTCAGTGACTGACACTGCGCTTTCGCGAGCAAGCCCGCTCCCACAGGGATGTACGGTGTTTTCCAATTAAATTGGCGTTCAGCATAACCGAACGCTGGTTTATTGAAATGCAAATTCTCAGAACGGGCTGGCCCTTGCATGATCCTCGGCAGACACCCACTGCCTGAGGACCTGCACCCGATGAGCGCCACTGATTGGATCGGCCGAAGTGAGACCGCCTACGACCACCTGAGCCATAACCTGCTCAAGCGCATCGCCGCCACATTAGGTGAAGAGGTGCCTGCCGACGGCGACGCTGTGCCTGCGTTGTGGCAATGGTGCTTTTTCCAGGACCCGCTGCCGGAGGTGGCGTTGGGCAGCGACGGCCACCCGGCACGCGGCGGGTTCCTGCCGCCGGCCGATAACCGCAATCGCATGTGGGCTGGTGGGCGTCTTGAATTTCTGCACCCACTGCGGGCTGGCGAGGCGGCTACGCGCGTGTCGACCATCACCCAGGTCGAAGAAAAGACCGGGCGCACCGGCTCACTGCTATTTGTCACCGTGCGTCATGACTACTCCCAGGAAGGGCGCCTGGCCATCCGCGAGGAGCAGGACATCGTCTACCGCGAACCCACGCCACCCAAGCCTGGCAGCGGCGACGCGCTGGCCCGGGGCGAATGGACAGAGGCCGTCGAGCCGACGCCGACCCTGTTGTTCCGCTACAGCGCCGTCACGTTCAACGGCCACCGCATCCACTACGACTACCCCTATGTCACCGGCACCGAAGGCTATGCCGGCCTGGTGGTGCATGGCCCGCTGATCGCCACCTTGAACCTGCGTGCGTTTTGCCGAGCGCACCCTGAGGCGACCTTGCGCCGCTTTGCCTATCGCGGCGTGCGCCCACTGATTGCGCCACAGCCTTTTCAGGTCGGCGGGCGCATCACCGCCACCGGCGTCGCAGAACTGTGGGCTGGCAACACTGAAGGCCTGGCACAGACCGCCCAGGTGCATTTCGAATAACCCGATAACAACAGGCGGAGAGCCGTAGATGAATGCCCATGACAACGAAGAACTCAATGCGATCCGCGACGGCGTGCGCGCCTTGTGCGCCGAGTTCGATGCCGCTTACTGGCGCAAGATCGATGAAGAAAAAGGCTTCCCCGAAGCCTTCGTCAAGGCCCTGACCGACGCCGGTTGGCTGTCGGCAATGATCCCCGAGGAATACGGCGGTTCCGGCCTGGGCCTGGCCGAAGCCTCGGTGATCCTTGAGGAAGTCAACCGCTGCGGCGGCAACTCGGGCACCGTGCACGGCCAGATGTACAACATGTTCACCCTGCTGCGTCATGGCAGCGAGGCGCAAAAACGCTACTACCTGCCCAAGCTGGCCAGCGGTGAATTGCGCTTGCAGTCGATGGCCGTCACCGAACCCACTACCGGCACCGACACCACCAAGATCAAGACCACGGCGATCAAGCGCGGCGACAAGTACGTGATCAACGGCCAGAAAGTCTGGATCTCACGGGTACAGCATTCCGACCTGATGATTCTGCTGGCACGCACCACGTCCTTGGCCGACGTAAAGAAAAAATCCGAAGGCATGTCGATCTTCCTAGTGGACCTGCGCCAGGCCATCGGTAACGGCCTGACCGTGCAGCCCATCGCCAATATGGTCAACCATGAGACCAACGAGCTGTTCTTCGACAACCTGGAGCTGCCCCTGGACAGCCTGATTGGCGAGGAGGGCAAGGGTTTCAAATACATCCTTGATGGCCTGAATGCCGAGCGCACGCTGATTGCCGCCGAGTGCATCGGTGACGGCCGCTGGTTCATCGAAAAGGCCAGCGCCTATGCCCGCGACCGTGTGGTGTTTGGCCGGCCCATCGGGCAGAACCAGGGCGTGCAGTTCCCGATTGCCGAGGCGCATATCGAGATCGAAGCGGCCGACCTGATGCGCTGGCGTGCCTGCGAGGAATACGACAGCGGCAAGAACGCCGGGGCCAGTGCCAACATGGCCAAGTACCTGGCGGCCAAGGCGTCCTGGGAAGCGGCCAATGCCTGCCTGCAAACCCACGGCGGCTTCGGCTTTGCCTGCGAGTACGACGTGGAGCGCAAGTTCCGCGAAACCCGCCTGTACCAGGTGGCGCCGATCTCCACCAACCTGATCCTGTCCTACGTGGCCGAGCATTTGCTCGAATTGCCACGTAGCTTCTGAGGGCCTGAGCATGAGCCCTACCCAAGCCCTGTGCCGATTCCTGGCCGAGCTGACGTACTCACAATTGCCCGAGCCCGTGCTGACGCGCACCGAAGAACTGTACCTGGATTGGCTCGCGTGCGCCTTGGCCAGCCAAGGCGCGCACCCGATCCCCTTGTTTGAACGCTACGCGCAGAAGATGGGCCCGAGCAGCGGCCCGGCCCAGGTGATCGTCAACGGCACCGGCACCAGCGCGTATTTTGCCGCACTGGTCAACGCCGCTTCCTCACATCTGGTGGAGCAGGATGACCTGCACAACAGCTCCGTGCTGCACCCGGCCACCGTGGTGTTTCCCGCTGCATTGGCGGCTGCCCAGGACCTCGGCAAGTCTGGCCGTGAGCTGTTGCTGGCTTCTGTAGCCGGCTATGAGGCGGGGATTCGCATCGGTGAGTTCATGGGCCGCTCCCACTACCGCATCTTCCACACCACGGCCACGGTCGGCACCCTGGCGGCGGCGGTCGCGGTGGGCAAGTTGCTCGACTTCAACGAAGAACAATTCATCAACCTGCTCGGCAGCGCCGGCACCCAGGCTGCCGGGCTGTGGGAGTTTCTGCGCGATGCCGCCGACTCCAAGCAACTGCACACGGCCAAGGCGGCGGCGGACGGCTTGCTGGCGGCTTACCTTACGGCCGATGGGCTGACCGGCGCGCGCAATATCCTTGAAGGTGAGCAAGGTTTGGCGGCCGGGATGTCCAGTGATGCCCAACCGGGCAAATTGTCTTCCGAGCTGGGCAGCCGTTGGGCGCTGGTGGAAACCTCGTTCAAATTCCACGCCTCCTGTCGCCACACCCATCCTGCTGCCGATGCGCTGCTGGACGTGATGCAGCGTGAAGGCCTGAGCGCTGCGCAGATCTCCCAGGTGCAAACCCACGTGCACCAAGGCGCCATTGACGTACTCGGCCGAGTGACGGTGCCGACCACCGTGCACCAGGCAAAATTTTCCATGGGCACGGTGCTTGGGCTGATCGCTGTGCATGGCAAAGCCGGTTTGCCTGAATTCCATGAGCTGGCGTTGACCGATCCTGCGGTCGCGGCGTTTCGCGACAAGGTCTGCATGAGCCTGGACCCCGAAGTCGACAACGCCTACCCGCAACGCTGGCTGGGCCGCGTCACCGTCACCACCACCGATGGCCGCACGCTGCACGGTGCCATTGATGAACCCAAGGGCGACCCGGGCAACACCCTGAGCCGTGCCGAGCTGGCGGACAAGTTCCAGCGCCTGGCCGACTTCAGTGGCGCCCGCACCCCGGCCCAGGCCAACCGCCTGATCGAGCAGGTGTGGAACCTGCGAACTACCGCGTCCATGGCCCATTGGCTTTGAGGGATTTGTCATGACTGAACAACGACCGCTGGACGGCATCACCGTCGTCAGCCTGGAACACGCGATTGCCGCGCCGTTCTGTACGCGCCAACTGGCCGACCTCGGTGCCCGGGTCATCAAGGTAGAGCGCCCCGGCACCGGCGATTTCGCCCGTGGCTATGACGAGCGGGTGCGTGGCCTGGCGTCGCATTTCGTCTGGACCAACCGCTCCAAGGAAAGCCTGACCCTGGACCTCAAGCAGGACGAGGCGGGCGCCATTCTGGATGCGCTTTTGGCCGATGCCGATGTGCTGGTGCAGAACCTTGCCCCCGGCGCGGCGGCGCGCATGGGCTTATCGTTCGAGGCGCTGCACGTACGTTTTCCACGCCTGATCGTCTGCGATATTTCCGGCTATGGCGAAGGTGGGCCCTATGAGAAAAAGAAAGCCTACGACCTGCTGATCCAGAGCGAGGGCGGCTTCCTCTCGGTGACCGGAGGCCCAGAAGAAGAACAGATGGCCAAGGCCGGTTGCTCCATCGCGGATATCTCCGCCGGCATGTACGCCTACAGCGGCATTCTGTCGGCGTTGCTGCTGCGCGGCAAAACCGGCCAGGGCAGTCGCATCGATGTAAGCATGCTCGAAAGCCTGGTGGAGTGGATGGGCTACCCGATGTATTACGCCTTCGACGGCGCGGCGCCGCCACCGCGTGCGGGTGCCGCGCATTCGACGATTTACCCCTATGGGCCGTTTCCCACCGGGGGCGGCGGCACCGTGATGCTCGGCTTGCAGAACGAGCGCGAATGGGCGGCGTTCTGCGACAAAGTGCTGCTCACCCCGGCGCTGGCCATGGACGAACGCTTCAGCGCCAATTTCAAGCGCTCGGCCAACCGCGAGGTGCTGCGCCAGATCATCGTGGAGCGCTTTGCCCAACTGGACGTCGAGGCGGTGATCCAGCGCCTGGAAGACGCGCAAATTGCCAGCGCCCGGGTCAACGATATGCAAGGCGTGTGGGACCACCCGCAACTCAAGGCCCGCGACAGCTGGCGCGACGTCGACAGCCCGGCGGGGCCGTTGCCGTCGCTGCTGCCACCGGCCCGTAACGCCGCGTTTACCCCGCGCATGGACGGCGTGCCAGCGCTGGGGCAACACAGCCAAGGCATCCTCGATCAGCTGGGTTACTCCGTTGAGGCCATTAACCACCTGCGCGAGCGCGGCGTTATCTAATCAGGAATCAAGTGATGCCAAAGCCTTTAGTACGTTCTGCGCTGTTTGTGCCGGGCAGCCGCCCGGAGCGGTTTGCCAAGGCCCTGGCCAGCGGCGCCGACGCAGTGATTGTGGATTTTGAAGACGCGGTGGAAGAACCGCTCAAACGTCAGGCCCGGGATAATCTGGGAGCATTCCTGTGCGCCCATCCCGAGGCCCAGGTGTGGGTGCGCATCAACGCGCCGCAACATGCCGAACATTTTGAGGACGTGGCCTTCTGCAAGGCCCATGCAAATGTCGCCGGGGTATTGCTGCCCAAGGTCGAAAGCGCGGCCCAGGTGGCTGTGGTGGCCGCTACCGGCAAGGCTATCTGGCCGATTATCGAAAGCGCACGCGGTTTGCTGGCACTGGCGCAGATTGCCCAGGCGCCCCAGGTAGAGCGCCTGTCGTTCGGTGGCTTGGACCTGGCGCTGGACCTGAACCTGAGCAGTCACTCCCGCGCGGCCGAATTGGCCCTCGACCAGGCGCGCCTGGCGTTGATCGTGCATTCGCGCGCGGCGGGCCTGGCGGCGCCGCTGGACGGCGTGCACCCGGCCATCGACGACCCCGAAGGCCTGCACCGCTCGATCCGGCACGCTTATGAAATGGGCTTTGCCGGGGCATTGTGCATTCACCCCAAGCAAGTCGCGGTGATCCATGCCGCGCTGGCGC
Source organism: Pseudomonas sp. NFR02 (assembly GCF_900119375.1). Taxonomy (NCBI): domain Bacteria; kingdom Pseudomonadati; phylum Pseudomonadota; class Gammaproteobacteria; order Pseudomonadales; family Pseudomonadaceae; genus Pseudomonas; species Pseudomonas sp. NFR02. Next base: position 304,418 of record NZ_FPJJ01000003.1, read on the forward strand.
CGAGCGCTGAAGAGCTGGCCTGGGCCAGGCGGGTGGTGGAGGCGGGTGCTGATGGGGCAGGGGCTTATCAGATTGATGGGCAGATGGTGGATGCGCCGGTACTGCTGCGCGCGCAACGGCTGCTGGCCGCGCAACTGTAACTGACAAAACCGGGAACGAAGTGTGGGAGCTGGCTTGCCTGCGATAGCGGCAGAACAGTCAATGTCTGTGTTGCCTGACACACCGCTATCGCAGGCAAGCCAGCTCCCACAGTGGGCGCGTTCGGCCAGGCCGAACGCAGGTATCTAAAATTCGAAATTCACGACACGCGTTACATCAGGCACCTTGCCTTAAACACAACAATAAGAAGGTGATTCCCATGCTCAAGCTTTCCCGGGCGCTGCTGTGCGCCGCCACCTTGTTTACCGCTGGCCTGGCCCAGGCGGCAGACCCGATTGTGATCAAGTTCGCCCACGTGGTCGCCGAAAACACCCCCAAAGGCCAGGGCGCGCTGCTGTTCAAAAAACTTGCTGAAGAGCGCCTGCCCGGCAAGGTCAAGGTTGAGGTGTACCCGAACTCGTCGCTGTTTGGCGATGGCAAGGAAATGGAAGCATTGCTGTTGGGTGACGTGCAAATGCTGGCGCCGTCCCTGGCCAAATTCGAGCACTACACCAAGCAAGTGCAGATCTACGACCTGCCGTTCCTGTTCAACGACCTGGCCGCCGTCGACCGTTTCCAGGCCGCTCAGGGCAAGCAACTGCTGACCTCGATGCAGGATAAGAACATCCTCGGCCTGGCCTATTGGCACAACGGCCTCAAGCAACTCTCCGCCAACAAGGCCCTGCATGAACCCAAGGACGCCCGTGGCCTGAAGTTCCGCGTGCAGGCCTCCAGTGTGCTCGAAGAACAGTTCAAGGCGATCCGCGCCAACCCGCGCAAGATGAGCTTTGCCGAGGTTTACCAGGGCCTGCAGACCGGTACCGTGAATGGCACCGAGAACACCTGGTCGAACTATGAAAGCCAGAAGGTCAATGAAGTGCAGAAGTACTTCACCGAGTCCAACCATGGCCTGATCGACTACATGTTGATCACCAACGCGAAGTTCTGGAATGGCCTGGCGCCGGATGTGCGCAGCACCCTGGAGCAGATCATGGCCGAGGTCACCGTGGAGGTGAACAAGCAGGCCGAAGCGCTGAACCAGTCGGCCAAGCAGAAGATCGTCGACGCCAAGACCAGCGAAATCATCGAACTGACCCCCGAGCAACGTGCGCTGTGGCGCGAAGCCATGCGCCCGGTGTGGCAGAAGTTCGAGGGCGAGATTGGGGCTGACCTGATCAAGGCGGCGGACGCTTCCAACCAGTAATCCTCTGTGGGAGCGGGCTTGCCCGCGACTGATCGTTCCCACGCTCCGCGTGGTAATGCATCCCGTGACGCTCCGCGTCGCCTTACGCACGGCGTGATACAGGACGTGGAACGTCCGGGGCGGCATTACCACGCGGAGCGTGGGAACGATCTAGCAGGTTGACCTGGCTTTTTACCTAACTCTGCCTCGCGAGGTTTTGCCATGCAAACGCTAAGGCGCGTCTGGGAGCACCTGGAGGAAGGCTTCATTGCTTTCCTGCTGGCCGCCATGACCCTGGTGACATTCGTCTACGTCATGCTCAACAACGTCTACACCCTGTTTTTTGCCCTGGCCGACAAATGGGCCTGGAGCAGCGCCTTCTTCAATACCCTGGGCGACGGCACCATGGCCTGGGCCCAAGAGATGACCTGGAGTGTGGCGCTGACCAAGGCCATGTTCGGCTGGTTGATTTTCTTCGGCATTTCCTACGGCGTGCGCACCGCTGGCCACCTGGGCGTGGACGCGCTGGTGCGGCTGACCCGGCGCCCGGTGCAACGCCTGCTCGGCATGCTCGCCTGCCTGTGCTGCCTGGCCTATGCCGGGCTGTTCATGGTGGCCAGCTACAAGTGGGTGAGTGCGGTGATGACCGCGCATATCGGCGCCGAAGACCTCGACCAGTTCGGCATCGATGTCGGCGACATCGTGGTGATCGTGCCCATTGGCTTTGCCTTGGTCTTGATCCGCTACCTGGAAATTTTCTACCGCATCTTTACCCACCGCCAGGTCGGGTTGGGCCTGGCCGACGAGGCCGGCGAGGCCAGCAAGTTGGCCGGCAGCCATGAGGAGCGTCACTGATGGCCGTGCTCTGTCTGTTTCTCCTGTTGTTCGTGTTCATGTTTCTGGGCGTGCCAATTGCGATTGCCCTGGGGTTGTCCGGTGCGGTGTCGATCCTGATGTTCAGCCAGGACTCTGTGAGTTCCCTGGCGATCAAACTGTTTGAAACCAGCGACGCCTATACCTTTCTGGCGATTCCGTTTTTCCTGTTATCCGGCGCCTTCATGACCACCGGCGGCGTGGCCCAGCGGCTGATCGACTTTGCCAACGCCTGTGTCGGGCATATCCGCGGTGGCCTGGCGATTGCGGCGGTGCTGGCGTGCATGCTGTTTGCGGCGCTGTCCGGGTCATCACCGGCCACGGTGGCAGCGGTGGGCTCGATTGCCGTGGCGGGCATGGTGCGTTCCGGTTACCCCAAGGAGTTTGGGGCGGGCATCATCTGCAACGCCGGGACCTTGGGCATTCTGATTCCGCCGTCGATCGTGATGGTGGTGTATTCGGCGGCGACCGAAACCTCAGTAGGCAAATTGTTCATGGCCGGGGTGATTCCGGGCTTGCTGCTGGGCCTGATGTTGATGGTCGCGATCTACATCGTCGCCCGCATCAAGAAGCTGCCGGCGCAACCCCGGGCGACATTCCGTGAGTGGCTGAGTTGTGCACGCCGAGCGTTCTGGGGGCTGTTGCTGCTGGTGATTATCCTCGGCGGCATTTACAGCGGCATGTTCACCCCGACCGAAGCGGCGGCAGTGGCAGCCGTGTATTCAGCATTCGTCGCGCTGTTCGTCTACAAGGACATGAAGCTGCGCGACTGCCCCAAGGTGCTGCTGGAGTCGGGGCGCTTGTCGATCATGCTGATGTTCATCATCGCCAACGCCATGCTGTTTGCCCACGTGCTGACCACCGAACAGATCCCCCAGCAAATTACCGCGTGGGTAATCTCGGAAGGGCTGACGCCGATTGGCTTTTTGATCATGGTCAACGTGGTGCTGCTGATTGCCGGCAGCTTTATGGAGCCTTCGGCCATTGTGCTGATCCTGGCGCCGATCTTTTTCCCGATTGCGATGAAGCTCGGGATTGACCCGATTCATCTGGGGATTGTGATGGTGGTGAACATGGAAATCGGCCTGGTGCACCCGCCGGTGGGGCTGAACCTGTTCGTGACCTCGGCGGTGACGGGGCTGACTCTAGGGCAGACCATTCGCGCCGCGATGCCGTGGCTGATGATTCTGTTGGTGTTCCTGATCATGGTCACCTACCTGCCGTTCATTTCCCTCGCGCTGCCGCAGTGGCTGGGGATGTGAGGCCGCTAGACGGTGGGAGAGGGCAGCCCTCCCACCGCTGAGGGATGTCAAACCTTGAACTGACGCAAAAGCCCATCAAGCTGTTCACTCAAACCACGCAACTGTGCACTCGCCACGCTCGATTGCTCCGCTGCCAGCGCGGTGCTGTGGGACAGCCCGGCCGCTTGGGTGACGTTCTGGTTGATGTCTTCCACCACGTGGGCCTGTTGCAGGGTGGCGCTGGCAATCGAGGCGTTCAGGCCGTTGAGGTTGTGCAGCGCCTGGCCGATGGCGGTGAGGCTTGCGCCCGCCTGGCCGGCTTGTTCAATGGTCAGTTGCGAGGCGCTGTGGCTGTCGCTGATGACCTTGACCGCCGCTTCGGAGTGGCCTTGCAGGCGCTCGATCATCACCTGGATCTCGGCGGTGGATTTCTGCGTGCGCTGGGCTAGCAGGCGCACCTCATCGGCGACCACCGCAAACCCGCGGCCTTGCTCGCCCGCACGGGCGGCTTCGATGGCGGCGTTGAGGGCGAGCAGGTTGGTCTGGTCGGCGATGGAGCGGATCACCTCCAGTACCCCGCCGATCTGCGTGCTCTCGCTGGAGAGCGTGCGGATCACCTCCACGGCCTGGCTGATAGTGGTGGAGAGCTGGTCGATCTGCTGCAAGCTGCCGTCGATATTGACCTGGCCCTGCTGTGCCTGGGCCTGTGCATCGCGCATTTCGCTGGCGGCGTGCTCGGCATTCTTGGCCACGTCCTGCACGCCGTAGGTGACTTCGTTGATGGCGGTGGCCACCAGTTCCATCTGCTGCGACTGCTGCTGGCTGCGGTCATGGGCCTGGCTGGCGTTGTGGCCCAGCTCGCTGGACGACTGGCCCAGCGCGTTCGCGCACACCTGCAACTGGCCGACCACCTGGCGCAGCTTGGCGGTGAAGCTATTGAAGTGCTGGGCCAGTTGCGTCAATTCGTCACGGCCGTGGGTATCGAGGCTGTGGGTCAGGTCACTTTCGCCACTGGCAATATTGCCCATGGCATTCACCGCGGCCTGCAACGGCTGCACGATGCTGCGGGCAATCAGCACCACCAGCACGGCCATCATCAGCGCAATGCCCAGGCCAATGGCCGAGGCTTTCCACACCTGGCCCCTGAATTCGGCCTGCACATCGTCCACGTAGACCCCGGAGCCGATAATCCAGCCCCAGGGTTCGAACAGTTGGATGTACGAGGTTTTCTCTACCGGCGCTTCGGCGCCGGGCTTCGGCCAGCGGTAGTTGACGATGCCGGCGCCCTTGGCCTTGGCCAGGCTCACGAATTCGTTGAACACGGCGAAACCGTCCGGGTCGCGGATCGCCGAAAGGTTCTGGCCGTCGAGCTTGGGGTTGGCCGCGTGCATGATCATCACGGGGGTGAGGTCGTTGATCCAGAAGTAGTCATCGTGGTCATAACGCAGCCCGCGCACCGCGCTCAGGGCCTGTTGTTGCGCGGCGTCGCGGGTCAGTACGCCGGTTTTTTCCAGGCTCTGGTAATAGCTGAGTACGCCACTGGCGGTCTGCACCACGTGCTGGGTTTGCTGGCGCTTGGCCTGGTAGAGGTCGCCGTGGATCTGGTTGAGCATTAACAGCCCCAAGGCCAGCAGCATCAACACGGCGACTATCAGGATCAGCCAAAGGCGGCGGCTGATCGACATGCTGCGCAAACTGTTCATCGTCCTGTCACTCCCTGCTCTTTATAATTGTGGTGCTGCTTCGAGATTTCCGGCGTGTCTGATAGGCTTTCGGCCCGGAATCGAAAAACCTGAGTACTGCCTGATTTTTCACGGAATTTTTGCAGACCGGCGTTGAGAATCAACTGCGGGCGCTTGTGTGCGCTCGTCGTCAGTGAACTTAAAAAAGACTAAGAGGCATGCCACGCGCATGACCTTTGGAGACAGCATGGATTTTTGGACCGCCATACAGGCATTGATTCTCGGCATCGTCGAGGGGCTTACGGAGTTCTTGCCGATCTCCAGCACTGGCCACCAGATCATCGTCGCCGACCTGATCAATTTTGGCGGCGAGCGTTTCGAAGCCTTCAACATCATCATCCAGCTGGGCGCGATCCTGGCGGTAGTCTGGGAGTTTCGGCGCAAGATCTTTGACGTGGTCATCGGCCTGCCGACCCAGCCCAAGGCCCGGCGCTTTACCGTCAACCTGATCATCGCCGTGTTGCCGGCGGTGGTATTGGGGGTGATTTTTGCCGACCTGATCAAGCACTACCTGTTTAACCCGATCACTGTAGCGACTGCCCTGGTAGTGGGTGGCGTGATCATGTTGTGGGCCGAGCACCGCCAACATGCAGTGCGGGCTGAAACCGTCGACGACATCACCTGGAAAGACGCCCTCAAGGTCGGCCTGGCCCAGTGCCTGGCGATGATCCCGGGCACTTCGCGCTCCGGTGCAACGATCATCGGCGGCCTGTTGTTCGGCCTGTCGCGCAAGACGGCCACCGAATTTTCATTCTTCCTGGCCATGCCGACCATGGTTGGGGCGGCGGTGTACTCGGGTTACAAGTACCGCGATCTGTTCCAGCCGGCGGATTTTCCAGTGTTCGCCATTGGTTTTGTCACCTCGTTCATCTTCGCGATGATTGCGGTCAAGGGCTTGCTCAAATTCATCGCCAGCCACAGCTACGCGGTGTTTGCCTGGTACCGGATTGCCTTTGGCCTGGTCATCCTGGTGACCTGGCAGTTCGGCTGGATCGACTGGACTGCGGTCAAGCCATGACTATCCAGCACCCACGCCTGAAGGCGCTGATCTTTGTACTGCTGTGTGCCGCGCCGCTGCTGGGCTCGGCCTTGCTGTGGTATCGCGGCGAAACGGCGATTCCGTTGATGGCCTACGGCGTGGTCAGTGTGGTGGCGTTCTTTCTTTATTGGAGCGACAAGCGCAAGGCGCAGACCGAAGGCTGGCGCACCCCGGAAAACATCCTGCATGCGGTGGAGCTGGCGGGCGGTTGGCCGGGGGCGTTGATTGCCCAGCAGGTGTTCCGGCACAAGACGCGCAAGGTGTCTTACCAGGTGCTGTTCTGGGTGATTGTGCTGTTGCACCAGGTGTTCTGGCTGGACCAGCTGTTTCTTGGCGGCACCTTGCTGTCAATCCTCTAGCCACAAGCCAATCTGTGTGCGCTTGGGCAGCTTGCTCACCACCAACTGGTGGGAGCGCTGCAACAAGCCACGCAGTTCCTCTGCGCCCAAAGGGTAGGGCGTGTTCATGATGACCCACTGCGCCCTCGCCAGGTAAGGCGCCGGGTGAATGCCCGGGCGGTCGACGTGACCCAGGAACAGTTCTTTGTCGACCTTGAAGGCCAGCGACTCACCGCGCAGGTTCTGCAAGGCGAACATCTTGTTGCCAGCAACCGAGAACACCCGCACGCCGCCCCATTTATAGTCTTCCCGTGCGCCTGGCAGGCTCAGGCAAAAACGTGCGACTTGTTCTTCCGTCATGCTCATAACAGCCGATCTCCACAGCCTTTGAAGCCTTCTTCCAGGTAGTCGATCCAGGCCCGGATGGCCGGCAGCACGCCGCGCCGGTGCGGGTAGACCGCTTGCAGCCAGCCGCCTGGTAATGACCATTGCGGCAGCAGTTGCACCAGGCGGCCGCTGGCCAGTTCTTCTTCGCAGTACATCATTGGCAGCACCGTAAAACCCACGCCCATCATTGCGCTGGCCTTGCGCACGATAAAGTCTTCGATGCCCAGGCGCGCCTCCATCACTAGCTCGTGCATGTTGCCCTGGGGGTCGATGATGCGTTGGTGCACCATTCGGTCCGCCTCGAGTGCGCCAAGGATTGGCAACTGCTTGAGGTCTTCCAGGGTTTCGACCCGCCGCTCACGCATGAAAACGGGGCTGGCCACCAGCACGGTATGCGCCTGGCGCAGGCGTTTGGTGACCAGTAACGGGTCTTCGTCGCCCAGTTCGCGTACGCGCAGCGCTACATCAATGCCTTCGGCTACCAGGTCGACGCGGCGATTCACCAGGGTCATGTCCAACTGCACCAACGGGTGCGCGGCCAGAAAACCGGCTACCAGCTCTGGCAGAATCTGCTGGGCCAGCCCCACCGGGCAACTGACCCGCAAGCGCCCCCGTGGCTCGCTGGACATGCTGGCCACGGCCTCGTCGGCCATTTCCGCCTCCAACAACATGGCCTGGCAGTGGCGCAAGTAGCGCTCGCCCACGGCGGTGAGCGTCAGTTGTCGGGTAGTGCGTTGCAGCAGGCGTGCACCCAGGCGGTCTTCCAGCTCGGCAATGCGCCGCGACAGCCTGGATTTGGGAATGCCGAGTAGCCGGCCAGCCGCAGCAAAACCGCCGGCTTCGACGACTTTGGCGAAATAGTAGAGGTCGTTGAGGTCTTGCATGGTGGGCCTATTGTCCTGTCAGTGGGACAAACTATCGCATTTCAGGTGGCTTATCGACCATTGGTTTCATGCGTAGCATCACTACCATCTGATCGCCACTGTCGATCCCACCTCGGAGATCCATCATGAAACTCTTGCACATCGATTCCAGCATCCTCGGCGACAACTCGGCCTCCCGTCAGCTCAGCGCCGGTGTGGTCAAGGCATGGCAAGCCGCCCAGCCGGGTGTGGAAGTGACCTACCGCGACCTCGCCAGCGAAGGCATCAACCATTTCTCCGGCGCTACCCTGGGCGCCTTGGGCACTGCCGCTGAACTGCGTGATGCGGCGCAAAAGCACGAGGCTGAACTGAGTGCATCGTCGCTGGCTGAGTTCCTCGCCGCCGATGCCGTGATAGTCGGTGCGCCGATGTACAATTTCACCATCCCCACCCAGTTGAAAGCCTGGATCGACCGCATCGCGGTAGCCGGCCAGACCTTCCGCTACACCGAAGCCGGCCCTGAAGGCCTGTGCGGCAACAAGAAAGTCATTATTGTTTCCACCGCCGGTGGCCTGCATGCCGACCAGGCCTCGGGCGCTGCCCACGAAGGCTACTTGAAGCTGCTGTTCGGTTTCCTGGGCATCACCGACATCGAGATCGTGCGCGCTGAAGGCCTGGCCTACGGTGACGAAGTGCGCAGCAAAGCCATAAGCGACGCCAACGTGCGCATCAACGAGCAACTGTTCGCCGCTGCGTAAGGCTTATGTAAATGTGCCCTGTCCTCGGTTTCATTCTGAAACCGAGCGCCTAAACTCTGTATTCTGATCGCCTGAACGCGAGCGGAGTACGGAGTTTTTTCGTTGTGGCCCAGGTTATGCAGACATCCATTCGATACCCTGGACTTTTTATTCGACAGGCCGGTTCTTATGCAGCAAAGGTGGACATCCCCATGATGCGTCTTTGTGCTGTTTTGGTTCTTTCGCTGTTGGGCGGCGTGGTTTCAGTGCACGCCGCACCGGCACCGCACCCCCATTGGAGTGTGGGGTTTCATCGCATGAGTTTTCTCGACCCGCTGGATGCGCAGCCGATGAAAGCCATCGCGTTCTATCCCTCTACCGATGCCGAGCGCACTACCGCTCTGGGCGCCTACCATGTGGCGGCCAGCGAAGATGCCAAGGTGGCGATCGGGCGTTTCCCGATGCTGATGTTGTCCCACGGCAATACCGGCACGCCGCTGGCCCTGCATGACCTGGCCACCGCCTTGGCGCGCAAGGGGTTTGTGGTGGTGGCGGTGCTGCATCCCGGTGACAACTACAAGGACCACAGCCGCCTGGGCACCGTGAGCAATTTGTATGGGCGGCCGATCCAGATCTCTCAGGCGATCACCGCCGCCTTGGCCGAGCCGATGCTGTCGCCCTTTGTGGATATCGATCAGATCGGCGTCATCGGTTATTCAGCCGGTGGCGAAACGGCATTGATCCTGGCGGGCGCCAAGCCGGATTTCGAACGCCTGCGCCGCTACTGCCAAGAGCGCCCCGAAGACCGCGACGCGTGCACCACCAAGGGCGAGTTGGTGGTCGATCGCGACGACTTGCAACCCCAGGCTGACCCGCGTATCCATGCTTTGATGCTGATGGCGCCGCTGAGCTTGATGTTCGGCCGCCACACTCTGGCGGATGTGCATGTGCCGGTGCTGCTCTACAGTGGCGATGGCGACCAGTTGGTGGCCGTGGACAAGAACGCCGCCGCCCTGGCGCGCAAGCTGCCGCAGCCACCGGATTTCAAACTGTTGGCCGGGGCCGGGCACTTTGTTTTCATGGCGCCGTGTGACAGTGACCAACTGGCAAGCATGCCCGCCATTTGCACGGATGCCGATGGTGTCGATCGCGAAGGCATCCACCGCGATCTGGTCTCCGAGGCCGGGCGTTTTTTCAGCCATACCCTGGGCGAGGCCACGCGCGCCGGCTTGCAGACCGCTGATCAGTAGGCGCGGCGCCTGAGCAGTACGGTCAGGCCGAGCGCACTGACCGACAGCAACGCCGCGCAGAAGAAGATCCAGCCATAGCCGAGGTTCAATGCCACGGCGCCCATCAACGGCCCGGCAATCGCCAGGGCCAGGTCGAAAAACACCGCATACGCACTCAGCCCCGCGCCGCGGCTGCTGTCCGGCACTTGCTTGATAGCTTCCACGCCGAGCGCCGGGTAAACCAGCGATAAACCAAAACCGGTCAACCCGGCGCCGATCAAGGCCACGCCGGTAGACGGTGCCAGCCACAACAGCGTCAGGCCCAGGGTTTCAATGAGCATGCAGGCGATGGCGGCGGTGAACCCGCCAAACCGGCTGATGGCTGAGATAAACACCAGGCGCGAGAGAATAAAGCACACACCAAATACCGTCAGGCAATACGCCGCACCGGCCCAGCCACGATTCAGGTAATACAGGGTGATAAAGGTCGTCAGCGTGCCGTAGCCAATCGAGGCCAGGCACAGGCTGGCGCCGAACGGCGCGATACGTCCAAACACAGCCCAGAACGGCAGCCGTTCGCCGCGTACCACCGGCACCGAGGGTTTATTGCGGATCAGCACCAGGCCCAACGCCGCCAGCACCGCCAGGGCAAGGCCGAGGCTGGCGTAGCCATAATCAGCCACCATCACCACGCCAAGTGGCGCACCAATGGCAATGGCGCCATAGGAGGCGATGCCATTCCAGGAAATCGAGCGTGCGGTGTGTTCGGCGCCCACTGCGCCCATGCACCAACTGATGGTCCCCACGCCAATCAGGCCCTGGGCCACGCCGAGCAACAGGCGACCGGCGATCAGAATACCCAGGCTCAAGCTCGGCAGGCTGTCCAGCAGCGTGGCGATTAAGGTCAGCACACCGCTGAACAGAATACCGGCCAGGCCCAGCACGATCGCGCGTTTGGTGCCGACGTTATCCGACATTCGCCCGGCCATCGGGCGGCTGAGCAGCGTGGCGAGGTACTGCGAACCGATGGTCACCCCGGCCACCACGGCGCTGAAGCCCAGTTGCTCGTGCACATAGCCTGGAATCACCGCTATCGGCAGGCCGATGCAGATAAAGGCTATGAAGGTGTAGAACACGATGGAAACGATCTGCAGGGTGATCGACAGGGAGGAGGGGGCGGCAGGCATGAATACTCAATCGCTGGCGGGCGGTGAAGCATCATGGCATATCCCGCACGACTGTAGGAGCGAGGGGACGCCTACAGAGGCCCCTGGGGGAGCGCGCTTGCCGGCGAAGGTGGTGTGTCAGTCACTGAATCTGTAGCTGAACTACCGCTATCGCAGGCAAGCCAGCTCCCATACGGGTTATGTATTGCCTATAAAATCAGCGCCTGGCACCGATTCCCTGTGGGAGCGGGCTTGCCCGCGAAGGCTGCCTGTCAGTCACTGCATCTTTAACTGAACCACCGCTATCGCAGGCAAGCCAGCTCCCACACTGGTTATGCATGGCCCATAAAATCAGCGCCCGGCACAGTGCGGATGCAAAAAGCCCTGTCACAGGGACAGGGCTTTTTTGCAGCTTGTAGCTTGCAGCTCAGTGCTGCTCTTAGAACACCACACCCTGGCTGCGCAGGTAGTCGTCATAGGTGCCGCTGAAGTCGATCACGCCGCTTGGGCTCAACTCGATGATGCGGGTGGCCAGGGACGATACGAACTCACGGTCGTGGCTGACGAAGATCAGCGTGCCCGGGTAGTTCTCCAGCGCCAGGTTCAGCGCTTCGATGGATTCCATGTCCAGGTGGTTGGTCGGTTCGTCCATGATCAACACGTTCGGCTTTTGCAGGATCAGCTTGCCGAACAGCATGCGACCTTGTTCACCACCGGAGATCACTTTGACCGACTTCTGGATCTCGTCGTTGGAGAACAACATACGGCCCAGGGTGCCGCGAATCATTTGCTCGCCTTGGGTCCATTGGCCCATCCAGTCGAACAGGCTCACGTCGTCTTCGAAGTCGTGGGCGTGGTCCTGGGCGTAGTAGCCCAGCTCGGCGGCGTCGGTCCACTTGATGCTACCGGCGTCCGGGGTCAGTTCGTTGACCAGGGTGCGCAGCAGGGTGGTCTTGCCGATACCGTTGGGGCCGATGATCGCCACACGCTCGCCCGCTTCAACCTGGAAGCTGAAGTCCTTGAACAACGGCTTGCCGTCGAAACCTTTGGCCATTTTTTCGACCATGACCGCCTGGCGGTGCAGCTTTTTGTTCTGCTCGAAACGGATGAACGGGCTCACACGGCTCGACGGCTTGACTTCGGCCAGCTGGATCTTGTCGATCGCCTTGGCACGGGAGGTCGCCTGCTTGGCTTTCGAGGCGTTGGCCGAGAAGCGGCTGACGAAGGATTGCAGTTCGGAAATCTGCGCTTTCTTCTTGGCGTTGTCCGACAGCAATTGCTCGCGGGACTGGGTCGCCACGGTCATGTACTCGTCGTAGTTGCCCGGGAACAGGCGCAGCTCGCCGTAGTCCAGGTCAGCCATGTGGGTGCATACGCTGTTCAGGAAGTGACGGTCGTGAGAGATGATGATCATCAGGCTGGAGCGCTGGGTCAGGATGTTTTCCAGCCAGCGGATGGTGTTGATGTCCAAGTGGTTGGTCGGTTCGTCGAGCAACAGCACTTCCGGGTCGGAGAACAGCGCCTGGGCCAGCAGTACGCGCAGCTTCCAGCCGGGGGACACTTCGCTCATCGGGCCGAAATGCTGTTCCAGGGGAATACCCAGGCCCAGCAGCAGCTCGCCGGCGCGGGATTCGGCGGTGTAGCCGTCCATCTCGGCGAACTCGGTTTCCAGCTCGGCCACGGCCATGCCATCTTCTTCGCTCATTTCCGGCAGCGAGTAGATGCGGTCGCGCTCGGCCTTGACCTTCCACAGCTCCTCGTGGCCCATGATCACGGTGTCGAGCACGGTGAATTCTTCGTAGGCGAACTGGTCCTGGCGCAGTTTACCCAGGCGCACATTCGGCTCGAGCATGACCTGCCCGCCGGACGGGTCGAGGTCGCCACCGAGGATTTTCATGAAGGTCGACTTGCCGCAACCGTTGGCACCGATCAAACCATAGCGGTTGCCGGCGCCGAACTTGACCGAGACGTTCTCGAAGAGCGGCTTGGCGCCGAACTGCATGGTGATGTTAGCTGTGGAGATCAATTACTTTACCTATCAATGGGTTGCGAGCGTGACGGCAGGTGCCTTCAGGCATGCGTCAACAGCGACATCAAGGCGCGAAACCCGGTCGCTGAACACAAAGTTTGGGATGTGTGTTGGAATTTGGCGCGCATTGTCGCATATGTCAGGCGACAGTTGTATGGCGAGCGAAGGATGGTTTTGCCAAGGTCTCCGGCATCGCCAGCCACAACAGCATCAAGGCAGCGGCTGCAACTGCCGCCAACGTCAGGAACGCCGCGTTGTAGCCAGCCTGCTGCACCACGAAACCGGCCAGGCTGCTACTGAGCGCCGCGCCGAGGCCAAATACGGTGGAGAGGGCGCCCAGGCTGACGTTGAAGCGCCCGGTGCCTTGGGTCAGGTCTTTGACGATCACCGGGAACAGGGCGCCGAAAATGCCGGCACCGATACCGTCGAGCATCTGCACCGCCACCAGCCAGTAGGGGTCGCTGGATAAGGTATAGAGCACGCCACGCAACGGCAGTATCAGGAAACCTACAAGCAACAGCGGCTTGCGTCCCCAGACATCGGCCTTGAGCCCGACCAGCCAGGCCATCGGCACCATCACCAATTGGGCGGCGACGATGCAGGCTGAAGTCAGCGGGGTGGCCATCTGCAAATTGATCTGCGCCAGTTTCTGGCTGACCAGCGGCAGCATTGCGGCGTTGGCCAAGTGAAACAGTGCGCAGCAGATGGCGAACAGGAGTAGCGGTTGGTTGGTCAGCAACGCTTTCAGGCCCGAGGGTTGTTCGTGGTCGGTGTGATGGGCCGGATCGAAACCACGGGCGACCTCATGATCAATTGCCTTGGCCGGCACGCAACTGACCGCAATGACACTGGCAACCGCCATAAACGCCATCAGGTAGAACACCACCACCGGTCCGAACAAGTAGGCCAGCCCGCCGGCCAGCAACGCGGCCACAGCATTGCCAGCGTGGTTGAAGGTCTCGTTGCGCCCGGTACGCCGGGTAAAGGCGCGGGGCCCAGTGATCCCCAGCGAAATGGCGGAAATTGCCGGGGCAAAGACAGAGGCGGCTACGGCGCTGGCAGCCTGGGTCAACGCTACCCAGCCAAACGAACTGACGAAGGGCAGCATCAGGCAACTGCCCGTCACCAATAGCGCAGCAATGGCAACCACCGCGCGTTTGTTGCGAGTGCGGTCGATCAGCGCACCCGCGGGGCCTTGGGTCAGCAAGGCAGCGATGCCTGCCAGGGTCATGACCACACCAATACTGGCCGGCTCCCATTGATGCACGGCCAGCAGGTAGATCGCCAGGTACGGTCCGAGACCGTCGCGTACATCGGCGAGAAAGAAGTTCAGGCTGTCCAGGGATAAAGCGATACGCAGGTCTGAATGACGGGCCACGATGCGACCTTCAAGAGCGGCGTTCAGGGGCTGAACACGCGTTGGGTTAATGACCTGTGTGCTGGGCGATAAGTTTCGCGGTGAACGAGGGTTTCAGCACGCAAAAAAAAGCCCGCGAGGAGAGGGCGGGCCAAGGGATTCACTGGAGTAGGTAGGCTTCACCCTATAGGTGGAAAAGTGAAGACCTTGTGAAAATGCCGTGATCAAATCGGATGGTCACGTCACCGCCTATCTCCCTGACGCCCCGCGTTCCAACATGTGGGAGCAGGCAAGCCAGCTCCCACATTTGATCAAGACCGCCGCACAAAGGTGCGCATGGTTTGCCCAGGGCCGGTGCTGAACACGGTGGGCCTGGGCATGCCTTCATCCGCTGCGATAAATACGAAATCATCGCCGTCGAGCCGGTAACTGGCGGGGAGTTGCTTGCCTGCATCATCGCCCATGTCGTCCGTCCAGGTAATGCTTTTGGGCGTGGTACTGGCGTCCAGTACGAAGCGTCCCGCCAATAATACTTCGCCACTGACCGTGGTCACTTCGAAGCGATCCCCCGCAATTGTCGTCGTTGCTCCCGGCGCGCTGTGGGCATCCACGGGGTTAAGCACGCCACTGTCTTCCAGGGCTGTTTGTTCCCAAGTGCCTTGCAGTGCGCGAAAGTCCGAAGCGGAAAGGGGTGACATGCAAACTCCTTATTGCTGTTCAAAAAAATGTTCAATTGTATTGAGGCTGACACTGTTCCGCCTGTAGGCGAAATTTTTTTCTTTATAAGACAGCTATTTGACAGCTTTTTCATGTTGTATTGACTACGCTTGCAACCAGATCAGTCTGACATGGCTGTGTCATTTGGCTTACTCACCGAAATGAAACCGAAATAATCCCTAAGTTTGTGGGATATTTCAGGGGACTGAGTGGTCACATCGCCATTGGTCTGCCGTATCCAGGGCGTTGTCCCTGATTTTTGAAGTCTTTTAGACTTCTGAGAATGATGGCCTTTTAGTATTATTTTAAGGTGTTCTTATTTTGAATCGTACTTCCCCGCTTCCGCCTTCCGCAGCGTCTGATGAAATTGATTTATTTGAATTGTTTCACGCCATCTGGCGACAAAAAAAGCTGGTGATCGGGTGTACGCTTCTGGCCGGGGTATTAGGCGCAGGTTATGCCTTCCTGGCACCCAAGACCTATGAAGTCAGCAGTGTGTTGCGGCCTGCTGCAATCAACGAGCTAGACGCCTTGAACCGTTCGGAAGTGTATAAGTTGCCGCCTGCCGATGCGCTGCTCAAAGTGGGCGCGCAGTTGGACTCTTATGATGCACGCCTGGGGTTCTTCAAGGATCATGAGGAGTTGTTCAAGGCGTTCAAGAAACCGGGGCAAACCCTTGAGCAGAGCTTTGAGGCGTTCAACCGCAATTCGGTCAATCTGATTTTGCCTGACCCCAAGAAATCCGATTCGTTGAGCAGCTATATCCGTCTGGAACTGCAATACCCGACCGACGTCGATGGTGTTGCGATCCTCAACGGTTTTGTGGACTACGCCATTGCCGCCGAGCGTCAGCAAGTGGGTGCTGACCTCAAGGTGATCGTCAATAACCGCTTGAGCGAGCTCAAGGGCAAGATCGACGCCGCCCGCGCCAACTACGATACCGATAAAGAATCGAAAATCGCCAAGCTGCTGGAAGCGGACCGGCTCAAGCGTGCCCAACTGCAGGATGAACTCAGCGCCCTGCGCCTGCAGATGAAGATGGAACGCACCAACCGCCTCGCCGAGTTGGCCGAAGCCATCAGCATTGCCAAGTCCATGGGCATTCGTACACCAACAACGCCGTCCTCAATGGCCGACTCCACCCGCACGGGTTCGAGCCAGGTCATGCGGACCGAGGTGAACAACCAGAAGATCCCGCTGTATTTCATGGGGACCGAGGCGTTGGAAGCCGAACGCGCTGCATTGCAGCAGCGTACCAGCGACGATTTCACCAACCCGCGCATTGCCGAGATCGGCAAAGAGCTGCAACTGCTGGAAAGCAACCGCGAGGTTGAGGTGCTGCGCAAGCGTGGCAATGAAGACATCTTCTTGCAAGACGTCGAGCCGCTTCGCGCTGAAGTCGCCAGGTTGCGTGGTTTGAATATCGATATGAGCAACCTCAAGCTGGTGACCATTGACCGTCGAGCCCAGGAGCCTCTGTCGCCGATCAAGCCGAAAAAGCCGCTGGTTATCGCGTTGAGCCTTGTTGGCGGCCTGTTGCTGGGCCTGATGATTGCGCTGATCCGCTACTTCGTTCGCAGCCGCACTCAGGCCGTGCCCTATACGGCATTAGGGGATCGCCGCGAGGGTAACGACTCGCCGCTGTAACCCTTCCAGCGCCCTCAAACAGGCAGGCTCAAGGGCCTGCCTGCTCCTACCCCCAGCACACTCAGTAGACAGCTTTTCACAATTCTTAGTTAACCTTTGGTTACAAAGTGTGGCTAAATAACTGCCAATGGTCGCACGCAGGCGGTTATCCGCCGGCCGTGTCGCCTATATGTGAATTGTGATTTCAGGTGCTGCTTATCCATCCTCGGCCGTTGTGGGCCCGCAGGAGCAGCCTGTTCTCTCCCTGACGTGTGACGAATCCCTTGAAACTCATCATTGTTGCTCTCTACGTTGCTTCCATTGCGTATGTACACCTGCGCGGTCGGGTGCGACACAAGCTGGGTCGCCAGCTTAGCGATCACTCGACGTTCCTGGCGCCGATCAACTGTTTCCTGTACCTGTTCTCCAAGCAGCCCAGCCGTCCCTACCTCTCGCCCAGCGACTTTCCAGACCTGAGCCCGTTGCAGGAGCACTGGGAAGAGATCCGCGAAGAAGGCCAGAATCTGATGCGGGCGGGTGAGATCAAACGCTCGGAGCAATACAACGACGTAGGGTTCAACTCGTTTTTCAAGACCGGCTGGAAGCGGTTCTACCTCAAGTGGTACGGCGACAGTCACCCCTCGGCGATGAAGCTGTGCCCACGCACCACCGAGCTGGTGCAAAGCATCGGCTCGATCAAGGC
The DNA here is from genome assembly GCF_900119375.1 of Pseudomonas sp. NFR02. Classification (NCBI taxonomy): domain Bacteria; kingdom Pseudomonadati; phylum Pseudomonadota; class Gammaproteobacteria; order Pseudomonadales; family Pseudomonadaceae; genus Pseudomonas; species Pseudomonas sp. NFR02. Next base: position 321,786 of record NZ_FPJJ01000003.1, read on the forward strand.
GGCCATGTTCGCCGAGCTGCCACCGGGCTCCAAGCTGGTACGTCACCGTGACCCGTATGCGGGCTCGTACCGCTATCACCTGGGGCTGGATACCCCTAACGATCCAGGTTGCTACATCAATGTGGATGGCGAAAGCTATTACTGGCGCGATGGCGAGCCGGTGATGTTCGACGAGACCTACATTCACTACGCGGAAAACACCACCCAACAGAACCGCATCATTCTGTTCTGTGATATCGAACGGCCGATGAAGTACCGCTGGGCAGCTGCGTTCAACCGCTGGTTCAGCCGCAATGTGATGGCGGCCGCGGGTTCGCCCAACGATGAGGGTGACAAGACCGGCGGCCTCAACCGTGCCTTTACCCGTCTGTACAAGATTCGCCTGCGTGGCAAAGAGCTCAAGAAGCGCAATCGCACGCGCTACTACCTGGAAAAGTGGGCGATCTTTGCCGGTCTGGCGCTGATCTTCATTCTTATCTGACCTGGCTCAAGGCGCGGATCACCCAGGGGGTTGCGCGCCCAGCTTGTCCCACATCTTTTTGCTGATCTTCTGTCGATTGGCATACCCCGCCCAGGGGTCATCCTTCAACGTTTGCAGCCGCTGATGCAGGTTCGCCACTGTCCACTGCTGGGCGCCACGCAATCCTTTCAACTCCTCTCGACTCACCGGCACCGACACTGGCAGGCCTGGGCGGGCCCGCACGGAATACGCCGCTACGGTACTGGCGCCACGGGCGTTGCGCAGGTAATCGATAAAGATCTTGCCGACGCGGTTCTTGGGGCCACTGGTGGCGGTAAAGCGTTCGGGCAGTTGCCGGGTCATGAATTGGGCAATGGCTTTGGCGAACGCCTTCACGGTGTCCCAGCCGTCGCGCCGGGCCAACGGCACGATCAAGTGCAGGCCCTTGCCGCCGCTGGTTTTGACGAAAGCTTGCAAGCCCAGCTCATCGAGTACCGACAGGGTCAGTTGGGCCGCTTCCAGCATGGCTTTCCAGGGCAGGGCCGGGTCCGGGTCGAGATCGAGAACAAACAGGTCAGGCGTTTCAATCTTGTCTGCAGTGGCGCCCCAGGTGTGAAACTCGACGGTACCCATTTGCACCGCGCCGACCAGGGCCTCCACGCTGTCTATTTCCATCAGGCGCGCATGGCCTGGGTCCAGCGCCTGGTCCAATTGCTTGATGTGGGGGATGGCCATACGCTCTGAGTGCTTCTGGAAGAACTGCTCACCTTCGATCCCTTCAGGCGCCCGCAGCAATGACACGGCACGTGCGCGCAGGAAGGGCAGGATCCATTCGCTGATATCGGTGTAGAACTGCGCCAGTTGCTGTTTTTGCGTGCCGCTGTGCTTGTCGATAATGCGCTCGGGGTGAGTGATTTTCACGCTCTTTACCGTTGCCTGCGCTTTACCGGCTTTCGAGGTTTCGTGTGCCTTGACCGACTTGGCCGCGCGCGGCTGTTCATGAATGATCTGCGAGGCTGGCTTGTCGGTGCGCAGGCCCACAAACGCGGCTTGGCGCACCACGCCTTCGCGGGTCCATTCGGCAAATTGCACCTCGCCGACCAGGCTCGGCTCAACCCAATGCACGCCACGGGCCTGGGCACTGGTCAATGGTTTTTGCAGGGGCGAGTCCTTGCGCTCAAGCGGGGTGAGCTTGGCATAGATACTTTTCAGCGCCGCCTGGTCAAAGCCTGTGCCCACGCGCCCGGCATATACCAGGCCGGTGTCATCGTTGACCGCCAACAGCAGCGCCCCAAAGCCGCTACGCGAACCTTGGGGGCGGGTGTAGCCGACAATCACGAACTCTTGGCGCAGGCGGCATTTGAGCTTGATCCAGTCGGCACTGCGCCGCGACACGTAGGGGCTGCCGGCGCGCTTGCCGATCACGCCTTCGAGCGCCAGGTCACAGGCGCTCTCGAAAATATCGCGCTGGCTGGCGGCAAAGGCTTCGGAGAAGCGCAGCAGTTTGCTTCGGCTGGCGGACAACGCAGATTTAAGCGCAGCCCGACGCTCTTCGACCGGGTCTTCACGCTGGTCGCGGCCGTTCAAAAACGGTGCGTCGAACAGGTAATAGACAATGTCCAGGCTGCGGCCGATATCGAACGCGTTTTGCAGCGCCTGGAAATCTGGCAGCCCGTCGCCATTGAGGCTGACCACTTCGCCATCCAGCCAACTGTCCTTGAGCTTGAGGGCTTGCAAGGCTTTGCACTGACGTGGCAGGCGTTCGGTCCAGTCGTGGCCGTTACGGGTGAACAGGCGCACTTCGCCGTCGCGAATGCGCGCCATGATGCGGTAGCCGTCGAACTTGATCTCGTAGCGCCAATCACCTTCGGGCGCCCGGTCCACCAAGGTTGCCAATTGGGGGGCAAACTCATCCGGCAGGGCAGCGATGCGCTTGGGCGTTTTGGCTTTTGGCGCGGCCTTGGGTTTGGCCTTGGCCTTTGGCTTACCCACCACCGCATCGCTGAGCACGCTGGCGGGCTCGGCCTGGACGATATCGAACTCAGAGGCCGGGCGCGCCTGCTGATCGTTTTCCTTGATCAACAGCCATTGCTCCTTGTCGCCGCTGCCCTTGAGCCGGGTGCGTACCAGCGCCCAGTCACCGGAGAGTTTTTCACCGACCAGGGTGAATTTGAGCTTGCCCGCCGCGTAGGCTTTGCGCGGGTCATCGTGGGGCTGCCAAATGCCTCGGTCCCATACGATCACATCCCCCGCACCGTATTGGCCGGCGGGAATGCTGCCCTCGAAACTGCCATAGCTCAGTGGGTGATCTTCAACATGCACCGCCAGGCGTTTTTGGCTCGGGTCCAGGCTTGGGCCCTTGGGCACCGCCCAGCTCAGCAGCACGCCATCGAGTTCCAGGCGAAAGTCGTAGTGCAGGTTGCGCGCATCGTGCTTTTGAATCACGAAGCTGAGGGCCGAGACGTTGCGTTTGCTGGCGGGTGAGCTGCCGGCGGGTTCGGCGGTGATCTTGAAATCGCGCTTGCGATTGTACTCACTCAGGGGCTTTGCCATGTCATTCTCCCGTCAATGGCAGGCTCAAGAGGCCTTGTTATTGGACTTTTTCGCGGTGCTTTTTTTCGCCGCAGGTTTACCCGCCAGACTGCGTTTGAGCAGTTCGGTCAGGTCGATGACATCCGCGGATTTTCGCTCTTCGCCGCCTTCGACCGTTTCCACATCTTCGATCTTGCCGGCCTTGGCCTTCTTCGCCACCAGCGCCCTGATCTTGTCCTGGAAGCTGTCACGGTATTCATCGGGCTGCCAATCGGCGCTCATGTCTTCCACCAGGCGCTTGGCCATGTCCAATTCACCTTTGGCCAGGGTCGGCTTTGTCACATCGCTGCCCAGTTCCAACTCATCCAGGCTGCGCACTTCAGCGGGCCAGCGCAGCATGACCAGCACCAGAGCCGATTCCAGCGGCATCAACGCGGCCAGGTGTTGCTTGGTGTGCAGTACCACATTGGCCAGGGCCACCTTGCCGGTTTTTTTCAGCGCTTCGCGCAGCAGTGCATAGACCTTGCCGCCGCGTTTATCCGGAGCGAGGAAGTAGGGCGTGTCGATGTTTTGCAGGGGGATCTGGTCGCTGGCGACGAAGGCGATGATTTCGATGGTCTGGGTGGACTTGGGGTGGGCCGAGCGAATTTCGTCTTCGCTGAGCACCACGTAGCGTCCTTTTTCAAAGGCCACGCCCTTGACGATATTTTCCTTGGTGACTTCCTTGCCGGTGGTTTTGTTGATGCGCTTATAGCCCACCGGGTCCATGCTGCGCTTGTCCAACCAGTCAAAGTCGACGCCTTGTGAAGAGGTCGCCGAAACCAGCGATACCGGGATGTGAACCAAGCCGAAACTGATGGCGCCTTTCCAGATTGCCCGTGGCATAGGTGTGATTCCTCAACGAAGAGCCTGTGTGCTGGTGACTCACAGGGCAGGGCAAAAGTTTCGGCGGATAGATGCTCGGACAGATCGTGTTACACCTGATGAGAAACTATTTAGTGTCACAACGCGAACCCGCGGCGTAGCGTGTTATCGAAAGCACGTAGTACTTGGCATAGAGAGGTTTGGCCATGAACCGTTGTGTACGTCATCTCGCAGCACTGGCGCTGGGCCTGGCCCTTGCGCCATTGGCCCAGGCGCAAAACCTGCCGGGGCGTAGCGACCACGGCCCTATTCACCGGGCCAACCCCAATAGCATGCAGGGCACCCAGCCCAATGCACCGGCTGTTCGCAGTATCCAGCCCGTCCCGGCCAACCCGCGGCCAACGCTGGAAAACGGTGGCATCGGCAACCGCTACCCCAAGCAGGAGGCGGCCCCCAGCCGCCCGGCCACCGCACCCAAAGCGCCCACCTATGATGCCAACGGCAATCGCCGCTGAGGATTTCGCCTTATGTTTGTACGTAAAACCCTGCTAGCCGCCCTGTGCGCCACCGCGTTGCTGCCGTTGAGCGCGGCGTATGCCGTCGATAGCCAACAGTTCCCCACTGAGCAAGGCAGCATCACCGCCACGCCGGTCGCCAAGGGCCTGGACCATCCATGGGCGCTGGCGTTTTTGCCGGACCAGCAAGGTTTCCTGGTGACCGAGTTACCTGGGCACCTGCGGTTTGTCAGCCCGGACGGCAAGCTGTCTGCGCCCTTGAAGGGCGTGCCGCAGGTATGGGCCAAAGGGCAGGGCGGGTTGCTGGATGTGGTGCTGTCGCCAGACTTCAAGCAGGACCGCCTGGTGTACCTGTCGTACGCCGAAGGCGGTGGCGAGGGTGGCAAGGCCGGCACAGCCGTAGGGCGTGGGCGCTTGGCCGCTGACTTGAGCGGCTTGGAGGACTTCAAGGTGATCCTGCGCCAGGAGCCCAAGCTGTCTACCGGCAACCACTTCGGCTCGCGCCTGGCCTTCGACCGTGATGGCTACCTGTTCGTGACTCTTGGGGAGAACAACGACCGCCCCACGGCCCAGGATTTGGACAAGTTGCAAGGCAAAGTGGTGCGCATCTACCCGGATGGGCGCGTGCCGGATGACAACCCTTTCGTCGGTCAACCCGGCGTGCGTCCCGAGATCTGGTCCTATGGGCAGCGTAACCCGCAAGGGCTGGCCTTGAATCCCTGGAGCGGCACGATCTGGGAAAATGAACACGGGCCCCGTGGCGGTGATGAAGTCAATATCATCGAGCGCGGCAAGAACTACGGCTGGCCGTTGGCAACCCATGGCATCAACTATTCCCTGCTGCCGATTCCCGAAGCCAAGGGCAAAACGGCAGAGGGCACAGTGGCGCCCCACCATGTGTGGGAGAAGTCGCCGGGTGTCAGTGGCATGGCGTTCTATGACGGCGACCGGTTCAAGGCATGGCAGCACAACCTGTTTGTCGGTGCGCTGGTGAGTCAGGAGCTGATTCGGTTGCAGTTCGAGGGTGACAAAGTGGTCCACGAGGAACGCTTGTTGGGCGAATTGAAAGCGCGGATCCGCGATGTGCGACAGGGGCCGGATGGCTTTCTGTATGTGCTGACCGATGAGGATGATGGTGTGTTGTATCGCGTTGGGCTGAATCAGGACTAAACGTGTGGGAGGGGGCTGGCAGCAGACACAGATCCAATTGATGCCCCGCGATCCAAGTGTGGGAGCTGGCTTGCCTGCGAAGGCGGTGTGTCGGGCGCTGAATCTGTTACTGCACGACCGCTTTCGTAGGCAAGCCAGCTCCCACATTGGATCTCATTCGGTCTGCAGAGTCGGGGTTATAGCCCCAGCTCTGACAGGCCGGGATGCGCATCCGGGCGCCGCCCCAGCGGCCAATGGAACTTGCGCTCGCTCTCCTTGATTGGCATATCGTTGATGCAGGCAAAGCGGTTGGCCATCAAGCCGTTCTCGTCGAACTCCCAGTTTTCGTTGCCGTACGAGCGAAACCAGTTACCCGAATCATCGTGCCATTCATAGGCATAGCGCACGGCGATGCGGTTATCAGTAAAGGCCCACAATTCCTTGATCAGACGATAATCCAGCTCCTTGGCCCATTTGCGGGTCAGGAACTGCTTGGCTTCTTCGCGGTTATGGGCAAATTCGGCGCGGTTACGCCAGTTCGTGTCCAGGGTGTAGGCCAGGGATACACGTTGCGGGTCGCGGGAGTTCCAGCCATCTTCGGCCAGGCGGACTTTTTCGATGGCAGAGGTGCGGGTAAACGGCGGCAGGGGCGGGCGGACTTCTTCTTGGGCTGACATGGGCGACTCCTCAATGCAATAAAGGTTGGGTCGAAAGTTGCCTGGGCTGTGGGTTCAAAGTTGCAGTAAGGTCCGCGCCATGCATTGCGCATTATCGGCAGCTGTTGAATCACCCATGACCAGGGCAACGGTAATGGCGCCATCGATCAGGATCAGCAGTTGCGCGGCCTGCTGCTCCGGGTCGGGGGTGCCATGTGCTTGGCACAGTTCAAGTGCGTACTCGAACAGTTTGCGTTTATGGGCCTTGGCCAGCAGGCGCACCGGGTTTTGGGCATCGCCGGTTTCACCACTGGTGTTGATAAAGGCGCAACCGCGAAAGTCTGCCGAGCCGAACCAGCGCTTGAGCGCGCTGAACAGCCCCAGCAGGCGTTCGCCGCTGTCGTCGCTGCGTTCCACTTCGCTGCGCAGCCATTGCATCCAGCGCTCGTCGCGGCGTTGCAAGGCGGCCACCACCAACTCATCTTTGTTGGCGAAGTAGCGATAGATACTTTTTCTCGACACGCCAGCGGTTTTTACCAGTAAGTCCATACCGGTGGCAGCGATGCCGTGGCGATAGATCAACTTCTCGGTGACGTCGAGAATAATGTCGCGGGTTTCATTCTGGGTTATATCGTTCATGTCGAGTACAGTAGAACGATCGTTCTTCATGGTCAACAGTCTTTTTCGATTGCCCGTTGCGAGACCTGAGCAGCCTCATGGTGTAAGCTTTGGACCTCTTCGGATTCGACCCATTGCGAGCCCTATGCCGTCGTTCTTCAAACGCTCCCTGTTGCCCAAGCTGCGCGGTTTTGCGCTGTCCAACGAGGCCCTTGAGGTGCTGCCCAGCGCCGATGCCTATCGTCGCTGCCTGCTGGAGAAAATCGCCCAGGCCACGCGGCGTATCTACATCGTTGCCTTGTACTTGCAGCAGGACGAGGCGGGGCAGGAAATCTACGACGCGCTACACGCCGCCAAGGCCGCACGGCCCGAACTGGACATCGTGGTGATGGTGGATTGGCTGCGCGCCCAGCGCGGGCTGATCGGCGCAGGCAAGCAACCGGGCAACAGCGCCTGGTACCAGGCCATGACCCAGCGCCACGCCAGCGAAGTACCGGTGTACGGCGTGCCGGTGCAAACCCGCGAGCTGTTCGGCGTGTTGCACCTCAAGGGTTTCGTGATCGATGACAGCGTGCTGTACAGCGGCGCCAGCCTGAACAATGTGTACCTGCACAAGTTCGACAAATACCGCTTCGACCGTTATCACCTGATCCATAGCCAACCCTTGGCCGATTCGATGCAGCACCTGGTGGAACACGGCCTGGTGGCGTCCAAGGCCGTGCATCGCCTGGACCTGCCAAACCCGCCCACCACTCGCAGCCTGCGCAACGACATCGGCGACCTGCGCAGCCGTCTCAAGCATGCGACCTACGACACCACAGCCGGGCAGTTGCCCAATGGCCATCTGTCGGTCAGCCCCTTGCTGGGCGTCGGCAAGAACAACCCGTTGAGCCGGGTGATCCTCGAACTCATCGCCAGCGCCCAGCAGCAACTGACCATCTGCACGCCGTATTTCAACCTGCCATTGCCGGTAACCCGCGAGATCAACCGTGCCCTGGCACGCGGTGTGAAGATCGACATCGTGGTGGGCGACAAGACCGCCAACGACTTCTATATTCCGCCCACTGAACCCTTCAAGGTGATTGCGGCGTTGCCGTACCTGTACGAGATCAGCCTGCGGCGCTTTGCCAAACGGCACCAGCCGATGATCAACAGCGGCCAGTTGAACCTGCACCTATGGCGCGACGGCGATAACACCTATCACCTCAAGGGCATGTGGGTGGATGAGCGCTACACCTTGCTCACCGGCAACAACCTCAACCCGCGGGCGTTTCGCCTCGACCTGGAAAACGGCTTGCTGATCGACGACCCTCAAGGCCAATGGCTAGGGCCGCGAAGCGCCGAGCTTGCGAATATTTTCCAACACACCACGCGTATCCAGGGTTACCAGCAATTGCAGACGCTGGTGGATTACCCGCCCGCTGTCGGCAAGTTCCTGCGGCGTGTCAGCCGGGTGCGGATCGAGCGCTTGCTGTACCGCATTCTCTAACTGAGCAACGTGCCGGCAAAAAAACACCCAGGCCCCTCGACAGGGACTGGGTGTTTTTTTGTGCGCGGCAGTTAGTTCAAACCCAGCTTGCCGCGCAGGGTCGAGAGGTCTTCGGCCAGGGTGTTGACCGGGCCGACCAGGGCCTTGCGGTCGTTGTCCTTGACCTTGTCATAGGTCTCGAAGCCGCCATCCTTGGTTTTGTACTTGGCCAGGATCTTGTCGACGCTGGCAAAGTTCTTGTCGACTTTTGCCAGGAAGGCCTGGTCCTGCTGCCCGATCTGGCCACGGAACAGGTCAACGATTTTCTTCGCGCCGTCGATGTTGCCCTGGAAGTCGTACAGGTCGGTGTGGCTGTAGCGGTCTTCTTCACCGGAGATCTTGGTGGCCGCGACTTCTTCAAGCAACGCAGCGGCACCACCGACGACTTTTTCCGGCGGGAAGGTCAGGCCGTCGACGCGGGTCTTGAGGTCATTCACGTCCGCGTTGAGCTTGGCCGTCAGTGCTTGCAGGCCCTGGGTCGAGTTCTGCGAGAACAGCGCGTATTCGATCCGGTGAAAGCCCGTGAAGTCTTCGGCCGTCACGCCTTTTTCATGGTCGTCGACACGCGAATCGATGGACGCGTCGAGGTCGCTGAACAGCTCGGCGATCGGCTCAATGGACTCATAGTGCACGCGGGTTGGCGCATAGAGTTTCTTGGCCGTGGCCAGGTCGCCTTTATTGATAGCGTCGGTGAACGCCTGGGTCTGGGTGACCAGTTCGCCGATTTCTTCGGTGACGTAGATCTTGTAATCCGACACCGGGCCCACCAAGTCCAACGGCGCAGTAGCGGCGAAGCTTGCCAGTGGCGAAAGGCTGAGTAACAACAACGCGATAGACGACTTCTTCATGGGAGACATTCCGCTCTGGTGTGTTTTAGGTCTTGGCAGGATTTTGAGAGTGCGTTGCCGCGAGCAGCGTGCGCCCGATGAAATCCTTGGGGCCGGTGACCCCTGGCAAGGTGAAGAAATACCCGCCACCCACGGGCTTGAGGTACTCCTCCAGCGGCTCGCCGTTGAGCCGGGTTTGCACGCTGATAAAGCCTTTCTCCAGGTCAGCCTGGTAGCAGATGAACAACAAGCCCATGTCCAGTTGACCGTTTTTGTTGACGCCGTTGGAGTAGTTGAACGGCCGCCGCAGGATCAGGTTGGCCTGGGTCTGCGGGGTGCGTGGGTTGGCCAGGCGGATGTGGGCATCGAGCTTGGTCAACTTGCCTTCAGGGTCCTTGCTGTAGTCCGGGACCTGGGTTTCATGCTGGCCGTCCATGGGCGCGCCGGTGGGTTTGACGCGGCCGATGATGCTTTCCTGTTCTTGCAGCGGGGTGCGATCCCAGCGCTCGACAAAGTTACGGATGATGCGCACGGCCTGGTAACTGCCATGGGCGGCCCAGGCCGGTTCTTCGCTGGTGGGCTGTACCCAGACGATCTGGTCCATGGCCTTGTCATCGTTGGAATTGGGGTTGGCCGAGCCATCACGAAAGCCCAGGAAATTGCGCGCACTCTGCGCCGGCTCACCGGGTTTGGTCGGTGCCTGGGGCGGCACGCTGCCTTCTTGCTTCCAGCGCACCAGCAGCAGGTCGGGCAGGTTTTTGACGATGTCGCGCAGCGCGTGGATATTGGTGTCTGGCGTATTGGAGCTGAACTGCAGGCTCAGGTCGCCGTGGCACTGCGTCGGTTCCAGCGCATCGTTGGGAAAACCGACCATGCGGCTCAGGCGCTTGGGTTTGGCCGCCGCGAGGCCGAAGCGTTCGTCGAACAACGACTCGCCGACCGATACGGTAATGGTCAGGTTATCCGGCGTGACCACCGGGCCAAGGATGCCGGAATCGGTAGGCGGCAATTTCGGGTCGACCTGGGGCACGGTGCCGCCGGTCATCAGGAACGCGATGCGTTCGTTGAGGGTGCGGAACAGGCGTTCCAGGTCTTCGCGGTCGCTGGCCAGTACATCGAACGCCACGACCATGCCGCAGGCCGGGCGCGGGGTGACGATGCCGCTTTGGTGCTTGCCGAAAAACGCTTGGTGGTCCTGGGTCTTGTCGCTACGCGGGGCCGTGGTGACTTGCTCGGCCGCTGCCGCCATCGCCGGGCAGCTCAGGCTGCTGCCGGCAATCGCAGCGCCGGTGGCCGCCATGCCCAACAGGACGCGGCGACGTTGGAGGTCAAACTGTTCTGTATCACTCATGTGTGCGGTCGTCTTCACTGCAGGCCGGAAAGGCCAAGGGCGGGGTCGATTCCATCGAGTGCAACGGCCAGTGCCTTGGCCTTATCGGCGATCTGCTTGCGCTGATCGGCTGTAACCTTGTCGTAGGTTGGGTAGCGGTCATTCACCTTGAGCCCCTCGAGTTCGGTGTCGAAGGCGTTGAGCGCGCTGTCGATAGCGGGCAACAGGTCGGCGGCGGACTTGCCCAGTAACGGGCGCATCAGGTCGACCACTTTGCGGGCCACCTCAAGATTGGCGGCAAAGCCGTTCAAGTCGATGTGGCTGTAGCGTTCCTCTTCACCGCTCGCCGCGCGAACGTCTGCCAGGCTGTCGAGGTTGCGTACCACAATGCTCACCAGTTGCTCTGGTGGCAGGGACTGGGCCAGTAACTGTTGCTTGAGCGTGGTGACGTCGGTAACCAGGCGTTGGGCGACCGGCGCCAGGCCATCAAGGCTGTGTTGCTGGAACAGGCTGTATTCCAGGCGATGGAAGCCGCTGAAGGCGGGGTCTTGCTCGCGCTTTTCAAAGTAGTCGGCGCGGGCGTTGATCGCGTTATCCAATTCGGCCAGGCGCTGGGACGCCGGCGCCAGGCGCTGATACGCCTCACGGGCCGGCACATACAGTGCCTGTGCCTGGGCCAGATCACCGGCGGCGATGGCCTGTTGCAGGGCCGTCACGGCCTTGACCAGCGCACCGCCTTGGCCGCTCAGGTACACGCGAAACTCCGACAACGGGCCAATAAAGGCCACCATCGACGGCTTGGCCTTGGCCTGGGCGTCAGACTCTGCAGTGGGCGTAACATGCAAGGTGCCACGCGGGTTGCTCAACAGGCCACAGGTAATGGCGTAGTCACCGGGCAACAGGTTGGCATTGATCACCTGGCTCAGGCCCGGGGCAATATTCTCCCGTTCTTCGACCACCAGCACGCCGTCGAGGATTTCCCACTCCACCGCACGGTCGGAGCGGTTGATGATACGAAAGCTTGCGCGCCCGGCCGGCACGATGAGAGCGTTAGGCTCGCAGGCGTGACTGTGAATCGTGACCGCGATTTCATTGTGGTTGGTCTGGCGCTTGGTCGCGGCCAATTGCGAGGCGTAGTAGAACAGGCCACCGGCGGCGATCATCACCACCACCGAGCCGGCCACGCCCCAGCGCAAGGCGCGGGATGGCGGGGCCGATTGAGGGGTTGGGTTGGACAAGAGACGGTCCTTACTGGCTGGAAACGGAAGAGGTATTGGCAACGGGCTGGGTAGGGGCCGAGGGCAGGAAGAACATCACCAGGGCCACCACCAGGTAAATCAGATAGGCGCCCAGGGTGCTGACGGTCGGCGCCTCCTGGTAACCGAACATGCCGGCCAGTACCGAGCCGAGCGGGCTGTCCATGGGTAATGCAGCGCTGAAATCGAACAGCACGGTCTGCCAGTGGTTCCACACGCCGGCCTCGTGCAGGGCCTGCACCGAGTTGGCGAGAATGCCGGCCGCAACCACCAGGATGAACAGGCCAGTCCAGCGGAAAAATGCACCGAGGTTCAGGCGCATGCTGCCGGAATAAATCAGCAAGCCGACGACAATGGCCAGGACCAGGCCGAGCAGGGCGCCTATCGGAGCGCCTGGGCCTTCACTCTGCTGAAACACCGCCAACAGGAAGAACACCGTCTCCAGTCCTTCGCGGGCCACGGCAAAAAACACCATGGCGATCAGGGCAAACACCTGGTGCCTGGAGCCGGCCAACGCATGGTCGAGAGATTCATGCAGCGAGTGTTTAATCGAGCGCGCCACTTTGCGCATCCAGAACACCATGGAACTGAGAATACCCACGGCGACCAGGCCGACGACACCTTCAAACAATTCCTGCTGCTTTTGCGGGAACTCCGCACTGACCAATTCCAGGCCGCCGCCCACCAGCAGCGCCAGCGCGGCCGCCAGGAACACGCCGATCCACACTGCAGGCATCCACTGGCCACGCCCGGTCTGTTGCAGGTAACTGGCGATAATGCCAACGATCAATGCCGCTTCAATGCCTTCGCGCAGCATGATTAAAAAAGGAACGAGCATCGGGCACCCGGGCGCAACTAGTTAGGGAGCTAAGTTGTAACATAATGATACTCATTGCTAAACAAGAAATATTGACCTTTGCTGAACGTGGGCTGAACAGTGGTGGCGAAGCGCAACCGCCTTTATGATGCGGAGCAATCAGACCGCAGCCGGATAGCTCAACGCCCCATGTCGGAAAAAGACACCATCTCCATCCACCTCGTGCGCGAAGCGCTGTCGCAGAGTTGCGCGCCGGGAGCGGCCACCGTTGAGGCATTGAGCAAAGTCGGGATTGATCCGGCGTTGCTTGAGCAGCCTGACGCTCGCGTGGCGGCCACGGCCTATGCACGCCTGTGGCGCTTGCTGGCGCGGCGCAGGGACGATGAGTTTTTTGGCATGGACCCGCGCAAGCTCAAGTCCGGCAGCTTGGCGTTCCTGTGTCGCGCCGCCGTGGCGCAACCCAGCCTGGCAGCGGGCCTGGAAACCGGCCTGGGGTTTCTGTCGTTGATGCTGGAGCACATGCCAGCCCAGCTGGTGCGTCAACAGAGCCTGGCGGAGATCGTCCTGCTCGAACCTGAGCATGAACCCAAGCGTGCGTTTACCTACTTCACCTATTGGATGATCGTCCACGGCGTCGCCTGCTGGCTGGCAGGGCGGCGCATTCCGATCCTCGCCATCGAGTTGCGTTGCGCGCAGCCGGACTTCTGTGACGATTATCAGGTGATGTTTTCTGACAACCTGCGCTTTGATCGGCCACGCACTCGCATGATTTTTTCTGCCGACTGCCTGGACCTGCCGATCAAGCGCAGCCCGCAGGAGCTCCAACGTTTCCTGGCTCATGCACCGGCTAACATCCTGGTGAAATACCGCGACCCGGAAAGCCTCGCCACGCGCATCAAGCACGACTTGCGGCAGATGCCCCCCGACACCTGGCCGGAAACCGAGGGGCTTGCCGCCAGGTTATGTATTTCTGCGTCCACACTACGCCGCCGCCTGGCGGAAGAAGGGCAGACCTATCAGGGCCTCAAGGACAGCGTGCGCAAGGAACTGGCGATTGTGTGGTTGGCCGAGCCGCAGATCAGTTTTGCCGAGATCGCCACGCGGCTGGGGTTTGCCGATGCAAGTTCGTTCTACAAGGCCTTTCGTAAGTGGGTGGGATCGAATCCGGGGCATTACCGTAGCCTGATTCTGGGTGAGGCCAGCTAAATCCCACACGAAAAAAAGCCCCGCGACCGAATGGACCGCAGGGCTAAAAATTGGCTGGATGCGACCAACCAAAGGAGCTCTTTACCTCACTGGTTGCTGGCGACCACCGTATCCGGCTGCCAGCCACCACCCAAGGCCTTGTAGATCGCCACGATGCCGCGATACAGATCCACTTCGGCCTGGGCCTGGGAATCTTCGGCGGCCAGGCGTTCGCGCTGGGCGTCGAGCAGTACCAGGAAGTCCACGGTACCTTCGCGGTAGCGGATCGCCGCGAGGTCGGCGGCGGCGCGGCTGGATTCGCTTTGGCGGATCAGCGAGACCAGGCGTTGCTGGCGCTTGCCGTAATCGCTGAAGGCGTTCTCGGACTCTTCCAATGCCAGCAACACTTGCTGTTCATAGGTCGCCAACGCGCCCTCGGCTTCGGCATTCGCGCCACGCAGACGCGCACGCACGCTGCCCAGGTCAAACGCGGCCCACGTGATGCTCGGGCCCAGGGACCAGGCATTCGCCGCGGCGGAGCCGATCTGCGAACCGCGCCCGGCGGTGAAGCCGAGGAAACCGCTGAGGCTCACCCGTGGGAACAGGTCGGCCTTGGCCACGCCGATACGTGCGGTGGCGGCGGCCAGTTTGCGTTCGGCGCTGAGGATGTCCGGGCGTCGTTGCAGCAGTTGCCCCGGGTCGCCAATCGGCAACGCCTTGGCAATCGCTGGCAGGTCTTTCGGGCTCAGGTCCACGCTCAGTTTGTCGGGGCGCTGGCCGAGGAGGGTGGCGATGCGGTTGCGCTCGCGCACTTGTTCGGCCTGCAGTTGCGGCACGCTGGCTTCAACTGCTGCCAGGCGCGCGTCGGCACGTTCCACGTCGAGCTGATCACCGACGCCGGCATCACGCAGGCTGACGGTGATGGTGCGCGATTCCTGCTGGTTCTTCAGGTTGTCCAGGGCAATGCGTTCACGCAGTTGCGCTCCACGCAGTTGACCGTAGGCATCCACCAGTTCGGCAATCATGGTGACTTGCAGTTGGTACAGGTCGGCTTCGGCCACCTGTTGGTCGGCGTCGCTGGCTTCCAGGTTGCGGCGGATGCGCCCGAACAAATCCACTTCCCAGGCCATGTCCAGGCCCAGGTCGTAGCGCTCGCTGTTGACACGCTTGGTGGTCTGCCCGGGAATCTGGCCCTTGCCCACATCGCTGCTGGCGCGAGAGGTGACCACCGGCATGATGTCGTTGGCCGCGTCATCACGGATAGCCCGTGCCGCCCGCAGGCGGGCAAAGGCTACGCGCAAATCACGGTTGCCGCTCAGCGACTGGGTTACCAGCTGGTTGAGCGTGGGGTCTTCGAACTGCTGCCACCAGATGCCTTCGTACTTGGCATGGTCGTAGCTTTTGCTGTCGGCGGCGGCCGTGATATTGGCCGCCTCCAGTGGCTGGGTCTTGTAGTCCGGGCCTACGGCACAGGCGGCGAGCGCCAGCACCAACAGGCTCGGCAGGAATACTTTCACACTCATTGCTGTGTCTCCAGCTTCAAGGCCTTGGCCGCTTTGCGCGCTTCACTGCGCTCGACATAGCGACGGATCAGTACGTAGAACACTGGTGTCAGCAACAGACCGAAGAAGGTCACACCGATCATCCCGGAGAACACCGCCACGCCCATGGCATGGCGCATCTCGGCGCCGGCACCGCTGGAGAGCACCAACGGCACCACACCCATGATGAACGCGAACGAGGTCATCAGGATCGGCCGCAGACGCAGGCGGCAGGCTTCCAGTACTGCGGCGAGCGGGTCGAGGCCTTCCTGCTGTTTATCCTTGGCGAACTCGACGATCAGAATCGCGTTCTTGCACGCCAGGCCCACCAGTACGATCAGGCCGATCTGGGTGAAGATGTTGTTGTCGCCGCCCGAGATGATCACCCCGGTAATGGCCGACAGCAGTGTCATCGGTACGATCAGGATCACCGCCAGCGGCAGGCTCCAGCTTTCGTATTGGGCGGCGAGCACCAGGAACGCCAGCAGTACGCAGAGCGGGAATACGAACAGCGCGGTATTGCCCGAGAGGATTTGCTGATAGGTCAGGTCGGTCCACTCGTAGGTCATGCCGTTGGGCAGTTCATCTTTGAGCAGCTTTTCAATCGCGGCCTGGGCCTGGCCAGAGCTGTAGCCCGGCGCGGCGTTGCCGTTGATTTCTGCGGTGATGAAGCCGTTGTAGTGCATCACACGGTCCGGGCCCGAGGTGTCGCTGACCTTGATAAAGGTCGCCAGCGGGATCATCTCGCCTCTGTTATTGCGCACTTTCAATTGGCCGATCTGGTCGGAGTCCTGGCGGAACTGCTGCTCGGCCTGCACGTTGACCTGATAGGTACGCCCGAAACGGTTGAAGTCGTTGGCATACAACGAACCCAGGTAGACCTGCAGGGTGTCGAAGATGTCGCTGATCGCCACGCCGTGAGTCTTGGCCTTTTCGCGGTCGATGGCCGCGTCCACTTGCGGCACGTTCACCGTGTAGCTGGTGAACAGGCCGAACAGTTCAGGCACGCTGTGACTCTTGGCAATTACGTTCTGCACTTCTTTGTACAGCTCGTCATAGCCGAGGTTGCCACGGTCTTCGATCTGCAGGCGGAAGCCCCCGATGGTGCCCAGGCCTTGTACCGGCGGCGGCGGGAAGATCGCCATGTAGGCCTCTTCGATATTGGCATATTGGCCGTTCAGTGCACCGGCAATCGCACCGGCGGACATGCTCGGGTCTTTACGCTCATCGAACGGCTTCAAGGTCACGAACACGATGCCGCTGTTCGGGCTGTTGGTGAACCCGTTGATCGACAGGCCCGGGAAGGCAATTGCAGCTTCCACGCCAGGTTGTTTCAGGGCGATCTCCGACATGCGCTTCATCACGTTTTCGGTGCGGTCCAGGCTTGCGGCGTCGGGCAGTTGAGCGAAGGCCACCAGGTATTGCTTGTCCTGGGCCGGTACGAAACCGGTCGGCGTGTGGGCAAACCCGAAGAACGTCAGCACCATCAAACCTGCGTAGACGAACAAGGCAATACCGCTGCCGCGAATCACTCGGCGTACGGTGCCTACGTAGCCATGGCTGGCCTTTTCGAAAAAGCGGTTGAAGGGACGGAACAGCCAGCCCCCGAAGACCTTGTCGAGGAACTTGGAGAAACGGTCCTTTGGCGCGTCGTGGCCGCGCAGCAGCACAGCGGCCAGGGCAGGGGACAGGGTCAGGGAGTTGAACGCCGAGATCACGGTTGAGATCGCGATGGTCAAGGCGAACTGCTTGTAGAACTGCCCGGTCAAGCCACTGATAAAGGCGGCCGGAATGAACACCGCACACAGCACCAGCGCCGTGGCGATGATGGGGCCGGTCACTTCACTCATGGCTTTTTCGGTCGCCGGGAACGGCTCAAGCCCCAACTCGATATTACGCTCGACGTTTTCCACCACCACGATGGCGTCGTCCACCACAATACCGATCGCCAGCACCAGGCCAAACAATGACAGGGCATTGAGTGAGAACCCGAACAGGTGCATCACCGCAAAGGTACCGATCAATGAAACCGGCACCGCCACCAACGGGATGATCGAGGCGCGCCAGGTCTGCAGGAACAGGATCACCACCAGCACCACAAGGATCAGTGCTTCAAACAGGGTATGCACCACCGCTTCGATGGAGCCGCGTACAAAGATGGTCGGGTCATAGGCGATGCGATAATCCATGCCCGCCGGAAAGCTCTTTTTCAGCTCGGCCATCTTGCTGCGCACATCGTTGGAGATGTCGATGGCATTGGAGCCGGGACGCTGGAAAATCGGAATCGCAACGGCCGGCTGGTTATCGATCAGCGAGCGCAGCGCGTATTGGCTGGAGCCCAGTTCGACCCTGGCGATGTCCTTGAGGCGCGTGATTTCACCGTTGGCGCCGGCGCGAATCACGATGTTCTCGAACTCTTCTTCAGTGACCAGGCGGCCCTGGGTATTGACCGACAACTGGAAGCTGGTGTCACTCGGCGCAGGCTGGGCGCCCAGGGCACCGGCTGCCACCTGGCGGTTCTGCTCGCGGATCGCCGTGACCACATCGGTGGCGGTCAGGTTGCGCGAAGCGGTTTTGTTCGGGTCCAGCCACACGCGCAGGGAGTAGTCGCCCATGCCGAACAACTGCACGTCACCGACGCCGCCCAGGCGGGCCAGTTCATCCTTGATATTGAGGATCGCGTAGTTGGACAGGTACAGCATGTCATAACGCTGATCCGGGGAGGTCAAGTGCACCACCATGGTCAGGTCGGGGGAGGCCTTGTCCACGGTAATACCGATGCGTGTCACTTCCTCCGGCAGCTTGGGCTGGGTACGCGTCACACGGTTTTGCACCTGCACCTGCGCGTTGTCCAGGTCGGTGCCCAGGGCGAAGGTGATGGTCAGGGTCAGCTTGCCGTCGGCGGTAGATTGCGAGGACATGTACAGCATGTTCTCAACGCCAGTGATGGCTTGCTCCAACGGCGCGGCCACGGTTTCACCGATGACTTTGGGGTTGGCGCCCGGGAAGTTGGCGCGCACCACCACGGTCGGCGGTACCACTTCCGGGTATTCGCTGATCGGCAGTTGGAACAGCGAGATTGCACCGGCAATCAGGATCAACAGCGACAGCACCGCTGCGAAGATCGGCCGTGAAATGAAGAACTTGGAAAAATTCATCTTGAGTCGTATCCCTTAACCGCGTGGAGTCGCGACGCTTGCGAGCTTGGGCGCGGGTTTTTCCGGCGCCACTTGCTCCAGGTTGCTGGCTTCAAGCGCTTGTCGTTGTTGGGCCAAGGCGGCGAGGGTTTCCTTGCTGGCCATCGGAATGGTTTCCGGTGCGACCGGCGAGCCAGGGCGCACGCGTTGCAGGCCCTTGACGATCACGGTGTCATCCTTGGTCAGGCCGCTGCGCACGATGCGCAAGCCTTCGATTTTCGGCCCCAGTTCCACCGCGCGATAAGCCGGCTTGTCGCCGTCCATCACCAGCACGAATTTCTTGCCCAGGTCGGTGCCGACGGCTTCGTCATTGATCAACACCGCCGAATAGGTGCCGCTGCCGACCAGCTTCAAACGCGCATACAGGCCAGGGGTGTATTCGCCCTTGCTGTTGTCGAACACCGCGCGGCCACGGATGGTGCCGGTGGCCGGGTTGACCTGGTTGTCGACGAAGTTCATCTGGCCCAGGTGCGGGTTGCCGGTTTCGTTGGACAGGCCCAGGTACACCGGTGTGGTGGCGCCACGCCGGCCTTCACGGGCCAGTTCGGTGTACTTGAGGAATACACGCTCATCGGCGTCGAAGTAGGCGTAAACCTTGTCGGTGGAGACCACGCTGGTCAGCGCGGTGGTATCGGCGGTCACCAGGTTGCCGGCGGTGATTTCGGCACGGCTGACGCGGCCACTGATAGGCGAAGTGACACGGGTAAAGCTCAAGTTCAGGCGTGCCAGGTCCAACTGCGCCTGGATCCCGGCCATGGCGGCGCGGGCTTCCTGGGCGGCGGTGGTGCGCGAGTCGGCCAGTTCAGCGGAGATCGCGTTGCTCTGACGCAGGCGTTCGCCACGTTGCGCTTCGTTTTCGCTGCGGGTGGCGGCGGCTTTGGTCTGAGCCAGTTGAGCCTCCAGGCGGCGCACTTCGGCCTGGAACGGGCGCGGGTCGATCTGGAACAGCAGGTCGCCTTTCTTGACCAAAGCGCCTTCAGTAAAAGCGACTTGGTCAATCTGGCCGGACACCCGCGGACGAATCTGCACGGTTTCCGGCGCTTCAAGGCGCCCGGTGAACTCGTCCCACTCGTTGACCGGCTGTTCCAGCACCTTGGCCACGCTGACCTTGGCTGGGGGCATGGCGGCCGCTTGTTCGGGAGACTTGCCGCACGCGCTCATCACCACCACGGCCAAGATCGCCAAGGGGAAGCGCAAAAGTTTGAGTGACTGTTCCATGAGGTGCATCCGCCAATGTATTTGAGATGGGCGGATCATGCGCGGGGAGGTGCTAGGTCACGAATCGAATGAAGCAAAGGTAACTATCATTCGGAATGATATAAGCGCGGAGGCAGCCCTCTAGCATGGGGGTTTTGTTAGGGAGCTATCAATGTGATTGATGACAAAAGACTGTTGCCCAGGGTGCAAGGAACTTTCGCAGCAACGCGTGGGCGCATCACGGCGCCTCGAACGCATCGCCCAGAAAGTCGATCAAGGACCGCACCGACGGCATCAGCCCGCGCCTAGAGGGGAACACGGCGGTGATCACGCCTTCAGCGGGTTGCCATTCAGGCAATACGGCAATCAGGCGGCCATCGGCCAACTCGTCTTTCACGACGACTTGGGGCAGGTTGGCGATGCCCACGCCCGCCAGTGCTGCATTTTTCAGGGTCGACATGTCATCACTGACCAGGCGCGGCGTGTGCGCGACCTGGGCCGTCGCGCCGTCCGGCCCGGTCAGGTCCCACAGGTATTGAAGCAACGGGTTGCCCCAATGGATAGTCGCCAGCCCGGCAAGGTCAGCCGGTAGCGAGGGCAGGGGAGCGTCCTGCAAAAAAGTCGCGCTCGCCACCAGTACCTGAGGACTTTTAGCCAGTACCTTCATGACCAGCTCACTGCTTTCCAGCGGTGGGAAACACAGGTTCAAGGCCATGTCATAGCCTTCGCTGATGATGTCGACCTTGCGGTTGAAGCTCTTCACGTTCAGTTCGACGCTGGCGCATTGCGCCATGAATTGGGCGAGCATCGGCGCCACCCAGTAGTTGAGCAATGCGGTGGTGCAGCTCAGGCGGATCACGCCCCGCGGCTCTGATTTGTTGAAGGCAATCACATCTTCCGCTGACTCGGCTTCGGCAATCATCGCCACGCAATGGCGGTAATAGGCATGGCCGATATCGCTCACCTGGAATTGGCGCGTCGAACGCTGTATCAGCCGTGCCCCCAGCCTGGCTTCAAGCTGGCTGACCCTGCGGCTCAAGGTCGATTTGGGCAGGTTCAACGCTCGACCCGCCGCCGCAAACCCGCCGTGCTCGACCACCTTGGCGTAGAGGAAGAGTTCGTTGAGGTCGAACATGGGCAGTGTTCCATTTTTGAGATGCCCAAGCTTAATCCAAATCAGCCCTCACGTTGAGCGAATGTCAGCGCACTACTGATCAATGCGTCAGTTCAGCGTATGACTGATATCCCGCAGGCGCGCGTCGCTCAGGTTGCCGGTGGATGCCAACAGGTGCAACTGGGCCATCAGGATCGCATAACGTTGTTGGGCCAGGCGTTGCTGGGTATCGGTGACTTTTTGTTGGGCATCCAGCACGTCGGTGTTGATGCGGGAACCGGCTTCGAAGCCGTGGGTCACGGCGGCAAGGTTGATCTGGCTAGAGTTCAAGGCCTGCTTGAGTGCCTGGTATTGGCTCATGCCGTTGGTGACTTGCAGGTAAGCCTGGCGCGCCTTCAGCCCGGCGTTGCGACGTGCATCTTCGACTTCGTCCGCCGCCTTGCTTTGCAGTGCATGGGCTTCGCGCACGCGACTGCTGGTGCGGCCGCCGCTGTAGAGAGGAACGCTCAGTTTGACCCCGACCACGGTCTGGTTATAGCGGTTTTCCGGCAACGTCACATCGTAGACATCACCGCCGACAGAGGCGAAGCGGCCATGGGCGGCGATCAGATCCAGGGTCGGCAAATGGCCGGCCCGTTCCTTGTCGATGTCCATTTCGGCCAGGCGCTGGGCAATCTGCGCCGCCTGTACGGCAAGGTTGCCTTGTTGCGCGGTCGTGGCCCAATCATCGATGGCAGCGGGCACCGGGGCACTGAACTGTGGCTCTTTGCCTGACCACGGGCCTGCCTGTGCGGCAGTTAATTGGGTGAGCGTTTCGTTGGCAATGTCCAGTGCGCCACGGGCGGCCACCTGTTCGGCGAATGCCTGGTCGTACTTGGCCTGCACCTGGGCGAGCGCATTAGCGGTGGTGGCGCCGTCGGCCAGCAGTCGCTGGCTGCGCGTCTGGCTCTCGCGCAAGGTTTGTAGCTGTTGCGTGCGGGTGTTCAACAGTTCCTGATTGAGCAGTACGTCGAAATAAGCGCGGGCGACGCGCAGCATCAGCGCTTGGCGCGCCTGTTCGGTGTGCAGTTCACTGGCGCTGATCAACAGTTTGCTTTGGTCGTGTGCGATCACATTCTGCCAACGCAGCAGCGGCTGTGTGAGGACCACGGCGTAGGCGTTGGTGTTATTGCGATTGCGATGATAGTCGGAGGAATCCTCGGCATCGACCCAGGCCGCGCCGCCGGTGACAGACAGGTCCGGTAGCAGGTTGGCACGGCTTTGCGGTTCCTTTTCTGCCGTGGCCAATTGCTGGGCCTGGGCGGCGGCGAACTGCATGTCGTGGGTCAACGCCTTCTGGTACAGCTGGTACAAGTCATCTGCCAACACCTGAGTGGGCGCGCAGGCGAGTGCCAGCCAATACAGCGGCATGAGCAGCGGGGTGGTGTTCAGATGCAGGCCTGGAATACGCAAGGGGTGTGCTCCACTGAAAGATTTATCGACTGATGTGGCTTCTGCGCATCATCAGCACCATGGGAATCCCGATGGCCATCACCGCTCCCAAGGTGCCGAACAGCATGCTGAACGCCAGCATTTGCCCTTGTTCGCGCGCTTGCAGGTAAGGCATCAGGGCCAGGGCTTGTTGATGGCTCGCCAAGCCCAGGGAAAGAAACAACGGGTCGCTTTCCACACCTCCCCAGCCACTGGCCACCAGGCTCGATTCGGTGACATGCTCGGAGAGCAGGCGGTAGCGTTCCCAGGAGAACCGTGTGAGCAAGGTGGCTGCGATGGCGATGCCCACGCTGCCCCCCAACTGGCGCATCAGGTTGAGTACGCCTGAGGCGCCGGAGATCAATGTCAGCGGCAGGCGACGCATCGCCAGGTTGGTCAGCGGCACGAAGATCATGCCCAGCCCCAGGCCGCGGATCACCAAGGGCCAGTACAGCGAGTCGGGGTTACTGTCGAGAGTGAACTGGGTGTGCAGGAACATCGCATAGCAGTACATGACAATGCCCAGGGTGACGAACACACGCTCGTCGATCTTGTTTTCCTGGGACAGCTTGCCGATCACCAAGGTGCTGATGGCGCTGGCCACCGCCCCGGGGAAAATCACCAACCCGCTCTGGTAAGCGCTCTGCGCCAGCAGGGTCTGCAAGAACAGCGGCACCATGAACAACGTGCTGTACAGCCCGAAGCCCACGCAGAACGCGCAGATGCACCCCATCAGGAACTCGCGGTTCTGGAACAGCGCGACGTTGACGATCGGGTTGGCCACACGCCGCTCCCACCAGAAGAAACCCACCAGGCTGAAGCTGCTGAGCAACAGGCAGGCCACGGTCCAGTCGGACGCCATCCAGTCCCAGTGCTCGCCGCGCTCCAGCAGGATCTGCAGGCTGCCCACGCCCAGCGCCAGCAAACAAAAGCCGCTGTAGTCGACACTGGAAGGTTTTTGTTCGTTGGGCGAGTCGTTGATGCACAGCCAGCACAACAACAAGGCCACGGCACCGATCGGCAAGTTGATCAGGAAGATCCAATGCCACGACAACGTGTCGATCAGGTAGCCGCCGACGGTCGGACCCAAGGTGGGCCCCATCATCACGCCCACGCCGTAAAGCGCCATGCCGCTGCTGACCTTTTCCTTGGGGAACACGTCGTAGATGATTGCCTGGGAAATCCCCAGCAACCCGCCGCCCGCCAGGCCTTGCAGCACCCGGAACGCGACCAGTTGCCAAAGTTCGGCAGACATCGCGCAACCCAACGATGCCAGCACGAACAGCGCGGTAGAGACCAGGTAATAAGTCCGCCGGCCGAACCACGCCGACAGCCAGCCACTGACCGGCAGAATCACCACGTTGGCCACCACATAACCGGTGGAGACCCAGGAGATTTCATCCACCGACGCCCCGTAGGTGCCCATCAGGCTGGGAATCGCTACGTTGACGATGGTGACATCGAGCAGCTCCATCATCGACACCAGCGTGACGGTCAGCGCAATCAGATAAGGCGACTTCATAGCGTGTGGCCGGCGTCGTCAGGTGCGGCCACTTCGACAAACGCGCTCATGCCCGGGCTCAACAGCGGCTTGTAGTCATCCGGCACATCGTGGAGCGCGATGCGCACCTGCACGCGCTGCACCACCTTGGTGAAGTTGCCCGTGGCATTCTCCTGGGGCAGCAATGAGAACTTGGCTCCGGTAGCCGGTGCCAGGCTTTCGACGACGCCGTCGAAGGCGTGCCCGGGGAAGGCGTCCACGGTGACGCGGGCAGTCTGGCCCACGCGCACGCGGCCCACCTGGGTCTCCTTGAAGTTGGCGGTAATCCACAGTGCGTCGGTGGCGATCAGGCTCATGAGCTTTTGGCCAGCGACCACAAACTGGCCGGGTTCCACCTCTTTTTTCGAGACAATGCTGCGCATCGGCGCGGTCTGGCGGGTGTCGTTGAGCTGGATCCTGGATTGTTCCAGCTCCGCTTGCGCGGCCGCGATCCGATAGTCCTGCACCTTGAGTTCGGCTTTGTTGGCCAAGGTACTTTGAGCGGCGGCCTGGGCGTTGCTGCGCGCCACTCCCTGGGCGTGGCTGAGGGCGTCGAAACGCGCCTTGGCCACTTCCAGGTCCTGGGTGCTCAGCACGCCTTGGGCGCCGAGGCGACGGGCACGCTGGTAGTCGTTGCGCGCTTGCTCAAGGTTGGCGCTTGCTTGAGCCAGGGCCGCCTGCGCGGCCTCGCGCATGGCCACCGCGCCGAGCACCTGACTGTCCAGCGCGCCCGGCACGCCTGCGCGCCCGGCGGCGGCGAGCAATGCTTGCCACTGTGCTTCGCGCTGCTGCAACTGATAGCGGTACTCGCTGTCGCGGATCTGAAACAGCAGGTCGCCGCTTTGTACCCTGACGTTGTCCACCACCGGCACACTGATCACCACGCCCGAAAGCTTGGCTCGTACCGGGATGATCACCCCGTCGAGCTCGGCGTTGTCGGTACTCACGTAGGTGCTGGAATACTGCCAGCGCTGCCAGCCCAGTATCAGCAACCCGCCGACCACGACGCCGCACAGCGTCAGTTTTATCAACTTGCCTTTGGTCATGTGGTACTCCCTGTCGATGCGCGTTGAGGTCAAGCAGGCTCAGAAACGGTGTGGACCTCCCGTGCAGGACGGCTCACCGTCGGCTGAGCCTTGTCCAGCAGGAACTGATGCACGCCATTCCACAGGTCAATCCGTGAGCTGATTGCGGTTTTCGCACTCTCGACCATGTGCAGGTGTTGCGCGGGGCTGGTGACGATTTCGGCGATGATGCGTTTGGCCGCCGGGCCGTGATCGTCACCATCCATCTCGATGTGGCGCTTCAAGTAATACGTGAGCATCGGTACATCGCTTTCACTGACCGACCATTGCGACAGCAGGCGACCAAACATGTCGGGGATAATGTCTTCACGCCCGAAGAAGAAGTACGCCAGGACCGCTTCGGTGCTGCCGTGTTGTGCAACATCGAGGGTCTGGCACATGAACACTTTGGCGGCCGTCGGAATCTGCGCGTCGTTGAGCGCCTTAGCCAGAGGCACCTTGGCCTGGATGGCGGCCAGGAAGCGGCGGAATACGCTGCTGTCGGCGCCGATTTCATCCATGGCGGCGAGGTACAGGTCCAGGTGGCTGATAAAACCGCCCTCGGGGTGCTCGTCGGTCTCTTCACCCACCACGATTTCGTTGATCAGGCGCGCGGCGGTGATGTGGACCGGCGGTACCCAGGGCAACTCCACGCACGTGAGGTCGCGCTGGATACGCTTGAGCAAGGTCATGAAGTCCCAGACGGCGAACACGTGAAACTCCATCAGGGTGCGTACATCTTCTACGCTGCGGATACTGCCGAACAGTGGGTGACTGAACAGCTGTTCGCGCTCGGTTTCAATGTGGCTGTCGATATCAAAAGGCATGCGTGCTCCTGCGGCCTGAAGGGTCAGGCCCAAAATCCATCGGAAATTAAGGGTGTGTGTCGTTTACCGTGTTTGTACGATAAGGATGGCGACCGGTGGCGTACCGGAAGGAGCGCACAAAGTGCTTTTCCAGCAGGTATTGCCGGCTTTCGTACCATCCCGCTTCCAGCAGTTGACGGTGTACCTTGGGCAGTCGCCAGCAAGGCACCGCGGGGTAAAAATGATGTTCCAGGTGAAAGTTCGAGCCCGCGTGCAGCCAGGTGTTGAGACGCGAAGTGCGTGAACGCGCTGGCGGCAACAGATGGCCTGTGTCGAAAGCATGTTCCTGATAAGCGTTGACCGCCGACAGCAGGAACGCCACCGCCAGGCTCAAGGAAAACCCCAACAACAGGCCGTCGACTAGCCAGATAGCCAGCCCATACAGGCTGAGCCATACAACCTGGCAGGCGATATTGCAGCGGGCCAGCCATTGCACTTGCGCCGAACTCAACGGCAGCGCCGAAGGATTGACCAATGGCCCGAACGCCAGGCGCCAGGTGGTCTGCAGATAACGCAGGGTGGCAATCAAGCGCGACAGGGTGATGCGGCTCGCCAGTGTGTGATAACGCGAAAAGAGCTGGTAGTCTGGGTCTTTCGCGCTGTTGCTGTACCGGTGGTGTTGCCAATGGTCGACGAAGTAACCGGTCACACAGAACCCCGGCAGCAGCGAACTGGTAGCAATGCCCAGGTAGCAACTGCGCATGGGGTTCCCGCTCAGGTTGAAGTGGAAGCCTTCATGCCCAAGGATCGCTTGCAGAAATAACCCATATCCCGCCAATACCACCAATGGCAAACACACCAGCGTCCACAGGGTGGAGGCTGTGTTGGCCACCCACACAAACAGCGCGAGTGGCAGCAGGTACAGGCTCAAGGCGTAGGCGATGATCAGCAAGGATTCCCCCGACCGAGCCTTGAACAAGGCACGGTCGAGGCGGACCTGGGGCTTGGGGTGCAGATGGCTGGCCATTGGCGAGGGCTTACTCGATCAGTTCAGGGTTGAGCACCAGATGACCGCCACGCGTGAGCGTACGCAGGCGCATGGCGATAAAGGCATCGACCACGCTCGGCACGCTGCGCGCGGTGTACATGGCCAGCGTGCCCATGAACGTCAGCCCCCGGTTGCGCAGGCCATTTTTCTGGCAGGCGCGCACCAGGCCGTTCGCGGCGGCATCCAGTTTTTCTTCCAGGGACAGCAGGGTCTTGTCACCCCACTTGAAGGTCACCAGGCGTTTGACCGACAGGCCCACACGCTGCGCGGGCAAGTGGATCGCCGTGTCGATGAACCCCGGGTACACCGTGACCACGTCAAGCTCCCCGCGATACTGCATGCGCAGCACATCCGAATAAGCGCTCAGCGCCCGTTTGCTCGCAGCATAGGCGGCCACGTAGGGCGCATTCACCAGCGCGAACAATGAGGACACGTTGACCACTTTGCCGCGCTTTCGCAGTAGCCCCGGCAGGAACCCCGAAGTCAGTTGCCAAGGCGCGAACAGGTTGACGTCCACTGCGCGGGTCACCTCATCGGTGACCCCGGTTTCGCCGCGTTCCAGTGTCAGGGTGCCGGCGTTATTGACCAGAATGTCGATGTCGCCGAAATCGGTGCTGATAGCGCTGATCACGTTGGCCACGGCGTGGCGGTCACACAGGTCGACTTGATAAAACGCGTCCAGCAGGCCGCTGTCTTGCGGTGCGAGGATATCGAGGCCAATCACGGTGGCGCCCAGTCGCTTGAGCTTGCTGGCCGCGGCGAAACCCAGGCCGCGCGCGGTACCGGTGATAACAATGGTTTTTCCGAGCAGGTTCATGAGTGCGCTCCGGTCATGCTGAAGGTTGATGCGGACAGGTAGGTGTCAAGGTTGGTCGCCATCGAGATCCTGGCCGGTGGATGAAATTGCAAGCCGCGGCAGGCCATCAGTCCGTTGGAACTCAGGTTGCTGGTGATGAACGCCATCCCGCCCAACATGGCGTGGGCCTGGTCGGAGAGCTGGGCAAGCCGTTGCTCAATGCCATAACGCACCAGCAGCAGACGGGCCAACACGTTAGGCAAGTCCTGCGGGTTGCGCTCGATATCCAGGGCCGCGCCTTCCAGGGCACTGATCGCCAATTGCAGGTCGGCTGCCAGGTCCACGCGGTGATGCGCGGTCCAGCGAGCGGCGTCTGTGACCGACTCGATCAGGCTGGCGCAGGCACCCACATAAGATGCGCAGATCAACAGTTCGAACCAGATGAAACCCACGGTTTGCACGTCGCCCAGTTGGTGCGTGTAACCGGCGGAAAACACCATGCGCTCGGGCACCAGCACTTCGTTGAGGCGTACTTCGATGCTTTCTGCGCCGGCCAGGGCGCTGTTCTGCCAGAAAGGATTACGGCTGATGCCCGCTGCAGTGGCCGGAATCAATGCGACCATCAGCTCTTCGCCACCAGGGGTTTGGCGGATATAGCTGGCGGTGAGCAAGTCCATCGACTGCCCAAGGCAGCAGGGCTTCTTGCTGCCGCTGAGTAACACCCCGTCTGGGGTGTGCACTGCCTGCATGGCCGAGTCGAGAATCCCCGCTCCGGAGGTGCCCTCGGCAAACCCCGAAGACAGCAGCAAGCGGTTTTGCGCGACGGCGGCCAGCAACAGGCCTTCGGCGCCGCCGCCGTTTTGCGTGAGTGCCAATAGGCTCGCCACGGAAAACTGGTGCATGGTGCTGGCCACCGCCAGCGAGGGCGAGCGGGCGCCCAGGGCGATCTGCACATGCACCGCGTCAAGGATGTTCGCGCCCAGCCCGCCGGCTTCACGGTTGACCAGCAAACCTACCGGGCCATGTTGCTTGAACAGGGCGATGACCTCGCTCTGTGGCGCTTCGCGCTGGGCACTCGGAATGGCCGCCAAACGCTCGTCAAAACCCGGGGCGTAGCGTTCAAGCAAATCGCGTGAGCGATTGAGTAACGACAGTGACATGGTTCAGGCCTTCAAGTAGCTCGCCGGAAACAGGCCGGTGATGATCGAGTGGATGTTGTCCCGGATAGCTTGTTTAGCCACAGGGTCGAGCATGTCCGCGAGCATCGGCAGGCCCAGGTCGAAGCGTGATTTAAAGGTGATGATCGCGTCTTTGCCATCCGGCAAGACGTGCCAGGTGCCGGAGAAGTGATCGACGTCGCCGGCCATCTGCTCGAAATGAATCTCTCGGGTGTCGGCATTGAAGGTGTCACGCTCCTGCCACTTGAGAATGCCGCTGTGGAAGTTGACCTCCCAGGACGTGAACGACACCTGGTCGCTGACCTTGTTGATGCTGATATTGCGCACCGATTCGCAGAGCTCGACGTAGTTGCTGAAATCGCTGATCACCGCAAATACTTCATCAGCGCAGGCATGGGGGATATGGGCCTGCACGTTGACTTCTTGCATGGGGGAAAACTCCATTTAAAGGGATGGCATCGAAGTGGTCAGCGCCTGGGCGAAGCCTTCGATCAGCCAGTTGCAATCCTGGGCCGTCAGCAGTGGCGACGGCGTGAGCCTTAGCACCCGATGATCATTGAGCGAGTGGCACACAATGATGCGTCGCTCGATCAGCGCCATGACCATGTTGGCGGCGATTGAGGCCTCGGCGAATTCAAAGCCCAGCAGCAAGCCCGCGCTGCGCAGTTGCACGCGTTCGGCCAAGCCCTGTTGCTGCAACAGCGCGCTGAAGCGGGCGTGCAGGTCCTGGCCGAGCAGCCGGGCACGCGTGACCAGGTCTTCTTGCACCATCACTTGCAACGTGGCCTGCACAGCCGCCATGGCCAGCGGGTTGGCGCCGAAGGTCGAGGTATGGACCGTAGGGTTGCGATTGAACGGCGCATAGATCTCGGCGCGGGCCACCATGGCGCTCACCGGTACGCAGCCGCCGGACAGGCTTTTACCCACCAGCATGATGTCGGGCACCACCTGTTCCTGATCGCAGCCCCACCAATAGCCGGTGCGGCCCAGGCCAGACTGGATTTCGTCGATAATCAGCACGGCGCCATATTGATCGCACAGTTCGCGTACGCGCCTGAGGTAGCCGGATGGGGGCAGGATCACCCCCGCTTCGGCCTGGATCGGTTCGAGGATCACACAGGCCTTGTCCGGCGATGCGCGCAGTTGCTGCTCCAGCGCGACGCTGTCGCCAAACGGCACGAACTCGCTGTTGCTGAGCAACCCGCTGAAAGGCTCTCGGTAGCTCTCGCGGCCAGTGACCGCGAGGGCGCCGAGGGTCTTGCCGTGGAAGCCTCCGAGCGTCGACAGCGTGCGGCGGCAACCGTTGAGGCGGGCGAGTTTCAAGCCGGCTTCGGTGGCCTCGGCGCCCGAGTTGCAAAAAAACACATAGTCCAGGTCACCCGGGCACAGTGCGGCCAGAGCGTGGGCAGCAAAGGCCTGTTGCGGGTTGAGCAACAACTTGCTGGCCAAAGCGTTTTGCTGCAGTTGCCGAGTAACCGCTTCCACGACGACCGGGTGGCCGTGCCCGAGGAAAAACACGCCATAGCCGCCTGCATCCAAGTATTGGCGGCCTTGCTCGTCGTAGATGTAGACGCCACGGCTGGACTGCTCGATTGGCAGGTTCATCAGCGACGCGAGGCGTGCGTAGCCTGAGTTGACGTGCTGGCGCAGGTATTGGTCGACCTGTGCGGCGTCGAGAGTAGGTTCGATAACAGTGTGGTTCATGCCACGCTCGCTTCTGTGGGCGTTGTCACCGGCTGCTTGAGCATGCGCGTCAGAGCCCCCAGCTTGGGCGCCAGGTGGTTGAGCGAGAGCAGCAACTCACGGCTGACATCGCGTTGGCTGAATGCCGGCTCGCCGAGTAACTGCGGCAATGAAGTGGGCAGTGGCGTGCGCAGGCAGGCATAGCGGCACAACTGGGTGGCACGGGTCAGGGCGGCCTGGATATTGCCGCTCAGCGCCGGTAGAAATACCGGGCGGATCAACCGTTCATAAATGTCCGGCGCCATGCAGCGTGGCCGTGTGAAGGGTTGTTTCTGGGTGTCCATGGACTGGCACATCAGGTCCAGCAGACCCGTCAGATCCAGGGCCTGTGGGCCGCTGGTGAGAAAATAGTCGTCGCCGATCAAACGCTGGTGCAGCGCGTTGGCGATCGCTCGCGCCGCGACGTCACGGGCGATCAGGTCGACATAGCCAGCAGGCGGGCAGGGCACGATGGGCAGCACGCCAGACATCATCAGCCCCATGGTCATATGGAAACCCTGGAAGTTGGGCATATGCCCGGTGCTGGCGTCGCCGATGATGATGGACGGACGAAAGATCGACACGTCGATGCCGGCCGAGCGCACCAGGGTTTCGGCCTGGCGCTTGGCGACTTCGTAAGGCGTTTCTGCTTGTACGCCTTCGTAATAGTCGCAGGGGTGAGTAAAGGCGGTGCTGATGTGATACAGCGGCACCTTGGCTTGCTGCACAAAGGCCACGACGTTTTCGGTGCCGAGGTAGTTAACCGAAAAAATCTGGTCGATATCACCGTCCAGGCGCGTCACCGCCGCGGCGTGGATCACCCAGTCGACACGCTCAACCAGCGCCGCATAAACGTCGCTGGCCAAGCCCAGGTCAGCGCTGCAAATATCACCCTTGAGCACTTCCACTCGGGGATCGCGGATACGGCTTTTGCGCGCCAGGCAGACCAAGTGAAAGTCCTCTGCCAGGCAGTCGATCAGTGACTCACCGAGCACCCCTGAGCCTCCAGTGAGAAGGACGGTTAATTTTTGCTGTGCTGACATGTAGGGCGCATCCTGCGGATTCATCGAAAGAATTCATGGTGCGTTTCGCCGAATCGCAGGCACAGGTGCCCCGGGCGAACACTCTTCTATTCACTTTCGGTGGCGCTGAGGTGCTCTGGGAGCCGGTGCTCAGCGCTTAACGTGGTCGCGAATAAGATGCGATTGATATTGGCGTTTTGATATCAGCGCGTCTTGAACGAAACGCTTGTCTTACGCAAAACCTCGGCGGCGGTGCGCGGCGTCATGCCAATCATGCGGCGCATCATGCGAGCCAGATGCGCCTGGTCGGAGAAGCCGCCGTCGGCAGCGGCGTCCGACAACGTCGACCCACCGGCGAGGGATTTGGAGGCGCGCTCCAATTTGTTCCAGATGATCCATTGGGAGAGGGAAACACCCATCTGGTGGGTGGCGACGCAGCGCAAGCGCGGGCTGGACAACCCCACCGCTTGGGCTGCGCGACTGACGCAACCAGGGCCGTCGCGGTCAAGGCGCAAAATATTCAGCGCTTTGTAGAGCCTGTGGTCGATCGGCGGGGTAATTGCCAGCAGCCGCGAGAGGGCGTCGACAAAGTGCGACAGGGACGTGCTACGGCGAAAACACTCCAGCAGTTCGTCACTGGCCAGGGCGATGCCATCGTCTTGCAGCAACGCATTGAGCGCACGGCCCAACGCCGTGTCCGGGCTGACATACAAAAATGCCACCGGATGACTTTCGGCCACGGCACGGTGTTCGACGTTGGGACCGATGATCACGCCTGCCGCACGGATCACTTTTCCCGGCAGCTCCAGGGTGGCGGGTTGGCCTACGCCGATGCACAGTTGGATGGCGACATGGGAGTGAGCAGTGTTTTGATCCGCACGGCCAATGTAACCGGCCCATGAGTCGCCAAAAGTAACGCTGCCATCCCACATTTGAAGTCTTCCTTGACGTGTTGGGTGATTGTTCGACGCGTGCAGGGTAGGCCTGCGCGGGTCTGGATTCAAGCGTGGGTTACCGACATAACGCCGCACGCATGCCTGACTTTCGACGCTTAGAGGCTATCGGGTCGCCAAAGGAGCCCGCTTTGCTCTGCAAAAACGCTTTGACCTGGGGGAGCTGTGAATTGGGCATGGGATCAATCGCTGGCATAATGCCTGTTTTTCCCGCAAGGACGCACGGACGCCATGTTAAAACCAGGCCTGCCTTCTTTTGTTTTTCTTCACCCTCACGGGCTGTCGGAGCCTGCTTCGACCTGCTGATTACGATTTCCTCCACGTTGGCTTTCGCTGCATGGGGCTTGCCGGTATAGAGCCCTTCAACCGAGACAACTTGCCCGTGGTGATTGTGCCAATTTAACCGCCCCCTGAGGGCCCTCCTGAATGCGTACCTGCGGGTGCACAAGTGCGTAAGCGCACCCTGTTCTGGTGGCTGCTGGGAGTGGGCGCGGTCATTGCCCTGACGTGTGGGGGCTGGTGGTGGGTATAGCCGGTATCCACCGTTCTTCTTTTCGTGTTTGAACCCCGTAATAAACAAGTACACCGTCAAGAGCAATTGAGCCCGTGCGTACACTGCCCCGAGCGCACCCGGCATTCGGTGGGATAAAGACAGTTCAAGCACGATAGGATCTATACCCAAATGCTCGTGTGCAATGGTCCTGTAGGGCACGAAAGCCATGGGCCGTCATGTTGTACTCCGGCCAGATGCGCTGAAAAGACTTGAGCATAGAGGTCGGGTTTATGGGACGTCCCGGATAGACCGGAGAGACGAACACCCAGCCTTTGCCTACTGACTGCGCAACCGTTGGATTTAGACAGACGACGATGGACTGAAACAACCACTAACGTATTGTTATGAAAAGGTTTTATGGGATTTAGTGGAATCCCATTACAGGCTATCCGGATCCCCGAAAAACATTTTGACTGGGCTCTAGGACCGTATTTTCAGGCGGAAAAAATTCAAATGTGCCCCCAATTTTGCCCCCAGTGCATCAGGTTCGCGAGTGGCGATTCCCCGCAGGAGCCAGATGGATTCAGATGGCTTTCAGTAGTTCATAAGTGCGGGGGAGGGGCGCATACTGCCTACCTCTCAGTCGGGACTGACCAGCGGCGTTGGATGGGGCTGTCTACAGTGCTGCGTATCTTTCAGTCCGACGCTGACCGACCTAAGAACAATTGGATATTTATACAGCTGTTACGTAAACTCCGACGATTTTCACCAAAAATTGTCTCCGATGTTGTTTACCGGCCCCGTCAATCACGCTAACTTGCGGTAACGCTGGCACAGTGCCGCTATCGGTCATCCCTGACTAGATCTCACTCGCGCGCACAACTGCTCAGCTGGTGCCTACCCTCTTAATCAGGGCGGGATCATTGATCGCGCGCAGCAACCGCAAGAGGATTCTGCGGTTTAGTGTTTGTAGGAAGTGTTATGGATGGCGTGAGCTTCAAGCAGGTAGACCAGTATGCCCTGTGTTGTGTCGAGAATTTTTCTGATGAGCTTAAGCTCGCGCTGAGGGAAAACCTCACCCGTATATGCCATGGTGCTGATCAGGCCAGCAAGGACAGGGCGATCTACAAATACCCAGCGACAATTAAGCACTTCTGGAACGAGCGTTATTCCAAGAAACCTTGGGAAATCCGGATTGGTATGCTAGGTGAGCTCCTGTCTCACGTCATCATTCTGAAGCTCTTCCCCGACTTCGATGTGGTCTCACCGTTCTTCAATATGGAAGAGAAAAGTATCAGGAAGGGCTTCGATCTCCTCCTATACGAGACCTCAACCAACAACGTCTGGATCACCGAGGTTAAGTCGGGCGGCAGAGGGGCGGCCAAGACGTCTTGCTCGGCCACAAGTGCGCAATTGCGTTTGGCTCGGGATGACCTCAAGAGGCGTTTGGCTGAGCCGGAGCTCAATCACTGGCTCAACGCGATCAATGCAGCGAAAAATGCGATCCACAACAAAGCTAATTACCGGGACTCGGTTATTGAGATCTTGGAGATGGAAGGTGATTTGGCTGAAGAGGACGGGGCGAGCGCTTCGGACAACAATGTGTTTCTGGTCTCTGCCCTGTTCAGCGAAGTGTCCCAGGCTATCGCCGAAAATACCGTGTCAAATTTCACCACCAAGCTGGTAGCTGAAGCTGTGTTCAAAACGGTGTGGGTGCTGTCCCTCCACAAAGGCACCATGGAAAAGCTGGAAGAGTTCTTGAGGCAGGAGGCGGAGCAGTAGCATGGAAGAGCTAACTATCAGGAAACTGGGCAACACCAAGTTCAAGGATCTGTATTTCCAACTCCTCAAGGGAGACGAACTGGGTAATACAGAGATTGTGAAACTTTTGGCTATCGCCGTGCTGCTCCTTAACCACAAGACCCTCGAAATTCGGCGTCTCGGCTACCGCATTATCCTATTTTACGGTAACGCTTCGGGTCAGTACCAGGCGCTGTACGATGTAGCACTCAACAGTGGCCTGCACCCTGTCTCAGCAGTAATCAGCAGCTACTTTTCCGAGGATGATCACCGCAGCGAGTCGTTCATCCGAAACATCGTGGGCAGCTACATCGATACCTTCCGTGATCAAGGCATCGTGCTGACTGAGCAACAGGATGCCCTGCGGACATTTGTTCAGTCGGAGTACAGTAAGTCGTCAGTCGTGGTTGCTCCGACCAGTTACGGTAAATCTGAGCTCATCATCCAATCGGTTAGGGAAAATCCAGGGCAGCGGATCTTGATCCTCGTGCCCTCTAAGGCTTTGCTGGCCCAGACGAAAAAGCGGTTGATCTACGCGGACATTGAGGGGTTGGGCAAGGTGGTGACCCACCCCGAGATGTATTCGGTTGAGCGAAAGAACAGGGCATTTGTCCTGACCCAGGAGCGGCTCAACAGGCTCTTGAATGAGAACGCCGAGCTGAGCTTCGATATGGTCTTCGTCGACGAGGCCCACAACCTGCTGCAGAGCGACCGCAGAAGTGAGTTACTGGCTGCCATGCTGTGCATCCTGGGGGCTCGTAATCCGGAAACATCATTCAAGTTCCTGACTCCCTTCCTATGCGATGAACTCAATGTCCGTGTGCGCTTCCTAGACATGATCCCGAGCGGATTCAGGATCGACGAGTACATCAAGTCTGAGCGCTTCTACATCAAGGATTTTAGGGCAGGGAGGGGCCAGACCAAGCTCAAGCTCTATGATCATTTCCTGAATGACTGGATGGAGTTCGATCGGAGGTATGCAAACTGCTTCGAGCTCATCAAAGGCGAAGCACTGTCCAAAAACATCGTTTACGGCAACAGGAAGAAAAGCATTGAGTCATTTGCCGTTGAACTGGCAGCCGTGCTGCCGCTCGTAGACTGTCCGCTGATCCAGACAGCCTGTGCCGAGCTAGAAGAGCTTTTCGACCGACGCTACAAACTGATCGGCTGCTTGCGCAAAGGGGTTATGTACCACCATGGTTCGATCCCTGACACCATCCGTCTTTACTTGGAGAGCCTGTTCAGCAGCTCCAAGCAGATGAGGTTTCTTGTCTGCAACTCCACGCTTCTGGAAGGGGTGAACCTGCCGATCGAACGACTCTTCGTCTTTGATTTTTTCAAAGGGAAGCAAAAGCTGACGCCATCTCAATTCAAGAACCTGGTCGGACGCGTCAACCGGTTCAGTGAGGTCTTCGCGCCTGGCGCTAAGTCTGCGTTGAGAAAGCTGGAGTCCAGCATTTACCTGTTGGGCGTAAATGGCTATACACGCGACAATGCAGCGCTTGAGACTTTCTACGATAAATCCGTCAACGTCTCAAAAGTGGTCAAGGACACTGTCAGCAACGTTCTGCTTGAAGCCACCAAGATCATCGATGGGAAAGTGTCGGTTCTCTACGACGACGCCGTGGCTCGTCTTGAGAATCTGCATCCTGGCGTGGTTAAAGATCGAGAGTGTCGGTACGTTACAACTCAGGTGGGCAAGCTCCTCATCGCGAACAGTGTGAATGAAATTGACGTGTTTTCAGAGGAGGAGGCTATAGAACGGAAGATCAGGCGAGGCATTGAGGCGAACGGCGTCATCAACACCGTTGACAGGCTGATGCTTGCGATCTCCAAATCGTTCGTCGATCACTTCGACAACAGCCGAGAGTACAGCGACCTGGTGCGTCTCAAGCAAGAGCCTGCCCGGAATTTCTACGCCATGATCCTGGATTGGAAGCTGAAGAAGCTCAGCGTCAAGCAAACGATCCGACAGACGCTCATGTATTGGAAAAAGCTGGTCGAGACAAGCCATAGCGATCACGTATTCGTGGGTAAATGGGGTGATACCAAATATCGCGACAGCAAGTATGAGAACTGGGTAAGAATCTCCCAAAAGGACGACGGCGAGCGTATTAACTTGGCAATCGTCCGTCTCAAGGACGAGGACGATTTCTTCGACAACAAGATTTTCAAGTTCGTCGAGGTGCTAAATGGGGTAGGTGCCCTAGATCCAGGGTTTTACAAACTCATCAAATACGGTACTGCGGATGACACCAAAATCAAACTCATCCGTGATGGCTATAGCCATGGCCTCGCGGATCTGATGCTCGAACGGTACCCAGAAACTGTGCGTGCGATGCTCGGCGGCGAAATCGAAGTGAGCCCTCGCCTAGTCAACATGATGATTAACAACGAGGAAAGCGATCTGCTGATTTTTGAAGCCAAGATGAACCTCAAACCCATCTGATTGATAAGTCATGCCTGAGCCTAGATGGTTAAGTCCATGAGCAGGTTTTTGATAGGTATAAACTTTTTTACAATGTGACTAATATTATTGCGGACAAGTGTCGAGAGGTTCCTGGGTTTCAACAAAACAGGTCGTGCAGGCTCTCGATTCGTCTTAGTGGATTGAGGGCAGCATAGGCAAGTACGACGGTTTTTGCGGTCGATTCAACGTCCCTATTACCACCACCAAAGGCTCTATTTATGCTAAGGAAATAAGCCTTGTAGCATTAATTAGTGCATGGTCGAGTGGCTTGGGTGAAGGAATGAAGGGCTTTAGAGGCTAATGGCCCCGGGCAATCCAGATACCAGATGGGCATTTATTGCATTTATGCTTAGCGCAGCTGGTAGTGGCCAACAACATTAAAGAGCCTTGAAAAAAAACTGAAGCGCCGTTCATCACGGCGCCCTAGTTACCCTAATTGTGGCTCGAAGCCGTCATCAGTTTTCTTGTTCGGCTTCGAAGATGTGGATGGAATCCGGTTTTTTCTATGATTAGGGCTGCTGTTGTGACGTTCTTCCCAATACTCGCGTGCCGTGGCAGCGCCTGAGTTGAGTGCCTTCATGATTTCGTAAAACCTTTCTCTGTCGCCGCTTCTGACCCACTCTGCATAACCCACTTGGCTGAGGTGTTTTTCAAGCTGGTCCAGTTCATTGCTTTGGCGAATAAGTTCACGCACTTCATTGGCCGTTTCTCTGATTTCTTCGATATACTCAGAAGAGGTATCAGAAGCCGTTTTTTTTGCATCGGTTCGTTTCTTCGAGTTCGAAGATATGACGGTACCACCTGGGATGCGGAGTTTTATTTCCATTTGTTTTGGCCCTGCACGTAGTCTGCAATTCCAACATCGTTAGCATAATCATGCACGGCGCGTTGAGCTTCTGTCAAAAAATCAAGAAAGTTTTCGTAGCCGTCACGGCTATTTCGAATTGGCATATCACAATCTATTTTGATGATGCACGGTCGGATTTTGTCCCTTGAACCTTGGATGATCTGTTCGCCATACCGATTAGCGCTGGATATCTTGTTCTTGGGGTACGACGGAATACTGACCATCCATTTCATCGCAGGCCAGGCATTCTTCATCAGCGGCTCATTGTGCGGCTCGACGGTCGCGTACGCCTCTTTTAGGCTCCATGCGGTTCCCGCGTAGGAACCCCACAGAGGCACGGTTGCGTAACGATCAGCATCGCCGGAGTCATAGCCATGATCGAAGACAAAGGTAACGTCCGAGTTGGAGTACCCGATCTGAGCGCCTAATGCGACCCTCAATCTATACCGTGAGACTTTCTTGGCGAAATTGTGTCCCTTTTTGCTGAGGATCTGCTCAAGGATATCGTGGATGTCCTTCGCACCTTTGCTCAAAGCGTTCGGAGCGTGAATGAGCTCGTTACCGACGTCTTTCAAGGCTTTGACCTTGGCCTTGTCTACCTCGGCATAGATGTCCTCAGCAGATACATCGAAATCTAGGAGATCTAGTGTGGTCGGAAGCGCGACAGTCGCCATTGAGCCAGCTGCCCGGGTATGGATCTCACCTGACCCATTAACCACCGTATTAGCGATGGATAACAGCCAATGCATCTTATCTTTCGGGGCAGGGCTTTCCAGGCTAAACGCCACGGTGGTGGCGTCCGCTTGCTTGAGTCTTTCTTCATCGAACGCCCAGGCCGGTAGGTTCGATACGAGTCCCCCGTCTAGAAATTTTCCATAGACCTTCTCAACGCCCGTTGGCGTATGGCGAAGGAAGTTGAATTTCCAGTGCCTAAAAATGATGGGAAGGCAGATCGATGCCGCCACCGCGTCAGCCACTCTCACGCGAGGTGTGCGACTGTACGAAAAGTACTCAAGCCTCTCGGAGCTTTTGTTTGTAGCAATAATTTTTAGGGGGATACAGCCGGCACTGTGCATATCCCGGAAGGTGATGTTCTTGTCTTTGCGGGTTTTGCCGTTTTCCTTGAGTTTGAAGGCGATCGCAGCGTCTATGAAATTCCGGACTTTGCGCACCGTAGTAAGGCCAACCAGTGCCCAGATGAAGAAGACGCCTACACCAATCCCGGTGAACACCAAAGGCCAAACTGGCATGGGCCAGGTTTTATAGAAGCCCAAGGAAATCCAGGCTGCGATGATGATTAGCCAGATACAGTTGGCGGTCGTTTCCACTTTGGAGTCACCGGGCCATGGCCAAAAGGCCTTTAGCGCTTTGCCGAGTAGTACAGCAGATTTGATTGTAAACCAACCTCGGCGGGTAAATAGATGCGTCGGTTTCGAATACTGTAGCTGACCCTTTTCTTTGCCGAAGAGCTTGTTTCCAAAAAAGTGCTTTTTGCCGTCGGGGTCGACCAGATCCTTGGAGTTGAAACCTGCAGCGATTAGCGCGGCGACCATAGAGCCTGCGGAGGTGCCCGATACTGCCCTGATGTCGAAATTGAGTTCTTCCAGAGCAGCGATGCCACCAATATGGACAATTCCCTTGGCGCCGCCGCCCTGAAGGGCTAGGAATACAGGTGATTTGGGCAGCGGCTCGTGAGCACCTACCTTCTCGAACACCTCGTCGTTTGCGCCGCTCGAAGTAAAGGGGGCTTCGCGCTTTTCAACAGCATCTTCCGTTGTGCTTGTCATGTTGGACTTATAAGGTCAGGTTGGTAGATGGGGGCCTATTCACTGCACTGTCCATCACATTGCCGTGGGCATACGCACAGAGCTTGGAGGTTAGTCAGGCGCAGAGTTCAAAGCCGCTAAGGCGATGTTTACAGCGCCCGGAGCGGTCTGGTGGCGTGTTTTGGCAGAG
Source organism: Pseudomonas sp. NFR02 (assembly GCF_900119375.1). Taxonomy (NCBI): domain Bacteria; kingdom Pseudomonadati; phylum Pseudomonadota; class Gammaproteobacteria; order Pseudomonadales; family Pseudomonadaceae; genus Pseudomonas; species Pseudomonas sp. NFR02. The sequence continues at coordinate 361,737 of NZ_FPJJ01000003.1, forward strand.
GCCAAATACTATCACGAAATGGCTGTTTGACATCATTGGGGGCCGAATGTCGCGGACTCAATCAGCGCTACACCTAACCGCAGTCCTACACCTAAGCCACTTGGAGATGGCAGTGCTCAACCGCTCGAAGAGCTATGTTAATCAATAGCCTGCTTGGCCTTAGGCAGGGGGCATCTTTTTCAAACCATCCAGTGCATGCCCTCGGATGTGCCCCCAATGTAGCAATCCACTGGAAGTGAATGGAGCTCCATGGTTTGTCGAAAGGCAAAAATCATCAGATAAACAGCCTGCCCGACGACTCCTAAAGACTCTCAGGATCGCCAAAAAACATCTGAATCCGCGACCTCAACCACCGCTCCCCCGGATCATTATCCTGCGACCCTCGCCACGCCATATGCAGCTCAAACGAGCGCACCGGCAATGGCGGGTCTTCGGCACGCAACCCACCCGCCGAGGTCAGCGCTTCCGCCGCGTAATCCGGCACGGTGGCCAGAATGTCCGTACCCGCCAGCAACGTACCCAGGCCGTTGAACTGCGGCACCGCGAGCACAACGTGGCGCTTGCGGCCGAGTTTTTCCAGCTCTTCATCGATAAACCCGCTCAAGTCGCCGGCAAAGGACACAAGCGCGTGGGGCCGTGAGCAGAAGTCATCCAGGCTCAGCGAGCCTGGTACGCTGTCGGCGCGCAGCAGTTTGGGCAGGCTGCGGCGCAGTACCTTGCGTTTGGCGTTGGCGGGCAGGTCGGCGGTGTAGCTGACGCCGATGGAGATTTCGCCGGAGGCGAGCAGGCTGGGCATCAGGATGTAGTTGACGCGGCGTACCACCAGCACGATGCCGGGGGCTTCGGAGCGCAGGCGTTTGAGCAGTTGCGGGAGCAGGGCGAATTCCACGTCGTCGGACAGGCCAATGCGAAACACTGCGGTGCTGGTGGCCGGGTCGAATTCGGCGGCGCGGCTGACGGCGGTGGAGATCGAGTCCAGGGCCGGGGAGAGCAGGGCGAAGATTTCCACGGCGCGGGCCGAGGGTTCCATGCTGCGCCCGGTGCGCACGAACAGGGGGTCATCGAACAACCCGCGCAGGCGTGACAACGCTGCGCTGATGGCCGGCTGGCCGAGGAACAATTTCTCGGCGGCGCGGGTCACACTGCGCTCATGCATCAAGGTTTCGAATACGATCAAGAGGTTAAGGTCGACACGACGCAGGTCGTTACGGTTCATCTTGTGTCCTGGAAGAGTCAGCAAACTTGATGTGAGCGGTCATGTAGCAACCCCTGAGGTTCGATTCAGAGGGATGACCGGCATGAATCTTACGGGGAAAGGCTGGTACTCTGCACCGGCTAATTGATTTTTCCTACGATAGTTGAGGGGTGTTCCTCCTTCGCGGAATCAATGACAGGCATGTCGACTATTAATGGTGACCGGTGGTCTTACCCCCAAAGCCCAGATAAAGTTCATGGCATTAGAGGTTACTTTGACGAGGTTTGCGATGTCCCGCACGATCCGTTTTCACAAGTTTGGTCCGGCCGAGGTGCTCAAATGCGAAGAGCATGCGGCCGCGCAGCCCGCACCGGGCGAAGTGCAGGTGCGTGTCGATGCGATCGGCATCAGTTGGTACGACATTCTGTGGCGCCAGAACCTGGCGTCTTCCCATGCACGCCTGCCTTCTGGCCTGGGCCATGAGATGGCCGGGGTTGTGGTTGCCCTCGGCGACGGCGTGGATGACCTGGCGGTGGGCGATAAAGTGGCCAGTTTTCCGGCCGAGAGCCCCAATGATTACCCGGTGTATGGCGAGCAGATCGTCTTGCCCCGTTCGGCCCTGACCCGTTATCCGGATGTCTTGAGTCCGATTGAAGCGAGCGTGCACTACACGCCACTGCTGATTGCGTACTTTGCCTACATGGACCTGGCGCGGGTCAAACCCGGCCAGTTCGCTTTGGTGACCGATGCCAGCCACTGTGCCGGCCCTTCGTTTGTGCAGTTGGGCAAGGCCCTGGGTGTGCGGGTGATTGCCGCCACCAAAGACAGTGCTGAACGTGAATACCTGCTGTCCCTCGGGGCAGAAAAAGTCATCGTGACCGAAGAACAAGACCTGCTGATGCAGATCAACAAGTTCACCGACAACCGGGGCGTCGACGTAGTGTTCGATGGCCTGGGTGGCCCGCAGATGTCGCTGCTCGGGGACGTCCTGGCGCCGCGCGGCAGCCTGGTGCTGTATGGCCTGCAAGGTGGCAACCAGACGCCATTCCCGGCCTGTGCGGCGTTCCAGAAGAACATTCAGTTCTTTGTGCACTGTATCGGCAACTTCACCGGCAAGCCGGAGTTGGGCATTATCCAGGATCACGTGGCGTTGCAGCGCGCGTTGCGCGATATCAACCAGCTGACAGCCGACCGGGTGCTTGTCCCACTGAAGACTACGGTATTTCCATTCAGTCAGTTCGTCGAAGCGCACCGATACATGGACGAATGCCCGTGCCGCGAACGGGTGGCGTTGCAGGTTGAAGCTGTTTGAGCTGTAGGAGTATTCGCAAATGAATACGCTGGCGCCTGAGCTGATGAGGCAAATGCGCCATTTGACAGGGCTTAACCCGCACCGGGGTTGAGCCGCCGCAGGGGCGTTCTGCCCCGTAAACAATACTGTTATTGCCTTGCGCCGCCCTGAAATCCAGTGCGGCGCTTGTGTGTGGGCGTCATTTAAGTTGGGCAGGCAGCTCATCTGAGCTGCTTTTTGACGCTGTTCTGTATCTGTTAATCATTATTTGAGTGCCGATAATTGAGTCTTCATTGTTATTTCAAGGATTGAGCCATGATTGATTACACGGCAGTTGCGTCACGCACCTTCAGAACTAACGAGGCTCGGATTGTTTTTCCCGGCAAGTGCAAAACGAATACCCTTTTGCTTTACGCGCACCCAAGGTGCGCAGGTGATTAATATTTGTCGGACAATTCTCTAATTGCTTAGTTAAAACAGTGTAGGACGTTGTCGGAACATTCCTAAGGCTAACAGCTATTTCGCTAGAGCCCGCGCAGGCGCTGGATTCTCCGGCGGGGCGGCCACCGGCCCCCTCAATGCTCTCACCTGCGCTTTTGTTGCAAGGTGCTAATGTTGACTCAAACTTGTGCTGCGCACTGGGTGACAAGCCTACAGATGTAATAAGTCGAGCAACGTTGTTTGGTAGTTGCTTGAAACTGATATTTCAACTCGGGTAGTAGAACGATGAGCACTATTCATGAACAAGCCATGAGCTATGTTTACCAGCAAGTTCTGCAACGTTTAATTGGGCACTTTACGCGTGCCGAACGAACGTCACTTCAATTGCTCGTTCAGCGCATCGTGGTGGCCGCAGGCGGCATGGAACAAGTGGGCAATTACAAAGTACTGATCGCCCACGGTGGCGGCGAAGTGAGCAGCTACACCCTCGCGTTACTGCGTGCGGCGCAACTGACCATTGCCGGCCGCTCGCCCAAGACTTTTCAGATACGGGTGGCAACATTGCGGCATGCGGGTATGACTCAAGCAACGCTCGACTGCCTGAATCAAGGCTACGCAGCGCTGTTCTTCCATGACGACCCACGGGTAGAGCTGTTGATGGTGGAAAACCATGAGGTGCTGCCGTTCAACCATCAGCGCCCGGCGTCCAGTGCCGCTCGGGAAATCAGCCAGCGTAACAAACTGATGATTGGGCACCTGACGTCCGGCGATATCCGCGCCGCCCTGTGCGATGACACGCTCCTGGCCCTGGGCGATTTCTACCAGCGGGTCGCTACCTGGAACGGCGGCGTGCATGCCCTGGTCAGCGGTGATTCAGTGCGCAAGCAAAGCCAATACATCGCGTGGCTGAAAAAAAATGCGCTGGCGACCGGCCTTGCATTTGCGCCCGGCAAGCCATCGTCGCTCAATGGGTGGTTTGCACGCATGGAGGAATGGAGCGTGGGATGCTACCGCGACCTCTATGGCGAGCACTATGCCGGCAACGAAAGTCCGGGCCGGGGCGGGCATCGTCATTTGGCCTATATCGGTATCGCTGATCTGCTCAAGGACGCCGATGTCGCCCATGCGCCACTGCTCACCGGGTTCCTCGCCTACAAACGGGACCCGTTCGAGTTCCATTTCAGCCATCCCGCCTATCCCAACCCATTGCTCATGGCGCATTTGCACGGTGTGCAGGCCCAGTGTCTGCGTGAGCTGTCCTACGAACATGGCGTCGCGGGGTTTGTTCGGCGTGCGGCGGACTTCCTGCACCGCAGGCAAGTACCGGTCGCGCTGATCAAAGAAGCGTCAGGGCCAGAGGGGCAGTTGCTGTCCACCGCCTACATTCAGGAGTTCTCCGGCCTGGACGACAGCCAGTTGACGTGCCTGTTGTTTGCGCCCTTCGTTCAACATGGCGAACGGTTGGAGAGCTTCTTGCGTCAATGCCATCCCGGCATGCTGGTGGCACTTCCTGAACTGCACAAGGCACTACAGGGCAAACCCGCTGCGGACATCCTGCACCAGTGGCTAGTGGATACCAGTGGGCTGCCGCTGCCGCTGTTGCAGCACCTATATCGTAAGCGCCCGCTGCTGGGAGGGCGCGGCATGCGGGTATGCAAACAAACGCTGGCGCGGCCCAAGGTGCGCATCGCCCAAGTGTCGGGGCGTTAGCAGCGTGTATTCGCCAATCAAAGCCGGTGATCAACAATGAACCTTCGGGGGGAGCGGCAAGTAGACTTTGCCTATCAGGCGGTGTACCGCTACATGATCAACCTGATCAACGAAGTCAGCCGGGAAACGCCAGTGAAACTGCCTTCCCTGCGGCAGTTATCGACGCGCATGAATGTGTCGATCTCGACGATTCAGTACGCCTATTCGTTGCTGGAAAAGGAAGGACGAGTGTACTCGGTGGCCAAGTCCGGCTACTTCGCCTGGCCCGTGGCTGCAAACGCGCCCCTTATGGCGGGTACAGACTTGCTCGAGCGTTTGTACACGGCCGCCCGGCGCCCGGCGATGGTGGTGCTCAGTGGCGATGAACCGGCGCTGTTGGGGTCGCTGGATGGCGCGTTGCTGGCGCTGGAACGTCAACTGGTACGCCGGTATCCCCATCACCTGCAACCTTCGCAACCCTGTGGTGTGTGGGAGTTGCGCGCCGCCTTGGCCGCACGCTATACCTCGTCGCCCACCCGTTGTTGGCAAGCGGATGAGGTGTATGTGGGGGCCGACCTTCAAGGCGTACTGGACATCCTGATTGATGCCCTGGGCCTTAAAGGCACCGTGGTGGTGGTTGAATCTCCCTGCGATTACCTGGTGTTGCGCCTGCTACAGGCCGCTGGTGTGCGGGTCATTGAATGGCCCTGGCGCGCCGACGGCCGCCCCGATTTGGCCACTTTTGAGCACCTGCTGCGCCATGAGCCGGTGCACTTGGTGCTGCTCTCGTCCGTGGTCAGCATGCCCTCGGGTAACGCCATGACCGAGCCCGAGCGGCTGCACGTAGCGCGTCTGCTCGACCAGCACGGCTGCTGGTTGCTGGAGAACGATACCTTTGGTGACCTGAGCTTTGCGCCGCCCGGATCGGCCTTGCGCGGCCTGGTCAACCCAGAGCGGCTGATTGTGTTTTCTTCGTTCGAAAAGGTGTTGGGCCCGGAGGCGCCCTTTGGTTACCTGCTGGCACAGCAGATGAGCAGTGAATTGCAGCGCCAATTCCTGCTGCGTTCGTTTCGACTGTCCGCTATCCGACAACGCGCCATTGCCCGGCTGTACGAAAGCGGTCGGTTCGACCAGCACCTGCAGACGTTGCGCCAGCGCCTCCATGAGCAGGCGCACGCCATGAGTCACCGCTTGGAGGCGCGTATGCAAGGGCGTGTGCACTACCGCATGCCCGTGGCCGGGGCGAGTTTCTGGTTGCAGTCGACGGCGCCGGTGGACATGCGCCTGGTGTTCCAACGCATGCTCGCCCAGCAGGTAGTGATTGCCCCCGGCGAGCTGTTCAGCCTCAGTGGTTTACATCACCAGCATATGCGCTTGAGCCATACCTTCAGCGGCCATCCCAACCTGGACATCGCCCTGGATACGCTGGCGCAGTCACTACGGCAGGCGCAGACTGAGTAGTGTGTGAAATTTCTCTTTAGATCGTCGGATCGATACCGTCGCGCAGTAGTCCAAGTCCCAGTAAACTGTCATTTTTTCCGAATCCTTCTTTTCGAGGTTTATGCATGACTATCAGTCCTTTTGCGGGCAAACCGGCGCCAGCCCAGTTGCTGGTGGATATCCCGCGACTGGTCACGGCTTACTACACCGGCCAGCCTGATGCAGCGATCTCCACTCAGCGCGTGGCTTTTGGTACTTCCGGGCACCGCGGCAGCTCGTTTGAACTGAGTTTCAACGAGTGGCATGTGCTGGCTATCAGCCAGGCCATCTGCCTGTACCGCGAAGCGCAGGGCATCACTGGCCCCTTGTTTGTCGGCCTGGATACCCATGCATTGTCGACGCCAGCCGGTGCCAGCGCCTTGGAAGTACTGGCGGCCAACGGCGTGCATGTGATGCTGGCCGAGGGCGATGAGTACACGCCGACGCCGGCGATTTCCCACGCCATCATCTGCTACAACCGCGGCCGTACCAGCGGCCTGGCGGACGGCATTGTGATTACACCGTCCCACAATCCGCCGCAAAGTGGCGGCTACAAGTACAACCCGCCTAACGGTGGCCCGGCTGATACCCATATCACCAAGTGGATCGAAGCCAAGGCCAACGAACTGCTCGCCAACAAGCTGGCCGGGGTCAAGCGCATCACTCACGCCCAGGCGCTCAAGGCCGACACCACCCATCGCCATGACTACCTCAACAGCTATGTGGCCGACCTGATCAATGTGATCGACATGGACGCGATCCGCAGCGCCGACCTGCGCTTGGGCGTGGACCCACTGGGCGGAGCAGGGGTGCGCTACTGGTCGGCGATTGCCGAGCACTACCGCTTGAACCTGGAGGTGGTGAATACCGAGGTCGACGCAACCTTCCGCTTCATGAGCGTCGACTGGGACGGCCAGATTCGCATGGACCCGTCTTCCAGCTACGCCATGCAAAGTCTGATCGGGCTCAAGGAGCGTTTCGACGTTGCCTTCGCCTGCGACCCGGACCACGACCGCCACGGCATTGTCACGCCTTCCGGAGGTTTACTGGCGCCCAACAACTACCTGGCGGTGTCCATCGACTACCTGTTCCAGAACCGTCCGGACTGGCGCGCCGATGCAGCCGTAGGCAAGACCGTGGTGAGCAGCGGCCTGATCGACCGCGTCGCAGCGCGTATTGGTCGTCGCCTGTACGAAGTGCCAGTGGGCTTCAAATGGTTTGCCGATGGCTTGTTTGAAGGGTCGTTGGGGTTTGGCGGCGAAGAAAGCGCCGGTGCCTCGTTCCTGCGCAAGGATGGCAGCGTGTGGAGCACCGACAAGGACGGCCTTATCCCGGCCTTACTGGCCGCCGAAATGACCTCGCGCAAAGGCCAGGACCCCAGCCAGATCTACCGCGGCCTGACCGATGCCCTCGGTGAGCCGTTCGCTATCCGTGTGGATGCCAAAGCCACTCCAGCGCAAAAAGCCCTGCTGGGCAAACTGTCGCCGGAGCAGGTCACGTCCACGCAACTGGCCGGGGAGACCATTCAGCAGATCCTCAGCCATGCGCCGGGCAACAACCAGGCGATTGGCGGCTTGAAAGTCATGACCGAAAACGGCTGGTTTGCCGCACGGCCCTCGGGCACTGAGGACATCTACAAGATCTACGCCGAGAGTTTCGTTGGCGAAGAGCACCTCAAGCAACTGGTGGAAGAGGCGCAGGTGTTGGTCGATGGTGCAATCAGCCAATAACTGACACTGTATGTAGGAGCGAGCTTGCTCGCGAAAAACGTCAACGATAACGCGTGCTTCTGAATGAACGCGGCGTCGGTGAGTTCTTCGCGAGCAAGCTCGCTCCTACATGATCAGGCCAGGTCTACCAGCACAATTTCGCTGTCTTCAATCGCCGTCACCCTCAATACCTCTTCATCCTCCACCGCCACACCGTCTCGCGCCTTTGCCTGCACACCATTGACTTCAATCACGCCCGTGGCGGGCACCAGGTAGGCACGGCGACCGCTGTCCAACCGGTACTCCGCGCTTTCCCCGGCCTTCAGGTTCGCCGCCACCAAGCGTGCATCCGCACGAATCCGCAAGCTTTCAATGTCGCCAGCCTTACCACTGGCCAGCGTTACAAATCCCTCGCGGTGGCCTTGTGGAAACGGTTTGGCGCCCCAGGACGGCGGCAAGCCAGCCTCATTGGGAATGATCCAGATCTGAAAGATCTTGGTTGGCGTAGCCTCCAGGTTGTACTCGCTGTGGGCAATGCCGGTGCCTGCGCTCATTACTTGCACGTCGCCGGCTTCGGTGCGGCCTTTGTTACCCAGGTTGTCGGCATGGCTGATGGCCCCTTCGCGCACATAGGTGATGATTTCCATGTCGCGGTGCGGGTGCTGGGGAAAGCCGCTGCCGGGGGCGATGATGTCGTCGTTCCATACCCGCAAGTTGCCCCAGTGCATGCGCTGGGGGGCGTGGTATTCGGCAAAGGAAAAGTGGTGATGAGCGTCAAGCCAGCCATGGTGGGCGCCGCCCAGTGTGTTGAAAGGTCGAAGTTCAAGCATGATCGTCTCCTGTTGATGAACCTATCATCCAGCAGCGCATGATCGAGAAAAAGCGTAAAAAATGCCCTTTTATGATTCATTTATTCGATGTTTAACCCCGGTGTTCACTTTCACTTCATCGCCTAACTGCATGACAACAAAGCATTTGGCTGGAACTGAGCGGCGTTTCCGGCGACCATGACGGCTTGGTCAAAACAAGCTCACCGCAGGAGTCCGCGTGTCGCAACAACAGCCTGATCTACCCCCCGAACTGCGCCCCTTGGCTGAAATGCCGTTGTTGAAGCGGCTTGCCGCGCGCCTGTTCGGCCATGGCCTCACCCGTTTGCGTGCGCAGCATCGATTTTCCTGGTTGCATGGCCAGGCCGACGGCTTTCGCAGTGGGCATGAGGCGGGCGTTGAGTACGGTTACCGTGAGGGTAGGGCTGATGGCATCGAGGAGGGCCGACAAGTCCTGCTGATTCGTGACTTTCGCCCCGATGAGCACCGTGCGCCAGGCATAGATGACAGCCTGTTCGACGATTGGCGATTGCCGCTCACCGCAGAGGTGAAGAAGCGCATGAAGGCCGATGTCGCGCGCCTGCTGCCAGCCCATGCGCAGCCAAGCGCGGCGCAATGGAAGATGATCTTCAGCGACACCCCCTCGACCTCGGTGATTGCGGGGGCCGGCGCTGGCAAGTCGACGTCCCTGGTGCTGCGCATCCTGCTGCTCAGCCATTACCTGGGCTTTGAACTGAGTTCGATGACGGTGGTGACGTTCACCCGCGAGTCGCGCAAGGACTTCATCAACAAACTCATGGAAATTCTCAACCTGTGGGGCCAACCCCTTGGCAGCAAGGAAGCCCAGGCGCTGGTGCGCACCTTTCACTCGCGCATCCTGCCCATGGTGCGCAGCCTGCCGGGTTTTGAGCGGCTGCAGGCCTTTGAGAACCTCAGCGGTGGTTTTGAAGACGCCGACAGCAACGCCTTCGACCTGCGTATCAGTGACGCCCAGCGCCAGCAGATGAACGCTTGTTATCACCGCTTGTATGGCCGCCATCAGCGTTTTCGCGAGTTGATTGCACCCTTGGCCCGCCATGGCCTTCAGCTCAAGGAGCTGGAGCGCGATCATCCTGACGTGCAAAAGCGTATGGCCGTGACTGAATTGGCCGCCAAGCGCGATGAAGAACTCTGTGATGTGATTGAGGACCTGTGGTTTCGCGCCGGTGCCTGGCCGATCAAAGGTATCGAACCCAGCCGTCAGACCTTTGAAATCAACGGCGCGCGATTTCATTGCCACGGCTACATCCCGGAGCTGGACGCCTGGGTGGTACTGGGGTTCGATGGGCGTGAAAACCCGCAGATCAGTCGGCCGAATTCGAAACTCTCGGTGCGTGCAGAATGGGCAGTAAAGCGCACGTTGTTTCAAGCTTTCTGTAATAAGCCACTGATATGGCTGGATAATTACGAATCTTCAAAGCGCCTTTTGAGCAGTCTGGGCGGCGATGCCACGGCCGGGCCAGGCTTCGATTACAAGGTTAAAGGCGAACTCGCCTCGGCGCCCCTGTTGGACAGTTTTGTCATGGCAGCCGGGTTTATCGAGAACCTCGGCCTGGATGTCCCCACGGCGGTTGGCCAGATGAGTTTTGCCAAGGACGACCCGGATCGGCTGTTCTTCGAGGCCCTGAGCATTTTCTGGAAGGCGCTGGAAGATCACCTGCTGGAACAATCGCCGCCGATCATGACCTACAACCGGATGTTCTCGCTGTTTGGCGAAAACACCCCGGAGAACCTCAAGCTGCTGAGTGATCCCTTGTTGCGGCCGATGTCGCACTTGATGATCGATGAATTCCAGGACGTATCGCCGCAGATCGTGTCCTGGATCCGCGCCAGCCTGCGCGAAATCCGCAGCCGTGGGCCGGCCATGCACGTCGGGCGCGCAGCCCAACGCTCATCCTTGCTGTGCGTGGGGGATGACTGGCAATCCATCTATGGCTGGCGCGGCAGCTCGCCCAAGTACTTCATGGAGTTCAACAAGGAGTTTGTTTCGCCCAGCACCACCCGCGTGATGCTGGGCGAGAACTACCGCAGCCACCAGCACATCATCGACGCTGCCGAACATATCGTCCGTAGCGCGCCGGCCATCCCGGGCAAGAAGGCCAAGGCCAGTGGCGAGCCCAAGGTATTGGTGCCCGTCACGGTGTTGGAGCGTGACGACGCGGCACTGGGGCAGCGGTTGCTCGAGCACTATCAGCGGGGCGATTCGATCCTGATGCTTTATCGAAAAAGTAGCGATAAGTTATTGATTCAAGAGCATATTCAGTCTGTAGTTAATGTGGATTCTAGCTCGGCGCCTCAGGCGCGCAGGCTTAAACAGCTGACTTATCACAGTGCCAAGGGCTTGCAGGCGGATGCGGTGTTCTTGCTGGGCGATTGTCAGCATGTCACCAGCTCGCCGTACAAGAATCAGGTCTATCGCATGGCGGGCTTGGGTAAGGATGGCGACAGTGAGCCTTATGACAATGCCCAGAGAGACGAGGTGTTGCGCCTGGCCTATGTGGGGATCACCCGGGCGGTCAGCCATTGCTATTGGTATGTGGAGAAGCCGGAAGGCCAAGGCGTGAATGTGCCCAGGGCGTCTGAGCGGGTGGATGGCAGGAAGGTGTTTTTTGATGATCAGCGTGCGCCGAAGGGGGCTGGCTGACCTGCGATGGCGGCCTGACAGCCGACGCCTATCTACCTGACACTCCACGATCCAACTGTGAGAGCGGGCTTGCTCGCGACGGCGGCCTGACAGGCGACACAGTTGGAACGAGGCGCCTGAGATCAAAAGCAGATCAAGAGCGACTCGCTTCGCATCGTGGTTACCGTCAGAGTGGGGCGGTTAGCCCCGCCTCACGCCCGCAACGAAACCGGCGGCACGAAACTCTCCAATTCATCCTCCACGGCCTCGATGATGCGCTCCACATCAGCCGCGTTCATCACCGTAGCGCACGGAATCCCCGCGATAGCGATCAACGTCTCGCCGCTGGCCCGGTCGAACAGGCGGGCGATCATGCTGCCGGGGGCGTCCATGCTGCCCTCGAAGCCCATGGGGTGAAAATGCCAGCGCATCAGCTGGCAGGCGTTGGGAAATGTCACTTTGTTCATGTTGCCCACCTTGTTCATTGAGCGCTTCCTTTAGCTCGCGGCAGGGGCCAGGACCTTCGCTGGTCATGACATCTAGGGCTTAAAAATAGCATTCGTTCGCAACTGCAAGGTGACTTTTTTGCGCCCGTTCGGCGGTTCTTTCGCCTGGTTTTGATATAGATCATGTCCTACAGAGGAATAGGCAAAAGGCCATTAGTCAGGCGCTCGATTTGACCATTGAAGGGGCGGGTAAACTTCGGCACTCTCAAATATTTTCTCCCGTCGTAGAGCCCAATATGCCCGACATCGCCCCAGACGATGAGTGTCAGAATTCCCACGCTACCGGCCAGTTGGTGCTGCGCCATCACCTGTGCTGGCGTCATCGCGATCTGGACGGGGTGATGGCTTACTACCATCCCGAGATCCAGTACCACGATTTTTTCCAGAACCGTGTGGTGGGCTATGCCGAGTTGCGCGAGTACTTGCAAGCCAGCATGCCCCGTGAGGCGGATGAGGCCATTGAACACACTGACCGCATCCGCGCCGATGGCGATACGGCGTTTATCCAGTACCGCATCACGTTGCGTGGCGGCCAGGGCCTGGTGTCGTTTCGTACCAGTGAGGCCATTACGGTGCGCGACGGGTTGATCTGGCGGGTGAATGAATATGCGTCCTTGGTGCACGAGCAACCCGCCCAGGCCCTGCGCCCTACGGTCAGCCGCCTGGGCCTGTCGCCCCAGCAGTTGGGTTATATGGCCAATGACCTGCAACAATATTTTGAGCGTCAGCAGCCGTATCTGGACCCGGAGCTGGATCTGCAGCGGGTCGCCAAGGCCTGTGGCTACAGTCGCAACCAGATGTCCTACCTGCTGAACCAAGTGCTGGGGCAGAGCTTCTATCGCTACGTCAACCAGGCGCGACTCCAGCATTTACTGGCCGCGCTGGACCACGCCACCGCGCCGGTCAAAGTTGATGAGTTGGCCTTTGCGGCCGGTTTCAATTCACTCTCGGCGTTTTACAGCGCTTTTCGCCAGCACACCGGGCAATCGCCCAAGGCGTACCTCAAACAAATTTCCCTGCGTGCACGCGCGCAAGACAGCCCCTGACACTGCACTCTAGGATCGGCCCTATCGAACCGAGGTAGGGGAAGCTGGCATGCCGGCATGGCGCAATATCAGTTTATGGATGGACCAGTTGGACGACCCGCTGTTAGCGCGTCCATCGCTGGAGCACGACCTGGACGTCAATGTGGCGATTATCGGCGCCGGCTACACCGGCCTGTGGACCGCCTATTACCTGAAGCGCCAGGCCCCCGAGCTGAAAATCGCGATCATCGAGGCACAGACTGCTGGGTTTGGCGCATCCGGTCGCAATGGTGGCTGGTTGATGGGCAACCTCTTGGGGGAAGACCGACTGCTGGCTGAGCTTGCCCCTCAGCACCGGCGCGCTTCGTTTGACCTGCTGCACGGTATCCCTGATGAAGTGGCCCAGGTGCTGGCCCGCGAAGGCATTGACTGCGACTACCGCAAAGGCGGCGCCTTGTATTGCGCCGCACGCTACCCCGAGCAGGAAGTCAGCCTGCGCCGCTATCTGGACAAGCTGTACGCCCAGGGCCTCACCGAAGACGACTACCGCTGGCTCAGCCCGCAGCAATTGGCCGAGCAGGTCCGCATTGCCAAGCCTTATGGCGGCATCTATGCCCCCCACGTCGCGACGATCAACCCGGCAAAGCTGGTGCGTGGCCTGGCGCGGGCGGTTGAGAACCTGGGCGTGATCATTTACGAAAACAGCCCCGTGACCCATTGGCAGTCCGGCGGCCTGCGCACCGCCAAGGCCAGCGTGCGCGCCGCCTGGGTGGTGCCTGCTGTCGAGGGTTACGCCAATACCTTGCCCCCATTGGGCCGCTACCAGTTACCGGTGCAGAGCTTGATCGTCGCCACCGAACCGCTGCCGGCCAGCACCTGGGCAGACATCGGGCTCAGTCAGGGTCAGGCCTTTGGCGAGAGCAGCCGACAGGTCACCTACGGCCAGCGTACGGCCGACAATCGTCTGGTCTTCGGCGCCCGTGGTGGCTATCAATTTGCCGGCAAGTTGCGGCACAACTTCGACCTGACCGACAGCGAAGTGGAGTTGCGTCGCTACCTGTTTGGCGAACTCTTCCCACAGCTGAAAAAGGCCAGGATTACCCATTCCTGGGGCGGCAACCTCGGCATGTCGCGCCGTTTTCGTCCGCACATGCTCTGTGACCACGCCACGGGCATCGCACTGTCCGGCGGCTATGGCGGGGAGGGCGTGGGCGCCACCCACCTCGGCGGCCGCACCCTGGCCGATTTGATCCTCGGCCGCGACACCTTGCTGACCCAACAACCCTGGGTGATTCGCGAAGGCGGCCTCAAAGCACTCAAGGCCTGGGAGCCAGAGCCGTGCCGCTGGCTGGGTTACAACGCGATCATTCGTAGTTTTGTCCATGAAGACCAGGTCTTGGCCAACCCCAACACTGCGCCCTGGCGCCGCAAGCTGGCAACTGGCGTTGCCGGTTTCATGGAAGGCTTCATGCACTGACTCGTTCCACCCACAGGGGAAAACCCATGAGCATCATGCAATTCAAAGACACGCTGAACACCCCACTACCAGATTCATCACCGGTGGCGGTGCCCCTGGGCGAGCCCATCGCCGTGGCCTCCACCTTGAGCGTGGAGCGCAACGATGGCGTCGAGACCGGCATCTGGGCCTGCACCCCGGGGCGCTGGCGTCGGCAGATCACGTCCCAGGAGTTTTGCCATTTCATCCAAGGGCGCTGCACCTTCACGCCCGACAATGGGGAAACCCTGCACATACAAGCCGGTGACGCACTGATGTTGCCAGCCAATAGCACCGGTATCTGGGATATCCAGGAAACCGTGCGCAAGACCTATGTCCTGATTCTGTAACGCTTTGATCCTTGATCGCCTGCCATAAAAACAGCCCTAAAACCGCCAGGAAATCGAACCATGAAAGCCATTGCCCTGTTGCCCTTGATGTTGGTGGCCTCTATCAGCCAGGCCGCCGAGACCGTGAAGATCTATAACTGGTCGGACTACATCGCGCCGGACACCACCAGGAATTTCCAGAAAGACACTGGCATCGGTTTCACCTATGACGTGTACGACAGCAACGAAACCCTCGACGGCAAGCTGATGACCGGTAAATCGGGCTATGACGTGGTGTTCCCCTCCAACCATTTCATGGCGCGACAGATCCAGGGCGGCGCCCTGAAAAAACTCGACAGGAGCCAGTTGCCCAACTGGAAAAATCTCAACCCCGTGCTGCTCAAGGCCCTGGAAGACAACGACCCCGGCAATGCCCACGGTTTCCCGTACCTGTGGGGCAGCACCGGTATCGGCTACAACATCGACAAGGTCAAGGCGGTACTCGGCGACAACGCCCCGGTGGATTCCTGGGACTTGATCTTCAAACCGGAAAACATGGCCAAGCTGCAAAAATGCGGCGTCGCCATTCTCGACAACGGCCCCGAACTGCTGCCAGCCGCGCTGAATTACCTGGGCTTGCCGCACCACAGCAAAAAAGCCGAAGACTACAAGAAGGCCGAGGCCTTGCTGATGAAAGTGCGACCTTACGTGGCGTATTTCCATTCCTCGAAATACACCGCCGATCTGGCCAATGGTGACATCTGTGTCGCCGTCGGTTTCTCCGGCGACATCCTGCAGGCCGAAAGCCGCGCCAAAGAAGCCAAAAACGGCGTGAATATCGGCTACAACATTCCCAAGGAAGGCGCGGCAATCTGGTTCGACATGGTCGCCATGCCTGTCGACGCACCGAATGACAAAGCCGGCTATGCGTTCATGAACTACCTGCTGCGCCCGGACGTGATGGCGAGTATCACCAACTACGTGCATTACGCTAACGGCAACGCGGCGGCCGACAGCCTGGTAGACCCGGCGATCAAGGCCGATACCAAGGTGTATCCCAGCGCGGAAATGATGGGCAAGTTATTTGCACTGCAAGCCATGCCGTTGAACATCGACCGGGTGCGTACTCGGGTTTGGAATACCATTCGTACGGGGCGTTAAATAACAGGAAAACAGCGCCACCAGGAAGGCCGATAAGTCATCGGTACTGGGTGGAATAAATAATCACGTCATAGTTAAGACATGTGATGTCAATTATTTGGAGTGGAAAGTGTTATTGCCTGCGTGAGAGATTTCAATCCGCAACGCGTAACACTTTCACATACACTCATGATCTGACAGGTGACTTATATGTCTTCCATACAAAGCCTTCCCACTGGCGGCACGTGGACCCAACCGGAAAACAGCCCGCCCACCTTACGCGGCACAGACCAGCGTGAGCGCCTCGAAGCCAGGCGTGGCGAGCCCTCGGTCCTCATCGGCGGTGGCGGTGGCGACCAGCTGGTGGGGCGCCAGGGTGAAAACACATTCAAATATGAAAAAAGTACCGACTCCCTTAGCGATGACCCTGACACCCTGTTGAATTTCAACCCCAAGGAGGATGAAATCGATGTGGCCGGGGTATTAAAAGACCACAACATCTCAGCTATTAATATTCAGCCAGGCCCGCCCGTGGAAGTGGGGGATGTGCAACTGACTCATGAGTTTGGCGTGAGCACTTTGACTATCAAGGTCAACCCTGAAGGGCCAAACTTTTCTATACGCGTTGATGGCGTAAATCTTTTGCCGCAGCATATTAATTTCTTTCATTCGGACTAAGCCTATGGGTTCTCCAAGTCATGCCCCAACGACTGAATGAATAACGAAAACAACTCGGGTTGCGACGAAATGTCCAGCTTGGCGTACAAATGCCTGCGGTGCACCTTGACGGTGTCCGGCGAGATCTTCAGGCGTTCGGCCATGGCCTTGGAGGAGAAGCCCCGCAACACCAGCCGGGCGATTTCCAGTTCGCGGTCCGACAGTACACCGCTGCCGAAATGACTCAGGGCATCGCGAATCTGGCTGTCCATGGCCGGTGCCCGCTCGGTGCTTTGCTGCCAATGCTGCTGCATGAGCGGCAACACCCAGGCCGACAGCGTGGTCAACAGCCCGGTTTCTTCAAAGCTGAAGCGCCGTTGCATGCCCAGTGACAACGACAGGGTGCCGGCGCCTGGCAATTGCAGGATCAATTGCACTTCGTCTTCCAGCACATTGTCATGGAAATAATTGAGGAAGTACTCACTCTGGCGAAAATGGTCCGGCGCCACTTCCTCCAGGCGGTATACGCCGCTGGCGTAGTTTTCCCGGCAGGCCTGGTAAAACGGGTCGAGCAGGTACAAGCCGTTGAGGTACACCAGCATCGACGCCGGCTTGCTGCTGGGCTGGGCGTCGTACTCTTCCAGGGCCTGGGGCGGGCCATCCAGCGGATAGAAAATCGCCAGGGCATTATCGAAGGGCAGGCATTGGTGCAATAACAGCACCAATTGCTTCCAGAACCGTTCGGTGCCGATCTGAGACAGGGTGCGGCCCAACCCCGCGTGCATACCGATTTCCCGGAACAGGTTCATCTCAACATCCCCACCCTCAAATGATCGGCCAAGGGTTAGGCTTCTGGGGGGCACCGTCAAGGGGAGTACGCCAATAGGGGAATTGGCCGACAGCCCCGCCAGCCGATAACGTCGTCACTGTCCAACGGGAAGCATATCCCGAGGAAAAATCATGTTTCGTTTCTGCCTCACACCAAAAACAACGACAGAGGATAACGATATGAGTGCTTCCCCCGCGCCCGATGGCGTGCTCAAGCCCACCCTGAGCGTCTTCGATGTAGTGGCCATTACCGTTTCAGCGGTAACGCCGGCCAGTTCCGTCTTCGTGATCGCCCCGTTTGCCATCCAGCAGGCGGGCAGTGGCGTGTTCCTGGCGTTTGTGATGGCGGCGTTGCTCGCGTTGATGTTTGCCTTCTGTTACGCCGAGCTCGGCCGCGCCCATAACAGCGCCGGTGGCGAGTACGTGTATGCCAAGCGCGTGTTTGGTGGCATGGCCGGTTACGCCACCTTCCTGACGGTTCTGGTGATGTTGCTGTTTATTCCGCCGGTATTGGCGACCGGTGCGGCGACTTATCTGAATAACGCTCTGGGCACGACATTCGACGCGCAAACTGTCGCCCTGGTGATCGTGGTATGCAGCTACGCCCTGGGCATCCTCAATATCAAGCTCAACGCCTGGATCACCGGCACCTGCCTGCTATTGGAAGTGGCGGCGTTACTGGTGATTGTGGTGATCGGCTTCGGTAATCCGGTGCAGCCGGCCAGTGTGTTGCTGCAGCCGCAAATCGTCGAAAACGGCGTGTTGCACCTGGCGCCCTGGGCGTTGGTGATCGGCGCCGTCGGCATCGGCCTGTTCTCGTTCAACGGCTACGGCCCGGCGGTGTTGCTGGCCGAAGACATGAAGTGCGGCGGCAAGGGCGTGCACAAGGCGGTGCTCTGGTCGTTGGGGTTGGTGGTGGTGATTGAGTTGGTGCCGATCACCGCGCTGTTGATCGGCGCGCCGTCCCTGAGCGAGATGATCAGCAGCCCCGACCCGATCGGCTACCTGTTGACCAGCCATGGCAATGAAACCCTGTCGCGGTTGGTGAGCGCCGGGATCTTCCTGTCGGTGTTCAACGCCATCGTTGCCATCGTGATCCAGATTGGCCGGGTGGTGTTCAGCAGCGGCCGCGATGCGTTGTGGACGCCTGGCATCAACAAGCTGTTCACGCGTATTCACCCGCGCTGGGACTCACCGTGGCTGGCGACGCTGTTTCTGGCGATCCCTTCGGCGCTGTTGAGCTTCAGCTCCAACCTGGCCGACCTGACCTCGTTCAGCGTTCTGCTGATCATGCTGGTGTACCTGGTGGTGGCGCTGAGCGCCCTGATGAGCCGGGTGCTGCTGCGTGATCGCGAGCATCCCTATCGCATGCCGTTATGGCCGCTGCCGGCATTGCTGGCGGTGCTCGGTGCCGGTTACCTGCTGGTCACCTTGATTCTTGAGGCCTCGGTACGCGACATCATGATCATCATCGGCTTGCTGGCCCTGTCGGTGATTTTGTATTGCATCAGTGGCCGGTTGAGTCCGGCGTTTCAGAAATTGTAAGGAGTGGGTATGCGTGCACGTCAATTGGGCATCACGTTGGGGCTGGGCATGCCCGGCGAATTGAATGCCATCACCGATGTTCCCGGGGTTCGCGTCGGCCATGCCACGCTCAAGGCACAGGTCGACGGCAAGCAGGTGCGCACCGGCGTTACGCTGATCCAGCCGCGTGCCGGGGAAGCGCGACATCAACCGTGTTTTGCCGGCTATCACGTGCTCAACGGCAATGGCGACGCCACGGGGCTTGAATGGATCAGCGAGGCGGGGCTGCTGACCACGCCGATGGCCATTACCAACACCCACAGTATCGGGGTGGTGCGCGACAGCCTGATCGCCCTGGAGCGCGAGCGTATGGCGGACCCGGCGGTGTACTGGTGCATGCCGGTGGTCATGGAAACTTATGACGGCCTGCTCAACGACATCTGGGGCCAGCATGTTCGTCCTGAGCATGTGCGCCAGGCCCTGGACCAGGCTGAAAGCGGCCCGGTGCAGGAAGGCGCGATAGGCGGTGGCACCGGCATGATTTGTCACGAATTCAAGGGCGGCATCGGCACTGCGTCACGGCGCTTGCCAACGGAGCAGGGCGGCTGGACCGTGGGCGTACTGGTGCAGGCCAACCATGGCAAGCGCCAGGAGCTGCGGGTCGATGGCTACCCGGTGGGCCGTCATTTGATGGACATTGCTTCGCCCTTTGCCGAGCGTGGCACTCCCGGCATGGGCTCCATCGTGGTGATCATCGCCACGGACGCCCCCTTGCTGCCGCACCAATGCCAGCGCCTGGCACAGCGCGCGTCCATTGGCATTGCGCGCACCGGCGGCGGTACCGAGGATTCCAGCGGCGACCTGTTCCTGGCGTTTGCCACCGGTAACCGTGATTTGCCGCCGGCCGACTATGGGCGCAAGGACCTGCCGCTCAGCACCGGCTTGCAGATGGTCAACAACGACCATATTTCGCCGCTGTTCAGCGCGGCGGCAGAGGCGGTGGAGGAGGCGATCATCAATGCCATTCTGGCAGGTGAAGACATGACCACCCAAGACGGTGTCACGGTGCCGGGCCTGGCTGGCGAAACCCTCTTGGCAGCCCTGCAACTGTGTGGCTGGAGTATGTCCCGGTAATGGGGGACAGTGCACTTTAATAGTGCGAATAGTGGCTCTTTAATGTTGCTAATGACACCGTGACAATATATTGGATCCATTAATCAAGTGGGCCGCTCACTTAGAGTGGCTTTACTTGTATTTAATATTTAAATAGTGGTGTGCGCTGATTTGGCCACACAAACGCAACGGCCCCCAACAAACACTGCGTGCGACTTCTTCAACTTGAACCTGCGTCACAAGTGTGCGATGGAAATAGATGTAGACGAAAGATTTCAAGTTGTGTCAGTTTTCTTACGCCTTCAAAAGAGGTGAGTGATAGGACTATCCTCGCCCGCGAGGTTCCTATCGAACAAAGACTGATGCACTTGCAAACAAGGAAGTACGTTTATGTCAAAAGTAAAAGACAAAGCTATTGTATCTGCCGCGCAAGCCAGCACTGCTTACTCGCAAATCGATAGCTTCAGCCATTTGTATGACCGTGGCGGCAACCTCACGGTCAATGGCAAACCGTCCTACACCGTAGACCAGGCAGCGACCCAGCTGCTGCGGGATGGTGCTGCGTACCGGGACTTTGATGGCAACGGCAAGATCGATCTGACCTACACCTTCCTCACCTCGGCTACCCAGAGCACCATGAACAAACATGGCATCTCGGGGTTCAGCCAATTCAACACCCAGCAGAAAGCACAGGCCGCACTGGCCATGCAATCCTGGGCGGATGTCGCCAACGTGACCTTTACTGAAAAGGCTTCCGGCGGTGACGGCCACATGACCTTCGGCAACTACAGCAGCGGCCAGGACGGCGCCGCGGCCTTCGCTTACCTGCCCGGCACCGGTGCGGGCTACGATGGCACCTCGTGGTACCTGACCAACAACAGCTACACGCCGAACAAGACCCCGGACCTGAACAACTATGGCCGGCAGACCCTGACCCACGAAATCGGCCACACCCTGGGCCTGGCTCACCCTGGCGACTACAACGCCGGGAACGGCAACCCGACCTATAACGACGCCACCTATGGACAGGACACGCGTGGCTATAGCCTCATGAGTTACTGGAGCGAGAGCAACACCAACCAGAACTTCAGCAAAGGCGGTGTCGAGGCTTACGCTTCCGGCCCGCTGATCGACGACATCGCCGCGATCCAGAAGCTCTACGGTGCCAACCTCAGCACCCGCGCCACGGACACCACCTACGGGTTCAACTCCAACACCGGGCGTGATTTCCTCAGCGCCAGTTCCAATGCCGACAAGCTGGTGTTCTCGGTATGGGACGGTGGCGGCAACGACACCCTGGACTTCTCCGGTTTTACCCAGAACCAGAAGATCAACCTCACTGCCACCTCGTTCTCTGATGTGGGCGGCCTGGTGGGCAACGTATCCATCGCCAAGGGCGTCACCATCGAGAACGCGTTCGGCGGTTCGGGCAACGACCTGATCATTGGTAACCAAGTCGCCAACACCATCAAGGGCGGGGCCGGCAACGACCTCATCTACGGCGGCGGCGGTGCGGACCAGCTGTGGGGCGGCACTGGCAGCGACACTTTCGTGTACGGTGCCAGTTCCGACTCCAGGCCAGGGGCTGCGGACAAGATCTTCGACTTCACCTCCGGTTCGGACAAGATCGACCTGTCCGGTATCACCAAGGGTGCGGGCGTGACCTTCGTCAACGCCTTTACCGGGCATGCCGGCGATGCTGTACTGACCTATGCCTCAGGTACCAACCTGGGCACCTTGGCGGTGGACTTCTCCGGGCACGGCGTGGCGGATTTCCTCGTCACCACCGTTGGCCAGGCGGCTGCCAGTGACATCGTAGCCTGATGTAAAGCGCGCGGTGCTTCGGCGCCGCGCTCCAGGCCGGAGTTGGATATGCCACGTTTTTCCCATTTGATCGCCTGTGTTGTGCAGGTGTTGTTCGTGTCGGCAGGAGCCCACGCAATGGCTAGCAGTCTTGTATTACCCACCTCCGCGCAGCTTGCCGGGCAGTGGGAGCTGAAGCAGCAGGATCAGGTGTGCGCGCTCAAGTTAGTGGAGCAAGCCAACGCCCTGGAGGGCGATATCGCCTGTGCCGAGCAATGGCTGGGCGACAAGCCGCTGACGTGGTCGCCCACCCCGGATGGTATTTGGCTGTTTAACGCTGAAGGCTCAGGGATCACCCATTTGAATCGCCAGAAAGAGGGCGACTATCAAGCCCGCACTAAAGCGGGCGAAGTTGTAAGGCTGCAACGAAAACTTTAATTAAAAGTTATAAGCATATAACTCGATTTGTTAGGCGGCCGTACCCTACTTGGTAGGGGTGACCCTTTTGCGTAATTCGCTGCAAGGAAAAACAATTAATATGGCGAAGTCCCATGGGGTGGCGCCCTTATTCAGGGCGTTGGGTGAATACAAGAGTATTTTGATCAGCGTTGGCTGTTTCACGGCATTGATTAACCTATTAATGCTGGTGCCCTCGATTTACATGCTGCAAGTGTATGACCGGGTGTTGTCCTCCCAGAATGAAACCACCCTGGTGATGTTGACGCTGATGGTCGTGGGCTTCTTTGCGTTTATCGGCCTGCTGGAAGTGGTGCGCAGCTTTATCGTGATCCGCATTGGCAGCCAGTTGGAGCGACGTTTCAACTTGCGCGTGTACAAAGCCGCGTTCGAACGCAACCTGCAGCGCGGCCAAGGGCACGCCGGGCAATCCTTGGGCGACCTGACCGCTCTGCGCCAATTCATCACGGGGCCAGCGCTGTTCGCGTTTTTCGATGCGCCCTGGTTCCCGATCTACCTGTTCGTGATTTTCCTGTTCAATGTGTGGCTCGGCGTGCTGGCCACGGCCGGCGCGGTGCTGTTGATTGGCCTGGCGTGCCTTAACGAATACCTGACCAAAAAGCCATTGGGCGAGGCCAGCGGTTATTCGCAGCAGTCCACCCAACTGGCCACCAGCCATTTGCACAACGCCGAAACCATTCAGGCCATGGGCATGCTCGGTGCGCTGCGCCAACGCTGGTTTGGCGTGCATTCGCAGTTCCTGGGCTTGCAGAACCAGGCCAGCGACACCGGTTCGATCATCACCTCCTTAAGCAAATCCTTGCGCCTGTGCCTGCAATCCTTGGTGCTGGGCCTGGGCGCCTACCTGGTGATCAAGGGCGACATGACCGCCGGCATGATGATCGCAGGCTCCATCTTGATGGGCCGCGTACTCAGCCCCATCGACCAACTGATTGCAGTGTGGAAGCAATGGAGTTCGGCCAAGCTGGCCTATCAGCGCCTCGACGAACTGCTGCGCGAATTCCCGCCAGAGGTCGAGCACATGGCCTTGCCTGCGCCCAACGGCCAAGTCAGTTTCGAGCAGGTCAGCGCCGGCCCGCCGGGGCGGCGCATGGCGACCCTGCATCAGGTCAGCTTTAACCTGGCCGCCGGTGAAGTGCTGGGCGTGCTCGGCGCGTCCGGTTCCGGTAAGTCCACCCTGGCTCGCGTGCTGGTGGGCGTGTGGCCAACCCTGGCCGGTACCGTACGCCTGGACGGCGCGGATATTCACCGCTGGAACCGCGACGACCTCGGCCCGCATATCGGCTATTTGCCCCAGGACATCGAGCTGTTCAGTGGCAGCATCGCCGACAACATCGCGCGCTTTCGCGAAGCCGACCCGGAACTGGTGGTCAAGGCCGCGCAACAGGCCGGCGTGCATGAACTGATCCTGCGTCTGCCCCAAGGCTACGACACCGTGCTGGGCGACAACGGCGGTGGCTTGTCCGGCGGCCAGAAACAACGCGTGGCCCTGGCCCGCGCCCTGTACGGCGGGCCGCGCCTGATCGTGCTGGACGAACCCAACTCCAACCTCGACACCGTCGGCGAAGCCGCATTGGCCAGCGCCATCATGCAGATGAAAGCCCAGGGCAGCAGCGTGGTGCTGGTCACCCATCGTTCCTCGGCATTGGCCCAGGCCGATAAGTTGCTAGTGCTCGGCGAAGGCCAACTGCAAGCGTTCGGGCCCAGTCAGGAGGTGCTGCGGGCGTTGTCCGGGCAGCAGGAAGCGCCGAAAGAAAAAACCGGTGTCAGCTTCAGCCGTCACTACCAGGCCGGAAGGAATCCAGGCGCATGAGCAGCCTTACCGTTGAACCTCAAATCAAAGAACGCGATGCCGGCTTTTTCGTAAAAATGGGCTGGGTGATGACCATCGTCGGTGCCGGCGGGTTTTTCCTCTGGGCCAGCCTCGCACCGTTGGACCAAGGCATTCCGGTCCAAGGCACCGTGGTGGTGTCCGGCAAGCGCAAGGCGGTACAAACCTTCAGCCCCGGCGTGGTCAGCCGCATCCTGGTGAAAGAGGGCGAGTTGGTCAAGCAAGGCCAGCCGCTGTTTCGTCTCGACCAGACCCAGAACCAGGCCGATGTGCAATCGCTGCAAGCCCAGTACCGCATGGCCTGGGCCAGCGTGGCGCGCTGGCAGAGCGAGCGTGACAACCTCTCCAGCATCACCTTTCCTGCAGAACTGAGTGCCAACCCCGATCCGGCCTTGATGCTGGTGCTAGAAGGTCAGCGCCAACTGTTCAGCAGCCGTCGCGACGCGTTTGCCCGTGAACAAGCCGGGATCCGCGCCAGCATCGAGGGCGCCAACTCTCAGCTAAGTGGTATGCGCCGTGCCCGCAGTGACTTGACCGCCCAGGCCCAATCTCTGCGCGCGCAACTGAGCAACCTGCAACCCTTGGCCGACAACGGCTACATCCCGCGCAACCGCCTGATGGACTACCAGCGCCAGTTATCCCAGGTGCAGCAGGACCTGGCGCAAAACGCCGGTGAAAGCGGCCGGATAGAGCAGGGCATTGTTGAGTCGCGGCTCAAATTGCAGCAGCACAGCGAGGAATATCAAAAAGAGGTGCGCAGCCAATTGGCCGACGCGCAACTGCGCAGCCTGACCCTTGAACAGCAACTGACCTCCGCCGGCTTCAACCTGCAACACAGCGAGATCAACGCGCCGGCCGATGGCATCGCGGTCAACCTCAGCGTGCACACCGAAGGCGCCGTGGTGCGTGCCGGTGAAACCCTGTTGGAGATCGTGCCCCAGGGCACACGCCTGGAAGTGGAAGGGCACCTGCCGGTGCATTTGGTGGACAAGGTCGGCACACACTTGCCTGTCGACATCCTCTTCACCGCCTTCAACCAAAGCCGCACGCCACGGGTGCCGGGCGAAGTCAGCCTGATCTCCGCCGACCAGATGCTCGATGAAAAGACCGGTGCGCCGTACTACGTGCTGCGCACCAGCGTCAGCGAGGCGGCGATGGAAAAACTCAACGGCCTGGTGATCAAGCCCGGCATGCCCGCCGAGATGTTCGTGCGCACCGGCGAGCGTTCGCTGCTCAACTATCTGTTCAAGCCGCTGCTGGACCGCGCCGGCTCTGCGTTGACTGAGGAATGAGCATGAAGCCAGTGTTCATTTCGCTGTTGCTGGTGTGTGGCAGTGCCCAGGCCGCGATGGGGCCCTTCGATGTGTACGAGCAGGCGCTGCGCAACGACCCGGTGTTCCTCGGCGCCATCAAGGAGCGCGACGCCGGCCTGGAAAACCGCACCATTGGCCGTGCCGGCTTGCTGCCGCGGCTGTCCTACAACTACAACAAGGGCCGCAACAATTCCGAAGCGCACCTGCCCGACGGGCGCGGCGGTAGTTACCGCGACGACCGTAACTACAACAGCTATGGCTCGACCTTCAGCCTGCAACAGCCGTTGTTCGACTACGAAGCCTATGCCAACTACCGCAAGGGCGTGGCCCAGGCGCTGTTCGCCGATGAAAGCTTTCGCGACAAGAGCCAGGCGTTGCTGGTGCGGGTGTTGAGCTATTACACCCAGGCGCTGTTTGCTCAGGACCAGATCGACATCGCCAGGGCCAAGAAGAAGGCGTTCGAACAACAGTTCCAGCAGAACCGGCATTTGTTCCAGCAAGGCGAGGGCACCCGCACCGATATCCTTGAAGCCGAGTCGCGCTACGAGTTGGCCACCGCCGAAGAGATCCAGGCCCTGGATGAGCAGGACGCCTCGCTCCGGGAGTTGGGCGCATTGATCGGTGTGCAAAGCGTCAACATCAACGACCTGGCACCGCTGAACCAGAGCTTTGCCGCGTTCACCCTGACCCCGGCCAACTACGACACCTGGCATGAGTTGGCGCTGACCAACAACCCTGTGCTGGCTTCGCAGCGCCAGTCCCTGGAAGTGGCGCGCTATGAAGTGGAACGCAACCGTGCCGGGCATTTGCCCAGAATCACCGCGTATGCCACCTCGCGCAAGCAGGAGTCCGACAGCGGCAACACCTATAACCAGCGCTACGACACCAACACCATCGGCGTCGAAGTGAGCATGCCACTGTATGCCGGTGGCGGTATCTCGGCCTCCACCCGCCAGGCCAGCCGCGCGATGGAGCAGGCGGAGTACGAGCTGGAAGGCAAGACCCGGGAAACCCTGATCGAATTGCGTCGCCAGTTCAGTGCGTGCCTGTCGGGCGTGAGTAAGTTGCGCGCCTATCAGAAAGCGCTGGCATCCGCCGAGGCGCTGGTGGTGTCGACCAAGCAGAGCATTCTCGGCGGCGAGCGCGTCAACCTCGACGCACTGAACGCCGAACAGCAGTTGTACAGCACCCGCCGCGACCTGGCCCAGGCGCGTTATGACTACTTGATGGCCTGGACCAAATTGCACTATTACGCGGGCAACTTGCGTGACACCGACTTGGCCAAAGTGGACGAAGCCTTCGGCCCGGATGGAAAACTGTAGGAGCGAGCTTGCTCGCGAAAAACGTCAACGATGACGTGGACATCCTGGCTATACGCGGTGCCAGTGAGTTCTTCGCGAGCAAGCTCGCTCCTACAGGGGGAATAACAATAATAGGGAGTGTGCACATGATCACCGATTCACCACGTTTCAAACCCTTCACCGCAGGTTCCTTGCTCTTGCTGTCCGTTGCGGCACAGGCGCAATACACCGAGACCGGCCAACCGGGTAACCCCGCCAGTTGGCGCTCCGCCGAGTACCAGAGCGACTGGGGACTGGGCCGCATGAAGGCCGATGAAGCCTACGCCGCCGGGATCAGCGGCCAAGGCGTGAAAATCGGTGCGCTGGACTCAGGGTTCGATACCAATCACCCGGAAGCTTCCAAAGACCGTTTCCACCCGGTCACCGCCACGGGCACCTATGTCGATGGCAGCGCCTTCAGCACCACGGGCGCGCTCAACCCGAACAATGATTCCCACGGCACCCACGTCACCGGCACCATGGGCGCCGCCCGCGACGGCGTGGGTATGCATGGCGTTGCTTACAACGCGCAGGTCTATGTGGGCAACACCAACGCCAACGACAGCTTCCTGTTCGGCCCCACGCCAGACCCCAAATACTTCAAGACCGTGTACACCGCTTTGGTGGACTCCGGCGTGCGCGCCATCAACAACAGCTGGGGCAGCCAGCCCAAGGACGTCAGCTACCAGACCCTGGACAACATGCATGCGGCGTACGCCCAGCATTACAACCGTGGCACCTGGCTGGACGCGGCCGCGGACGTGGCCAAGGCCGGTGTGATCAACGTGTTCAGCGCCGGCAACAGCGGCTATGCCAACGCCAGCGTGCGCTCGGCCTTGCCGTATTTCCAGCCGGAGCTGGAAGGCCACTGGCTGGCCGTGTCCGGGTTGGATAAGGCCAATAACCAGAAATACAACAAATGCGGCGTCGCCAAGTACTGGTGTATTTCTACCCCCGGCGCGCTGATCAACAGCACCATTCCTGACGGGGGGTATGGGGTGAAGTCCGGCACCTCGATGTCAGCGCCCCATGCCACCGGCGCGTTGGCGCTGGTGATGGAACGTTATCCCTACATGACCAACGAGCAAGCCTTGCAGGTGCTGCTGACCACCGCCACGCAGCTCGACGGCTCGATCACCCAGGCGCCCAACGCCATTGTCGGCTGGGGCGTGCCTGACCTGGGCCGGGCGATGCACGGTCCTGGGCAACTGCTCGGGCCCATGGAGGTCAACCTGGCCGCCGGGCAGGGCGATGTGTGGAGCAACGGCATCTCCGACCAGGCGCTCATCCAGCGCCAGGCCGAGGACCGCGCCGAGCACACGGCCTGGCAGCAAACTCTGATCGACAAGGGTTGGCAAAACGGCGTGGGTGCCTCTGCCAGCCAGCAGGACCAGACTGATTACGCCATCGGCAGTGCCCGCGACCAAGCGGCGGCCCAGCGTGTGTACGAGGGCAGCCTGATCAAGGCCGGTGCCGGTAGCCTGGTGCTCAGCGGCGACAGCACCTATCGCGGTGCGACCCTGGTCAACGGCGGTCTGTTGGCGGTCAATGGCTCGCTGACTTCAGCAGTGACGGTCAATGACAGCGGCACCCTCGGCGGTTCCGGGCGTATCGCCGCGTTGTCGGTAAACAACGGCGGCCGTGTGGCCCCGGGTAATTCCGTGGGCACCTTGCAAGTGGCAGGGGACGTAAACCTCGGCGCCGGCTCGACCTATGCCGTGGAGCTGACGCCCACCAGCAGTGACCGCATTGTCGCCGGTGGCCAGGCGATTCTTGGCGGCGGCACCGTCACACTGGCGCTGGAAAACAGCCCGACCTTGCTCAGCCAGAGCGAGGCCCAAAGCCTGATCGGCCGGCAGTACTCGATTCTCGAGGCGGCGGGCGGCATTCAGGGCCAGTTCGGGCAAGTGCTGCCCAACTACCTGTTCCTCGGTGGCACCCTCGACTACGCCGCCAATGCCGTGCAACTGAACGTGGGGCGCAACGACGCCAGCTTCGCCAGCGTCGGCGCGACCCGCAACCAGCGCAACGTCGCGGTGGCTGCTGAGCAATTGGGCGCCGGCAACCCGGTGTATGAAAGCCTGCTGCAGTCGCAATCGGTTGCCGTGGCCCAGCAGGGCTTGCAACAACTGTCCGGGGAAATCTACCCGGCTGTGGGTGCGATGCTGATCAACGACAGCCTGCAACTGCGTAACGCCGTGGGCGAGCGCCTGCGCCATGTGCCAGTGGCCGGTGAAAGCAACCTGTGGTTCAAAGTACTGGGCGCCTGGGGCAAGACTGATAGCCGCACTGAAACGGCGGGGTCCACCACCTCCATCGGCGGCCTGTTGGCGGGTGTGGACGGCGCGCTGGATGAGCAGACCCGCGTGGGTGTGGTTGCCGGCTACAGCGACAGCTCCTTGAACATGGGCAGCGGTACCCATTCATCGGCGTCCATCGACAGCTACCACTTTGGCGCGTACGCCGGGCGCGAGCTGGGTGACTGGCGCCTGAGCGTCGGCGGTGCCTACAGCTGGCATCGCGGCGACGTGAAGCGCGACCTGCAATGGGGGGATGTCAGCGGCAAGCAAAAAACCAAGCTGGACGCGACCACGGCGCAGGTCTTCACCGAAGCCGCGTACCGCATCCGCCTGCAAGCGGTGGCCCTGGAGCCGTTCGCCAACCTGGCCTATGTGCATCTGAACAGCGAGTCCTTCCACGAAAAAGGTGATGCCGCTGCCCTGGAACGCGGCAGCGACCGGCGTGATGCGGTGCTCAGCACCCTCGGTGTGCGCGCCCTGAAAACCCTGGCCCTCAATGACCACCAGCAACTGGACCTGTCCGGTTCGTTGGGCTGGCAACACAGCCTGACGGCGGTGGAGTCAGAGGAACACCTGGCGTTTGTCGCCGGCGGGCCTTCATTTGCGGTGCGCAGTGCGCCATTGCTGCGCGACGCTGCCCTGGTGGGCGTGCAGGCCAGCCTGGCGTTGAATGCGTCGACGCGGGTCAACCTGGATTACAACGGCCAGCTGGGTGGGCGCGCGAAAACCCAGGGCGTGGGCTTGAGCCTGAACTGGCAGTTCTGAAGACACCGTGAACCTGATCGTTCCCACGCTCCGCTGATCGTTCCCACGCTCCGCGTGGTAACGCCTCTTGTGACGCTCCGCGTCACGCTTTGGGACGCAGAGCGTCCGGGGCCGCATTCCCACGCGGAGCGTGGGAATGATCAGCGGCGGTGTTCTGGAGAAAGTGATTTACACACGTGCAATAAGAAAACTAAGGAAGGTCACCGTGAAAAAAAGCAAGTCAGGGTTAACTACCGCCATCCACACAGGCCCGGGCTATCCGCTCAAGGCGCTGAGCTGCGTGCCATACGGCGCGTTGCTGTGTTGCCTGGCAAGCCTGGGGACCGCCCAGGCTGCACCCTATGTGGAAACCGGCAAACTGGGCGACGCCGCCAGCTGGCGCAGCAATGAGTTCAAGGCCGACTGGGGCCTGGGCGCCGTGCACGCCGACACCGCCTATGCGGCTGGCTATACCGGCAAGGGCGTCAAGCTGGGGATCTTCGACCAGCCGGTGTACGCCCAGCACCCGGAGTTTGCCAGCCCCGACAAGGTGGTGACGATTGTCACCGAGGGCATTCGCCAATACACCGACCCGTATATCCCGGTGAAGGCCGGCGACGCGTTCCGCTACGACGGCACGCCGTCCAAGGACTCCAACGGCAAGCTGGGTAACCACGGCACCCATGTCGGCGGCATTGCGGCCGGTAACCGCGATGGCGGGCCGATGCACGGCGTGGCGTTCAACGCACAAATCCTCACCGCCGAAAACGGTGACCCGGGCCCGGAAGACGGGATCATCCTCGGCAACGACGGCGCCGTGTACAAGGCCGGCTGGGATGGGCTGGTCGCCAGTGGCGCGCGTATCATCAACAACAGCTGGGGCATCGGCATCGGTGATCAGTACGCCAAGGGCGGCCGCGATCCGGCGTTCCCCAATTTCACCGTCAACGAAGCCCAGGCGCAGTTCAATACCATCAGGCCGATCCTTGGCACCCTAGCAGGTGGCGCGTACCAAGGCGCCATCGACGCGGCCCGCAGCGGTGTGCTGACCATCTTTGCTGCAGGCAATGACTACAACCTCAACAACCCGGATGCGATTTCCGGCCTTGCGTATTTTGTGCCAGAGATCGCGCCTAACTGGCTGTCCGTCGCGGCCCTCCAGCAGAACCCGAATACGGCAAGCCCCGATCCGTATGTGATCAGTACTTTCTCCTCGCGTTGTGGCTATGCGGCGAGCTTTTGCGTGTCGGCACCCGGCACCAAGATCTACAGTTCGATCATCAACGGTACCGACCTGAGCAACCTCACCACCGACTGGGCCAACAAAAATGGCACCTCCATGGCCGCACCTCACGTGGCAGGCGCCGCAGCGGTGCTGATGGAGCGCTTCCAATACATGAGCGGCGACCAGATCTCCACCGTGCTCAAGACCACCGCCACCGACCTCGGCGCGCCGGGCATCGATTCGCTGTATGGCTGGGGCATGATCAACCTGGGCAAGGCGGTCAACGGCCCCGGGATGTTTATCACCGCTGAGGATATCCCGGCCGAGTTCCGTATCGACGGCGCCTACGGCAGCGGCCAGTTCGTCGCGGACCTGCCGGGTGTCGGCGCGGTGGTGGATGCCGGCAAACCCACCCAGCGTGTGTGCGATGACCTGCACTGCGGGCGGGATGTGTGGAGCAACGACATCTCGGGCCATGGCGGCCTGACCAAGCAAGGCATCGGTACCTTGGTGCTCACCGGCGCCAATACTTACAGCGGGCCGACGCTGGTCAACCAGGGCTTGCTGGCAATCAACGGTTCGGTCACCTCCGACGTTACCGTCAGCCAGAGCGGTGTGGTCGGTGGTTCGGGGCGTATCGGTTCGCTGAGCGCGAAAAGCGGCGGCACCGTGGCGCCGGGCAATTCCATCGGCACCTTGAACGTGGCGGGCAACGTCAACTTTGAACCGGGTTCGACCTACGCGGTAGAACTGTCGCCCACCAGCAGCGATCGCATCGTCGCCGGCGGCACGGCCACCCTCAACGGCGGCACCGTGACTCTTGCCCTGGAAAACAGCCCGACCTTGCTGAGCGCCACCCAGGCCCAAAGCCTGATCGGCCGTCAGTACAACATCCTGCAAGCGGCAGGCGGCGTCACCGGTAGCTTCGCGGCAGTGGTGCCCAATTACCTGTTTGTCGGCGGCACCTTGAACTACGCCGCCAACGGTGTGCAGCTGGATGTGGCACGCACTAACAGCTTCGCCAGCGTGGCGGCTACGCCGAACCAGCGCGCCGTGGCCGCCGCCGCCGAGCAATTGGGCGCAGGCAATGGCGTGTATGAAAGCTTGCTGCTGGCACCCACGGCCGCTTCGGCTCAAGGCGCGTTCCAGCAACTGAGCGGGGAGGTATACCCGGCGCTGGAAACCGCACTGGTCAATGACAGCCGCTACGTACGCGAAGCGGTGGGCGAACGCCTGCGCAATGGCGAGATGGGCGCTACCAGCCAAGCCATCGACAGCCGTGGCAACGTGTGGGTCAAGGCACTGGGTGCATGGGGCAAGACCGACAGCCGCAACGACACGGCGGGCTACACCACCTCTATCGGCGGCATGCTCGCCGGTGTGGACGGCGCCCTCGATGAGGCCACACGCATCGGCCTGGTGGCCGGCTACAGCGACACGTCGCTGAACATGGGCAGCGGCACCCACAGCCGCGCCTCGGTCGACAGCTATCATTTCGGCGCCTATGCCGGGCATGAAATCGGCGCCTGGCGCCTGAGTGGCGGCGCGACCTACAGCTGGCACCGCGCCGATGTCAAACGCGACCTGCAATACGGCGACGTCAGCGGCAAGCAAAAAGCCAAGGTCGATGCCCACAGCACCCAGGTATTCACGGAGGCGGCGTACCGTATCAACCTGCAACCGCTGGCCCTGGAGCCGTTCGCCAATCTGGCCTACGTGCACCTGGACACTGACAGCTTCAAAGAGAAGGGCGACGCCGCCGCGCTGAGAAGTGGCGACGACAGCCGTGACCTGGTGCTCAGCACCCTGGGTATGCGTGCCTTGAAGACCTTCAATATCAACGACCATCAGCAACTGGAAGTCTCCGGCACCCTGGGCTGGCAGCACAACCTGAGCAGCACCGATTCGGAGCAGCACCTGGCGTTTGCCTCGGGCGGCCCGTCGTTCACGGTGGAAAGTGCGCCAATGGTGCGCGATGCCGCGTTGGTCGGAGCACGGGTCAGCCTGGCATTGAGCAAGGATGCGCGGGTGAACTTCGATTACAACGGCTTGCTGGCCAGCAAGGAGAAGGTGCACGGCGTCGGCTTGAGCCTGGACTGGGCGTTCTAAAGCTTCAAAAACCCCTGTAGGAGCGAGCTTGCTCGCGAAGATCATCAACGATGACGCGTTCCACCTGAAGGAACGCGGCGCACTTGAGTTTTTCGCGAGCAAGCTCGCTCCTACAGGGGGGTAACGGATAACAGGTGTTTTGGCTTTCTCTACAAATCCAACAACAGAGAGGCACTACCAATGGGTATCTTTGACTATAAAAACCTCGGTACCGAGGACTCCAAGGCGTTGTTCGCCGATGCCATGGCGATCACGCTGTATTCCTACCACAACCTGGATAACGGCTTTGCCGTCGGTTACCAGAACAACGGCCTCGGGCTGGGCTTGCCTGCCACCCTGGTCAGCGCGCTGATTGGCGGCAGCAATGCCCAAGGGGTCATCCCCGGCATCCCCTGGAACCCCGACTCGGAAAAAGCCGCCCTGGAGGCGGTGCAAGCAGCCGGCTGGAAGCCTATCAGCGCCAGTACCCTGGGCTACAGCGGCAAGGTTGATGAACGCGGCACCTTCTTTGGCGAAAAATTCGGCTACGGCACGGCGCAGGCCGAGGTGCTGGGCAAGTACGATGACGCGGGCAAGCTGCTGGAGCTCGGCATCAGTTTTCGCGGCACTTCGGGGCCTCGGGAAAGTGTGATCACCGACTCCATCGGCGATGTGATCAGCGACCTGCTCGCCGCCTTCGGGCCCAAGGACTATGCCAAGAACTACGCGGGGGAAGCCTTTGGCGGCTTGCTCAAAAACGTGGCGGACTACGCCAGTGCCCAGGGCCTGGGCGGCAATGACGTGGTGGTCAGCGGCCATAGCCTTGGGGGCCTCGCGGTCAACAGCATGGCCGACTTGAGCGACAACAGCTGGTCGGGGTTCTATAAGGACTCCAACTACGTGGCCTACGCGTCGCCGACCCAGAGCGCCGGCGACAAGGTGCTTAACGTCGGCTATGAAAACGACCCGGTGTTCCGTGCCTTGGATGGCTCGTCATTCAACCTGTCGTCCCTGGGCGTGCACGACAAGCCCCACGAGTCGAGCACCGACAACATCGTCAGCTTCAACGACCACTACGCTTCATCCCTGTGGAACCTGCTGCCATTTTCCATTCTCAACCTGCCCACCTGGGTCTCGCACTTGCCCACCGGTTACGGCGACGGCATGACCCGCATCCTCGACTCGGGCTTCTACGAACAGATGACCCGCGACTCGACGGTGATCGTCGCCAACCTGTCCGATCCGGCACGGGCCACCACCTGGGTGCAAGACCTCAACCGCAATGCCGAGGCGCACAAGGGCAATACCTTCATCATCGGCAGTGACGGCGACGACTTGATCAAAGGCGGCAGGGGCGCGGACTTTATCGAAGGTGGCAAGGGCAATGACACCATCCGTGACAGCAGCGGGCATAACACGTTTTTGTTCAGCGGGCAGTTTGGCAATGACCGGGTGATTGGCTACCAGACGACGGACAAGCTGGTGTTCAACGACGTGGCGGGCAGCACCGATTACCGCGACCACGTCAAGGTGGTGGGCGCTGATACCGTCATTAGCTTTGGTACGGATTCGGTGACGCTGGTGGGTGTGAGCAGTCTGTCGGGGGAGGGGATAGTCATCAGCTAACGTATTCGGTGTGGGAGCTGGCTTGCCTGCGATGGCGGCGGTCAAGACAGCCATGCGGTGACTGACAAATCGCTATCGCAGGCAAGCCAGCTCCCACATTTGATGGGGTGTTGCTAGAAGATCACTTTTCCTTACGCACCGTGGCCACATCATCGGCCTTGATACGAATACGCTTGCCGGCAATATCGGTGAACTCGTAGAAGCCGTCGGCGGTCTTGGCGTTGGGCGTGTCCTTGGTCAAATACTGCGTGCCGTTCTGCAAGGTCACCACGGTTTGCGTGGAGCAACCGGCCAATACCAGAAAAGTGAGTGCAACCAGTGGCAGACCCAAATTCTTCATGTTCATAACCCTTACCTTTAACCCTGAAAAGTCCCGCAGCGTCTGGCTGCGCGGCCATAAATATTACTTGATCAACCCCCTCATCAGATTGTTTTTTTGCAAAAAGTTGCAGGCGCCATTTATCTATTACTGATTGCAACAACCGCTTTGCCCCGGCACTCTGTATGCATAACCAGTATTTGATTGCTCTGCGCCATGGCCAACCCCCTCGAAGATCCCTTGTATTACCTGCATAACTTCCGCCAAGTGCTGGTTTGGTTGGGGCAGCGCTATGCCGATTTGCTCGATGCGCACGAACAGCATTTCATTCAGCAATTTGACAGGTTGCCTCTGGCGTCCCAGGCGTTGTTGGTGCGGATGGTGATGCGCAAGGGCGTGCATTTTCGCGCCACCAAGCTCCATTACCTGGAAATCGGTTGCCCTCATGCGGCGGCGGGGCCACTGCGTGAGTTGGGGTGGGTGGAGGATCAAAGCTCGCTGCCGTTTGCCACCCTGTTCGCCCTGCTGCAAAAAAGTGAATTGCTCGGCGCCTTCAGGCCCTGGATCGACCAACCCAAGGGCAACAAGGCCGACTGGCTTGAACCCTTGGCGGCGCAATTTACCGAACCGCGCAGCTTTACCCAGTGGTGTCCCGACGTGGGCGATGTGCTGTATAGCCTGACAGTGATGGAGTTGTGTGATCGCCTGCGCCTGATGTTCTTCGGCAACCTGCACCAGGACTGGTCGGAATTCGTGTTGGCAGATCTGGGCATCTATACCTATGAAAAAGTCGAGTTCTGCGCCGAGTCTCGTGGTTTACGCAGCCGTGACGACGTGCATGGGTTTTTATTCCTGCACCAGTGCCAGCAAGCCTTTGAAGCCGGTGAGGCACTGGATACGGTGTTGGCGCAGGTCGCCACGTTGTGTACCGACAACCCGTGGCTGGAAAAGCGTCGTGCCAAGCTGCTGTTCCAGATCGGCCAGTATTGCGAACGGTGCGCCGAGCTGGCACTGGCCGAACAGATCTACCGCAATTGCACTCATCTCGGCGCGCGGGCGCGGCTGATCCGCGTACTGGAACGTCAGGAGGATTACGCCCAAGCCATGGCCCTGGCGACCGAGGCGCAACAGGCCCCACACAGCGCAGCGGAACACCAACACCTGCTTCGCGTAGTGCCGCGCCTGCGGCGCAAACTCGGCGGGCCGGCGCTGCCCAGGGCCAAGCCCCAAGCGGTGGCACGCCTGGACCTTTCGCTGGTGCAGGAACCGCTGCTGTCGGTGGAATCCTGCGTGCTGGCGCACTTGAGCGAACCGGATGCACCGGTGCATTACGTCGAGAATGGCCTGATCAATTCGCTGTTTGGCTTGCTGTGCTGGGAGGCGATTTTTGCGCCGCTGCCGGGGGCGTTCTTCCACCCGTTCCAGCGCGGGCCGGCGGACCTGCACAGCGAGGACTTTTATCAACGCCGAGAAGCCTTGTTTGCCGCGTGCTTTGCGCAACTGGAGGACGGTCGCTACAAGGCAAGCATCCGCCAACGCTACGTGGATAAATGGGGCATTCAGTCGCCCTTTGTGTTCTGGAACCTGCTCAGCGAAGACCTGCTGGAGCAAGCCCTGGCCTGCCTGCCCGCCGAGCATTTGCGCCATTGGTTCACGCGCCTGTTGCAGGATATCCGTGCCAACCGGGCCGGGATGCCGGACCTCATCCAGTTCTGGCCGGCGCAAAACACCTATCGCATGATCGAGGTCAAGGGGCCCGGCGACCGCCTGCAAGACAACCAGTTGCGTTGGCTGGCGTTCTGCGGCGAGTACCAGATGCCGGTCACCGTCTGCTACGTGCGTTGGGCGGAGCAACCCGCTTGAGTTACAGCGTGGCCGTGCGGGCGCTGTGTGAGTTCACGGCCAAGGTCGGTGACCTCGACCTGCGCTTTACGCCGTCGCCCAGCGCCCAGGAAGGCATCGTCGGCCATCGCACGGTGGCATCCCGGCGCAGCGCGCACTATCAGCACGAGGTCACCCTGGAGGGCGATTACCAGCAGCTCAAGGTGCGGGGCAGGGCGGACGGCTACGACCCGGACGCCAACCGCCTGGAAGAAGTCAAAACCTACCGTGGCGACCTCGCTGCCCAGCCCGCCAACCATCGGCAACTGCACTGGGCCCAGGTCAAGGTGTATGGCTGGCTGATGTGCCAGAAACTCGGGCTCGATCATATCGACCTGGCGCTGGTGTACTTCGACATCGTCGGCGAAGGCGAAACCGTGCTGAACCAGCGGTTCGATGCACCCGACCTTGAGCAGTTCTTCAATCAGCAATGCGCGCTGTTCCTGGACTGGGCCCGGCAGGAGATGCAGCACCGTGCGGCACGCAACGCTGGCGCGCAGAGCCTGGCGTTTCCCCATGTCGACTTCCGTACCGGGCAGCGCGACTTGGCCGAGTCGGTCTACAAAGCGGTGACTACGGGCCGGTGCCTGATGGCCCAGGCGCCCACGGGTATTGGCAAGACCATCGGCACCATCTTCCCGCTGCTCAAGGCCCTGGCGCCGCAGCAACTGGACAAGCTGTTCTTCCTCACCGCCAAGACGCCCGGGCGCAAGCTGGCGCTGGATGCCGCCCAGGTGCTGTACGACAGCAGCCCCGAGCTGTCACTGCGTGTGCTTGAACTGGTGGCCCGGGACAAGGCGTGCGAACACCTGGACAAAGCCTGCCACGGTGATTCCTGCCCATTGGCCAAGGGCTTTTACGACCGCCTGCCTGCCGCCCGCCAGGCCGCGTCCAAGGTGCGCCTGCTCGATCAACAAAGCCTGCGCAACGTGGCGCTGGCCCATCAGGTATGCCCGTACTACCTGAGCCAGGAAATGGCGCGCTGGAGCGACCTGATCGTCGCCGACTACAACTATTACTTCGACTTTGGCGCCATGCTGTTCGGCCTGGCCCAGCTCAACCAGTGGCGTGTCGCGGTGCTGGTGGACGAGGCGCACAACCTGGTCGAACGCGCGCGCTCGATGTACAGCGCCAGCCTGGACCAGTACAGCCTCAAGACCTTGCGCGATAACGCGCCCGAGCCCCTGAACAAACCCTTGCAGCGCTTGAACCGTGAGTGGAATGCCTTGCACAAGGACCAACTCGCACCGTATCAGGCGTACGCCGCCAAACCTGACAAACTGCTCCAGGCCCTGAGCCTGTGCACCAGCGCCATGGGCGACTACTTCAACGACCACCCCGAAGCCCTCAGCGGTGACCTGCAAGCCTTCTACTTCGACGCGCTGCAATGGGCCAAAGTGGCCGAGCTGTTCAATGAGCACTTTATCTTCGATATCACCAAGCGCTCGTTCAGCGGCAAGCACAATAGCTCGACTCTGTGCCTGCGCAACGTGGTGCCGGCCGAGTTCATCCGGCCCAGGCTGACCGCCGCGCGCAGCAGTGTGCTGTTTTCCGCGACCTTGAGCCCGCGCCATTATTACGCGGACTTGCTGGGCCTGCCGGCGGATACCGCCTGGGTTGATGTGGCATCACCGTTCAAGGCCGAGCAATTGCAGGTCAGCATCGTTGACCGCATCTCTACGCGGTTTGTGCATCGCCAGGCGTCGCTGGAACCTATCGTGGAACTGCTCGCGCGGCAATTCGCTGCGCAACCGGGTAACTACCTGGCGTTTTTCTCAAGCTTCGATTACCTGCAACAGGTGGCCCAGTTAATGGCCGAACGGCACCCGCAGATTGCGTTGTGGTTGCAGGCGCGGGGCATGGCCGAGGCCGAGCGCCAAGCCTTTTTGGAGCAGTTCACCCACCACAGCCAGGGCATTGGCTTTGCGGTGCTGGGCGGTGCGTTTGGCGAAGGTATCGACCTGCCCGGAGCGCGCCTGATCGGTGCGTTTATCGCCACCCTGGGTTTGCCGCAGCTCAACCCGGTGAATGAGCAGATCAAGGCACGTATGGGCGCTGTTTTCGGCGCGGGGTATGACTACACCTACCTGTATCCCGGTATTCAGAAAGTTGTGCAGGCAGCGGGGAGGGTAATCCGCAGCCAGCAGGATCGCGGGGTGGTGATGCTGATCGATGACCGTTTTGGCGAATCGCGGGTGCAGCAGTTGTTGCCGCGTTGGTGGGCGATCAAGCCCCTGTAGGAGCGAACAAGCTCGCTCCTACAGGTTTGGGCTACACCACTTCCAGGTAGGAGCTTTGTATCTCCCGGGCCAACTCACGCACGGTGTCGATGAATTCTGTCAGCCGAGTGTGCAGCCCATCTTCCAGAATCTCATCAATCCCCGTGTACCGCAGCCGCGCCTCGAACTCCGCCGCCAGGCGTTGCGCCGTGCGCCCATAACTGCCGGGCAGGTCGGCCAGGATATGGCTCAACTCCTCGATGCAGGCATGCAGCGAACGCGGCACATCGCTGCGCAACAGCAGCAACTCTGACACCGAGCGTGCATTCAAGGCATTCGGATACAGCTCGGTATAGGCCTCGAACGACGACAACGCGCGCAGCAGGGCGCTCCACTGGTAATAACCGCGTGCCGATACGTCGCTGACTTCTTCCGACTCCTCGCCGAACATCTCATAGCGCGCATCCAGCAGGCGCAAGGTGTTGTCAGCACGTTCGACAAAGGTGCCCAGGCGAATGAAGCGGTAGGCGTCATTGCGCATGATGGTGCCCGAGGTTGCGCCCCGAAACAGGTGCGAGCGTTGCTTGACCCAATCACAGAAGTGGCTGATGCCATGCCGTGCCAGGCCACCGGCGGCGATGCTGCGCATTTCCAGCCAGGTGGCGTTGAGGTTTTCCCACATGTCGGCGGTGATGCGCCCGCGTACCGCATGGGCATTGCCTCGGGCGGCACGCAGGCAGTTGTAGATGCTCGCGGGGTTTTGCGCGTCGAGCGCAAAGAAGTGCAACATGCGTTCGGCATCCAGGGTCTGGTGCCGCTCCAGGTAGCTGTCCAGGGTGCCGCTGCTGAGCAACGACATCGCCAGTTCATCCAGGCCATCGCTGCGCCCGGCCTGGGGCATCAAGGACAACGAATAACTGACTTCCAGCATGCGTGCCAGGTTCTCGGCGCGCTCCAGGTAACGCGACATCCAATACAGATCTGCAGCTGTTCTACTCAGCATACTCAGCCCTCCACCACCCAGGTGTCCTTGGTTCCACCGCCTTGCGACGAGTTGACGACCAGCGAGCCTTCCTTCAGCGCCACGCGGGTCAAGCCACCGGGCACCAGGCGGGTTTCCTTGCCCGAGAGCACGAAGGGTCGCAAGTCGATGTGCCGGGGCGCGATGCCGTTTTCGACAAAGGTCGGGCAGGTGGACAGGCTCAAGGTGGGTTGAGCGATATAGGCATGGGGGCGGGCCTTGATGCGCTGGCGGAAGTCTTCGATCTCGGCGGCCGTCGACGCCGGGCCCACCAGCATGCCGTAGCCGCCGGAGCCCTGGGTTTCCTTGACCACCAACTGCTCCAGGTTGGCCAGCACATGGGACAGCTCATCGGGCTTGCGGCATTGGAAGGTCGGCACGTTCTGCAGGATCGGTTCCTCGTCCAGGTAGAAGCGGATCATCGCGGGTACGTAGGGGTAGATCGACTTGTCGTCAGCCACCCCGGTGCCGATGGCATTGGCCAGCACCACATTGCCGGCGCAGTAAGCCGCCACCAGCCCCGGCACGCCGAGCATCGACTCGGGATTGAACGCCTGGGGGTCGAGGAAAGCGTCGTCGATGCGTCGGTAGATCACGTCCACGGCCTTGGGGCCGTCGGTGGTGCGCATGAACACCTTGAGGTCCTGCACGAACAGGTCGGCGCCTTCCACCAGTTCCACGCCCATTTCCCGGGCAAGGAAGGCGTGTTCGAAGAAAGCGCTGTTGAAGCGCCCAGGGGTCAACACCACCACATTCGGGTTATCGAGGCGGCTGGCGCTCTTGAGGGTCTTGAGCAAGAGGTTGGGGTAGTGGTCCACCGGGGCAATGCGCTGCTTGGCGAACACTTCCGGGAACAGGCGCATCATCATCTTGCGGTCTTCGAGCATGTAGCTCACGCCGCTGGGGGTGCGCAGGTTGTCTTCCAGCACGTAGTAGGTACCGTCGCCGTCGCGCACCAGGTCGACGCCCGAGATGTGCGAATAGATGCCGCGGTGCAGGTCGAGACCGACCATGGCTTTCTGATAGCCCTCATTGCCCAGGACCTGATCGGCGGGAATGATCCCGGCCTTGATAATGCGCTGGTCGTGGTAGATGTCGGCCAAAAACAGGTTCAGCGCGTTGACCCGTTGGATACAGCCGCGTTCGATCAGGCTCCACTCACTGGCGGGGATGCTGCGGGGAATGATGTCGAAGGGGATCAGGCGTTCGGTGTCTTGCTCGTCGCCATACAGGGTGAAGGTGATCCCGGCGCGATGGAACAGCAAATCCGCTTCACGGCGACGCTGGGCCAGCAGTTCCGGCGGCGTGTGGGCCAGCCAGCGAGAGAAGTCCTGATAATGCGCACGGCAAACGCCGTTTGCGTCATTCATTTCATCAAAGAAAGATCGAGCCATTCCAGTACCTTGTCAGTGCCCAGTGTGGCTTTGGGTGGCACTGCCGCTTAAAAAAACGCATGTTTTTATGAGCCCGTGGCTGAAGGTGCCAACAGACCTGGTCCTTACTTTCTTATGGGGGCGGCTCTGGGTCGGGGGGTAACGCATGCTCCTGTTTTCGGGATGGTGAATGGATAAAGCAATGCCTGTGCCGGAATGCCGTTAATCCCCTGTAGGAGCGAGCTTGCTCGCGAAAAACTCACCGGCACCGCGTTTAATCAGGCAGCCCGCGTTAGCGTTGACGTATTTCGCGAGCTAACTCGCTCCTACAGAGGGCGGCGGTCGCCCTGAATTGGTGCGCGAACCTACTTGAACTTCACAAGGCCCCGATTCTTCTAAGGAGTTTCGTCACCTTGTGGAGCACCGTCGTGTCCAGAATCATCTCCCCCCACACTCCGGAAGCGGCCCTGAACGACCACAGCGAACACAACGCAAAGATATTCGGCTCGCCCAAGGACCGCCTCGACTTTTACCGGCGCGAGATCCAGTACGAAACCAGCATCCTGGCCAACCGCACCGACGCCTACCTGACCGCGCAATCCTTCCTGGTGATTGCCTTTGTCTCCGGCATGGGCAACCTCAACCCGGAATGGGGCAAGCTGTTCACGCTGGTGGTGCCGATCTTCCTGGTTTCGCTGGGTATTCTCAGTTCGCTGAATGCCTGGCCCGGTATCCGTGCGGCGTATGAAATCATCGACCACTGGCACTACAAGCAAAGCGAATTGCTGCGCAGCGAGCCAGTGATGGGCATGGCCTACGATGAGTCGCCCCTGTTTTCCGAAGTGGAGTCGAGCCACAAGGGCTATCGCAAGTCGTTGTTGTTTTCCATGCGTGCGCCGTGGTTGTTCATGGTGTTCTGGCTGGTGTTGGGCATCTATGCGTTCTATATCCAGGTGGACAATCCACTGCGCTGACCACGCGAACGGAACTTCAGCCGTGGCCGTGACGCCTTAGCTCTATGCGGTTCAGATTTTTCATCGGCCTGCAAAGAGGTGCCTCATGACCCAGCCTAAAGATCCCCAGACCCACAATCGCAACGACCCCGCCATCGACGGCGGCGAGCCTGCCCCTGGCACCGCCGCCGATGCGCCCAAGGATCCAACGCCTGCGAGCGACCCAAAGGCCAAGGAAAACGACTACAGTCCAGACTTCAAGCCCGAGCGCGAGCACAAGCCTGAAACCGATGCCGATATCGATACCCAAGGCGGTTAGAGGAGACGCACATGTCAAAAGAACTGGACGATGAACTCAACGACCCCGGCAATGAAGACCCGGGTTCGTTGATGGACGATGCCGAGGTGCCGCTGAACGACCTGGATGAAGCGGCGGACGTTGGCAACACTGAAAATCAGGACTGATCCGGCGGCGGGCCCGAGGGATTGCTGAGCTTGAAGTAGACGTCTTCCTCGGCCCCGCCGTCCAGCGACACCTCCTGGCCCACCACGCGGTTATCGATCAGCGTCTGCGCCTGATCGCGGCTGATATTGACCACCGTGCTGCGCTTGCCAGTGATCACATACACCACATCCACCCCATGCTCGGCCAGAGCTGCCAGGTAGTTGGCATGGGGCAGGTCTTCGCCCAGTTCATATTGACGTTGCTCGCGGGTGGTCACGCCGCCTGCCTGCGCCAGGTATTGCTGCGAATATCCCAGGCGTT
Organism: Pseudomonas sp. NFR02; assembly: GCF_900119375.1. NCBI lineage: Bacteria > Pseudomonadati > Pseudomonadota > Gammaproteobacteria > Pseudomonadales > Pseudomonadaceae > Pseudomonas > Pseudomonas sp. NFR02. The sequence goes on from NZ_FPJJ01000003.1 coordinate 404,926, forward strand.
GGCGTTCCTCAAGCAATCGTTGGGCGATCTTTTTCATTAGCTGACTCGCAGTGTGGGTCTTGGCTGTTTGAAACCCCGGCGTAGTGCAGGATTCAATTTTTTTGCGCAGCCTGACGCTCATACCATGCCAGCATGGGCTGGGTACTCAGGCCATGGGCCAGGATGCTCAATGCGATGACCGACAACGTCAGGTTGACCGCCACCGCACTGCTGGTGCCTACCAGACCGTGGTTGAGCGCATAGAACAGGTAGTAAATGCTGCCGATCCCACGGATGCCGAACCAACTGACCAGGCTGCGTTGGCGATGGTCCAGCAGGCGGCCCCAAGGCATGGCGAATACACTGGCGGGGCGAATCACACAGAACAGTAACGGCGCCACCGCCAACGCGGCCCACTCCCAGTGGCTGACCAGCACGATGCCCAAGACGGTCACCAGGAACACCTCCATGGCCCGCTCCACCAGGCTGCCGAAGGCCAGCATGTCACCCATCATCACGCCTGCCGCGATCTGGGTGTCCTTCAACTGGCTGACGTCGCCGTGCAAGGCTTGCTCGGGCTCGATTTCGAGGTGGCCCACCACCGGTTGCGCCAGGTGCTCGGCGGGTGTCTGGGCGTTGCCGGTGGACTTCACCTCGGCCTGACGCAACCCCAGGCCCGCCGCGAATACCGACAGGAAGCCATAGCCGCCCACGGCTTCGGCGGTCACATAGGCAAGGGCGATCAATGCCAGTGTCAGGTAATCATTGGGCGAGAGGGTGCTGTCGGCATTGATCAGGCGCAGGCGCAACGTCACACGGCCGATACCTCGGCCCATCCAGTAGCCGATCAATAGCCCGACCGGCACCGCCCATACCAGGTTTTTCAGCACCCAACCGCCGACCCAGTCGCCATCGAAGCCGCCGTGTTGCATGAACAGCAAGCCGAAGATCACAAACGGAAAGGCGCTGCCATCGTTCAGCCCCGCTTCGCCGGACAGACCGAAGCGCAGCGCGTCGTAGTCCTGGGCATTGTTGACCTGAACCAGACCCGCCAGCACCGGATCGGTCGGCGCCAGGATCGCGCCCACCAACAAAGACACCCCCCACGACAGATCAAGCAGGTAATGCAACAACAGCCCGGTGCCGAGGATGGTCAACAGCATGACCGGGCCGGCCAGGCCGAAGGCGATGCGCCAGGTGCGATGCTTGAGCGGCAGGCGCAATTTAAGGCCGCTGACAAACAGCGAAAACAGCACTGCCACTTCGGTCAGGTGCTCCATCCAGCGCGCCGACCCCTTGATGTCCAGGTGCAGCAGGTCCACACCCAGCGGGCCGATGGCGATACCCAGCAACAGGCACACCGCCGAAGTGGTGACCGGCATCCAGCGCAGATAGGAGGACGTGAGGGCGAGGGTGAGCAGCACCGCGCCCAATACGGCCAACCATAGAATGAAAGTCATAGTGCGTGCACCCGGCCGTGGTTCATTCAGGTTGGAGGGCGGTGGCCAAGTGCGGGTTCAAACAATCACCGGGTTGAAGTGGCATTCTGTGGGAGCGGGCTTGCCCGCGAATGCGGTATACCTGTCAACAGAGTCGGTGTCTGACACCCTGTATTCGCGAGCAAGCCCGCTCCCACATTTGACTGTGTTTGGTCATGACACTCCCTTGGCATGACACCTCAGCGAGCCCCCAGCGGCGGCAAGCGCCGTTTCACCGGGGTTTTCTTCACAATCGCAGTATTGGTCTCGGCATACCCATTGATCCGGTCCAGCAGGCTGTCCAACTGATCCATGGTGCGCACATGCAGGCGGGCGATAAAGCAGTCCTCGCCGGTGACCTTGTCGCATTCGGTGAACTCAGGGATCGCCTGGATCTGGCGCTCCACTTCCTGCAGTTTGCCGGGCAGGGGGCGGATGCGCACGATGGCTTGCAGCAGGTAACCGAAGTGTTTGGGGTCGATGTCGACGGTGTAGTGGGTCAGCACGCCGCGTTCTTCCAGGCGCCGCAGACGTTCGCTGACGCTGGGTGACGACAGCCCGGTGATGCCTGCCAGGGCCTTGAGGGACAACCGCGAGTCGTCCATCAAAGCGGCGATCAATTGCTGGTCGATGGTGTCGATCATGGTCTGTGCCTAATAAGAAAAGGTGATTTCGGGCTTTTGCCTTTTTTAGTCGCTGTAGCCGTCACCAACAGATTGCCATACTGGAGCCTCACTTGAGGAGCCTCAATCATGGATTCATCCATTCGTCGCGGGTCGTGGGAAATGGTCGCCGCCATGCTGATCTCGGGCAGCATTGGCTGGTTTGTGCTGGTGTCTGGCGTGTCGGTGATCGAGGTGGTGTTCTGGCGCTGCGTGATCGGTGCGCTGACGCTGGTGCTGGTGTGCGCCTGGCTGGGTTACCTGCGCCTGGACCTGCTCAGTTGGGCAAAACTGGGGCTGGCCGTGCTCAGCGGTGTGGCCATTGTCGGCAACTGGTTGCTGCTGTTCGAATCCTACTCCCGTGCCTCCATCGCGATCAGCACCGCGGTGTACAACGTGCAGCCGTTTATTCTGGTAATGCTGGCGGCGGTGTTTCTCGGTGAAAAAATCACCGTGCAGAAACTGGCGTGGTTGAGCGTGGCGTTCCTGGGCATGTTGGCGATTGTTACCGCCCATGGCGAGCAAACGGGTGGAGGAGATTACCTGGTAGGCATCGCGCTAGCCCTGGGCGCGGCATTTTTGTATGCGGTCGCGGCGTTGATCATCAAGCGCCTCAAGGAAGTACCGCCGCATTTGATGGCATTGATCCAGGTGGCCACTGGCGCGCTATTGCTGGCGCCGCTGGTGCCCTGGAATGGCCTGCCGGCATCCACCACGACGTGGGCGGCCTTGGTCACCTTGGGGGTGGTGCACACGGGTTTGATGTATGTACTGCTGTATGGCGCGATCCAGAAACTGCCGACGGCCATTACCGGCGCACTGTCGTTCATCTACCCGATTGCGGCGATCTTTGTGGATTGGATTGCGTTCGGGCATCGCCTGGGGTGGCTGCAATGGCTGGGTGTGGCGGCGATTCTGCTGGCAGCGGCAGGGTTGCAGCGGGGTTGGTGGTGGCCCCGCAACCTCGGTAGGCGCGAGCTTGCTCGCGAAGAAGGCTAACGATGACGCAGCGCATCGGGTTGAAACGCGGCGTCCTCGAGCTTTTCGCGAGCAAGCTCGCTCCTACAGATGAGGGTTAGTGCGTGCCCTGATAGATGAGGTTTTCCGGATTGAAATGCTCCACCGCGCTGCCAGGCTGCGGCAGGCCGAGGATATGCCCCTTGATCTTGCCCACCACATGCATCTCGCAGGGTTTGCAGTCGAACGTCAGGGTCAGCACTTCGTCACCGTGGATCAATTGCATCGGCGCCACCTTGGTCTTTACCCCGGTCACACCCTTGGCCTGTTTAGGGCACAGGTTGAACGAGAAACGCAGGCAGTGCTTGGTGATCATCACCGGCACTTCGCCGGTTTCTTCATGGGCTTCGAAGGCCGCGTCGATCAGCTTCACGCCGTGACGATGGTAGAAGTCCCGGGCCTTCTGGTTGTAGACGTTGGCCAGGAACGACAGGTGCGCCTCAGGGTAAACCGGCGGCGGCGAGGTTTCAGCCTTGCGCCCGCCCCGCGGATGCGCGGCGACGCGTGCGGCAGTCAGTGCTTCGATCACTTCACGGCGCAAGGCCTTGAGCTGCGAATTGGGAATGAAGAACGCCTGCGGCGCATCCAGTTCGATGCGGGTGGCATGGTACTCGGTGGTGCCGAGTTGGCCGAGCAGGTCGCGCAGGGTGTCCAGCGCCTGTTCCGGCTTGTTGGCCACGCCAAACGGGCCAGGCAGGGTGACGCTGGCGCTGATGCCTTCTTCGCTGGTCGCGGTGATTTGCAGCTGCTCTTCACGCAGGCGTGCGACCCATGACAAGCCGATACGGCGCTCGGCCGAGGTCTTGAGCAGGGCCTGTTGCCAGTTGTGGTCCAGGTTGCGATTGAGCGGGTGATGGGGGCGCAGTTGATGCAGGCCGGCCGGCATTTCGTTGGGCTCGACGCGGTAGCGGTAGCGCTTTTCACCGTCTTCCTCGAACTCACCCTTGGGCTCGGCGATGTTGGCGCGAAAACCCACCACTTCACGCTTGATCAGCACATTGAGGCCGTCGCCGTTGGACAGCGGCTCATGGGTGACCACCTGCAAGTCGCGCTTGCCGGCTTTTTCCACGGTGCCCACGGGCAGGCCGGTAAAGGTCGGGGTGTCAAACGCGCCGATGTCGATCTTGCGGTCGCTGACAAAGTAATCGGTGCTGCCACGGTGGAAGGTTTTTTCCGGGTCGGGCAGGAAGAAGTGCGCGGTACGCCCGCTGGAAGCGCGGGCCAGGTCCGGGCGGTCTTCGAGGATCTCGTCGAGGCGCTGTCGGTAGTAGGCGGTGATGTTCTTCACATAGCCCATGTCCTTGTAGCGGCCTTCGATCTTGAACGAACGCACACCCGCTTCGACCAGGGCGCGCAGGTTGGCGCTCTGATTGTTGTCTTTCATCGACAGCAGGTGCTTTTCAAAGGCCACCACGCGGCCTTGGTCATCTTTCAGGGTGTAGGGCAGGCGGCAGGCCTGGGAGCAGTCGCCACGGTTGGCGCTGCGGCCATTTTGCGCGTGGGAGATATTGCACTGCCCGGAGAACGCTACGCACAGGGCGCCGTGGATAAAGAACTCGATGGCGGCATCGGTCTCGTCGGCAATGGCGCGGATCTCTTGCAGGTTCAACTCGCGGGCCAGTACCAACTGCGAGAAACCGGCCTGGTCGAGAAACCTGGCCCGGCCCAGGGTGCGGATGTCGGTTTGGGTGCTGGCGTGCAGCTCGATCGGCGGAATATCCAGCTCCATCACGCCCAGGTCTTGCACGATCAGCGCATCCACACCGGCATCGTAGAGCTGATGGATCAGCTTGCGCGCGGGCTCCAGCTCGTTGTCATGCAAAATGGTGTTGATGGTGGTGAAGACGCGGGCGTGGTAACGGCGGGCGAATTCCACCAGTTGGGCGATATCGCTCACCTCGTTACACGCATTATGGCGGGCGCCAAAGCTCGGCCCGCCGATGTAAACGGCGTCGGCGCCGTGCAGGATAGCCTCGCGCGCAATGGCGACATCGCGGGCAGGGCTGAGCAATTCCAGGTGATGCTTGGGCAAGGACATAGTTTTTTTAGTCAGGCTTGTCACGGTTGAGGCGCGCATTGTAGCTGTGAAATGCCTGGGCGGCATCTACCGCAGGGCTGTCGGGCCTAATGCAAGTCCGTTAAGCGAACGCATTACTCAACGCAACGAAGCCCCAATGTGGGAGCTGGCTTGCCTGCGATGGCGATTGAACATTCACCACCGCTATCGCAGGCAAGCCAGCTCCCACCTTTTTGACGGCGTTCGACATTCCGATCAGATCGGCGCTAACGGCGTCACAGATTCAAGCCTTGGCAGCCATCGCCGTCACTTCCACCCGCATACCTTCTACCGCCAAGGCGGCAACGCCCACTGCCGCCCGCACTGGCCAGGGCTTGGCGAAAAAGCGCTTGTAGACCTCGTTGAACGCCGCGCGGTCGGCCATGTCGGTGAGGTAGATGGTCAGGTGCATGACCCGGTCCATGGAGCTGCCGGCTTTTTCCAGCGCAACTTTAAGCGCTTGCAGGGTGCACTCGCTTTGCAGGGTGATATCGCCCAGCTCCAGGCTGCCATCGGCATGGGTGGGAATCTGGGTGGAGACCAGGATGCCGTTGAAGCCGATCACGTCGGAGGAGATGGAATCGGCGTCCGGGTCAGGGGTATAGGACAGGTCGTGGTTGGCCATGGGCACCTCGTGTTGGCAGGAACAGAAAGGCGCCATGGTCGGTGAAATTCAGCCCAGGGGCAAACCCCGGCTTATATCCAGCGTCGGAACAGTACGCTGGCGTTCACGCCGCCAAAGCCGAAGCCATTGGACAGCGCATATTCAATCGGCATGGGACGCGCCTCATCGCGCACCATGTCCAGGCCGTCGGCGAGGGCGTCCGGGTTTTCCAGGTTGAGTGTCATTGGCGCGATCTGGTCACGCAGGGCAAGCACGGTAAAGACGGCTTCGATGCCCCCCGCAGCACCGAGCAAGTGGCCGGTGGCGGATTTTGTCGAGCTGATCGCCGGGCTGCCGCCGGTACCGAATACCGTCCTGATCGCCGCCAGCTCGCCTTTGTCGCCCACAGGCGTGGAGGTCGCGTGGGCATTCAGGTACTGCACCTGCGATGCCTCGATGCCCGCCTGGCGCAACGCTTGAGTCATTGCCCGGCGCGCACCGTCACCGTCTTCAGGCCCTGCGGTCATGTGATAGGCGTCTGCACTGGTGCCATAGCCCACCAGTTCGGCAATCGGCTGCGCGCCCCGCGCCAGGGCATGCTCCAGTTCTTCAATTACCAGAATGCCGGCGCCTTCGCCCATCACAAAGCCGTCGCGCGCTTGATCGAAGGGGCGCGAAGCGCGCTGCGGGGTGGCATTGAAATCGCTGGACAACGCTCGCGCTGCGGCGAAACCGGCCAGGCTGACGCGATGAATCGCCGCTTCGGCACCGCCGCATACCGCGACGTCGACTTCCCCGGCGCGGATCATTCGCGCTGCGTCGCCGATGGCCTGAACCCCGGCTGCACACGCGGTTACTGGCGCACCCAGCGGGCCTTTCAAGCCATAGTTGATCGACACATGCCCGGCGGCCATGTTGCTCAGAAACGATGGAATGGTGAAGGGCGACAGACGACGCGGGCCCTTGCTGTCCGTGGTGCGCACTGCATCGGCAATGGCCGGGAAACCACCGACACCGGAGGCGATGATGGTCGCCGTGCGCGCCTGCTCCTCAGGTGTTTTGGGGGCCCAATTGGCCTGCTTCAGGGCTTCATCCGCCGCCGCCAGGGCGAACAGGATAAAGCGGTCCATCTTGCGCTGTTCCTTGGCCGCCAACAGTCGATCAGGATCAAAACCGGCTTCGGGGTCTTGCAACGCACTTTGCACCTGGCCGCCGATGCTGACCGCCAGATCACCGATCATCTCTTGCGGCAAACAGCGGATGCCCGACTGCCCGTCCAGCAAGCGCTGCCAAGTGGATTCCACGCTCGACCCCAGCGGCGTCAGCGCGCCCATGCCCGTCACGACGATACGTTTACTCATGCTCAATCGACTCCTGTTGCTTGAAGGATACACAGCGTATGGACGTCACTATCATCATGAAAGTAACATGGTGTCCTACAAGTTTGTACTCGCACACAGGAATACTTATGCAGCGCAAATCCCTCATCAGTGCCGAATGCCCCATCGCCCGTAGCCTTGAACGGGTAGGGGAGTGGTGGAGCATGCTGATCATGCGCGACGCCTTGCACGGCTTGCGCCGTTTTGACGAGTTCTCGCGCAGCCTGGGCATCGCGCCCAACATGCTGACGCGCCGCCTTAATGGCTTGGTAGAAGCGGGGATGCTGGAGCGCCGCGCCTACAGCGAGCGGCCGCCACGCTACGAATACGTGCCGACGGCCAGGGGCGAAGACTTTCGTATGGTGCTGATGGCGTTGGTGGCCTGGGGCAATCGGCATTACGCCGAGGAGGGCATCAGTGTCGAGGTGGTGGAACGCGAGACGGGCCGGCCGGTGCAGCCGATGATGGCGACGGAGGAAGGTGCGTGGGTGGCGATGGATCAGTGCGTGGTACAGCCCGGCCCGGCCGCCAGCGCAGGGATGCGCCAACGGCTGAGCCGTGAGTGATTGATTACTCTTTTACATCCATGAACTCTTCGGCCCACGCCACATAGCTCTCAGGCAAGGTGTAAGTGTGGGTCAACTCCGTCGCACTGAGGTTCGAGGTGCTGTGGGTCAGCTGGCGCTGGGCACGCAGGCTGTCGTAAGTGGCCTTGATCGCGGCGAAGTAGGCGCCATGCCCGGCCACCACGATGCGCACGCCCAGGCTGGCCAGGCGCTCGCTGTCGTGCAGTTGCGGGTTACCGTAGGTGACCAGCATCAGCGGAACGCTGAGGTTCTGCGCGATCTGCTCCAGGTGGTCGAAGTCCTTGACGCCGACCATGCAGATGCCGTCAGCGCCGGCCTTTTCGTAGGCCTTGGTCCGCGCAATCACGTCGCTGGTGGGCAGCACGCCGGCATTGGTGCGCGCAATGATCGACAGCGCCGGGTCGACACGTGCCTCCAGCGCGGCCTTGACCTTGCCGATGCCTTCTTCGACGGAAATCAGGTCCGTGGATTTACGCCCGAATTGCGCGGGCAAGAGGGTGTCTTCGATGGTCAGCGCTGCGACGCCGGCGCGTTCCAGTTCTTCGACGGTGCGCATCACGTTCAGGGCGTTGCCGTAGCCATGGTCGGCATCGGCGATGAAGGGCAACTGGGCCACACGGCCGATGCGGGTGGCTTGCTCGACGAACTCACTCAGGGTAATCAACGCAAAATCGGGGGCCGCCAGCACCTGCAGGGAGGCGACCGAGCCGCCCAGGATTCCCACTTCAAACCCCAGGTCGGCCGCGATGCGGGCAGACATGGGGTCGAATACGGAGGCGGTTTCAACGCACAGGGGCGTTGCCAGCAGGTCACGGAAGTTACGGCGTAGCGCTGAGTGAGAAATCTTGGGCATGGTCTTTCCTGGCTTTGGTCATCGTCAAGTGACGATCAATGTCTATTCGTGGTGCCGGGAGATTACCACGCAGATGCCCCTGTGATTATGACGTTTGAGCAGGCGTGCTAACGAGCGCCGGGACTGTATGCCGGGCCGGCCTGAGGTCAGCGACGAGGGGCCGGGGATTCCCGAAGCGGACCTGGAGCGTGTATTCGACCCGTTCTTTCGCCTTCGGCGTGGTTCGGGCTTGGTAGCCCGGATTGAATTTGCGCGCTGGCGTGATGCGATATACGCATTTTTATTGAATTAGGTTATGCGTAATCAGTATTTTACATCTCGCCTTCAGCCCGCAAAAATAGCCCTCACACCCCATAGCTATAAACAATAACCTTTTAAACCGAGACCGTGCGTGCGGATCGACTTGCATGCCCCACAAGGCATCTGGAGACGAACGTGCGTTACCTCAAAATCCTGGCGGCCGGGTTCGCCGCCTCATTTCTGTGCCTGACGGCGCAAGCGCAAACCCTGGTGGTCGGCGACCAGAGCTACAACGCCCAGGCCGTGATGGAAGCGGCGGGGGTGCTGGATGACTTGCCCTACACGCTGGACTGGAAACAGTTCACGGCCGGCTCACCAGTGGCCGAAGCGCTCAACGTCGGCAGCCTGGACCTGGGCCTGCTCGGGGATGCCCCGGTGTTGTTCCTGGGCGCCTTGGGTGCACCGATCAAGGTGATTGCCGTCAGCCGGCAGAATCTCGACGGCGTAGCCATCCTGGTAAAAAAAGACTCGTCGATCCGCAGCCTGGCCGATCTGGCAGGCAAACGCGCCGCGATCTGGAAGGGCTCCTGGAGCCAGCAATTGTTGCTGACCGCGCTGGACAAGGCCGGGGTTGCGCGGGATTCGCTGCAATGGCGTTACCTCAGCGCCCTGGACGCCTCCCACGCGCTGGAAGGCGGTGCCGTTGACGTGATCGCCACTTGGGAACCCTACGTCACGCAACAGGAACGCCAAGGTGCGCGGGTGCTGGCAACCGCTGAAGACTTGATCCCGGCCCAGAGTTTCATTGCCGCCAACGCCAGTGCTGTGGAGGCCAAGCGTGAACCCATCAGTGACTTTCTCCAGCGCCTGAAAAAAGCCCGCGACTGGGCGCGCCAGAGCCCGGCCAACGCCAACGCGTATGCCGATGCCTGGGCCAAGCGCACCCGCGCTGATGCCGACATCGCCCGCGTCTGGTTTGCCCGCGCACGCACCACCGTCGAGCCGCTAACGCCTCAGGCGCCCATTGAGGCGCAAAAGACCGTGGACTTTTTTGCCGGCCTGGGTCTGGTCAAGTCTTACTCGGCCGCCACGTTGTTCGACCCTTCATTCGCGGCCGCCTTGCAACCCGCCGTCGTCACCACCCAGCCCTGACCGCTTGAAGGACTAGTGCGCAATGACTAAAAGACAGCTCAAACTGGGCGCCCTGACCATGGGCTGCGGTGGGCCGGGCCGCCATAACCTGTGGCTTGACCCGCAATTGCCGGCCGATGCCAGCGTCAACGTCGATTGGTACATCGAGATAGCGCGCCAGGCCGAGGCGGCGCTGTTCGACCTAATGTTCATCGTCGACAGCCAGTTCATCACCGAAGGCTCGCCCTCCCATTACCTCAATCGCCTGGAGCCGCTGACCTTGCTGTCGGCACTGGCCGTGAGCACGCGGCATATCGGCCTGGTCGGTACGCTGACCACCTCGTATAACTCGCCGTATAACGTCGCCCGGCGCCTGGCCTCCCTGGACCTGATCAGCAAAGGCCGCGCCGGCTGGAACGTGGTGACCAGTGGCGATGCCGGTACCGCCGGCAACTACAGCCGCGACGAACACTACGACTACGCCACGCGCTACGGGCGTGCCGCCGAACACGTTCAGGTGGTACAGGGGCTGTGGAATTCTTACGAAGACGATGCGTTTGTGCGCAACCGTGCCACTGGGCAGTTTCTCGACCCGAGCAAGCTGCACAGCCTGAACCACCAGGGCGAACACTTTTCGGTGGTGGGCCCGCTGAATATCCAGCGCTCCCCCCAGGGCCAACCGGTGATATTCCAGGCTGGCGACTCCGAACAAGGCCGTGACCTGGGCGCCGCCACCGCCGATGTGATCTTCACCCACGCAGCCAGTATCGAGCAGGGCCAGGCGTTTTACCGGGATATCAAGGGTAGGGCGGCACAACGGGGGCGCGATCCGGAACAGGTACTGATCATGCCCGGTGCGGAAATTTACGTGGGCGACACCGATGCCCATGCCCGGGAAATCGAGCAGCACTATCATCAGCTCGACCACAGTTTCGCGCTGGCGCTCAAGGAGTTCGGGCGCAATTTTGGTTGGCATGATTTCAGCCAATACGACCTGGACGCGCCGTTCCCGCAAGAGAGCCTGGAGGCCGCGCGCAGCAGTTTTTTCACCGCAGCCAAACGCATCGCAGACCAGGCCCGGGAAAAGGGCTTTACCCTGCGCCAGGCCGTCGAGTTTGGCCGGCAATTGCGCCCAGGCGCGTTCGTGGGCAGCGCCGCCACGGTGGCGCAGAAACTGGCGGATTGGTTCCAGGCGCGGGCGGTGGATGGGTTCAATATCTACATCGGGCACCCTGGGCAATTTGATCGTTTTACTCAGGAGGTGATCCCTTTGCTGCAGGAGCGCGGTGTTTATCGCACGGCCTACGAGGGCTCGACCTTGCGTGAAAGCCTGGGCTTGGCGATTGCGAGGTTTGCGCGCACCCCCTCACCCTAAGGGGTGATTTCGATGACTTTGCGGGTGTGGGACTATCACTTCAGTCCCCGGCGCCAGTGACCTGGTGTCGCACCCAACCGTTATGACGGCGAGTCTTCGAAGTGGATAATGATCGACTGTCTTCAGCCCAGTGGTTCGAACAGATAGCCAGGGTGACCGAGAGCATTGGGCACGCGGGGTTTGCCGCCACGTTGTTCGATGCCCTGGGGTGTATCCGCCCCATTCAGGCCACGACCTTGTACCTGTACCCCCACGACGGCATGCCCAGCGCAGTGTTCGAACTGGACGGGCCATGGCTGCCCCAGGGCAATGTGCGCCAGTACCTCTCCGGGTTTTACTTGCTCGACCCGTTCTACGGCGCCTGCGTGGAGGGGGCGGCTTCCGGCTGCTACGACCTCGCCGACGTAGCCCCCGATCACTTCGAGCACAGCGAGTACTACCAGTCGTTTTACCGGCATTCGCATCTGGAGGATGAGCTCAACTACATCCTGCAGGCGAGCAACGGCTTGAGCCTGGCGGTGTCGCTGGCCTTTACGCAAAAGCTCGACGCGGCCACCACCGAGCAATTCAAGCGCATAGCACCTTGGGTACTGGCGGTGCTGGGCAAGCACTTCGCCGGCCTGGAGACTCAGGGCGCGCGCTTCGAAAGCCTGTTGGAACAGCGTATTCACTCGGCACTCAACAACTTCGGCTCGTCGCTGCTCACCGAACGCGAATGCCGGATCACCCAGTTGATCCTGCGCGGCCACTCCACACGTTCGCTGGCCGAGCGCCTCGGAGTCTCCGAAGACACTATCAAGTCCCACCGCAAGCACATCTACAGCAAGCTCGACATCGGCACGCAATCGGAACTGTTTTCCCTGTTTATCGACTCGTTGGCCGAGGCCCAGGGCGGGCTGAGCAAAGACCCCCTCGAACGCTACATGAGCAAAAGCCGTTGACCGGCTGCATGACCACCCACAACAAGAGAAAAAGCCATGAACCTACCCTTTGAACCGCAACGCCAGACCCAGGACTACCAGGCCTCGGACGCGGCGCACCATATCCATGCCTTTGTGGATCAAAAGGCGCTGAATGCCGAAGGCCCACGCGTAATGGTCCGCGGTGAGGGCCTGTACCTGTGGGACAGCGAGGGTAAGCGTTACCTGGACGGGATGTCGGGCCTGTGGTGTACGCAGCTGGGTTATGGCCGCAAGGACCTGACCGCTGCGGCGGCTGCGCAGATGGATCAGTTGGCGTACTACAACATGTTCTTTCACACCACCCATCCGGCGGTGATCGAGCTGTCCGAGTTGCTGTTCAGCCTGTTGCCAAAGCACTACAGCCATGTGATCTACACCAACTCCGGTTCCGAAGCCAACGAGGTGCTGATCCGCACCGTACGCCGCTACTGGCAAGTGCTCGGCAAGCCGCAGAAGAAGATCATGATCGGTCGCTGGAATGGCTATCACGGCTCCACCCTGGCGGCGTCTGCCCTGGGCGGCATGAAATTCATGCATGAAATGGGCGGCTTGATCCCGGACGTCGCGCACATTGACGAGCCTTATTGGTACGCCCAGGGCGGTGAGTTGACCCCGGCCGAGTTCGGAAGGCGCTGCGCTCTACAACTGGAAGAAAAGATACTGGAGTTGGGCGCGCAAAACGTCGCCGGTTTTATCGCTGAACCTTTCCAGGGCGCCGGCGGCATGATTTTCCCCCCAGAAAGCTACTGGCCAGAGATCCAGCGCATCTGTCGCCAATACGATGTGCTGCTGTGCGCTGATGAAGTGATTGGCGGTTTCGGCCGTACCGGTGAGTGGTTTGCCCATCAGTATTTCGGCTTCGAACCCGACACGTTGTCGATCGCCAAGGGCCTGACCTCCGGTTACCTGCCCATGGGCGGTTTGGTATTGAGCAAGCGCATGGCCGAAGCCCTGGTGGAGCGGGGCGGGGTGTTTGCCCATGGACTGACGTATTCCGGGCACCCGGTTGCAGCGGCGGTGGCCCTGGCCAACCTCAAGGCGCTGCGTGACGAAGGGATCGTGCGCCAGGTGAAGGACGACACCGGGCCGTATTTGCACACGCTCCTGCATGAAGTCTTTGGTAACCACCCGCTGATCGGCGAGATCCAGGGTACCGGCCTGCTGGCAGCCTTGCAGTTTGTCGAGGACAAGGGCACGCGCAAACGCTTTGCCAATGAAAACGACCTGGCCTGGCAATGCCGCACGTTTGGCTTCGAAGAAGGCGTGATTATTCGCTCGACCCTGGGCCGTATGATCATGGCGCCGGCCCTGGTGGCCAGCCGCGCGGAGCTTGATGAGCTGGTCGACAAAACCCGCATCGCGGTGGACCGCACCGCACGGATCGCGGGAAAACTGTGAAGGGCTAAGCCCCTGCATGCCGCTCGGTTGAACAGGGTGGGCGCCCCATAGCGGCCTGCCCACCGCTCCCAATGGATGACTCATCAACGGTGTCGATTTGATCGAACGCCGCGGTGCCCTGCATTCCACTTTCCAGGAGTCAGCAATGAATACAATAACAAACGTAGCCGATACTCCCGCCCATCAAACCTCAACCCAACTGACCTCATCGCGCCGCTTTCGACAACCCCTGGGCCTTGTCGGGCTTGTACTGTTCGGCCTGGCGTATATGGTGCCGCTGGCGGTGTTTACCACCTACGGCCTGGTCACCCAGATGACCAAAGGGCATCTGGCCACCGCCTACCTGTTGACCCTGGCTGCCATGCTGCTGACGGCCTACAGCTATGGGTGCATGGTCAAGGCGCACCCCTATTCGGGCTCGGTCTACACCTATACGCGCAAGGCGTTTGGCGCCTCCTTCGGCTTTATCGCCGGCTGGACCTTGCTGCTGGACTACATCTTCCTGCCGCTGCTCAGCTATTTGCTGATCGGCATCTACTTGTCCGAATACTTTCCTACCGTGCCCACCGCCGTATGGGTATTGGGCTCCATTGCCTTGGTGACGGCGCTCAATCTGGTGGGTATCGAGTCGATTACCCGGGTCAATTGGGTGCTGATCGTGGCCCAACTGGTGTTCATCGTGGTGTTCGTGGGGTTGTCGATCCACAACCTCAGCGGGCAAGCCGAGCCGGTGCCGCTGCTCAAGCCGTTTTACCATGAAGGTTTCAGTGTGCCGCTGATCATGACCGGCGCGGCGGTGCTGTGCCTGTCGTTCCTGGGGTTTGATGCGGTATCGACCATGGCTGAGGAGACGCCGGACCCACGCCGTACCATTCCGCAGGCAATCATGGCGGTGTCGCTGATCGGTGGGTTGCTGTTTCTGGTGGTGTCGTATTGCGCCCAGATGGTCTTCCCGGAATGGAACAGTTTCGCCGATCCCGACGCGGCTTCGGTGGATGTGATGCGTCGGGTCGGCGGTGAACTGCTGGTGAGTGCATTTACCGCCACCTACGTGGCGGGTTGTTTCGCTTCCGCGATGGTCTCCCAGGCCAGCGTGTCACGGGTGCTGTTCGCCATGGGCCGCGACGGCGCATTGCCCAGGGTATTCGGCAAGCTGGTGACGAAAAAACGCGTCCCGGCCAACGCGATCATGCTGGTCAGCCTGTTTTCGCTGATTGCGCTGTTTATCAGCCTGGACACCGTGGCCAACATGATCAGCTTTGGCGCGCTGTTCGCGTTTTCGGCGGTGAACCTGGCCGTGATCAAGCATTACCTGGGCGACCAGAAGCTGCGCGGTACACGCAACTATCTGCTGTACGCCGCCCTGCCAGGCCTGGGGTTTCTCAGCACGCTGTGGTTGTGGACGAGCCTGTCGGGCCTGTCGTTCACCATCGGCCTGGGCTGGATGGGCCTGGGGCTGCTGTGTTTGCTGTGCCTCACCCGAGGGTTCCGGGTGGGGATGCCGGAATTGCACATGGCCGAATAAGAAAAAAAACGGGCGTTCCCTAATGCCAATCAGTCAAGCGCAGGCCCCCTGTGGGAGCGGGCTTGCTCGCGAAGACGTCGGCCCAGCAAACATTGATATTGACTGATACACCGCCTTCGCGAGCAAGCCCGCTCCCACATTGGCACTGCGTTGCCTTGAGCATTGCGTTCGGCGTCGGGCTTGCCGCCGCGTGGATTAGACCCAATTACATAGGAGTACAGTATGTTCAACCTCGACTACTGGCAGCAACGCGCTGCCCGTCAAACCTTCATCAACACCGCCTTGATCGACGGCCAGGCCGTCGCCGCACTGTCCGGGGCGACCTTTGACGCCATCAACCCGGCGACCAACCAGCTCCTTGCACGTGTCGCCGCCTGCGGTGAGGTTGAAGTGGACTTGGCAGTGCGCTCCGCACGCCGCGCCTTTGAGAACGGCCCGTGGCGGCGCATGCCTCCAGGCGAACGCAAAAAAGTCCTGATCAAACTCGCCGACCTGTTGATGACCCACCGCGAAGAACTCGCATTGCTGGACTCCCTGAACATGGGCAAGCCGGTAATGGACGCCTATAACGTCGACGTGCCCGGCGCGGCCCATGTGTTCGCCTGGTACGGTGAAGCCCTGGACAAGCTCTACGATCAGGTCGCGCCGACTGCCCACAACGCGTTGGCGACCATCACCCGCGAAGCCCAGGGTGTGATTGCCGCGGTGGTGCCGTGGAATTTTCCGCTGGACATGGCCGCCTGGAAACTGGCACCCGCCTTGGCGGCCGGCAATAGCGTGGTGCTCAAGCCCGCTGAGCAATCGCCGTTTTCCGCCCTGCGCCTGGCCCAACTGGCGCTGGAGGCAGGCATCCCCGAAGGCGTGCTAAACGTGGTGCCAGGTATGGGCGAGGGCGCCGGCAAGGCACTGGGGTTGCACCCGGACGTTGATTGCCTGGTGTTTACCGGCTCCACCCAGGTGGGCAAATACTTCATGCAGTACGCCGCCCAGTCCAACCTCAAACAGGTGTGGCTGGAGTGTGGTGGCAAGAGCCCGAACCTGGTGTTTGCAGACTGTCAGGACCTGGACCTGGCGGCGGAGAAGGCGGCCTTTGGGATTTTCTTCAACCAGGGCGAGGTGTGTTCGGCCAATTCGCGCCTCTACGTGCAACGCTGCATCCACGACGAGTTCATCGAGCGCCTGATCGATAAATCCCGCGCCTGGATGCCCGGCAACCCACTTAATCCCGCCAGCGCCGCCGGTGCAATTGTCGACAGCGGGCAAACCGCACGCATCATGCAAGCCATCGGCCGGGCGCACGCAGACGGTGCCACGCTGTTGACCGGTGGCCAACAGTTGAACATTGAGGGTTGTTCAAACTTCATCCAGCCGACGATATTCGCCAACGTCACCGCTGACATGCGCCTTTCCCAGGAGGAGGTGTTTGGGCCTGTGCTGGCGGTGAGCGCTTTCGATACCGAAGAACAGGCCATTCAGCAAGCCAACGACAGCCTTTATGGCCTGGCGGCCTCGGTGTGGAGTGATGACCTGAACCGTGCGCATCGCGTGGCCCGTGCCCTGAACGCTGGCACCGTGTCGGTCAACACCATTGATGCGCTGGATGTGACCGTGCCGTTTGGCGGCGGCAAGCAGTCGGGGTTCGGGCGCGATTTGTCGCTGCATTCGTTTGATAAGTACACGCAACTGAAAACCACCTGGTTCCAGTTGCGTTAACTGCCCCGTTTCGCATAACTGCTGTGCCGTCACAGGCATTCATCCGCCAGTGGGCAATGCCTATAGTCCACTCACCCCGTGCAGCGCTTCAACCGCGCTGCGCGATCCAGCCCAAGACTGAGGTGAGCCTGATGAACCGTGAATTGGACCCCGCACTGACGGATATCAACCAAGTGGACGCCGAGTACTTCGAGTACAGTAAGGCGGCGAACCCCATCAGTGCCAACCTGATTTCCCGCATTCCCTACCACAGCTTTCCCGCCTCGCTGTATGACAATGGCCCCTCCCGCGTGGTACCGCTGGACCTCAGCGAGGCTTTGGGCTGCGAAGGCCCCGCCACCGGCCCCGGGTTATGCGCAAACTTCATGCGCCTTAACCGTGGTGACACACTGACCCTGCAACCCAACGCCACTTCCCAGGTGTTCTACGTGATTGCCGGGCAAGGCAGCGTGGTTCAGGGGGAGTATGAGATTCAATGGTCCAAGGGCTGCTTTATTGCCCTGCCGGGATTACAGCAGGCGCACTTCAGTGCCCGCGAGGATGCACGTCTTTACTATGTTCACGATGAGCCGTTGCTGCGTTACCTGGGGGTGACACCCCGCGCCGATCGCTTTGCGCCGACCCTGTACCCAGCAGCGCTGGCCAACGCGAAGTTGCGTGAAGCGGCCGATGATCCCAGGGCACAGGACCGCAGCCGCATCAGCATCCTGCTGGGCAACCGTCATTTCCCGCAGACGCGCACGGTGACTCACGTGCTGTGGGCCATGTACGGAATTCTGCCGGCGGGATCGGTGCAGAAACCCCATCGGCATCAGTCGATTGCACTGGACTTCATTATTGATTGCCCCAAGGGCTGTTATTCATTGGTGGGCACCGAGCTGGACGCGGATGGGCAAATCCGTAACCCGCAGCGGGTCGACTGGTCGCCCGGCCTGGCGTTTGTCACACCACCCGGTTACTGGCATGCGCATTTTAATGAATCGGATAGCGAGGCGTTCCTGATCCCGATTCAGGATGCGGGGCTGCAAACCTACTTGCGTGCGTTGGATATCCGCTTCAGTTGAGTCACTTCCAGTCCGGTGTTTCGCCCAGTCGTTCAACGATAAAGTCGATAAAACACCGGACCTTCGATGACACGATGCGCTTGGGCGGGTACACAAACCACACCGCAAACGCCCGCTCCACGCCCTGGATGTGCCATTCGGGTAGCCACACTGCCAACTCACCGGCCTCGATACTTCGCGCCACCAGCCAGTCCGGCAACAGCCCAAAGCCCAAGCCTTGGCGCACGGCGATGAGTTGCGCGTCCAGGTCATTGATTCGAATCACGCCGTCATGCAGCAACGGGAACGCGCGGCCGGCGGATACAAAACTGATATCGCCGCCGGTCGCCGTGCCCAGCACCGCAGGCACACCGGCCAAGTCCGTGGGCGTGGACGGAGGAGGGTGCTGCGTGCCAAACGCCGGGCTGACCACCAAGCGGTAGTGGCCGTCGCTGAGCTTGCGTGCCTTGAGCGTCGAATCGGCCAGCTCGCCAATGCGGATGGCCAAGTCGACGCCGGCATGAATCAAATTGACCTTGTTGTTATCCAGCACCAGTTCCACGCTGATCTGCGGGTAGCGCGCCAGAAAGTCATTCAACGCCGGCAGGATGTGATGGCGAGCAAACGCCGGTGGCAGGTTGAGTTTCAACACGCCCCGGGGATGCTGGTTCAGCGCAGACGTGGCTGCCTTGGCGTGTTCCAGTTCATCCAATACTCTGCGTGCGTGTATCAGGAAGGTCTGGCCGCCTTCGGTCAGATGCAGCGTGCGTGTGGAGCGGTTGAACAGCGCGATGCCCAGGTCCTGCTCAAGTTCCTTCACATAGCGTGAAACCGTTGAGGCCTTGATCCCCAAGCGCTCGGCGGCACGCGAGAAATTGTTGCCTTCGGCGGCTTCGATGAAGGCGGTGAGCGCGGTGAAATAGTCCAAGGGCAGCCTCAGGGCAGGGCGGTGAGACGTGCAGGTTGTTGAGTTTTGCCGGGGGCTGTCAACTGCTAGACCCTAGAGCCACGATGCAGCCCCCGTTTTCCTAGTGGGGCTGAATGATCAAGGCGATATGGGATCGCTTGCAGGAAAGGTTTCTTCGATCGCCTCGTCGAGCTGGCTATCGCTGACGGAGCGGTCTCGCACCTTCACATTCGACTCGCAATGGCAATCAACACTGGGGCACGCTTGACCCTGTGGGTGCAAGTCGGCGCATGCCTGGCTGCAGTAGGCTTTGCCGTTGCGCTGGTGACGCATGTCATGGGTCACCTGGCAGGTGCAGCCTGGGCAGGCGCAGGGCAAACCTTGAGTTGTCGGGTTCATAGGTCCTCCGAATATTCAGTGATTGATAAACGGGCAGCGCTTTTCTGATACGCAAATCAGGGCTGCTGGTAATGCCCTGGGATGTCATGGCCTTCATCGGCGGGCTTGTTGCGCTTTTGCACCTGGACGTCGCTCAATTTCGCGTCCTTGAGCTCTGCAAAGCGCTGCCTGAGCAGGGACTCGGCCCATTGAGGGTCCAGCGTGTCGGCATCGTGCTCAAGCGTGCGGCTTTGTGGCTGGTTGTCGAGGATGAAACTGATGAGGTAATGCGGTTTCTCGAACATGAACGTGGCTCCGTTACGGTTAACAAGGCGTACCCGAGCAGGGCATGTTCATTTGATGAGTAGGTTGCGCGGTGATTCAGAAAAAATAAGCCGCTTTCATCTATTGATCTCGATCAGGTGGGGAGGCTGGCTCGCTCTATAACCTTGGGCGCTTATCGATGGCCAGGGACGGCTCAACGGGCTGCTCCGGTCGCACATTCTCAAGGAAGAGTCAGCCATGCGATCACTGAAGATCCTGTTGTTATCATCGGCATTCAACGGTTTAACCCAACGGGCCTGGCTGGATCTGCGCCAAGCGGGTCACGACCCCAGCATTGTGGTGTTCACCGATCAAGCCACGGTATGCCAGCAGGTCGAGGCGTCTGGCGCCGACCTGGTGATCTGCCCATTTTTGAAGGACCGTGTGCCGCATCAACTGTGGAGCCATCCGCAACGCCCGGTGGTGATCATCCATCCGGGCATCGTCGGCGACCGTGGCGCCAGTGCGCTGGACTGGGCCATCACCCAGCAGGCCCGCCGTTGGGGCGTCACCGCCTTGCAAGCGGTGGAGGAAATGGACGCCGGGCCAATCTGGTCCACCTGTGAGTTCGACATGCCCGCCCAGGTGCGCAAATCCGAGCTGTACAACGGCCTGGTGAGCGACGCCGCGATGGTTTGCATCCGTGATGTAGTGGCGAAATTCGCCAAGGGATTCGTCCCGACACCGCTCGATTACACCCAACCCAGCGTCATCGGACGCTTGCAGCCGAACATGACCCAGGCCGACCGCACCTTCAGTTGGTTCGATTGCGCAGGCTTTATCAAACGCAGCATCGACGCTGCCGATGGCCAGCCCGGCGTGTTGGCCAGCCTGTTGGGCGGGCAATATTACCTCTACGACGCGCACTTGGACGCTCGCCAGGGCACTCCCGGAGAAATCCTCGCAGTGCAGGACGATGCCGTGCTGGTAGCGGCTGGAGATCACAGCCTGTGGATCGGCTCGCTCAAACCCAAAGGCCCAGAGACCTTCAAGCGACCGGCACGGCACGTTCTGGCTGAGCAGTTGGCCGGGGTGCCGGTGCTGGACAGTTCAATCGCCTGCCAGGCGTTCAACGAGCGGGTCTATCAACCCATTCGCTACCAAGAGTTCGGCCACATCGGCGAACTGACGTTCGAGTTCTACAACGGCGCCATGAGCACCGAACAATGCCAGCGGCTGGTCGCAGCGTTGCGCTGGGCCAAGGCGCGAGATACCCAAGTGTTGCTGATCAAGGGCGGGCGCGGCAGCTTTTCCAATGGGGTGCACCTAAACGTCATCCAGGCCGCCGACGTGCCGGGGCTGGAAGCCTGGGCCAACATTCAAGCCATCGACGATGTGTGCCTGGAGCTGCTCACTGCCAGGCAGCTGGTGATCAGCGGCCTGACCGGCAGCGCAGGCGCAGGCGGCGTGATGCTGGCGCTGGCCGCCGACATTGTATTGGCCCGCGAAGGTGTGGTGCTCAACCCGCACTACAAGACCATGGGACTCTACGGCTCCGAATACTGGACCTACAGCCTGCCACGGGCCGTGGGCAGCGAAATCGCGCATAAGCTTACCGAAGAATGCCTGCCCATCAGCGCCATCCAGGCTCAGCAGTACGGCATGGTTCAGGCCATCGGCCCGCGTTGCCCGCAAGCATTTGGCTTATGGCTTTTGCAACAGGCCGACAGTGCGTTGACCGATGATAAGTACCTTCATGCACGCACACGTAAAGCCACGCTGGATACTCAGCAAGTTGAACGCTGTCGCGACCAGGAACTGGCACAGATGCGATTCGACATGGTGGAAAATCGCCAGCAGTTTGCCGAGAAATGCCGCAACTTCGTGTTTAAACGCAAAACCTGCCAGACCCCGCAGCGGTTGATTGCGCCGTGGGCGTTGAGGTACGAGGCTGGCGTGCCGCAAAGCCGGATGCTGAATGACTGACCGTCGACGCGGGGAGGGCGCGGCGGCCAGTCCAGCCTCGCGTTGGGCGATAGGGTTCCCCATAATGAAGTCCAATTTGCCCAAATGCTCAAACTAGAGGCCCCATGGAACTGTACAACCTTAACGATGACGCAGCGCTCGTATGACTCGGGCGCTGTTTATTTCGTTGGATGGGCCCAAGGGTACCGGCAAAACCACGCTGTTGGAGGCCGTTACGACAGCGTTGAGGGCCGACAATAAAAAGGTCGTCCGACTGTGCGAGCGCAAGAGCGATCCCTATCGAGCGCAAACGATGGCGCTGGTTAACAAATTCGCCAGAGACCCCAGCCGGGATCTGGAACTTGAGGTGTGTGAGCGCTTTGCTGACAGCCGCAGCTGGATTACCCAGCACGTACTGGCCGCACAGCCACCTGACAGCATCATCCTGATGGATCGCTGGTACCCGTCTGATGCTGCGTTTCGTCGATTGATACCCTTTGCAGACATTCTTGAGCTGAACATTGATCGACAGGTGCAAGTGCCGGATCTGCATGTGGGGGTTGTCACCGCGGCGCAAATATCCTGGGCACGGGCGGCAGCACGACGGCGCGGGCTGAGCAGTACGGTGATGTTTAAGCTGGAGGAGCAAGTTGTGTGTACCGAGGCGTTTGAACGAGCGGCGGTGGGGCAGGGGTGGGTGATCTGTCGCAATGAAGGGACGATTGAGGAGGCGATGAGGCGGGTGGTTTCGCAGATATATAAAGTCCTTTGATCGAATTCAAGATGAAGAGCGCAAAGGCAACGAGAGTTAGCGGCGCTTGAGCAAAACATAGAAGCGTTGAAACGCCAGGGTGGTGACGCCGCCATTATTGACTGCGAGGGACGCCCGTGCGTGCGCACGCGAGAGGTCCCGGGCGAAAACCCCTATCACGATGCCGCTACAGGGAAGAAGACTTATCGGTTGATCTGGACTAAGTGAGGCTCATCAACTTTGAACTAATCAATAAGCCTGTCCACCTAACGCTTTGCACGTTGCCTCAAACCCGGGTTTTTCCTGGGTTACCCAATCACACACGAAGGTTTGGTTAATCATGAAGAGCGAACAGGTAGAAGGCGTTGTAGAAAAGGTTGCTGGCAAAGCGCAGAGCGCAGTCGGGAAGCTTTTTGGTGATTCGAAGTTGGAAGCTGAGGGCGCTGGACGCCAGGCTGCGGGTCAACTGACGCAAACCTATGGTGACGCACTGGACAGCGTTTCTACATTCGTCAAAGAAAAACCGGTTGCTGCACTGGCAATCGGGGCTGTTGCTCTACTGGTGCTGAAGAGATTGCTTGGTCGCTGAACAGCAGTAGCTTCAATCAGATTGCTAACGCGGTAGAAACGATGGTGAACGCTAACCAGAATCAGGGGCAAATTTCTGCAGTTTCTTGCAGGCGTGGAAGGGCGTGAAGTGGAGCGGGGTATCTGCCTGTTCCTTGGGTAACCAAGTCATGCTGCCTGGCAATCGACGCGGTCTCTATGCCCTTTGCCGAGCTTGATGGGCTGAAAAGCCCTTATGTTTTCCAGGTCCCAGAAAAGCCAATGCCCCGACAAGTCGGGGCATTGGCTTTTTTATGAGCGAGTGGTCGGTTTGTATCGTTTTGTATCTGCGCTTTGGATAGATACACAGCGATTCCTTTAAGTCGGTTGATGACACATACGGGATACCCGCGGGGCTTTAAATGAACCCATCGAGAAGGCGCAAACCTTTTCCAATGGATGACTCATTTAACTCGCGGCTATTTCTGCGCGTTTCGCGACGTTGTCGACCAATGACTTACAGGAAATTCAAAATGCCTGCAGCTACGTTCGGTTTCACCTGGCGCCATTGTCTGGCTTCTTCCGTGAGAATGGGCGCTTTGGGGTTGGCCCTGATAGCCGGCAGCGGTGCTGCCTGGGCTGCTGGCCCGGCCGTCGATGCGTCAGTTGCCAGCTCGGCCTCGACCCATCCCGAATCGATTAGACCTTATCGAATTCACGTCGATGAAGCGCAATTGACCGATCTGAAAAAGCGCATTGCGGCGACCCGCTGGCCGGACAAAGAGACCGTCAACGACTTTTCCCAAGGCGTGCAGTTGGCCCAGGTCCAGGCGCTGGTGAAGTATTGGGGCAGCGGCTATGACTGGCGCAAGGCCGAAGCGAAGCTCAATGCGCTGCCTGAATTCATCACGACTATCGACGGCGTGGATATTCAATTCATCCATGTTCGCTCGCCAAACCCCAACGCGATGCCGCTGCTTCTGACACACGGATGGCCTGGCTCACAGTTTGAGTTCTTGAAGACTATCGGCCCGCTGACGGATCCCGTTGCTTACGGCGGTAGGGTTGAAGATTCGTTCGACGTGATCATTCCATCGATTCCGGGACACGGTTTTTCCGGTAAGCCAACTGAATTGGGCTGGGGGCCGGATCGAGTCGCGAAGGCTTGGGATGTGCTCATCAAGCGTCTGGGTTATACCCACTATGTTTCCCAGGGCGGAGATCACGGTTCGGTCATATCGGATGCATTGGGCCGCCTGAATCCGCCGGGGCTGTTGGGCATTCACTTGAACATGCCGGCCACCATCCCGCCCGAATTGGTCAAGCCGATCAATAGTGGTGACCCGGCCCCTGACGGGCTCACTGAGCCTGAACGCAAGGCGTTTGATTCCTTGAGCACCTTCTTCGGCCGCAATGCAGCATACGGCGCGATGATGGTTACGCGCCCGCAGACTATCGGTTACCTGCTGGCCGATTCGCCTACCGGAACTGCGGCATGGATGTACGAAAAAATCGCCGCGTGGACGGACAGTGAGGGCCAGCCTGAACGGGTATTGACCCGTGACGAGATGCTGGACGATATCAGCCTGTACTGGCTGACGAACGCAGGCGCATCGTCATCGCGTTTCTACTGGGAAAACAACAACAACAATTTCAGCGCTGCCGCGCAGAACACCGCAAGCATCAAGGTGCCGGTGGCGATCACGGTCTTCCCGCACGAGATCTATCAGGCGCCAAAAAGCTGGGCGCAACGCGCTTACCCATCACTTTCCTACTACAACCAGGTTAACAAGGGCGGCCACTTCGCTTCCTGGGAGCAACCTCAATTGTTCAGCGAAGAGTTGCGGGAGGCCTTCCGGCCGCTGCGCGCCAAGCTGAGCGCAACGAAGACAGGCCAGTAGCTCACACGCAATCGAGCCAACACACCGGGCCGCTATTCGGCGGCTCGCTACGGAGAAATACCATGGAGATGACCTTGCTGAACAATCAAAATAAATCCAGCCGCCTGCGGGGTCTTGCCCCATCGCTGTTGGCAGCAGCAGTGCTGCAATTCGCGGCGGTGGCTGTCGGTTTTTCCCAAGCCAGCGCGGCTGATGTACCCGCGTCCACCATTGGGGCGATCACCCCGGGAGCTCACACCTCTCTCGGTGCACTTAAGCATGTGAAAGCGGGGCTGCTGAACGTTTCTTACGCGGAACTCGGCCCAGCCGATGGCCCTGTGGTCATTTTGTTGCACGGCTGGCCCTACGATATCAACGCATACGCTGATGTCGCTCCTGCTTTGGCGGACAAGGGATATCGAGTGTTGATCCCTTCTGCGCGTGGTTATGGCGATACGCATTTTCTCTCGGCCAAGACCATTCGCAATGGTCAACCTGCTGCGCTGGCGACCGACCTGATCGACTTCATGGACGCGCTGAAGATCAAGACCGCGGTGCTGGGTGGGTTTGACTGGGGCGCCCGCACTGCGGATATCGTTGCCGCACTGTGGCCGGAAAGAGTGAAAGCCCTGGTCGCTGTGAGCGGTTACCTGATAGGCAGCCAAGAGGCGGGCAAGGCGCCATTGCCGCCAGCCGCCGAACTGCAGTGGTGGTACCAGTTCTATTTCGCGACCGAGCGCGGGCGCCTGGGCTACGAGAAAAACACCCATGACTTCGCCAAGCTCATCTGGAAGCTGGCGTCGCCACAGTGGAATTTCGACGACGCCACTTATGAGCGCAGCGCGGCATCCTTGCAAAACCCTGATCACGTGGCCGTGTCGATTTTCAACTATCGCTGGCGCCTGGGGTTGGTCAAGGGCGAGGCCAGATACGACGCGCTGGAGAAGAAACTCGCGGCATTTCCATCCATCAGTGTGCCCACCATCACCCTGGAAGGTGATGCGAACGGCGCACCGCACCCACCTGCCGAAGCGTACGCCAAGCGCTTCACTGGCAAGTATGAGTACCGATTGATCACCGGTGGTGTAGGCCACAACTTGCCGCAGGAAGCGCCGAAAGCCTTCGCCCAGGCGGTGATCGACGCCGATCATCTTTGAAAACCGGCTGAGAGGATGGCGATGATGAAGCTGAAATTTCTGGCCGCGATGTCGGCTGCCATTGCAATCGCAGCGTTGAGCGCTGCCGGTGTGGCCTCGGGCGACGCCAGTACTGGTGACGCCTCTCCAATCTATGGCGTGAAATTGCCGGAAAACTACCGCCTATGGCCGCTGATTGCGCCGGCGCAGGAAGCGGCCCCCCTGAACGAACTTCGAGCCGTGCTGGGCAATGACTTGGCCATCAAGGCATATCAGGATTCAACGCTGCCATTCCCTGATGGCACGGTGCTGGTAAAGCTGGCCTGGAAACATGTGCAGTCCCCGGAATTCGAGCCGGCGTCCATCCCGGGGCCGGCCACGACCGTGCAGGTGATGGTCAAGGACTCGAAAAAATATGCAGCAACCGGTGGTTGGGGATTCGGGCGGTTTATCAACGGTAAACCGGCCGATGAAGCCCAACACCAAACCTGCTTCGCCTGTCACCAGGCGCGAGTGCGTAATCACGATTTTGTCTTCACTCGCTTCGCTCCCTGATTTCCCGTCAAACCTGGAGTCAACAATGAAAAAAGTACTAACCGCACTGGCCGTCGCCGTCAGCCTGAGCATGGCGACACACGCCTGGTCGCAAACTGAAAAACCCACGATTGTGCTCGTACATGGCGCCTTTGCCGATGCGTCGAGTTGGAATGGGGTCGTGAAGATTCTCGAGAAGGACGGTTATCCAGTGGTTGCCGCTGCCAACCCATTGCGCAGTGTAAAGAGCGATGGTTCGGCAATCTCGGCATTGTTGACGAGCATTCATTCGCCGGTGGTGTTGGTCGGCCACTCCTATGGCGGCAACGTTATCAGTGACGCGGCCAACGATCATGCAAACGTCAAAGCCCTGGTTTACGTCAGTGCGTTTGCACCTGAGGCCGGGGAAACCGTCGCCGGGCTGGCCGGCAAATTCCCGGGCAGTACGCTGGGCCCAACGCTGGCTGCGCCTGTACCGCTGGCCGATGGGGGCAAGGACTTGTACATCCAGCAGGACAAGTTTCACAACCAGTTCGCCGCTGACGTCCCCGCGAAAGAGGCGGCATTGATGGCCGCCACCCAACGCCCGGTAACGGAAGCGGCGCTCAACGAAGCGTCCGGCAGCCCTGCTTGGAAGCATATACCGTCCTGGTACATCTACGGCGACAAGGACAAGAACATTCCCCCGCAAGCCATGGCATTCATGGCCAAGCGCGCCGCTGCCAAAGCCGTGGAAGTGGTCAAGGGCGCTTCACATGTGGTGATGGTTTCGAACCCGGAACCGGTTGCCCGCCTCATCGAAAAAGCCGCCACGGCGAAATGACACGCCAGGGGCGAAGCGGCGTTTTCAGCGTTCTACGCCGAGGCGAGTTTTGCACGTCGCCCGGCGGGTTTCGTTTTGAAGTTGTGCA
Organism: Pseudomonas sp. NFR02; assembly: GCF_900119375.1. Taxonomy (NCBI): domain Bacteria; kingdom Pseudomonadati; phylum Pseudomonadota; class Gammaproteobacteria; order Pseudomonadales; family Pseudomonadaceae; genus Pseudomonas; species Pseudomonas sp. NFR02. The sequence goes on from NZ_FPJJ01000003.1 coordinate 432,200, forward strand.
ACGCTGAAACGCGGGAGAGAGGGGTTCGACGCGGCCAACGCCTGGGCATACCGGGCGTTGTGCTTATCGCGGGCAACCGGACCGTGCCCAACACCTGGCGACCCAGCTGCAGGCCGGCTCGGTGTTGATCAACAGAATTTCGCCAGAGCTGCTGGCGCCGTTCGGCGGGGTAAAGCAGTCCGGTGTCGGCCGGGAGTTTGGAGTCTTTGGGCTGCAAGCATTTCTTGAGGCCAAAAGCATCGTGTCGGATTAGCCTGGGGTTGGCGGGAGAGGGTGGTCGCGCAACCCAGGCCGCAGGAGAAAAAGCTAATGGCCCACAGCACGTTGCCTGTGGGCCATGGGTTTTCAAGGGTTACGCGGCTGGAGCTTTCGCCTCCTGCAGCAGTTGCTGAATCATCTTTTCCTGCGTCTCGTAGCGTCCTTCTCCGAAGTGGGTGAAACGCACTTGCCCTTTGGCGTCGATCAGGTAGTGCGCGGGCCAGTACTGGTTATCGAAGTTGCGCCAGATCGCGTAGTTGTTATCGATGGCTACCGGGTAAGTGATGCCGAGCTTTTTCACCTCATCCCTGACATTGCTGATGATGCGTTCAAAACCGTATTCCGGGGTGTGGACGCCGATTACCACCAAGCCATCCTTCTGGTACTTCTGCGCCCAGTCCTTCACGTACGGCAGGGTATGCTGGCAATTGATGCAGTCGTAAGTCCAGAAATCGACGAGCACCACCTTGCCTCTGAGCGATTCACTGGTCAGTGCGGGCGAATTGAGCCATTCCACCGCGCCAGAAAGCGACGGCATCGGGCCTCGGGCGTTGTCGAGGGTGGGTTCGGCCTTGGCCTTGCTTACCAGGTATTCGACGACTTTGGGGACGCTTTGCAGCACCCCGTTTTCCAGCACGCTGACGCCTTCGGACGACGCCCCGGCCAACAGCGTCTTGTCGGCACCGGTAGAAATCATCAGCGCTGCGGCCAGGACCGCAAAACCGGTGGCGCGCCGCAGCCAACCAGTAACCGGAATCGAGGCCTTCAGGCGATTGACTAAACCACGTCCGGCGAAAATCAGCGTACCCAACGACAGTGCACTGCCCAGGCCGTAGGCCACCAGCAGCAGGCTGGTTTGCGCATTGGCGCCTTGCAGCATGGCGCCGGTAAGGATCACCCCGAGGATAGGCCCGGCGCACGGCGCCCAGAGCAGGCCGGTGGCGACGCCGATCATCAGCGAACCCAGCGGCCCGGACATTTTGCGCGTCTGGGGGTCGAGGCAATTGCCCAGTAACACGAACGGGCTGGCCAGCCAGCCACTGATTCGCGCCGAGATCAGCGACAAGGCAAACAGCGCCATCACCACCAGTGCCACATGACGCCCGGTGTTGTTGGCCTGAATCACCCATTCACTGCTGACCACGGCCAGGCTGGAAACCAGCGCGAAGGTCAGGACCATGCCACCAAGGGTAAGCAGGATCGATGAGCGTGTGCGGTCGATACCCGCGAACAGAAATGGCACGACCGGCAGGATACAAGGGCTGAGGACGGTCAATAAGCCGCCCAGGAATGCGATGAGGAACATAAGGGTCTCCTGATGAAATGTGGGCCGGGCTCAGTTATCGCTGTGGCATTCGGCAAATTTGCGGTAGTTCAGGATCTCGGTCTTGCCCTGCGAATTCAGGTAGGTCAGCTGGGCATCGACAATGCCGCAGGCCGCCCCGGCATCCTGTGTCAATGCCACCACTTTCTGGATGTCCAGGTGCGTGCCGTAGGTGTAGGTCTGCGGCGTGACGTCGGCTTCGGCGCGGGCCGAGAAGGTGCAGATATTCAGGGCGGCAAACAGGCAAGTGGCATAGAGGGTATTGGTGTTCATGGTCGTTTCCTCAAGGCTTCAAGGGTTGGGTCGTTCGGTTGAGCCGAGGCGCTAGGGTTGGCCTCGATGTGGCTCATTAGAAGCCCGCGAGGTATCTCGTCTGTGTCAAAAACAGGCGCGGATAAATCGGTTCGTATCAGGACCCCGTCCCGATACACAGCCATACAAAACCTAGGAAATTGTTGTTTTTGCCTCTGCATGTATCCTTCGCCACAGCAGATACACTGCAATACAAACCGCCACGGGCGAACGGGCTCAGCCTCTATAGACTGAGCCGCAATTTCCAATGACAGAGGCTTGGCCCATGGAACACGTTGATCACATCCTCATCGTGGACGATGACCGTGAGATTCGAGAGATGGTAGGCAACTACCTGAAGAAGAACGGCCTGCGCACCACCGTGGTTGCCGATGGCCGCCAGATGCGCTCGTTTCTCGAGGCCACGCCGGTAGACCTGATCGTGCTTGACATCATGATGCCCGGCGACGATGGCCTGGTGCTCTGCCGCGACATTCGCGCCGGCAAACACAAGGCCACGCCGGTGCTGATGCTGACCGCCCGCAACGACGAAACCGACCGCATCATCGGTTTGGAAATGGGCGCCGACGATTACCTGGTCAAGCCGTTCGCCGCCCGTGAATTGCTGGCGCGCATCAACGCTGTGCTGCGCCGTACGCGCATGCTGCCGCCCAACCTGGTCGTTACCGAAACCGGAAGGTGGCTGGGGTTCGGGCGCTGGCGCCTGGACACCTCCGCCCGCCATCTGCTTGATGAAGACGGCACCATGGTCGCCCTCAGCGGCGCTGAATATCGCCTGCTGCGGGTGTTCCTCGACCATCCGCAACGGGTACTCAATCGCGACCAGTTGCTCAACCTGACCCAGGGCCGTGACGCCGACCTGTTCGACCGTTCCATTGATCTGCTGGTCAGCCGCCTGCGCCAACGCCTGCTTGACGATGCGCGCGAGCCGGCTTACATCAAAACCGTACGCAGCGAGGGGTATGTCTTCTCGCTGCCGGTGCAAGTGCTTGGAGCACCGGCATGAAGCCTTCGCTGCATTGGCCTCGTACCCTCATCTCGCGGCTTTCGCTGATCTTTCTGGTAGGGCTGACCCTGGCGCAGGCCTTGTCCTTCGGCGTGCAGTATTACGAGCGTTACGAAACCGCGAAAAACACCATGCTCGGTAACCTGGAAACCGATGTATCGACGTCCATTGCCATCCTTGACCGCTTGCCCGCCGAGGAACGCATGAGTTGGTTGAAACAACTGGATCGACGCAATTACCGCTATTTGCTCGACGAAGGCTCGCCAGGCGTCGCTCTGCGTGACACGCCGATTGCAGTGACCTCGATCAAGGAGGCCATCGGCAAGGATTACCCGATGACCGTGACAGACATTCCCGGGCCTATCAAACATTTCCAGGTCCATCTGAAACTGGCCGACGGCAGCCCGGTGACCATCGACGTGCGCCCCTCGATGGTGCCGTTGTCGCCGTGGCTGCCCGTGGTTTTGCTGGGCCAGTTGGCCTTGATGATTCTATGCACGTGGCTGGCCGTTCGCATTGCCATAAGCCCGCTGACCCGCCTGGCCCAGGCCGTGGAAAACCTCGATCCCAACACTCACCCGGTGCATCTGGATGAACAAGGCCCGACCGAAGTCGCACACGCTGCCATCGCCTTCAATGCCATGCAGGCGCGCATTGCGGCCTATCTGAAAGAACGCATGCAACTGCTGGCGGCGATTTCCCACGACCTGCAAACCCCAATCACGCGCATGAAGCTGCGTGCCGAATTGATGGACGACTGCGGCGACAAAGACAAATTGTGGAATGACCTCGGCGAGATGGAGCATCTGGTGCGTGAAGGCGTTGCCTATGCCCGTAGCGTGCATGGCGCCACCGAGGAAAGCCGCCGTACCGATCTTGATTCATTCCTCGACAGCCTCGTGTTCGACTACCAGGACATGGGCAAGGATGTGCAGCTCAGCGGCAAAAGCAACGCAGTGATTCACACGCGGCCCCACGCGCTGCGCCGAGTGCTGGTAAACCTCACGGATAACGCGCTCAAATTCGCCGGTGCCGCGCAGCTGCGGGTCGAGCCGGAGGAGGGCGACAGCCTCTCGGTGACCGTGATGGATCGTGGTCCCGGCATTGCCGAAGAGGAGCTGGCCCGTGTGATTGAGCCATTTTACCGCGTGGAAAATTCGCGCAACCGCAGCACCGGCGGCACGGGCCTGGGCCTGGCTATCGCCCAGCAACTGGCACAAGCCCTCGGCGGCACCCTGACCTTGAGAAATCGCGAAGGCGGCGGATTGTGCGCTGAACTGAGATTACCGACGCGCTCATCGTAGGAGGAGCGAAGCGTCGCTAGTCAACTGTGCTTTGAATCTGGATGTGTAAGAGTTGATCAACGCGAGTTTCATCAAGCGCTTTCGCCAGCGCCCGCGTCAAACCGAGTCGACATCGAGGGCTTCAAGGTACTCGCCGCCAGGCATCATTGAAAGCGCGGTTCCTGAGTCTGAGTGGACGTACATGAACGGGACGAGCCTGGGCAACGGCGCCGCGTCACCAGTTTGCACGAACAGCGGTAGTCGTTGACCTGAAGAGAAACGGCATTATGGACATGGCCCGTTGAGAGAGTAGGCGTAAAAACGAATTCGTCGAATCAGTGACTTACGTAGCTCATGAACCTATAAGGCATAACACTTAATTTAACATAATATACATTATGCGAACCGTCCTATACGGAGCTGGGGGGCTCTGGAGGCTATATTTCACCTGGTGATCAGCGCTCAGGTGTTGCTACTAGCAACACAGGTTCAGAACGATGAATCCTGGGTGTCGTGTGCATCAGCCAAAAATACAGCTACGGCCTCTGAATCAACCAGCGAGTCTGCTGGGTCATAATCATAAATTGGCTCTGTCATCTGATCACCTGGAGAAAATAATGAACCCGAAACCCAAGGCTAAAAATACGAGCTGGAAAGTAAAATGCCAGGATGCAGCTGATGACACTGGCGATTTAATCATACCGCTGACTGACGATCTCCTGTCGGCCATCAAGTTAGCCAGCGGCGACAAACTCGACCTGGAAGTGAAACCTAACGGCACCATAATCCTGACGCCAGTTCGTGCGTAGGACCAATTCAGCCATCCACGCGATTGATGGTTGCAGCCCATAAACGACGTGACTTGTTACCGACTACACGTGATTTCACTGGGCGCTAATTTCTAATCCTTGAGAGATAGCGTTCAAATTTGGAAGATAACGAGCAAGGATGAGCTACCCCCGAGTTCATCTGCTGAGCTACCCTCCTCCTTTTTAATAGCGTTTGTGCATAACTAAACTAAATGACTATTTAGTTGAGTTATAAGCTGTTGCCCCAGATCAAAGCCTAAACCGATCCACCGACTGCGAAAGCTTCCCCGCCAAACTCGACAATTCATCCGTCGTCGACGCCGTCTCGCCAATCACCCGACTGTTACTTTCCGACATCCCCGCAATTCTCTCCACCTGATGAGCGATCTCATTACTGGCCAGGCTCTGCTCACTAATCGTGCGTGAAATATCGTTGACCAATTCAGTGGTACTCAGCGTAGCCTGGAGGATATCGCGAATGGCGCGCTCCACCTCGGCAGTCACCGCCATGCCCTTGTCCACTTGGGCAACGCCCTCCTCCATGCTGATCACCGCTTCACGGGTGTTCTGCTGGATACTCCCGACCATGCTGGCGATTTCCTGGGTGGAGGCGCTGGTGCGTCCGGCCAGGCTGCGCACTTCGTCGGCCACGACCGCAAAGCCGCGCCCTTGTTCACCGGCGCGGGCGGCTTCGATCGCGGCGTTCAGGGCCAGCAGGTTGGTCTGGTCGGCAATCCCCTTGATCACCTGGATAATGCTGTAGATCGCCTCGGACTCCTTGTCCAGCGTGCGGATCACTTGGGCTGACTGTTGGGCAGAACGGGCGATGCCATCCATGTCGCTGACCACCTGGTGGATAACCCGGCCGCCGTCCTTGGCCAGGGTTTCAGCCTGGCTGGCCATGTCCAGAGCACGTTGGGCGTGACGGGTGATTTCTTCGATGCTGGCGGTCATTTCGCTCGCGGCGGCGGCCATGGTGCTGGCGGCGACGCTTTGTTGCTGGCTGCTGCCTGCCACTTCATGGCAACCCTGGCTGAGGCGCTCGCTCATGCCATTGACGCCGTTGGCGTTGCTGCGAACCACTTCGATCATGCCGCGCAAATCCCGCTGCATCGTCGCCAGGCTGCGGATCAGTGCACTGGCTTCGTCCTGGTTCTTGGGTTCGACAATCGGCTCGCTCAGGTTGCCATGGGCAATGCTCTGGGCAATACGGCTGGCGGTGCGCAACGGCCCCATGATGCTCAGGGTCACCCAACGTCCTTGCGCAAGCAGCAATAGCAGGCTCGCCCCCAATACGATAATCAAGGTCCAGTTAGCGTTACTGATGGTTTGCCGGGTACCGGTGCTGGTGAGTTGGGTATTGTTTTCGATCAGTTCGCTCAACGCCGCCATTTGATCTTCCAGTTGGCTGAACGCGGCATTGAAGGTCTGCAGTTCCCCTCGTGCGGCCTCGGGATTGTCCAGGGCCAGCGCGACGATGCGCTCGCCGGCACTGATGTAGGTGTCCAGGCTGGGTTTGATTTTTTCCAGGCTGGCCTTGATCGAGGCGTCCAACGGCAGCTTGAGATTGTCCGCCAGCACCTCGCGAAAGTGCTCGGCATGCTCCTTGATCGAGCTGTTGACCTCGGCCGGCGTACTGGTGCTTTTGCCCAGCCCGACCAACATGGCTGACAGTACATCCGCACGCAGGGCGTCGTGCATCATGTCGGCTTCCATGTGGTTACGCAGTACCGTCATGCTGACGTCGTTGTCCTGTACCGCATCGGCCATCCGCGTATTGCCCAGGTAGCCAGCCAGGCTCATGATCAAAGCGGTGAGCAACCCGGTCGCAATCAACAGCACCAAGCGTAATTTGATCGTCATAGTGGTACCCCGTGCCAGGACCGCCGGTTGGGAACCCAACCGTTTCAATGTCGCTGCTAGCTGTATCGGCAGCTGTTGCTTGTTAGTGAAGCCTAAGTTTGCGGATCTGCGCGGTTCCCTTAAGCTGACCGTCCGTTGCTCTACCTGGATCTGCCAAATGCCTCAACGTATCGCCCGTCTCGCCCTGTTGCTGGGCTTGATCACCGCCGTGGGCCCGTTTGCTATCGACATCTATCTGCCGGCGCTGCCGACCCTGGGCGCCAGCCTCCAGGCCTCGCCGGCGGCCGTGCAGATGAGTTTGACGGTGTTCTTCATGATTATCGGCGTGTGCCAGTTGTTCTACGGCCCCCTCAGCGACGTGTTCGGGCGTAAACCTCCGATTTATGCAGGTTTGGTGATCTTTGCCATTGGCAGCGTCGGCTGCGCACTGGCCCCGACTATCGAAGTGCTGATCGGCTTTCGAGCCATACAAGCGTTCGGTGCCTGTGCGGGCATGGTGATCCCACGGGCGATTGTCCGTGACCTGTATACCGGCCATGAAGCGGCGCGTCTGATGGCTTTGTTGATGCTGGTGATGAGTGTTTCGCCGATCCTCGCGCCGCTGGCCGGTAGCCTGGTGATTTCGATCTGGAGCTGGCGCGAAGTGTTTGCCGTGTTGGCGGTGGTGGCCGTGCTGTGTCTGGTGATGACCGCCGTACAACTGCCAGAAACCCACCCGGCCGAGCGCCGCCTGGGCAAGACAATGGGCCAGGCGTTCGGCAGTTATGGCGCCCTCCTCCGCGACCCGGTCTTTACGGGTTTGTCGGTGGTGTGCGGGTTTGGCCTGGCCACCTTTTTCGTGTTCATCGGCAGCGCGCCCTTCGTGTACATCGAATTTTTTGGCCTGACACCGACCCAGTTCAGCCTGTGCTTTGCGCTCAACGCGGCTTCGTTTTTTGCCATGAGCCAATTGACCGCCCGCCTCAGCGCCCGCTTTGGCCTGGCGCCGTTGATTCGCTGGTCGGTGGTGGGCGTGGCGGCGGTCATGAGCTTGCTGGCGGCTACTACGCTGTGGGGTGACAGCCTGGGCTTGATGATGGGGCTGTTGTTTATCGGTTTTGGCTTTCTTGGCCTGCTATTGCCGGCGGCCGGGGTACTGTCGCTGGAGGATCATGGTGCGGTGGCGGGTTCTGCGTCTGCACTGCTGGGCGCGATCCAGATGGTCACGGCGGCTGTGGCGATGACCTTGGTGGGGATCTTTGCCGACCATACACCGGCGCCGATGTTGATCGGCATTGCGCTGTGTGCGCTTGCCGCGATGCTGACCACCTTGTGGACGTTGCGGCGCTTGCCGGCTAACCTGGTCTCAAGCGTCCCGCCTTCCTCCTGAGCAGAGGAGCAGGCAGATTCAACATTCTGGTTGCCTGTGAGGCCCTCTTCGCAGGCAAGCCAGCTCCCACATTTGAATCGTGGTGTATCCACAAGCCTACAAATCAAATCGATCCACCGCCCGCCGCCGCTCATTGTCGTCACGCACGTCATAGCTGGCGGTGGTCTGGATATTGGTGTGATGCGCCAGTTTCTGCGCAATCGACAAATCATGCTCCTCGATCACCCGCGTGATAAACGAACGACGGAAATCATGGGGCATGATCTTGACCCCCACTTGATCGCCGCGCTGGCGCGCGATGTAGTAAATCGCATGCTTGGTGATGCGTTCCCGGGTGATATGGCTGCCTCGCCGAATACGGTTGAACAAGAAGCTGTCGTCCTGCTCGCCTTCCTTGAGGTGCTCGCGGCGGAACGCCAGCCAGGCCTGCAGCTTGGCAAACGCCCAGTCCGGCGCGTACTTGACCAGCTCTTTGTTGCCCTTGCCGATCACGCGCAAGCTGCGCTCGTCAAAGTTGATCTGTGCCAGGTCCAGGTTCACCGACTCCGACTTGCGCATGCCCGAGCCATATAACAGACCGATCACTGCGGCATCCCGCAGGCCCTGAGGCCGGGGGTCGGCGGCGCAGACGTCGAGCATCTCGCGGATCAAGGTGCGGCGCAGATTGCGGCCCTGGCTCAGGCGCGTACCGGGTGTGGCCTTGACCGAGCGCATCTTCAACAGGTGGTCCTGGCTGATCAAGCTCATGCGCCACGCCTCATTCATCACCCCGCGCACCGCATTCACATACAGCGACGAAGTGTTCGGCGCTAAGCCGTCCTCGCGCAAGGCAGCCACCAGTGCGATGACGTGTTCGGGCTGCAGCAGGTGCCAGTCAATCTCTTCGAGGTTGAGATCTTCGAAACCCAGGCGGTCGGCGGCATCCTGCAGCACGTAGCGCATGGTTAACTGGCTGGAAGGCGCCAGGCGGGTGAGGTAAAGGGTCAGCGGGTTGCGAATGGACTCGGTCAAGGTAGATCAGCCTTTGGATTAAATACATCGACCAACTATTTGATTAGTCGATGTATTTAGTGGGTTGGCGAAGGCCGAGTCTAACCCAGGAGCGGCCCTGGCACAAAATCACGGGGCTGTATCGTCGTCCTCACTGGCTGCCTGGGGTTGGGCCTGGGACTGGCTCCAGTCGGCGTCCTGTTGCTGCATCAGCGCGAACCACTGCTGGCGCATAAAAGCGAGGTAACTGTCCGGCGCCTTGGCAAAGTCCTTCTCGTCGCCATAGCAGCCTGGCAGGGGCAGTTCGGTGCCCTGCTCCTTGTATTGGCTGACCAACGCTTGCTGCGCCACGACGCTGCAGTCAGTGGGCAGTGGCATGCCGCGCAAGGCGCCAGCGTCCTCATCCCACCAACTTGCGCCCACGCGGTCGAGGCCGCGCAGACGATACTTCTCGGACTTTCCGGCATGCATGATCAGCTTGAATTCGTTGGGGCTGACATCACTGGTGCAGGCCCGCGAATAACCGACCGTGGCCTGGGTATTGCCGTCGCCCAGCAGGTCGGTGACCTTGGTGGCAGCCCGGTCAAAGCGCAGCCCGGCGTCGAATTCGCAGTGCTGTACATCGTCGTACAGCATCCACACGCGCTTGGGGCGCTCGCCTCCCAGCACGTATTGCGCCGCGTAGACAAAGGCCGACTGGGTACCATCGTCATCGCGCTCACCGACTTGCTCGGCGAGTACCAGCAGGTTTTTGCCTTGGCGGTCATCCCAGGTATAGGCGGCGACCTGCTTGCCGCGCACTTCCACCCCGTCCGGCACCTGGTCCAGTGGGGTCAGCGCGACGCCCTGATCAGCCCGCACGCTGGTGACACAGGCCACCGTCATCAACAATCCCATCAGCGCTGGCCGCAACTGGCCGCGTAAAAGCTGCACGCTATTCATCCGAGTACCCTGGCAAGAGAGGGCTTACTTTACCGGCACTTGAGCGCCAATGCAGAGAAGATTGTTGAAGGGCAAACATTGGGCTGATCGCCTCGCTCAGATTGAACCAAGCGTCTTGCACGAAGCTCCGATATCGCCCTGTGAGGCCTACATGTAACGCCTTGATTACTTAGCTGAACCCTAGCTGTCTGCCTGTCAAATAAACGAGTTTTTCATCCGCCTTTCATATTCGTTGCACATTTTTGCGCTTAACCTTGTAGGCAACACTTGAGAGCAATCCGTGGATTATCGACTAACCTATTGAAAACGCATCATCTTTAGCCCCGTTTTGTATCCTGCGGGCTGTAGTTTTGCCCAATGAACGCTGCTGTTTTCACGCTTGAAGTCGCTTTAGCCCGAGGTCATGAATCTTTGAAACCCTACCCTATTCATTGCGTGTCGATCGTTATCCCGGTCTACAACGAACAAGAAAGCCTGCCTGAGTTGCTGCGCCGCACCACGGCAGCCTGCAAGCAATTGGCTTACGAATACGAAATCATCCTAGTGGATGACGGTAGCCGCGACAATTCGGCCCAACTGCTCGAAGACGCCGCCGCCGAAGACGGCAGCAATGTGGTGGCGGTGATCCTTAACCGCAACTACGGCCAGCACGCGGCGATCATGGCCGGCTTTGAACAGTGCCGTGGCGAAGTGGTGATCACCCTTGACGCCGACCTGCAGAACCCGCCGGAAGAAATCCCGCGCCTGGTCGAGCAAGCCGCCCTGGGCTACGACGTGGTCGCCACCGTGCGTAATAACCGCCAGGACTCGGCCTTCCGCCGCTGGCCCTCGCGCTTGATCAACCTTGCCGTGCAGCGCTCTACCGGCGTGGCCATGACCGACTACGGCTGCATGTTGCGCGCCTACCGCCGCACCATCGTCGACGCCATGCTCGCCTGCCGTGAGCGCAGCACGTTCATCCCGATCCTGGCCAACGGCTTTGCCCGCCACACCACGGAAATCCTGGTGCACCACGCCGAACGTGAGCACGGCGAATCCAAATACAGCGCCATGCGCCTGATCAGCCTGATGTTCGACCTGCTGACCTGCATGACCACCACGCCCTTGCGCCTGCTGTCCATCGTCGGTTTCAGCCTGGCGGCACTGGGCGTGCTGTTTGCCTTTGCCCTGATCGTCATGCGCCTGGCCTTCGGCGCCGACTGGGCCGGTGATGGCCTGTTCGTGCTGTTTGCGGTGTTGTTCGTGTTCACCGGTGGCCAGTTCATCGGCATGGGCCTTTTGGGCGAATACCTGGGCCGCATGTACAGCGATGTCCGCGCCCGCCCACGCTTCTTTATTGAAAAAGTGCTGCGCAACCAACCGGCAGCACCGGCTCCAGTCGTCGTGGTCGACGGCCTGGTGTCTTCCCATACGTCTACTTCTTCTTCGGATCAGGTCCAGTCATGAGTTCAAAAGCTGTTGTATTCGCCTACCACGATATTGGTTGCGCAGGCATTGAAGCGCTGCTCAGCGCCGGTTACGACATTGCCGCCGTATTCACCCATGCCGATGACCCCAAGGAAAACAACTTCTACGGTTCCGTCGCCCAACTCTGCGCCCGCAATGGCATCCCGGTGCATGCACCGGAAGACGCCAACCACCCGCTGTGGATCGAACGCATCGCCAAGCTGAACCCGGAGTACATCTTCTCGTTCTACTACCGCAACCTGCTGAGCGAGCCGCTGTTGGCCACCGCCCGCAAAGGCGCGTTCAACCTGCACGGCTCGTTGCTGCCCAAGTACCGTGGCCGCGCCCCGGCCAACTGGGTGCTGGTCAACGGCGAAACCGAAACCGGCGTGACCCTGCATCGCATGGTCAAGCGTGCCGATGCCGGCGCCATCCTGGCCCAGCAGAAAGTCACCATCGAGCGCACCGATACCGGCCTGAGCCTGCACGCCAAGCTGCGTGATGCGGCCACGGCGCTGCTGCGTGATGCCCTGCCACAGCTGGCCCAGGGCAAGCTGATCGAAACCGCCCAGGATGACAGCAAAGCCACCTACTTCGGTCGTCGCACCGCCGCCGATGGCAAGCTGGACTGGAAAAAGCCCGCCGAGCAACTGTTCAACCTGGTACGCGCAGTGACCCAGCCGTACCCGGGCGCCTTCTGCGCCGTGGGCGAGCACAAGTTGATCGTGTGGCAAGCCGACGTGGTCAAGGGCAACGAAGGTCTGGCGCCTGGCCGTGTAATCAGCGTCAACCCCCTGCGCATTGCCTGCGGTGAAGATTCCCTGGTGGTCAAGTTCGGCCAGCGCAACGAAAACGGCCTGTACCTGGCCGGCCCGTCCCTGGCCGATGAGTTGGGCCTGGTAGACGGTTCCGTGCTGCGCGGCGCCGAGTCGGGCCGCAAGCCGCGCCGTACCCGTGTGCTGATCCTGGGCGTGAACGGTTTTATCGGTAACCACCTGTCCGAGCGCCTGCTGCGTGACGACCGCTACGAAGTCTATGGCCTGGACATCGGCTCAGACGCCATCGAGCGCCTGCGCAGCCACCCCAACTTCCATTACGTGGAAGGCGACATCAGCATCCACACCGAATGGATCGAGTACCACATCAAGAAATGCGACGTGGTGCTGCCGCTGGTGGCCATCGCCACGCCGATCGAATACACCCGTAACCCGCTGCGCGTATTCGAACTGGACTTCGAAGAAAACCTCAAGCTGGTGCGCTACTGCGTCAAGTACAACAAGCGCGTGATTTTCCCGTCGACCTCCGAAGTCTATGGCATGTGCCAAGACCAGTATTTCGACGAAGACACCTCCAACCTGGTAGTGGGCCCGGTCAACAAGCAACGCTGGATCTACTCCGTCTCCAAGCAACTGCTGGACCGCGTGATCTGGGCCTACGGCGACAAGGGCCTGAAGTTCACCCTGTTCCGGCCATTCAACTGGATGGGCCCGCGCCTGGACCGCCTGGACTCGGCGCGTATCGGCAGCTCCCGCGCCATTACCCAACTGATCCTGAACCTGGTGGAAGGCACGCCGATCCGTCTGTTCGACGGTGGTGAGCAGAAGCGTTGCTTCACCGACATTGCCGACGGCATCGAAGCCCTGGCACGCATCATTGATAACGACAATGGCGTCTGCGACGGCCAGATCATCAACATCGGCAACCCCGAAAACGAAGCCAGCATCCGCCAGTTGGGCGAGGAGCTGCTGCGTCAGTTCGAGGCCCACCCGCTGCGCCACAACTTCCCGCCGTTCGCTGGTTTCCGCGACGTCGAGAGCAAGGCGTTCTACGGCACGGGCTACCAGGACGTGGCGCACCGCAAGCCGAGCATCGACAACGCCAAGCGCCTGCTGAACTGGGAGCCGAGCGTAGAGATGAGCGAAACCATCGGCAACACGCTCGATTTCTTCTTGCGTGAAGCCATGCTTGAAATTGCGGATAAAAAGTAATGCAGGCAGGTCTTCGCATCGACGTCGACACCTACCGCGGCACCCGTGAGGGTGTGCCGCGGTTGCTCGACTCCCTGGCGGAAGCCGGGGTCAAGGCGACGTTCTTCTTCAGTGTAGGGCCGGACAATATGGGGCGTCACTTGTGGCGCCTGATCCGCCCGCAGTTTTTGTGGAAGATGCTGCGCTCCAACGCGGCCGGCCTGTATGGCTGGGACATCTTGTTGGCCGGCACTGCCTGGCCAGGCAAGCCGATTGGCCGAGACCTGGGGCATTTGATGCGCCAGGCCAAGGCGGCCGGGCATGAAGTCGGCCTGCACGCCTGGGACCACCATGGCTGGCAGGCCAACACCGGGCGTTGGAGCGAGGCCCAACTGGTCGAGCAGATTCGACGCGGCGTAGACACCTTGAGCGACATTCTCGGCGAGCGCATCGACTGTTCAGCGGCCGCCGGCTGGCGTGCCGATGAGCGTGTGGTGCAAGCCAAGCAAGGCTTCAACTTTCGCTACAACAGCGATTGCCGGGGCTCCAGTCTGTTTCGACCAACCCTGGCCGATGGCAGCGCGGGCACCCCACAAATTCCGGTAGACCTGCCGACCTTCGACGAAGTCGTCGGGCCGGTGGTGGCTGCCAACGATTTCAACCGCTTCATTCTTGATCGGTTCAACGCGTCAAAGCTGAACGTTTACACGATCCACGCGGAAGTAGAAGGGATTCTGATGGCCAATGATTTTCGCCAGTTGCTCGCCCAGGCCGGGCAGCGCGGCATCGAGTTCAAACCCTTGGGCGAGCTGTTGCCCGCGGATGTGACCACCCTGCCCCAGCAACAGTTGGTGCGCGGCGCATTGAGCGGCCGCGAGGGTTGGCTGGGAGTACAGCAGGCATGATCCGCCGCTGGGCTTTGCCCTTGCTCCTGCTGGCGTTTGCCGTGTTCTACCTGCTGCCATTGGCCACCCATGGCCTGTGGATTCCAGATGAAACCCGCTATGCGCAAATCAGCCAGGAAATGCTGCTGACCGGCAAGTGGGCCGCGCCGCACTTCATGGGCATTCGCTACTTCGAAAAGCCCGCCGCAGGCTATTGGATGATCGCGCTGGGCCAGGCGATCTTCGGGCAGAACCTGTTCGGCGTGCGGTTTGCCTCGGCATTGAGCACCGGTTTGAGCATTCTGCTGGTGTATCTGGTCTCTCGCCGGTTGTGGAACGACCCGCAAAAAAGCCTGGTCAGCACGCTGCTCTACATGAGCTTCGTCAGCGTGGCCGCGCTGGGCGGCTATGCCAACCTGGACCCGCAGTTCACCTTCTGGGTCAACCTGACAGGCGTGGCCTTGTGGTTCTGTTTCGACAGCACCACGCGGCGTGCGCGCTTGTGGTCCTGGGCCTTGCTGGGCCTGGCGTGCGGCATGGGCTTCATGACCAAGGGCTTCCTGGCCTGGTTGCTGCCGGTGCTGGTCGCCCTGCCCTACGCCGTCTGGCAAAAACGTTTTGGCGAGTTGTGCAAATTTGGCCCTGTTGCCGTGGTGGTGGCGATTGCTGTCAGCGTGCCGTGGGCGTTGGCCGTGCACCTGCAAGAGCCGGACTACTGGCATTTCTTTTTCTGGCACGAGCACATCCAACGCTTTGCCGGTGAAGACGCCCAGCACGCCGAACCTTTCTGGTATTACTTGCCGCTGCTGGTCGCGTTCGCGCTGCCGTGGGTTGCGCTGTTGCCGTCCGCGTTCAAGCAGGCCTGGCTGCAACGGCGCGTGCCGAAAACCGCGTTCCTGCTGCTGTGGCTGTTGATGCCCCTGGCCTTTTTCAGCCTGGCCAAAGGCAAGCTGCCCTCCTACATCATGCCGTGCATGCTCCCCCTGGCCTTGCTGATGGGCTCGGCCCTGAGCGACAAACTGGCTCAAGGCCACGGCCGTGTGCTGCGCATCAATGGCTGGTTGAACCTGGTGATGGGTGTGCTGGTGTTGCTGGCCCTCAGCTGGTTCCAGTTGAAGAAGCCGGTCTACGAACCGGGTGAGGAAACCGTCAGCCTGGTGCTGGTGTTCATCTTTTTGTTCGGCTGGATCGTGGTCAATCTGCTGCAAGCGGCACGCCCCTTGGCATTGTGGGCCGCGCCGCTGATCGGCAGTGGATTTCTGGTGCTGCTGGTGCCTGCGGCGTTGCCCCATTCGGTGGTTTACAACAAGACCCCGGATCAGTTCATCATTGATCACATCGACGAGTTGCAGCCCAGCGTTGCCCTGCTGAGCAACGACCTGGGCGCCGCGTCGGCGCTGTCCTGGCGCCTCAAACGCCCGGATATCACGCTGTACAACACCTCGGGTGAGGTCAAGTACGGCCTGGCTTACGAGGACACGGCCCCGCGTCTGGTCGACCGTAACCGCATCCAGACGTGGATGGCCGAAACCCGTCGTACCGGTGCGGTGGGCGTGGTGATGCGCGTCAATAGCACCGGCGAAAAGGAAGAACTCGCGCTGCTGCCCACTGACGGCAAGCGTTATGCGCAGGGCAAGATCGTGATCCTGATTTTCCCGCAGGTCGCGCCATGATCACCCTGCTGCTACTGCTCACGGCCTGCCTGCTCACCTGCATGGGCCAGGTCTCGCAAAAATTCGCCGTGGAGAGCTGGCGCGGCGTGCCGGACGGCTGGGCACCGAAACTGCGCTCGCCGTGGTTGTGGTCGGCGCTGGTGTGCCTGGGCCTGGGCTTGCTGGTGTGGCTGCTGGTGTTGCAGCGCCTGGAAGTCGGCATTGCCTACCCCATGCTCAGCCTGAATTTTGTGCTGGTCACGCTGATGGCGCGCTTTGTGTTTCACGAACCCATTGATGCCCGTCATTGGCTGGGTGTGGGGCTGGTGATTGCCGGCGTGGTCTTGCTGGGGCGCCAGGTATGAGCCGCATGCGGGGTTTCGCCCTGGCCCTGGGCAGTGTCGGCCTGGTGAGTGGCGCCCAATTGGGCATGCGCTGGAGCATGACGCGCCTGCCGCTGCCCACCCAATGGCTGGCTGCCTTCACGGATAACAGCATCGACCTCGGCGCCCTGGGCGTGGTGATCCTGGCGATCATCGCCTATGCGCTGTCGATGCTGTGCTGGCTCGGCGCACTGAAGCACTTACCCCTGGGCCGCGCCTATTCGCTGCTCAGCATCAGTTACGCGCTGGTGTATTTGCTGGCCGCCAGCCTGCCGGTGTTCAACGAAGATTTTTCGCTTTCAAAAACCCTGGGGGTGGCCTTGGTCATCCTCGGCGTACTGGTTATCAACTCTCGTCGTGCTAGCACCTCAAGTCCCAGGAATACCCCATGAAAATCAGTGTATTTGGTAGTGGTTACGTTGGTCTGGTTCAGGCCACGGTATTAGCCGAAGTCGGTCACGATGTCATTTGCATGGACGTTGACAAGCACAAAGTCGAGTCACTGCAGAAGGGGCATGTGACCATCTTCGAGCCGGGCCTGGCAGCCATGGTCAAGGACAACCTGGAAAGCGGACGCCTGCGCTTTACCCACGACGAAAAACTCGCCGTCGAGCACGGTGAAGTATTGTTTATTGCTGTGGGCACGCCGTCGGATGAAGACGGTTCGGCCGACTTGAAATACGTGCTGTCGGTGGGTGATGCAGTTGCCCGCCATCGCGTGGCGCCGGTGATCCTGGTGGAGAAATCCACCGTACCGGTAGGCACCGGCGACACGTTGCGTGACCACATCCTCAATAACCTGCGTGCCGCCGGCCGTGAGCTGCAGTTCGATATCGTCTCCAACCCGGAATTCCTCAAGGAAGGCTCCGCCGTTGCCGACTGCCGCCGCCCGGACCGGATCATCATCGGCTGCGAGCGTGAAGAGGTGCGCGACGTGATGCGCGACCTGTACGCACCGTTCAACCGCAACCACGACCGCATCATCTTCATGGACCTGCGCAGCGCAGAACTGACCAAGTACGCCGCCAACTGCATGCTGGCCACCAAGATCAGCTTCATCAACCAGATCGCCGAGTTGGCTGAACACCTGGGTGCCGACATTGAGTCGGTGCGCCTGGGCATCGGTGCCGACTCACGCATCGGCTACCACTTTATCTACCCCGGCTGCGGTTATGGCGGCTCGTGCTTCCCCAAAGACATGCGCGCCCTGATCCACAGCGCCAAGCAGGCCAACTGCTCCAGCGACCTGCTCGAAGCCGTGGAAGCCATCAACCAGCGCCAGAAGAGCAAGTTGTTCGAGCGCATCAACGCGTTCTTCCAGGGCAACCTCAAGGGCAAGACGTTTGCCCTGTGGGGCCTGGCCTTCAAGCCCAACACCGATGACATGCGTGATGCCCCCAGCCGCGTGCTGATGGAAGCGCTGTGGGCTGCCGGCGCCAATGTGCGCGCCTTTGACCCTGAAGCCATGCAGGAAACCCAACGCATCTACGGCGATGACCCGCGCCTGATGCTGATGGGCACCCCGGAATCCACCTTGGGCGGCGCCGATGCGTTGATCGTGTGCACCGAATGGCAGCAATTCAAGGCGCCGGACTTTGACCTGATTCACCAGCGCCTGAAAACCCCGGTGATCTTCGACGGCCGTAACCTGTACGACGGCGAGCGCCTGGCGCGCAAAGGCTTCAAATACTTCCCCATCGGCCGCGGCGATTCCTGCGAGTTGCCGATCCCCCAGCAAAACTGGGTGGAACAGGTCAAGGACGCTTGCTAGGTGAACATCGCCTTACCGTCCGCGCAGCGCGCAACGATCCGCCACCAGTCGCTGGGGCTTGGGCTCTTGGCGCTGCTGCTGTTTATCGTCGGCAACTGGCACCAGGCGATCATCGGCTTTGATTCGCGCTTTGTGCTGTTTGCCCAGGAAATGCTGCGTCACGGGCCGAGTTTCTTTCCCACCACCTATGGTCAGCCGTATGCCGATTACCTGGCGACGTCGACCCTGTTGACGTGGCTGCTGTCGGTGCCCTTGGGCCAGGTCACCAGCCTGACGGCGTGGCTGCCCACTGCGGTCGCGTCGGCGCTGATTGTGGTGCTGGTCTATCGCCTCACTGCACCCTACTCGCCACGTTGGGGCCTGCTGAGTATTGCGATGCTGCTGCTCAGCAGTACGTTCATCAGCGAAACCCGTGCAGTCTCCCTCGACCAGATGCTCGCCGCCGTGGCGTTGGCGGTGTTCTACCTGGGCTACGCCCATGATCATTTCGCTGCCGCCAAGCGCCTGCATTGGGTGTTTTTGCTGTTGCTGCTGGGATTTGCCATCCGTGGCCCGATCGGCCTGGTGATCCCTACGGGCGTGTTGTGCAGCTACTACCTGATCAACCGCCAGTGGCGCCAACTGTTCAGCTTCGGCCTGCTGGCACTGGCGCTGCTGGCAGCCTGCGTCGGCCTGTTGCTGCTGCTGGCCAAGCTCAGCGGCGGCGAAGACTTCATGCATGACGTGATTCGCATGCAGTTCCTGGGGCGCATGGATGGCAGCGAAGGCTCCGGCGGCGTGCTGTATTACTTCACCAGCTCCCTGGGCAACTACGCCCTGGCCTATCCAATCGCGTTGTTGGTGCTGCTGGCGGTGCTGATGGGCGGTCGACGTGCGCCGGACCCGGCATTGAAGCTGGTGCTCTACTGCGCGGCAGCCGGTGTGTTGGTGATGCTGGGGCTGTCGGTGCCCCAAGCCAAGAAAGCGCGCTATATCCTGCCGATGTTGCCGATGGCCGCGATCATTGCCGCGTATCCCTTCGCGGTCACACAAGGGCGACTGTTTGCGTGGCTGCGCGCCTTGATGCTGGGCATCTGGACGCTGTTGCCAACGCTGTTGGCCATTGGCTTGGTGGTGGCGCGGCGGCGCTACCCGGAACCGCTGGCCGACCTTGAGCTGATCTTCGTCGTGCTTGGCTTGCTACAGGTGCTGGCCCTGCTGGCATTGTTCCGCTCGCGGCTGCGCACCTACGGTCCCGCCTTGGCCGCCGTACTTGCCCTCTGGACCACCTACATCATGGTGGTTGAACCCCTGGAACGTCAGGTGTACAACACGCGCACCTTCAGCCTCGCCGTCAAGGCACAGGTTCAACAGCAACCGGCGCCGCTGGTGTTGCACGCACTGGGCAAAGACGCGAAAGCCATCAAGTTCATGGTCAACTTCGATTGCGACAAGGTTCCGCTGTTTACCCAATTGCCCGCCGAATTGAAACCGGTCCAGGCGCCGGCATGGTTGGTCATGAGCCAGGCTGATTTCCAGGCGCTGGACGATCCGCGCCTGCGTTCAATCACGCCAACGCTTACCGCAGCGTTCGACAAAACCCCCTATGTGTTGCTGCATTTGGCAAAAACCTCGACGCCTTGAGTGCTTTTCCGGCTGCATTGTCAGAAGAACGCCCACTCCCTCCACGAGTGGGCGACTTTCATCATAGGTACCAAGAAAACACCTACATTTGTTTGCGTAATGGCTGGTGCACTTTCCCTTCCGGTGCTCGGAGCCCAACTGTAGACTCGCTGCCACGTGCACTTACTATCTACCACCCGATCGTCAGGACTGCCCTGAAACGCTTGGGTCAGGGCACTTCACAACAAGGACGTTGTAGGCTGCCCGCGCGCGATGGCTTACTTCATTGAGAGGACAATGCCGTGCGAGAAGACCTGTTAACCGTACCCTTACCCAGGCTGGATCGTTTGATGGCATTGCGTGACGCACTGGTGGCGTTAAAGGGGCCGTTGGCCGACGACCCCAGGCTGCGCGAAGACTTGCAAGCGCGCCTGTTCAACGAAGAAACCCATAGTCGCGTGCTGGGCAAAATCAACCCCGCTGCATCCGCGTCCACCGGGCAGATAACCTATGGCGAAGCCGGTTAACTGCATTTATTTTGCATTCAATGTTCATTAATATGCAGTGGCGCCACCAGATCAAGCGCGGCACACTGCGCAGGTTCCTTCCCCCAATGTTGGAACCTTCAAAGGGCTGTTCCGGGAAACCAGGCAGGCCTTTTTTTTCGCCCGCTGTTTATGGACCGTCTTTCAATGCTCGCTCGCTGGTTACCCGCTGCAATCAACACCCGTCCCGCCGAATGGAGCCGTGCAGCCATCGGCATGGCCCTGGGCACGCTGTTCAGTGTCTGGGCCTGTGCCCAGGTGTTCGGCATGGAGGTGGCCCTGCACCTGCTCGGCCCTCTTGGCGCATCGGCCGTATTGCTGTTTGCCGTGTCGTCGGGGGCGCTGGCCCAACCCTGGTCGATAATCGGCAGTTACCTGTGTGCAGGCGTCGTCGCGTTGCTGGTCGCCCGCGTCCTGGGGCGCACCTTGGGCAGCGCCTGCCTGGCGGCAGGCATGACGGTGATCCTCATCTGCTGGCTGCGCTGCCTGCACCCGCCGGCCGGCGGCCTGGCCATGACCCTGGTGCTGGCCGATCCGGCATCGGTCGGCCTCGGCTGGTACGAGCTTGCGCCGGTGATGCTAGGGGCCGGCGCCCTGCTCGCCTGCGCGCTGGCCTATAACAATGCCACGCGCACGCGTTATCCCAAGGGGCTTGCCGAGCCTGCCCCGGTTATCCTGGGCACTGCCACCGCCGTGAGCGAGCCGAGCATCACGGCAGCCGACCTCAAGCTAGCGTTGGCCGAGATGGAGCAGTTCTACGATGTCGAACCGACAGAGCTTGAACAACTGATCCACGCCGCCGAGGGCCATGCCCGGCGTCGCAGTATCGGTGAGGTTCTGGCCAGCCGGGTGGTTTGAGCGACACTGCATAAATGCAACAACGACCTGCATGATTCCAAGTTGTACGAGGCAAATTTGCACTGGTACGATCACGAGAGAGTTCGCCCGCGAACGTCTTGATAAAGAACAATAAAAGCAGGGAGTTAGAGATGACTGCTCAGGTTTCATCCCAAGCAAGCCACGCCGAGATCCAGCAGGATGCAGTTCTGGCACAGGTGCGTAACCATATCGGCCACCTCACCCTCAACCGCCCCGCAGGCCTTAACGCCATCACCCTGAACATGGTCCGCCAATTGGCCGCGCACTTGCAGGTCTGGGCCGACGACCCTGAGGTCTATGCCGTCGTCCTGCGCGGCGCCGGTGAGAAGGCCTTTTGCGCCGGTGGCGACATACGTTCGCTGTACGACAGCTTCAAGCAAGGCGACACCCTGCACCAGGATTTCTTCGTCGAGGAATATGCCCTCGACCTGGCCATTCACCACTACCGTAAACCCGTACTGGCGTTGATGGACGGCTTCGTACTCGGCGGTGGCATGGGCCTGGTGCAAGGCGCGGACCTGCGGGTGGTCACCGAACGCAGCCGCCTGGCGATGCCGGAAGTGGCCATCGGGTACTTCCCGGATGTGGGCGGCAGTTATTTCCTCTCGCGTATTCCTGGCGAACTGGGCACCTACCTTGGGGTGACTGGCGTGCAAATCCGCGCGGCGGATGCCTTGTATTGCGGGCTGGCGGACTGGTACATCGACAGCGCCAAGCTGGTTGAACTGGATCAGAAGCTCGACCGTCTGCAATGGAGCGAGTCTCCTCTCAAGGACTTGCAAGGCGCACTTGCCAGGCTGGCCGTGCAGCAATTGCCCGACGCCCCGCTGGCGGCCTTGCGCCCGGCCATTGACCACTTTTTCGGGTTGCCGGACGTGCCCAGCATCGTCGAGCAACTGCAACAAGTCACCGTGGCCGATAGCCATGACTGGGCGCTGACCACCGCCAACCTCATGCAGACCCGCTCGCCCCTGGCCATGGCCGTGACCCTGGAGATGCTGCGCCGTGGCCGCCACCTGCCACTGGAACACTGCTTTGCCCTCGAACTGCACCTGGACCGCCAATGGTTCGAGCGCGGCGACCTGATCGAAGGGGTTCGCGCCCTGATCATAGACAAGGACAAGACGCCGAAGTGGAACCCGCCCACCCTCCATGCGCTGGATGCCAGCCATGTGGAGAGCTTCTTCCGCGACTTCGTGCAGATTGAGAAGTAAGCCATGCAAGATCTTGAATACACTGAAGAACAAGTGATGATCCGCGACATGGCGCGGGATTTTGCCCGTGGCGAAATCGCCCCCTACGCCCAAGCCTGGGAAAAAGCCGGCTGGATCGACGACGCCCTGGTGGCGAAGATGGGGGAGCTGGGCCTGCTGGGCATGGTGGTCCCGGAAGAATGGGGTGGCACCTATGTCGATTACGTGGCCTACGCCCTGGCCGTGGAGGAAATATCCGCCGGTGACGGCGCCACTGGCGCCTTGATGAGCATCCATAATTCAGTCGGTTGCGGGCCGATCCTCAACTACGGCACCACCGAACAGAAACACACCTGGCTGGCCGAACTCGCCAGCGGCCAGGCCATCGGTTGCTTCTGCCTGACCGAGCCCCAGGCCGGCTCCGAAGCCCATAACCTGCGCACACGCGCCGAACTGCGTGATGGCCAATGGGTCATCAATGGCGCCAAACAGTTCGTCAGCAACGGCAAGCGCGCCAAATTGGCCATCGTGTTCGCCGTGACCGACCCGGAACTGGGCAAGAAAGGCATTTCGGCGTTCCTGGTGCCGACCGACACCCCAGGTTTCGTGGTCGACCGCACCGAGCACAAGATGGGCATTCGTGCGTCAGACACCTGCGCCGTCACCCTCAACCAATGCAAGGTTCCCGAAGCCAATCTGTTGGGTGAGCGCGGCAAGGGGCTGGCCATCGCCCTCTCCAACCTGGAAGGCGGCCGCATTGGTATCGCCGCCCAGGCCTTGGGCATCGCCCGCGCCGCGTTTGAAGCCGCGCTGGCCTACGCCCGTGATCGGGTGCAGTTCGACAAGGCAATCATCGAACACCAGAGCGTGGCCAACCTGCTGGCCGACATGCAAACCCAGCTCAACGCTGCGCGCCTGCTGATCCTCCACGCCGCGCGCCTGCGCACCGCCGGCAAACCGTGCTTGTCCGAAGCCTCCCAGGCCAAGCTGTTCGCCTCGGAAATGGCCGAGCGGGTCTGCTCCAAGGCAATGCAGATTCATGGAGGGTATGGGTATCTGGAGGATTACCCGGTGGAGCGTTACTACCGGGACGCACGGATCACGCAGATTTACGAAGGCACCAGCGAGATTCAGCGGATGGTGATTGCCAGGGAGTTGAAAAACTACCAGCTCTGATGGGCATGACCCAAAGCCCCGTGGGAGCTGGCTTGCCTGCGATGCAGACACCTCGGTACATCATAAACCGAGGCGATGCCATCGCAGGCATGCCAGCTCCCACCTTTGCTTTGCGGCGTTTGGCAGGGGTTACTTATCCTTGAATTCCGGCGCCCGCTTGGCCACGAATGCGGCCATGCCTTCTTTCTGGTCCTGGGTCGCGAACGCCGCATGGAACACCCGGCGCTCAAAGCGCACGCCTTCGGACAGGCTGACTTCAAACGCACGGTTCACGCTTTCCTTGACCATCATGCTGATCGGTACGGATTTACCGGCGATCAGGGCGGCCACTTTCAGCGCTTCTTCCAGCAATTCATCGGCGGGCACGATGCGCGCCACGATCCCGCAGCGCTCGGCCTCTACCGCGTCGATAAAACGCCCGGTCAAGCACATCTCCATGGCCTTGGCCTTGCCCACTGCACGGGTCAGGCGCTGGGTGCCGCCCATGCCTGGCAGCACGCCCAGGTTGATTTCCGGCTGGCCGAACTTGGCAGTGTCGCCGGCGAGGATAAAGTCGCACATCAAGGCCAGTTCGCAGCCGCCGCCCAGGGCGAAGCCATTCACGGCGGCGATGATCGGCTTGCGGCGGTTGGCCACGCGGTCGCTGTCGCTGAACAAGTCGTCCATGTAGATCTGCGGGTAGGTCAGCTCGGCCATTTCCTTGATGTCGGCACCGGCCGCGAAGGCTTTTTTCGAGCCAGTCAGCACGATGCAGCCAATTTCAGGGTTGGCTTCCAGGCTGTCCAGCGCCTGGTTCAGCTCACTGACCAGTTGCGCATTCAAAGCGTTCAGGGCGTTGGGGCGGTTAAGCGTGATCAGCCCCACACGGCCCTGGACGTCAAGCAGGATGGTTTCGTAACTCATGTATCGGCTCCTTAAAGATTGCGTGAGATGACCATGCGTTGAATATCGCTGGTGCCTTCGTAGATCTGGCAGACCCGCACATCGCGGTAGATCCGCTCCAGGGGAAAGTCGTTCAGGTAACCGTAACCGCCCAGGGTTTGCAAGGCGGCCGAGCAGACTTTCTCGGCCATTTCGGACGCAAACAGCTTGGCCATGGACGCTTCCACCAGCGCCGGCTTGCCACTGTCACGCAGGGCGGCGGCGTAATGCACCATCTGCCGGGCGACGGCGATCTGGGTGGCCATGTCGGCCAGGCGAAAGGCCACGGCCTGGTGTTCGACCAACGGCTTGCCAAAGCTTTCACGCTCACGGGCATAGTCGCGGGCCGCTTCGAAGGCGGCACGGGCCATGCCCACCGACTGGGAGGCGATGCCCACGCGGCCACCTTCCAGGTTGGCCAAGGCGATTTTGTAGCCCTCGCCCTCCTCGCCCAGACGGTTGGCCACCGGTACTTTCACGTCTTCAAACAGGATCTGGCAAGTGTCCGAGGCATGCTGCCCCAGCTTGTCTTCCACCCGTGCCACGGTATAACCGGGCGAATCGGTGGGCACGATAAACGCGCTGATCCCACGCTTGCCTGCGGCGGGGTCGGTGACCGCAAACACAATCACGATCCCGGCGTTTTGCCCGGAGGTGATGAACTGTTTGCAGCCGTTGAGTACATAGTGGTCGCCTTCAAGGCGCGCACGGGTTTTCAGGCTGCTGGCATCGGAGCCTGCCTGGGGTTCGGTCAGCGCGAAGGCACCGAGCATGGCGCCACTGGCCAGGGGCGTGAGGAACTGCTCTTTCTGCTGGTCATTGCCAAACTTGAGGATCGGCACACAACCCACCGAGTTGTGCACGCTCATGATCGTGGAGCAGGCACCGTCGCCGGCGGCGATTTCTTCCAGGGCCATGGCGTAGGCCAGGTAGCCAGTGTCGCAACCGCCCCACTGTTCCGGGACCAGCATGCCGAAAAAGCCCAGTTCGGCCATTTGCGCAATGGCCTCCTTGGGAAAACGATGCTCGCGGTCCCACTCGGCGGCGAAGGGTTTCAAACGTTCCTGGGCAAATTGCCGGGCGGCGTCGCTGATCTGCAGTTGTTCGTCATTGGGCAACATAGGTCATCCTCAATACAAGCATTCAACGGCCATGGCCGTGGCTTCACCGCCGCCAATGCAGATAGCGGCGACGCCACGCTTGAGGCCCTTCTGGCGCAGGGCCGCGAGCAACGTCACCAGGATGCGTGCGCCGGAGGCACCAATGGGGTGGCCCAATGCACAGGCACCACCATGCACGTTGACCTTGTCATGGGGAATCTCCAGCTTGCTCATGGTCACCAGGCTGACCACGGCGAAGGCCTCGTTGATTTCGAACAGGTCCACCTCGTCGAGGCTCCAGCCGGTCTTGCTCATCAGTTTGCGAATCGCCCCCACCGGCGCCACCGGAAACAGCCCAGGCTCATCGGCAAACGCGGCGTGCCCGTGGATCACTGCCAACGGCTTGAGGCCGCGCTTGAGCGCCTCGGACTCACGCATCAGCAACAACGCCGCGGCGCCATCGGAGATCGAGCTGGAGTTGGCTGCTGTCACTGTACCGCCGTCACGGAACGCCGGTTTCAGGCTGGCAATCTTGTCCAGCCTGGCTTTCGGCGGTTGCTCATCGTGCAGAATGGTTTTTTGTTCTTTGCCCACGGTGACCTGCACCGGGACGATTTCACTGGCAAAGCTGCCGTGGGTGATAGCCTCTTGTGCGCGGGTCAGGGAAGCGATGGCAAACGCGTCCTGAGCTTCACGGGTAAAACCATTGTGCTCGGCGCAGTCCTCGGCAAAGGTGCCCATCAGGCGCCCCTTGTCGTAGGCATCTTCAAGGCCGTCGAGGAACATATGGTCCAGCACCTTGCCGTGGCCCATGCGGTAGCCGCTGCGCGCACGGTCCAGCAGGTACGGGGCGTTGGACATGCTTTCCATGCCGCCAGCGATCACCACATCGACACTGCCAGCGCGCAGCGAATCGTGGGCCAGAATCGTCGCTTCCATGCCGGAACCGCACATTTTGTTGAGGGTGGTGCAGCGCGTGCCCTTGTCCAGCCCGGCGCCCAAGGCAGCCTGGCGAGCAGGCGCTTGCCCAAGCCCGGCGGGCAGTACACAGCCAAACAGCACTTGGTCGACGGCATCGGTGGCGATACCGGCACGCTCGACCGCCGCACGAATGGCGGCTGCGCCCAGTTGCGGCGCGGTCAGGCTTTTGAGGTCGCCCTGGAACCCGCCCATGGGCGTGCGCACGGCGCTGACAATAACAATTGGATCGTTCATAGCCATTGCTCCTTATTTGGCGGCCATGCGCAAGGCACCGTCGAGACGGATCACCTCACCATTAAGCATGCTGTTTTCAATGATGTGGCGTACCAGCGCGGCATATTCGGCGGGTTTGCCCAGGCGTGGCGGGAACGGCACGCCGGCAGCCAGGGAGTTGCGGACTTCGTCGGTCATGCCGGCCATCATCGGGGTTTCGAAAATGCCGGGTGCAATGGTCATCACCCGGATACCAAAGCGCGCCAGTTCCCGCGCGGCAGGCAAGGTGAGGCTGGCGATCGCGCCCTTGGACGCGGCATACGCAGCCTGGCCGATCTGCCCATCGAATGCCGCCACCGAGGCGGTATTAATGATGACGCCCCGCTCGCCGTCGGCATTCGCCTCGGTTTCAGCGATCGCCGCAGCGGCCAGGCGCAGCAGGTTGAAACTGCCGATCAGGTTGACGTTGATGACTTGGGCAAAGCTCGCCAGGCCGTGCGGGCCGTTCTTGCCGAGGATCTTCTCGCCACGCACGACACCCGCGCAGTTGACCAGGCCGTGCAAGCCCCCAAAGGCCTCGACCGCCGCCGTCACGGCCGCTTCTGCAGCGGCTTCCTGGCTGATGTCCGCCACGGCGCTGCGGGCATTGTCGCCCAGTTGCTTGGCCTTGGCAGTCACGGCGTCGGCGTTCAAGTCCACCAGCATCACCTTGGCACCCGCGGCGACCAGCATTTCGGCCGTGGCCGCGCCGAGGCCCGACGCGCCGCCGCTGACCAGGAATACCTTGTTTTCAATCTGCATCGTTGTTTCCTTTTAAAAGGGTCAAGCCACGGCCGCCTGGGCCTTGGCTATTTCCTGATTGCGCAAAATAAAGCGTTGCAGCTTGCCGCTCGGGGTCTTGGGCAAGTCGCTGACAAATTCGATTTCCCGCGGGTACGCATGGGCGGCCAGGCGCTGGCGCACATGCAGGCGCAGCTCTTCAGCCAGCTCCGGGGTGGCGCGGTATTGCTCGCTGATCACCACAAAGGCTTTGACCAGCTCAGTGCGCTCCGGGCAAGGCTTGCCGACCACGGCAGCCTCGACCACCGCCGGGTGTTCGACCAACGCGCTTTCCACGTCGAAGGGGCCCACGCGGTAGCCGGATGTAGTGATCACGTCGTCGCTGCGTCCGACAAAGCTGATGCTGCCGTCCGGGTTCAGCTCCACGGTATCGCCGCTGAGGTAGTACTTGCCGACGAACGCCTTGGTTTTCACGCCGTCGTACCCGGCAAACCAGCACATAGGCGATTGCTCGCGGTCGATGGCCAGGATGCCGGGTTGGCCGGCTGGCAGCTCCTGATGGTTGTCATCCAGCACCACGATGCGATGCCCTGGCGAGGCAAAACCCGCCGAGCCCACATGCACCGGATGCGCCAAACCATGGTGATTGCACAGCACCATGCCCAGCTCGGTCTGGCCGTAATGGTCGTGGATGGTCACGCCCAGGTGGTCGGCGAACCAGCGGATCACCTCCGGGTTCAAAGGCTCACCGGCGCTGCTGACGATGCGCAGCTTGCCCTTGATCGAACCGGCGAACTGTTCGCCACCGGCAATCAACAGCCGATACGCCGTGGGCGAACCGGTCAGGTTGGTGATCGCGTATTTATTGATGACCCGGCAGGTGCTTTCCAGGGTGAACGGGCCATCGTAGAAGGTGATCGGGTGCCCCATGGACAACGGCCCGGTCACGCCGAAATAGATGCCATAGGCCCAGCCAGGGTCGGCAACGTTCCAGAATGCGTCCTCGGGGCGCAAGTCCACGGCGTCGCGCATGTAGCCCTGGAACGCGACGATGGCCTTGAGCGGTACCGACAGCGCCTTGGACGGGCCGGTGGTGCCGGAGGTGAACATCAGCAGGAACGGCTCCTCTGCGCCCAGCAGCACCGGCTCGCAGTGAGAAGAGTAGCTGGGCAGTTCGGCCCAGAAGCTGTAGTCGCCCCGCACGATACCTTCGCCCTTGGCCCCGGCGACCGTGACGATGGTCGGGCAGTCGGCGACTTCCGCCAGCTTGGGACGGTTCACTGCATCGGTAACCACCAGCGCTGCGCCCGAGCTGTTCAAGCGATGTTCAATTGCCTTGGGTCCGAACGCGGTAAACAGCGGCTGATAGACCGCGCCGATGCGCCACGTCGCCAGCACGACCACCAACAATTCGGCAGTACGGGGCAACAGGCCCGCCACCTTGTCACCGCGCTTGACGCCCTGGGCCAAGAGGAAGTTGGCGAAACGCGCGGCCTGCTCTTGCAGTTCGGTAAAGGTTGACGTGGCGCTGCGTCCGTCCTTGCCCTCCCAGAACAACGCGATGCGCCCCGGCAACGCGTGACGGTCACAGCATTCCACGCAGGCATTGAGCGCTTGCAGGTTGCCGGCCAGTGCGGCGTCGACGGTGTGCTGGTAATCAAACTCGGTGGTGGCAGCCAAATACTCACGCATCGCTTCCTATCCTTCTGTGTTTTTATTTTCAGGACGTTTTCAACTCGAGAAAAGCGCTGAAATAGTCGCTCCAGAGCGGCGCAGCGGCAATGGTCAAAGCTTTCAACTTGGCTGACTGGTTTGGCCAGTCCGTAGCGAAACGCGGGGGGCTTTTTCGCTTTTCGGTGGGAGCGGGCTTGCCCGCGAAGGCGGTGGGTCAGTCACCACAGCTGTCACTGCACCACCGCTTTCGCAGGCAAGCCAGCTCCCACAGGGTTATGTACTGCCCGGCTCCCACGTTAGTCATTGAGTCGACTGATCAGGCGGTCGATCCAAGTGATTGGACGCGATGCATAGCAGCTTCTAATCTGAACGCCTGCACGCCACAGAAGCCCTCCATGATCGTTCGCCCTAAACCCAACGTCCTGGGTATCCTGTTCTCCCTCAAAGGCTCCATTGCCAAGCGCATTGCCTGGCGCAGCCTGCTGGTCACGCTGTTGGCCTCGGTCATCGTGCTGGTGGAAACCCTGCACCCTGCCTATTTTTCCAAGGTCAACGCTACGCCCTTCACCTTGTTGGGCCTGTCACTGTCGATCTTCATGAGTTTTCGCAACAACGCCTGCTATGACCGATGGTGGGAGGGCCGCAAGCAACTGGGGCAAATGGTCATTGACGTGCGCTCGCTGATTCGCGAGACCCAGGTGCTGGGGGACACCGCCGAGCGTGCAGGCCTGCTGCGCGGCCTGTGCGGTTTTGCCCATGGCTTGGTCGCGCATTTGCGCCATGAAGATCAAGCCCGGGCGATACACCCTTGGATCAGCATGCCAGTGGGCCACCCCAACCTGCCGGACAGCGTGCTGCAAACGGTCGGTGCGCGCTTTTCGGTCCTGGCACAACAGGGCGTGATCAGCGAATGGCGCTACACCCAACTGGAAGCCCGGCTAGTCAGCTTGAGCCAGGTGCAGGCGGCATGCGAGCGCATCAAGACCACGCCACTGCCCTTTCCCTACACCCTGCTGTTGCACCGCACCATTTACCTGTTCTGCATCTTGCTGCCATTCGCAATGGCCGAGCCACTTGGCTGGTTGACGCCAGTGTTCACCGCGATTGTCAGCTACACCTTCTTTGGCCTGGATGCGATTGGCGACGAATTGGAAGACCCCTTCGGCTTCGACGAAAACGACTTGCCGTGTGATGCTATCCTGCGGACATTGGAGCGCGAGATCCTCGCCGCCCTTGGTGAAGTCAACCTGCCGCCAGCGTTGGAGCCAGCGGACTACGTGCTGACCTGACGCGGGTTTGACACTCGCCTCGCACTGACCGAAGCTTGGAACTTTGCTGCCCAAGCTTTCGGACGCCTGCATGTCAAAGTCACGCCGTTACTCCATCATCGGCCTGTGCGCCCTGTTGTTGATCGTACTGATCACCTGGTTTTTCTCCCGCACCCCTGCAGTGGCCGTACCCCCAGCCATCGCCCATGGCTATTCCAAGGCCTTGAAGCAGGCGCATAACGGCGAGCCCGGCGCCGCACGTGTGTTGTACCAACAGTTGGGCCGGCCGGACCTGTCGCCCGAGCGCCGCGCCGCCTTGCATGCTGAGCTGCCCAATTACCCCAGCCCCCAGGCGCTGAAGCTGGCCGATAAAGACCTCGCCAATGAGTCGGCGCTGGTGCGCGAAGCCGCTATTCACAGCATCGTCGGCCTGGTGCCCACTGGCCAGCGCACCTTACTGCTCGGCCCGTTGCTGGACGATCCGGAACAATCGGTGCGCTTTGCCGCCGCCAACGCCTTGCTGGGCCTGTCGCCCGATACACTGGGTTTGTACTTTGGCCCACTGCAGCAGGTGCTCGATGAATTCGTGACAACGCTCAAGGCCCAGCCCGAAACCGCTGAAGGCTGGATTCAATTGGCGCGCCTGTACATCCACAGCGCCCTGCTGCCGGAGGCGCAAAACGCCCTGGAGCAGGCAATGCGCTTGCAGCCGGACAACCTGCAAGCGGTGGTATCGCAAATCGAACTGCTGGACAAGCAAGGCAAGACCGACGAGTCGCGCCAACTGCTGGCCCGGCAACTGGCGGCGCACCCGGAGTCGGCCTACCTGCAACATGCCTTGGGCATGTGGCTGTTGCACCATGGCGAGCGCCCCTACGCCCTGCTCGGCCTGTCCAAGGCGGTGGAGCTTGCGCCGGACAACCCGGATTATCGCTATGACCTGGCCACCACCCTGCACGCCCAGGACGAAGTAGAGGCGGCCCAGCGCCAGTTGGAAGAAATCGTCCAGCGGCATCCCGCCAATCGCAAAGCCCGCGTGTTGCTGGTCAATTACTGGAAAGAGACCGGGCAGTTGCAGAACGTTCAGGTGCTGCTCGCCCAACTGGAGCAACAGAACCCGGATGATCCGGCGCTACAACAGGGCCTCTGATAGGCGATCAGCTCAGCACTGCAAAAACGTGTAAAGCGACCTCTCTTCGTACAATTCATCCAAAACGTTGAACCGCTAGTGGCCACTACGGTCAAGTGAATATGGCGCGTCCCAGTCGGCGTGCCCCTCTACTTGTACGTGACCTGAGGGCACTTCTTGAGTACATCCAAACAGCTGTTGAGTGAAAAGGCGGCCACCGGCGTCGAAGGTCTTGATGACATTCTTGCCGGGGGGCTATCGCGAAGCCACGTGTTTTTGCTCGAAGGCGAACCCGGCACCGGTAAAACCACCGTGGCCCTGCATTTTCTGCGGGCCGGTGCGCAGAACGGCGAACGTTGCTTATATATCACCCTGTCCGAAACCGAGCACGAACTGCGCCAGGGTGCCAAATCCCACGGCTGGGACTTGGATGAGCATATTCATATCTTCGAGCTGACCCCACCGGAAAGCCTGCTCAACGCCGATCACCAGCAAAGCCTGCTGTACTCCTCCGACCTGGAGCTGGGTGAAGCCACCCGCCAGATCTTTGAAGTGGTAGAGCGGGTCAAGCCGACCCGCGTGGTGGTCGACAGCCTGTCTGAGATCCGCCTTCTGGCGCAAAGCTCGTTGCGCTATCGCCGGCAGATCCTGGCGATCAAGCACTACTTCGTGCGTTATGACGCCACCGTGTTACTGCTGGATGACTTGACCACCGAATCCCTGGATAAGACCGTGCACAGCGTTGCGCACGGGGTGATTCGCCTGGAGGAGCTGACGCCCAACTATGGCGCCGAGCGTCGGCGTATCCGTGTGGTCAAGTACCGGGGCCAGAAATACCGTGGCGGCTTCCACGACTTCACCATCATGGGCGACGGCATTCACGTATTCCCGCGCCTGGTGGCGGCCGAACATCGCGGCGGTTACAACCGTCAAACCTTGAGCAGCGGTATCGAGGAGTTGGATTCTCTGCTCGGCGGGGGGATCGAGACCGGCTCCAGCAGCCTGATTCTCGGCCCGGCCGGTACCGGCAAGTCTTTGATCTCGATGATCTTCGCTGCCGCCGCCGTGGCCCGTGGCGAAAAGGCTGCGCTGTTCATCTTCGATGAAGAGCTGGGCCTGCTGTTCGAGCGCATGAAGAACATGGGCATCGACCTCGCCGCCTTACGGGACACCGGAAACCTGCTGATCGAACAGGTCGATGCGGCCGAACTCTCCCCCGGCGAATTTTCCCACCGGGTTCGCCGCTGCGTGGATGAGCGCGGTATCAAGACCGTGGTCATCGACAGTATCAACGGCTACCAGGCGGCCATGCCCGAAGAAAACGCGCTGATCCTGCATATGCATGAACTGCTGCTATACCTTAACCGCCGTGGTGCAGCCACCTTCATGACGGTGGCCCAGCACGGCCTGGTCGGCGACATGCAGACGCCGGTCGACATCACCTACCTGGCCGACACCGTGATCTTGCTGCGTTATTTCGAGGCCCTGGGTAAAGTTCGCCGGGCCATTTCGGTCATCAAAAAAAGAACGGGCTCCCACGAGTCGACCATTCGTGAATATCGCATCGGCAGCCGCGGTATGACGGTAGGTGTACCCCTGGATAACTTCCAGGGTGTGCTGCGGGGCATTCCAACCTATATGGGTGCCGGCTCCCCTCTGCTCAAGGATGAGGGCTAGTGCCGGCCCTGTCTCCCGTCTACGAGCGTGCCATCGTGCTGGCGCCCATGGGCCGCGATGGCTCATTGGCGCTGATGATGCTTAACGAAGCCGGCTACAGCGGGATTGTCGCCAACAGCCTGGCCGCTCTGTGCGAAGAGCTGACGCAAGGCGCCGGGCTGCTCATCATTGCGGCTGAGGCACTGCGTGGCGTCGACCTTGAGCCGTTACTCGAGCTGTTGCATCAGCAACCGGCCTGGTCCGACCTGCCTATCGTGCTGATGACCCAGCATGGCGGCAAAGAGCAGAACGGCTCGACGCGGCTGAGCGGCTTGCTGGGCAACGTCACGTTTCTGGAGCGGCCGTTCCATCCCATCACCTTGATCAGTCTGGTGAGCGCGGCCCTGCGCGGTCGACGGCGCCAGTACGAAGCGCGGGACCGGTTGATTGACTTGAGCGAGAGTGAGTTGCGTCTCCAGCGCACTTTGGAAACGCTTGAGCAGCAAGTGGAGGAACGCACCGCCCAACTGCGTCACAATGAAGAAGCCCTGCGTCAATCGCAGAAAATGGAAGCCGTTGGCCAGTTGACCGGGGGTATCGCCCATGACTTCAACAATATGCTTACCGGCATTATCGGTAGCCTGGAACTGCTACGCCGACGTGTGTCCCGGGGCAAACTGGATGACCTGGACAGCCTGATCGACCTGGGCGTGACCTCGGCTAACCGCGCAGCGAGCCTCACCCATCGACTGTTGGCGTTCTCCCGTCGACAATCACTGGACTCCAAGCCTGTGCAGATCAACCAGTTGGTCACGTCCATGGGCGAATTATTGCAACGCAGCATCAACGAAAGTATCAACCTGGACATGCGCCTGAGCGACGCCTTGTGGACTGCCGAGGCCGACCCGAACCAGCTCGAAAGCGCCCTGCTCAACCTGGTGATCAACGCGCGCGACGCCATGCCCACGGGTGGCACGCTGACCGTGGAGACCACCAATCGTCACCTCGACAGCGTCTTTACCGCCGCCTACGGCACCTTGACCCCGGGCGACTACGTAGAACTGAGTGTCAGCGACAACGGTTGCGGCATACCGCAACACCTGATGGATCGCGTGTTTGATCCGTTTTTTACCACCAAACCCATCGGCCAAGGCACCGGTCTTGGGCTGTCGATGATCTACGGCTTCGCTCGCCAGTCTCGTGGGCATGTGACCATCCACAGCGAAGTCGGCAAAGGTACGACGGTCAGTTTGTTCCTGCCGCGCTTTATCGGTGAGCCCCAAGCTCAGGAGCCGCTCAACCCGACATTGCTGCCGTTTGCCAAAGCAGGGGAAACGGTTTTGATCGTCGAGGATGATCCCGCAGTTCGGGTGTTGGTCAGCGCGGTGCTCAAAGAACTGGGTTACGGGTTTATAGAGGCTGGGGACGCGAATGCGGCGGTGCCGATCATTGAATCCGAACAGCGCATCGACCTGATGATCAGCGACGTCGGTTTGCCGGGGATGAACGGCCGACAACTGGCGGAAATCGGCCGGCAGATTCGTCCGGAACTCAAAGTATTGTTTATTACCGGATACGCCGAGCACGCCGCGGTGCGGGGTGGCTTCCTGGACCCGGGGATGCAACTGATCACCAAGCCTTTTACGTTTGATTTGTTGACGGCCAAGGTGCGGGAGATGATCCAGGCGTAGAGCGGCCACATGCGGCAATAAGTCGTCACGGTTTAGCAGGCAGCAGATGGAATCGATGTGAGTTTTTTTCCACATACGTTGGCGAACAACGTATTACCCACTTCGACCAGGAATATTTCTGATGACTGCTATTTCCAACTCCCACCTGCGGCAGCTGTACACGACCGATCAGGCAAAGGCCGCCCCACAACCGCAGCCTGCCCGTCTAGAGCTGGCAATAGAGCTAACGCCGGGGCCCCGCCACGAAGAGGCGGATCATGAGTTAGCCCGCTTGTACAACCAGGCTTTGAAACAATTTCCCGAGGATGGCCAAAACGTTCGACAGCACACCGTTAAAGATATCCCGCGCGATTCGTCCTTTATGCAGTCGCGTACGCTGTTGGCTAACCTCCTGAAAAGTCCAGCGTTCAAGGGCTGGGCCAAAGAGCATAACGTAGACCTCTCAAAAGAGATCAGCATCAATGTCGCCAGCGGTACCATCGGTTTCACCACCCTGCGCGCCGAACCCCGAAATGCCTTCGATTTTACGCCGTTCACGCCCATCGGCGAGCCAAAAGTCGAATCCTCCGATATTCAAAGCTTTATTGATTGGCCCCTGCTCGAGAGCGCTGCTAAAACGCTGGCGGGCTCCGGCAACGTTGTAAGCCTGGACCCCACGGCCACTGCGACCACTGCGAAGATCGCGGAAATCGCTCAGTTTCATGGTCATACCTTGCCTTTTGACAGCGATCCGTCGCCTTCAGAGCAGCGGGCATTCATCGTGCAGCACCTCAACGGGTGGCAGGATAAATATAACCTCTTCGCTGAAAATTTCGATATCCCCACCCAAGAACTCCTGAAGAGCCAAGCGTCTAAACTGGGTGATCTGAACAACCGAAGTACTGTGATTGCGGCAATACCAAAAATCGCAGAGATAGTAGATATTAATGTGAAGCAGTTTCTCCCTGGCCCAAATGCATCCGAGGAAGTTCACGCAAAGTACAAACAAGTTGTTGAGGAGCGGATGCAGGTTGCGCTGAATACTGCGATCCAAATCGATCCTGCCTCTTCATATTTTCAAGACAACAAACTGTGGCCGAACGTGGCTGTGACGCTGCGCGACTACCTCGTAGGGCATGGCATAGTACTTCCAACCAATGCATCGGAGTTAAAGGACATTGCGCAGTCTTTGACACGTCGGCCAATTGAAGCACCGGCGCATGGCAATCTCAGTGGAGCGCACTCATGGCCAACGCCGATGAGCAGTGAAGATCGGCGTGCACTTGCCGCCATGACCAGTAAGTTTTTGGAAGGCCAGCCAGAAAACAACTTGCTCGCCTATTTGACCCGTGGAATTGATTATCAGCAGGGTCTTTCCGAAGACTTTCGCGAAGATCGTAGTCGCGCTATTGACAGAATCCTCGGGCTTTCCAATGTTCAGAAATTCGCCCTCGCCGCTGAACGTGAACTTGGCGAAATTGCATCGCCTAACGTGATCGCCGATTGGATGTTGACAGCGCTCTACGACTCGTTGGACCCCCTCAGCATCAACGCAACTTCACCCGATTCGAACAGGACTAAAGTTGCAGGCTTCGACCTGGCCAACATTAACCTCTCCGGAATGAACGCCCGGCACATATACGCCACGCTGTCTGATCACTTGCGTGAAAACGGAGTGACGAACCATTACAACGGCGTGCTGGCCATGGAAGTTCTATTGGCCCGCAAGGCTCCGGAACTCCTGGTCAAAGACATACCCGAAACATTGACCAAGGGCACCCACTCTTGGGTCAGCTTCGCTACGGCAGTAGCCCGTATAGAGGCTGAGGCCCCTGGTTCAACCAGCAAAATGACGTTTTCACAGGTCATGATGCGACATGAGTTGGCACCTATAACGCTGGCAGACAAACTGGTTGAACAGCAGGCTCAAACGGATGCCCTAAAAGACTGGGGCGTTTACAATGGTGTGTTGGTCAGGAGCAGTACAGATCAATATTCAGAAGAAGACATGAAGGCTGTACGTTCTGCGTACAATGATCAGGTGCGTTTGTTGAGTGAGGCTTCCGATACGTTTGCGATGAAGATCCCTGATCTTCATGACAGGGCAGTGGCCAGCATACAATCGCAAAATCCACACTTATCGGAAGAGCAAATCAAACAAAAGGTGCTGACACCAAAGGAATCCGAATTTTTGTCATTTCCAGGCCCCTACTCACTGTTGGACATATTTCTCCATTCCGATAAAACTCTCGAGGACATTGATTTAACTCGCTACGACTCCAGCGATAAAGATTTCGTTCTCAGCAACATCAAATTTGAGAAGCAATCCAGCAGCGTCGTGGCGCACTGGTTTGAAAAAGATCTCAAAACACATTTCGATCGCTTTGAACAGGCTACGCAAACGCAGGTCAAGAATTTGATTTCCAGTCTGCCTGTCGAGGACCGGAAGATCATTGAGCATGGAAAGATTACAATTTCTAAAGAAGTTGATGTTTCGTACGAAGCTTATTCGCAGGTACAAAAAAGAAAAGACTCGTCACCGACCAGTATATTTTTACAAAGCGAGTTTGTGGATGCACAAGGCAATAAAGGCACCCATACCTATGAAATCGACAGCGCAAAGAATACCATTCGAAAACGTGTCGATTTGAACAGCAAAATCCCAGGTGCCATTCTGGACGATAAGATTAATTCCAAGCGCCTTGTCCCCCTCGCCCCTGATGGTAATTACAGGGATAACGTTCTTTCGGCCTGGTCCACCGACTTGGTCAATGATGCCCCTAACAGCTTCGCCAGCGAAAAAACGCAGTACATTGCTGATGCCATGATAAAAAAAATCGGTATTCGCCAGTACGCAGAGTCACTGCGGGGTACTACTACATTCGACGGTGAAGTACCTTTCTATGAAAAAATTGTAGATTTTGTAGCCGGGCTTATTCCGGGTTTTAACGCTATCAAAAATTTTATCAACGGAAACTGGCGCGAGGGCCTCACCGATTTGGCTTTTGATGCTTTCGGTTTTATCCTCGCCGGTGCCGGTGGAGCAGCAAGGGCTGCTGGCGCCGGCTTCAGGGCGGCCTCGTCTACGTTTGGGAGTACCGCAAAAAAACTGGTGCGCGGCACACTGAGCGCGCTCAACCCTATCGATCCAAAGGGTATTGCGTTAGGCTTCGTGCAAGAAGGTATAAAGTCCTTGGCGAACAGTGGTCCCGGACGGAATAATCGACCTTCGTTTAAAATCAAGTATGACCCTGTAAAGATCTTCAGGAACGTTGAGAACGCCACAATAGGCAACGCCAACATGCAAGGGACAACAACAGCAATCGCTGCCACCCAGAAAAACGGCAAATGGTATGCCCTTGACCCTGTCAGTAAACAGCCGTTTGGTCTTCCCTTGAAGGATTTCGTGCCTTCGGCATAAAGGATGTCGTCAAGCGGGAAAAACGCGCAATACCTCAAAAAGGTTCTTCTCGGTGGTTCGAGAAGAACTTTTGCTATCGCACAAAACTTGCGCGTCTCGTTTGAATCATCACGCCAATAAACGCTGGATATGCTCCTGCAGCGTATCCAGATCAAACGGCTTGGCCAAAATCGGCGCGTTGCGCGTGATCGGGCTGTTGCAGTCGAGAATTTCCTGCGGATAGCCGCTGATAAAGATCACTTTCAGTTCCGGTCGCAGCTTGAGCGCCGGCTCAGCGATCTGCACCCCGGAAATTCCACCCGGCAGGCGGTAATCGGTGACCATCAAGTCCAGGTGCGGTTTGGTCGCAAGGATTTCGAAGGCCTGCTCCCCGTCGATCGCCTTCAAGACCCGGTAGCCCAAGCCTGCCAGGTACTCACCCAGCACAAACATAATGGATTCGTCGTCCTCGACGATCAGTACGACATCTTGTGCATCTTCACTCATGGGAAGCCTTTGTCCGGTCA
Organism: Pseudomonas sp. NFR02; assembly: GCF_900119375.1. NCBI lineage: Bacteria > Pseudomonadati > Pseudomonadota > Gammaproteobacteria > Pseudomonadales > Pseudomonadaceae > Pseudomonas > Pseudomonas sp. NFR02. The sequence goes on from NZ_FPJJ01000003.1 coordinate 471,173, forward strand.
ATTGCTGCAGTTACGACCATGGGGTCACGCAGAGGTTGCGTCGAGCTGACGATTGATTTCACGCGGTCGCCTCAAGGGGCAAGCACACACGAAACAAGGCGCCCTCGCCTATCTGGCTCTCCACCTCGATGGTGCCGCCATGGGCCGCTACTATCTGCTCGGAAATAAACAATCCCAGGCCCAGGCCGGCGGCGGCATGGTTGGCGGAAACCCGTTCGAACTGCTGGAAAATACGCTTCTGGTTGTCTTCACTGATACCAATGCCACGGTCGCGCACTTCCACGCGCGCCTCGCCATGCTCGGTATACACCCGTACATCCACCGGGCTTTTAGCCCCGTAGCGCAGGGCATTGGTCAGCAGGTTGGTGATCACCTGCTCGATACGGAATTCATCCCAGTGGCCCTCTACAGGCTCGTCTGCCGCCAACTGCATCGACGATTCAGCCGCGGCGACCTGTGGCTCGAAGTTGTGCACGAGGTTGCGCACCAACTGCGCCAGGTCAAAACGCGCCGGGCGTATGGACAGCTTGCCGGTACGGATGCGTGACACGTCAAGCATGTCTTCGATCAGACGGATCAGGCTTTTGATCTGGCGCTCATCGCGGTCAACCATGGCGTGCATCTTGTCCAGAGTGAACGCGGCGGCGTTGTCCCGCGCCAGGTGCATCTTGCGCAACTGGGTCTCCAGAATCAGCCCGTTCAGGGGTGTACGCACTTCGTGGGCGACAATCGACATGAAGTCGTCACGCATGCGCACCGCTTGTTCCAGTTCGGCCTGAGTGGCCTGCAGGCGCGTGAGCAACAGTTCCTGCTCGCGGCGGCTACGTTCCAGCTCTTCGACTTGCAGCTTCATCGCCTTGCTCTGGCGATACAGGTCGACGAACACATTGACCTTGCTCTTGACCGCATGGATATCCAAGGGCTTATGCAGGAAGTCCACCGCGCCGCTCTCATAACCCTTGAAGGCGTAGTTGAGTTCGCGCCCGGCGGCGCTGACGAACACGATGGGGATGTTCTTGGTCTTTTCGGTGCCGCGCATCAGTTCGGCCAGCTCGAACCCGTTCATGCCAGGCATCTGCACGTCGAGGATCGCCATGGCGAATTCATGTTCCAGCAACAGGGACAACGCCTCATCGGCACTCAATGCCTTGAAGACCTGGCGATCCTCACGCTTGATCAGCGCCTCTAGGGCCAGCAGGTTTTCCGGCAGATCGTCGACGATCAGCAGTTTGGCCTGGACAGTACTTAACATGGGAAGGGTTCCAGGGAAGCCAGCAATGAGCCGATTCGGCTCAAGGAAAGAATATGGTCAGGTGTGTGCAAGGCCAGGGCCGCCAGGGGCATGACGGCAATGCGTGCCTCTTGTGGGTCCTGCACGATGGTGATGCCACCCGATTGCTTGACGTGGGCCAGCCCGCTTGCGCCGTCCTGGTTGGCGCCAGTCAACAAAATGGCGAGCAGGCGAGGCCCATACACATCGGCCGCCGAGGAAAACAGGTAGTCGATGGCGGGTCTGGAATGGTGCACCCGGTCTTCCTGGCTCAGGGACAGGCTGCGGTCCTGCTCTACCGACAGGTGATAACCGGGCCCGGCAAAGTACAAGGTGCCCGCCTCCAGCGCTTCTTTGTCCCTCGCCTCCTTGACCGGGATGTTCAGGCGCCGCGCAAAGACTTCCGCCAATTGGCTGCGGCGCTCGTCCGGCAGGTGCAGCACGGCAATGATCGGCAGGCCGAAGGTACTGGGCAACTGGCCGAAAATACTCAGCAACGCCTCGACGCCGCCGGCGGACGCGCCGACGACGATGGCTTCGATCCCCGAAATCGGGGTGTCCGGCGCGTCGCTCATGATTTTCGGTAAATCCGTTCCTGCTTGACCAAGGGCTCGAATTGCTTGCTGTAGGCGGAAAAATCCAGGGTTTCCTTGCTGCCCAGCACCAAAAAGCCGCGATGACACAGCGACTCATGAAACAAGCCAAACGCTCGATCTTGCAATTTTTTATTGAAATAAATCAATACGTTACGGCATGAAATTAATTGCGTTTCTGAAAATACGCTGTCGGTCGCCAGGCTGTGGTCGGCAAAGGTCACGTTCTCGCGCAATGTCTTGTCAAAGATCGCGTAATCGTAAGCCGCTGTGTAGTAGTCGGCAAATGAACGTTGCCCGCCGGCCTGCTGATAATTGGCGGTATAGGCGCGCACGTTCTCCAGGGAAAAGATGCCCTGCTTGGCTTTATCCAGCGACGCCGGGTTGATGTCCGTGGCGTAGATGATGGTGCGTTCCAGCAAGCCTTCTTCACGCAGCAGGATGGCCATGGAGTACACCTCCTCGCCTGTGCTGCAGCCGGCGATCCAGATCTTGATCGACGGGTAGGTCTTGAGCAGCGGCACGACTTCCTGGCGAATCGCGAGGAAGTGCGACGGGTCGCGAAACATCTCGCTCACCGGGATGGTCAAGAATTGTAGCAACTGCATGAACGCCGCAGGGTCGTGCAACACGCGCTCTTGCAGTGCGGAAATGGTCGCGCAGTCGAACTGACGCAAGGCATGGGCCACACGGCGTTTGACCGACGCGCCCGAATAGTCGCGAAAGTCGTAGCTGTACTTGAGGTAAATCGCCTCGATCAACAGGCGCAGCTCAATATCGCTACTCTTATCCAAGAAACACTGCTCCACTTAAATGCGTTCCATCTTCGGTAGCCATACGCGAATCAGTGAGAACAGGCGGTCCAGGTCAATCGGCTTGGCCAGGTAATCGTTTGAGCCTGCTGCCAGGCAACGCTCCTGATCGTCCTTCATGGCCTTGGCCGTCACGGCAATGATTGGCAGTTTTTTCCAGCGTGGGTCCTGGCGGATCAAGGCAGTGGCCTCGTAACCGTCCATCTCCGGCATCATCACGTCCATCAGCACCAGGTCGATATCTTCGACCTCATTGAGTTTATCGATAGCCTCCTGGCCGTTACGCCCGATCACCACCACAGCACCTTTGTGCTCCAAGGCGCTGGTCAGGGCGAAGATATTGCGCACGTCGTCGTCCACCAAGAGGATTTTGCGCCCCTCGAACACCTTGTCGCGGCTGCGGGCGGTCTTGAGCATCTTCTGGCGGTCATGGGACAACTGGGATTCGACTTTGTGCAGAAACAGCGTGACTTCATCCAGCAGACGCTCGGGCGAGCGCGCCCCTTTGATGATGATCGAACGCGAATACTTGCGCAGTTCGGCCTCTTCATCACGGGTCAGGTTGCGTCCGGTGTAGACGATCACTGGTGGGAACGAACAGATATCCTCGGTGGCCATGCGCTTGAGCAGCTCGTTGCCGAGCATGTCCGGCAGCTTGAGGTCGATGATCATGCAGTCGTAGATGGTGGTGCGCAACAGGTCGAGGGCCTCTTGGGCGAAGCCTACGGCAGTGATCTCGATGTCATCGTCGCCGATCAGGCGGGCAATGCTGTCGCGCTGCAGGTCATCGTCTTCCACCAGCAGGATGCGCTTGACCTTCTGGGTCAACTTGGCTTCCAGGCGCGCGAACACGTCCTTGAGCTCTTCGCGGGTGGTGGGCTTGACCGCATAACCGATGGCACCCATGTGCATGGCGGCTTCGACACGGTCTTCCACAGAGATCACGTGCACCGGGATGTGGCGCGTGTTGGCGTGTTCCTTGAGGCGTTGCAGCACAGTCAGTCCTGAGTGGTCGGGCAGGCGCATGTCCAGCAGAATCGCGTCGGGGATGTATTGCTCGGCGAGGCTGTAGCCCTCGTCGGCACCGTGGGCGACCAGGCAGTGGTAACCCAGCTCGTGGGCGAGATCGAACAGAATGCGCGCAAAATTCGGCTCGTCTTCCACTACCAGGATACAGCGGGTGCTGAACGGTGCTTTTTCGCGGTCGTCGGCAAAGCGCGGGATCAGCTTGGCGTCGGCTACCGGCAGCGGCGAAACCTTGATCGGCGCAGGTGCTGGTGCGACTACCACTTGCCGCGCAGGCTCGATCGGCGCCGCGTCCTCGTCGCGTTCGACATACTGTTCAGGCAAGACGAGCGTGAAAATGCTGCCCTTGCCCGGTTCACTGGTCACGCTGATGTAGCCACCCAACAAAGTGGCCAGGTCACGGGAAATGGATAAGCCCAAGCCAGTACCGCCGTAACGGCGATTGGTGGTGCCGTCGGCCTGGCGGAAGGCTTCGAAGATGCTTTCCTGTTGATCCGGGGCGATACCAATGCCGGAATCGCGCACCGTAAAGGCAATGCCCTCCCCCGGCGCGCGGGAGACTGACAGGCTGACCTCGCCCTGTTCGGTGAACTTGATGGCGTTGGACAACAGGTTCTTGAGGATCTGCTCCAGGCGCTGGCGATCAGTAAACAGCAGGGTGGGCGAGCCCTGCTGCACGTCCACCTGGAAGCCCAGTTTGCGGTCCATTGCCAGCGGCTCGAACATGCCACGCAGGCCATCCACCAGGCGCTCGACGCTGGCGTTTTCCGGGCGCACTTCCAGCTTGCCGGCTTCGACCTTGGAAATATCCAGGATGTCGTTGATCAGGTTGAGCAAGTCATTGCCGGCCGAATAGATCGACTCGGCAAACTTGACCTGCTCGGCGCTGAGGTTTTCCTGCGGGTTATCCGCCAGCAGTTTGGCCAGGATCAGCGAACTGTTGAGCGGTGTGCGCAGCTCATGGGACATGTTGGCAAGAAATTCGGATTTGTACTTGCTGGAGCGCTGCAACTCATCGGCGCGGTCTTCCAGCTCAAGCTGGGCCTGGTTCAGCTCGATGTTCTTGCGGTCCATGGCGTCGCGCTGTTCGGCCAGGGTCTGGGTCTGTTCGGCGAGTTGCTCGTTGGTCTGTTCAAGCTCAGCCTGTTGGGTTTCCAGGTGAGCCTGGGACTCCTTGAGGATGCGCGATTGCTCTTCGAGCTCTTCGTTGGCGGTCTTGAGCTCTTCCTGCTGCACTTGCAGCTCTTCGTTGAGTTGCTGGGTCTCGGCCAGCACTTCCTGCAAGCGCTGGCGATAGCGCGCGGCTTCGATGGAGGTGCCGATATTGCCGGCGATCAGTTCCAGCAGTTCGATATCACGCTCATCCAGAGGGCGCAGGAAGCCCAGCTCGACTACGCCGTTGACACGGTCATCATCGCTGGTCGGCATCACCAGGATGCTGCGAGCGGCCCCTTCGCCAAGACCGGAACTGACCTTGAAGTAATCCACCGGCACATCGTCCAGGCGAATCAGACGATTGAGCTGAGCGGCCTGCCCGACGATGCCTTCGTCGCTGTAGATCGACTGTTCTTGCTGTTCCTGCTCGCGGGAGAAACCATACGTGGCCACGCGCTTGAGGCCGCCGTGTTCTTCACGCACGTACAGCGCGGCGACCGCAGAGCCCATGTACTGGGCGAAGAATTGCAGGATATTGCGTCCCAGCATGTTCAGGGTCAGTTGGCCGAGTACTTGCTCGGCCAGCTCGGTCTGGCCATTGCGCAGCCAGGCGGTTTGCTCGAGGCGCCGTGCAATCTTCTGTTGTGACGCGAGGTTTGCGCTGTAACTCTTTGAAAGTGAGATTAAATTCTTCCTGCCGATGTAGGCCAGAAAACCACTCAACCCCAGTACAAACACCAAGTACAGCGTGACACTGATCACCGTCGTGCGGGTGACCTCTGCGTTACGGGTGATACGGAACTGCTGCTCCATCGCCACCGCGTCTTCGTATTCCTTGCGAATTTCATCAGTGAGCCGCTTGCCCCGGCCCGCCTTGACCGCGCCACGGTAATCACCGCTGTTGCGCTGCAGCTCAATCATCGACTGCGCGTAGGTGTTCCATTCGGTCTGCAAGGTTTCCAAGCGCTTGAGCCGGTCAACCTGCTGCGGATTGTCGGCTACCAGGTCTTGCAGATTGCGCAGGTCGGCAATGATCCGCGGCTTGGCCAATTCGTACGGATCAAGGAAGTGCTCGTCACCGGTGATCAGGAACCCGCGCATCCCTGTTTCCAGGTCAACCGTCAGTTTGGACGTCTCATTGAGGTTGTTAATGACGCGGTCGGTGTGCTCCACCCACTGGATCACCGAGAGCAAATAGGTAATCAGGCAGACGAAAAACACCGCGCTGAGCACGCCCACGCCCAAGGGCAGGGCCACGTTCCGGCTCAGCAGGGTACGAAAGCTTTTTTCATCGACGGACGACGCGGGTGTCATGGGCATGCCTTGGCCAAATGCGGGAAAACCGCAAGTTTGCCCGAATAACATCGCTCAACGCTATGTTTGTGCGTTGATTGACAGCGGATGCGGTCAAGCGCATAGCGCCGGTACCTTGGTGAGTCAGCACGCAAGCGGACGGGACTTTTTGCGCCGCTAAGGTCACAATGCCAGCAATTGCTTCGGAACTTGCTGGCATTGTTATTACTCACAATCTAGTTGCCTTTAAGCCCAGCGCTCTCACTGTTCAGGAAAGTTCACTATGTCCCACACCTCCACCATCCTTGTAGTCGAAGACGACGCCATCGTGCGCATGCTGATCGTCGATGTCCTCGAAGAGTTGGAGTTCACGGTGCTCGAAGCCGCGGATGCTGGGGAAGCACTGGCGCAGGTGCAAAATACCGACCAGATCATCGACCTGATGATGACCGACGTCGGCCTGCCCGACATGGACGGCAAACAACTGGCAACCAAAGTCCGCGAACTGCGCGCTACCCTGCCTATCCTGTTTGCCAGCGGCTATGCCGAAAACATTGATGTGCCCGCCGGTATGCAGGTGATTGGCAAGCCGTTCTCCATTGATCAATTGCGTGACAAAGTCAAATCCATGCTCTAACGCCCCTTCCTCATCGTCCTTTTCAGAGATTAACGTGACGACCGGCCAATAAAACAGGAAACTCAGCGCCTTCACGCCACGCTCTCAGATAGCACTCAGGAAGGACGCAACAACATGATTGGAAAACCGACGCGCCTGCTGTTGGCGAGCCTCTCGATACTCATAAGCTGCGGCGCCTGGGCTGACTTCACCGCAAGCCCCAGCGAAGCCAGGGCCATTGCCAAGGAAGCCTACTTGTACGGCTTCCCGGTGGTGCAGATGTACAAGACGCTCTACACCCAGGCCGTTGATAAAGGCGGTGCCCACTTCAAGGCGCCGTTTAACCGTATCGACAACGGCGCCCAGGTGCTCACCCCCAAGGACAACGCGGTTACCACCCCCAACGTCGACACGCCCTACTCGTTCGTGTGGATGGACCTGCGTAGAGAGCCGCTGGTGCTGACCCTGCCCAAGATTGAAGACAAGCGCTATTACTCGGTGCAGTTGATCGACCTCTATACGCAGAATTTTGCCTACCTGGGTACCCGCAGTACCGGCAATAACGGCGGCCACTACATGATCGCCGGGCCAGACTGGAAAGGTCAGCAGCCGGTGGACATCGACCGTGTGGTCTACAGCGAAAGCAACATCGCCTACGCCCTTTACCGCACGCAGCTGTTTGATGACAAAGACCTGGGCAAGGTCAAGCAGATCCAGAGCGGCTACAAGGTGCAGGCGCTGAGCAGTTATGTGAAGCAACCCGCGCCTGCCACTGTGCCGAAGATCCAATGGCCCAAGCCGATGGCAACCATGACCGAAGGCCCGCAGCTGTTTCGCTACCTGAACTTCATGCTGGCCTTCGCCGCGCCCCAGGACAGCGAAAAAGATCTGCTGGCACGCTTTGCCAAGATCGGTATCGCCCCAGGCGCGCCGTTCAAGGTCAAGCAGTTGACTACCGAGCAGCGCAAGGCCCTGGAGGACGGCATCGCCGATGGCCGCGCCGAATTCGCCGCGTTCAAGAAGGCCAAGGTGGATACCCACCAAGTGACCGACGCAGACCTGTACGGCAGCCGCGACCACCTGCAAAACAACTACCTGTACCGCTACGCCGGTGCCGAGCTGGGGATGTTCGGCAACTCCAGTGATGAAGCCGCGCACTTGAGCTACGTCATCGACAGCGAGGGCAAGCCGGCTAATGGTGCACGCCACAGCTACACCGTGCATTTTGCCAAGGACCAGCTGCCGCCGGCCGATGCGTTCTGGTCACTGACGATGTATGACGCAAGGACCAAATTGCTGGTGCCGAATCACAAGAAGCGCTACCTGATCAATTCGCAGATGCTGCCTACCCTCAAGCTCGATGCCGATGGTGGCTTGACCCTGGCGCTGCAGCACCACGAACCTCCCAAGGCTGAGCAGAGCAACTGGTTGCCGGCCCCGCCCGGCCCGTTCTACGCGGTGTTGCGCATTTACCTGCCCAAGCCTGAAGTCGCTGGCGGCCAGTGGAAGCTACCAGCGTTGACGCCGCTTAAATAAGCTCGGCGAAAAAAAGGCACGGCGGGTGATGACCCGCCGTGCTTTTTTTGACTCAGTGTTTTTTCAGCTTCACGTAGGACTGGTGCAGGTCCGACGCCCAACCATCGATGACGCTTTTCACATCGTCGGCCTTCATCACTTGGGAGTCATTAGCCAGCGGCTTGCCGGTGCCTTTGCGCACCACTTGGGCCAGCACTTTATGAGTGGCGCCGTCGAGAAACTGCGCCTCGGTGCCCAGGGTGGTCTCCTGGTCGCGAATGCCGGTGCCGGTGCTCACTGCCGCAGCCACTAGGGCGACGGGAATAAATTCATAAGGCTTGAGGCTCTCGGTCTTGCTGCTCACGGCGGTAATCGCCGCCCTTACCACGATCACTCCAGGGCCAGGGGCATTGGCCACGGGCAATGACTGAGCCAGCTCGCGCTTGAGCGCCTGGTTGTAATAGTCGTTGATTCCCCGCAACGTGCTCTCTGGAATGCGGGAAGTGGCCTGGGGCTTGGGGTAAAACTGGGTGGGCTCGATGTACACCGCCGTGTAACGGTTCAAATCCAGTTGTGGATCAACCCAGCGCATCACCTCAGCCCCCGAGGGTGACTTGGCCTCCTTGAGCTGGCTGTAGTTGGAAAGAAACCCTGAATACTCATTCGGTTGCACCACCTTGCTGGCGCAACCGGCCATACCGAGCGAAGCGACGCACAGTGTGCCGATCATTAGCCTTAGTTTCATTATTGAACTCCCTGGCGAGCATCATCGTAAGAACGAGTGGTAGGTATAGCCAATGTTGAGGCATCGCACCTTAATTTAGCGCCGGGTATTGATCAGAAGTGATCGTTGATCAAGGTTATTTGAACTGCTCCGGTGAATTGGCTGGCAACTGCGTATGACTCATCCGCCTTCAATGGGTAAGGTGAAGCCACACTTTTTGTCCGGAGCACCACATGCGCACCATCGGCCTTATCGGCGGCATGAGCTGGGAGTCCAGCGCCGAGTATTACCGTCTTATCAACCAGCGTGTGCGCGACCAGCTCGGCCCGCTGCGGTCGGCGCAAGTGTTGATGTACAGCGTGGATTTCGGCCCGGTGGAACAGGCTCAGCATGCCGGGCGTTGGGACGATACCGCGCTGATCCTGGAAGATGCCGCGCGACGCTTGCAGGCCGGGGGGGCTGATTGTGTGGTGCTGTGTACCAACACCATGCATTTAGTGGCACCGCGCATTGAGGCGGCAGTGTCGATTCCCTTCCTGCATATTGCCGATGCCACGGCGGCTGCGGCCCTGGAGGCCGGGACCTTGACGGTGGGCTTGTTGGGTACCGCGTTCACCATGGAGCAGGATTTCCTTAAATCCCGCCTCGCCGGCCAGGGGCTCACCGTGCTGGTGCCAGACGCGGATGAACGCAAGGCGGTGCACCGAATCATCTATGAAGAGTTGTGCGTGGGCGTCATCAGCGACGCCTCGCGCCAGGTGTATCAGCAGGCGATCCAGACTCTCGCCGCACGCGGCGCTCAGGCGATTATTCTTGGCTGCACGGAAATCTGCCTGCTGATCCAGCCCGAACACAGCGCACTGCCGCTGCTGGACACCACCGCGTTGCACGCGCAGGCCGCGGTGGGGTTTGCCTTGCAGGGCATCTGTACCGGGCGCTGACTCTGTGGGCAATGCATGACCCGTGTGGGAGCTGGCTTGCCTGCGATAGCGGTGGTTCAGTTGAAGATTCAGTGACTGATACTCCGCCTTCGCGGGCAAGCCCGCTCCCACAGTTTTACAGGATCAAGCCGACGTGCGCAGGCGCGCCATGCTCAGGGTGTCGACAAACATACCGTCGCGCAGGGCGTAATCGCGCAGCCGCCCTTCCACTTCGAAGCCGAACTTGCGGTACAGGTTGTGCGCAGGCTCGTTGTCGGCGTAGACCGTCAGCTCCACACGGCGCAGGTTCATCCAGTTGTCGGCCACCTCCAGCGCGGCCGCCAACAGCCGCGAACCGACACCCTTGCCCTGCCACGCGGGCGCCACGCCCATACCCAACGAACCAACGTGGCTCTGGCGTACGCGCAGGTACTGCTCAAGCCCTAATTGGCCAATCACCTCACCGCCATGCAACGCCACCAGTTGCAGGCGCCGCTCGTTATCCATCACCAGGCGCTTGCGCCACATCTCAACCGACTGAAAAGGCATTTGCAGCACCTGACGGCAAACAGCCGGCTCGTTGTATAGCGAGGCGACGCCCTCCAGGTGGGCCTCGGTAAAACGCTGGATCACGATAGACGGTTCAGGTGGGTGCATTGCATTTCATCCTTTGAAAGACAAGTGGCGGGCCAGTGTAGAGGCTAAGCGCCTGGCTGACGAGTCGGGCGTTTTCTTACCAGCCAACCAGCACCATCCTGCATCTGAACGATGGCGATCCCTATGCGCAGCGCCGATACTCAGCTCAGGCCCTGCCCCGTCAACCCGACACTTCGGCCTTCACCCTGTGACGAGAACAACAAAAAAAGTCCCACAGAGGAATACCCATGAGCCGCCTTGATTACTCGGGCCTGTTGCAGGCCTTCAGCACCCTGACCCTGGACCTGCAACGCTTGGCCCAACACAAGGACATCGAACACTTCCAGTGCCATGCCCTGGCACGCGTCAGCCAATTGCTCGCCTTCGACAGTGCCTGGTGGGGGCGCTCGGCTGTCATCAACGGTCTGCCGCAAGAGCACAACAGCTACCTCTACCAGTTGCCGCCCGACTACCTGGCGGACTGGCAGTCAATCCGCCATCTGGACGTGACCGTTGCACGGGTGCATGCCTCGCCTGGCGAGGCAGTAATTATCGATATGCGCGACCCCGCCAGCGGCAGCGCCTTGAACTGGCTAGCGCAACGCCACGGCCTAGGTGAATTGCTGTGTGTCATCCATATCGACCCGCAAACCCACCTCAGCCACCACCTGACGCTCTACCGCCAGCCCACTGCGCCCACGTTCAACGCGCAGGATTGCCAGTTGCTCAATAACCTGATGCTGCATCTGGTGGCGGCGGTCTCGGCAAACCAGATCCGCACCTTGGTGGCCATGCGTGAAACCCTGGCCAGCCCGCGCAATCTGGCCCTGGCGGTGTGCGACCCCCGGGGTGTGTTGCAATGCGCCGAGCGCGGTTTTGTCGACCTGCTGCTCAGCGAATGGCCGCAATGGTGTGGCCCCACCCTGCCGGTGCCGCTTGATGAGCGCGGGTATGACGGCAAGCGCATCCACATCCAGGCGTCCCCAGTGGGCGACCAATTGCTGTTGGCCGCGCGCCTCAACCGTGCCCTGCCCCAGCTCAGCCCACGGGAAAACGACGTGGCCCAAGGCTTCGGCGAGGGCAAGACCTACAAGGAAGTGGCCCGCGACCTTGGCCTTTCGCCCAATACCGTGCGCCACCATATTCGCGCCATCTACGCCAAGCTCGGCGTCAAGGACAAGGCGCGCATAGCGCACCTGGTGCACGCCCCGCCCGACTGACCCTGCCCGCTTCGCCCACGGTTTTGCCACGGTCGTTTTTTACGGTCACGGGCTGCTGTTGCCCATTTTCCGGCCTCCTCTAACACGAGACGCTTCGCCATGACTTTAACGCGCCTACGTAACCTGACAGTGCTGTGCGCCAGCCTGTTCAGCCTCGACAGCCAGGCTGCCGACCTCAACGCCCGCGATTTTTTCGCCGCCCCACCGGGCACCCGCCTGGGTGTGCTGTACCTGCCCGCCACCCGTGCCCGCGATTTCCATGGCCCCGCCGACAGCACCGGCAAGGCCGACCTCAGGGTCAACGCCGTGGCCTACCGTCAGGTGTATTTCACCGACGCCTGCGGCACGTTGTGCACGCCGCAATTCATCCTGCCCTTTGCCGACATCAGCGCACGCCTTCCCGGCGCCAACCAGCGCAGCCGCGAGCGCGGCCTGGGCGATCCACAGGTGGGCGGCACGCTGTTTTTCGTCAACGACCCGGTGACGCGCACTTACAGCGGCTTGTTGAGCCTGATCACTGTGCCGATAGGTGAGTACCACAGCCAAAACCCGGACGTGTCCCCCGGTGCCAATCGCTGGGGCGCCACCTTTGTCTACAACTACACCCACGGTATCGGTGAGAAATGGGTGCTGGAAGCCAACCTGGAAGCCCAGCTCTATGGCCGCAATGACGATTACTTCGGCAGCGAACTCAAGCAAGCCCCGCTGTATCGCCTGCAGGCTTTTGCCTCGTATGACTTCAGTGCCGCCACTTACGGCGCATTGCGCCTGATCCAGGCCGACGGTGGCGCCCTGCGCCTCAACAACCGTCGCCTCGACGATACCCACAAGCGCTACACCCAAGTCGGCTTCGAACTCGGGCACTGGCTCGACCGGCAGAACCAACTGATGGTCAGCCTTTCGCAACACGTTGCGGCTTCCAATGGTTATGCCGGCACCGAAGCGCTGTTGCGCCTCGTGCATGTGTTCTGACCCCTTTCCCTGGAGCTTGAAAATGCCCATTTCCAACCCTGCGATAACGGCACGGCTGGCGGCGATCGTACTGTTTGCCGCCATCACTCCGACCCTCCTGATGACTGCTCCCGCCGTGGCCGCGCAGTTGGCCAGCCAATGGCAACTGAGCCCGGCGCGGATTGGCGACTTGTTTTCCGTGGAACTGGGCGCCATGAGCCTGGCGACCTTGCCCGCCTGGTGGTGGCTCAAGCGGGTTGACTGGCGCACTGCCGCCCGGGTCGCCGCGCTGTTGTTCATTGCGGCCAACCTGCTGTCGATGCTCGCCGACACCTACGCCGTGCTGCTGGTGTTGCGCGGGGCCAGCGCCCTGGCCGGCGGTTCGTTGATGATCCTCTGCCTGGCCAGTGCCGCCACCACCGCCAATCCCAGCCGAGTCTATGGTTTGTGGGTGATGGGGCAGTTGATCGTCGGTGCCGTCGGCCTGGTGGTGCTGCCTGGTTTGTTCGAACGGTTTGGCTTGAATGCCTGCTACCTGATCCTGGCAGGGTTGATGGTTCTGCTGCTGCCATTGGCGCGGGCTTTTCCCGCCGGTAGCCGTGCGTTGCCCGCCAGCCGCACCCCGGTCTTGCCCGGTTCACGCTGGAAAGCCGCCCTGGGGGTTGGCGCGGTCCTGGCCTTTTATATCAGCTTGGGAGGCGTCTGGACCTTTATCGGTGCCTTGGGCGCCAGTGCCGGGATTTCGGCGCAGCACAGCGGCGACATCCTCGCCATCGCCACCGTGATGGGCATTGCCGGGGCCGCGAGCGCTTCACTGATCGGGACCCGCTTGCCGCGTGGAGTGCTGTTGTTGCTGGGCTACCTGTTGATGGCGGCAGCGGTGCTTCTGTTGTTCGGCCAGCCCGCATTGCTGCGATTTGCTTTGGCGGCGCTGCTGTTCAAATTCACCTGGACCTTCATTCTGCCGCTGATCCTGGCCTGCCTGGCCGACCTTGATCACAGCGGCAAGCTGATGAACGCCTCCAACTTGGTCATCGGCGGCGGCCTGGCCATCGGCCCGGCGCTCGCTGGCCGCCTGATCGAGGCCAGCGGCGGTTTCAGCCTGTTGCTGCTTGGTGCAGCCGCTATCACCTTGCTGTCTCTGGTGATGATCGCCGCCAGCCGTCCCCATTCCCCCACTGAACTGGAACCGGTATGAACCCAACCACCGCATTTTTTTTCGACGAAATGAGCCTGTGGCACAGCGCCGGCGCCCATGCGCTGACCCTGCCCGTGGGCGGCTGGGTGCAGCCGCCGGCCGGCAGCGGGCATGCCGAGTCACCGGAGACCAAGCGCCGCCTGAAAAGCCTGTTGGATGTCTCCGGACTGAGCCGCCAACTACAACTGCATAGCGCGCCGCCCGCCAGTGAAGAGGATCTGCTGCGGGTCCACAGCCGCGCTTACCTGCAGCGTTTCAAGGCCTTGAGCGATGCGGGTGGCGGTGAGCTTGGCCCCCAGGCACCGATTGGGCCGGGCAGCTTCGAAATTGCGCAACTGTCCGCCGGACTGACCCTGGCCGCCGTGGACATGGTGCTCAAGGGCCAGGCGCACAACGCCTATTCGCTGTCGCGGCCACCGGGTCATCACTGCCTGGCAGACAGTGCTATGGGCTTTTGTTTTCTGGCCAACATTGCCATTGCCATCGAGGCCGCCAAGGCCCGCAACGGGCTGGGCAAAGTCGCGGTGATCGACTGGGATGTGCACCACGGTAACGGCACGCAGTCGATCTTCGAAGAACGGGCCGATGTGTTGACGGTATCCTTGCACCAGGACGGCTGCTACCCGCCCGGTTACAGCGGCGAGCAGGATCGCGGCCGGGGTGCCGGCCTGGGCGCCAACATCAATATCCCCTTGCCGCCAGGCAGTGGCCACGCCACCTATCTACATGCTATGGAACGCATCGTAGTGCCCGCGCTGGAGCGCTTCGAGCCGGAGTTGATCATCGTCGCCTGTGGTTATGACGCCAACGCCGTCGACCCGTTGGCGCGCATGCTGTTGCACAGTGAATCGTTCCGGCTGCTGACCCGCGCCCTGCGCCTGGCCGCCGAGCGTCTGTGCCAGGGCCGCCTGGTGCTGGTACATGAAGGCGGCTACAGCGAAGCCTATGTGCCGTTCTGCGGCTTGGCGACCCTGGAGGAACTGAGCGGAGTGCGCACGGCGGTGCAAGACCCGATGCTTGAATTTGTGCAGTTGCAGCAACCCGGTGCGCAGCTACAGGGGTTTCAAGAGCAGTGGGTGGAGCGGCTGGCGCGCGGGGTCAGCGAGTAGCTGCCAGGCGCCATACCCGTGCAACGTCCGAGGCCCGCTCACGCAACAGGCGCGGCGCCTCGTGACAGGCTTGCTCCAGAGACATCGGACCCGACGGCAAGGCGAACGCTGCATCCACACCGTGGGCGTACATCTGCTCGTAGCCGTCGCCCAAGGTACCCGCGATCACGACCACCGGCACGCCGTGTCGCCGGGCAATGCGCGCCACGCCAAACGGAGTTTTTCCCCGCAGCGTCTGGGCGTCGAAGCGACCTTCACCGGTGATTACCAGGTCGGCACCACGCACCGCTTCATCGAGGCCAACCAGTTCAGCGACTACCTCGACCCCTGGACGAAACTGGGCCGCGAGGAACGCCTTGGCGGCAAAACCCAGTCCACCGGCGGCACCACTGCCGGGTTCGTCGCGCACATCCTTGGGCAGCACCTGAGCGCAATGGTCAGCGAAGTGCTCAAGGGCCGCGTCCAGGTGTGCCACTTGCTCGGGACTCGCGCCTTTTTGCGGGCCGAAAATCGACGAGGCACCGTGGGGGCCGCACAGGGGATTGTTGACGTCGGCGGCGATTTCAAAACGCACCTGCGCCAGGCGCGGGTCGAGTTGTTCAAGGCTGATATGGGCCAGGCGTGCCAATGCCAACCCACCCGCCGGCAGTGGCTGACGTTCGCTATCCAATAGCTGCACGCCAAGGGCCTGCATCGCTCCCGCCCCGCCATCGTTGGTGGCACTGCCGCCAATCGCCAGGATGATGCGCTGCGCCCCGGCATCCAGCGCGGCGCGGATCAACTCGCCGGTGCCATAGGTGGTACTGGAACAGGCGTCGCGCTGCCCCGGCGCGACGAGTTGCAGGCCGCTGGCCTCGGCCATCTCGATCATCGCGGTATGGCTGTCGGCCAACCAGCCCCAACGTGCTTCGACGCTGTCGCCCAGCGGGCCTCGGACTGTTTGCCGACGTAATTGCCCCTTACACGCGGCGAGCACCGCATCCACCGTGCCTTCACCGCCATCGGCCATCGGGCATTGAAGCACGTGCGCATCCGGCCAGACCTCGGCCCACCCCTCGGCAATCGCCTGGGCGACGCCTGCGGCACTCAGGCTGTCTTTGAACGAGTCAGGGGCGATCACGATTTTCATGGACGTTCTCCGGTTTTTATAACGCCCATGCTGCCAGTTGGCAGGGGCAATGACGCGGGGCCGATGCACAAGTGTGGGGCGGGTTTGTTGTTCATTTCTACAATGCCCCCTGTAGGAGCGAGCTTGCTCGCGCCTACAGGGGGTGGGGCAGCAGTTGTACGCCCAGGTACAAGGCAAGCATCCCATCTAGCGTCAGCGGGTCTACGCCGCTGAGTTCGGCTATGCGTTCCATGCGGTAGCGCAGGCTGTTGCGGTGAATGCCCAAGGCGTCGGCACACGCCTGGCTTTGCCCGTCGTGCTCGCACCAACTGCGCAACGTGGCGAGCAGTTGCCCGCTGCTGTCCTTTGCCAACACCTTGCGCAACGGGTTGAGCAATTCGTCCAGGGCGTCGTCGTTGCGATGACGCCAAAGCATGACCGGCAGGCGATAACGGTTGAGGGTCAACAGGCGTGATTGCGGCAGGATATCGCGGCCATAAGCCAGCAGATCTCCTACCCGGCGGTAACAGCGGCGCAGCCCCGCCAAGCCCTCCGCTTGCCCGCCGATGGCAATGCGCTGGATGTTCCAACCCAGGCCCTCGAGCTTTTCCAGCAAGCGGGGGTTATCGACCTGCACCGCAGCAGGTCGGCACCACAGCAAGGAAAACTGCGCGGAGCTGACGCACCAACTGTCCGGGTAGCGGCTGGCAAGCCAGGTGCTCAGGGCCTCCGCCGTTTGGCCCGGGCCCAGTTCAAACAGGTACGGCGTGCGCGCCAGTTGTGGCTTGAGCCCCAATTGCTGGGCTTCGTCCACCAGGCGCGGGGAGTCGCCGCTGTCGGCCAACAGCAGGGCCAGCAGATCATCGCAACGCTGGCGCCGCCATTGTTGCTCGGCTTGCTGGTGGCGTTGGCTGACCAGCATTTCGGCGGTCATACGCACCAGTTCGGCGTAGGTGCGTAACCCATCTGGTTCTCCGGTGATACCCAGCACGCCAATCAGGCGCTGATCATGCAACAGCGGGAGGTTGATGCCGGGTTGCACACCCTTGAGATGCTTGGCGGTCTGCCCGTCGATTTCCACCACACGCCCATTGGCCAACACCAATTGCGCACCTTCATGGCGTGTGTTGATACGCTCCGGCTCGCCGCTGCCCAGGATCAAGCCCTGGCTGTCCATGACATTGACGTTATAGGGCAGGATTGCCATGGTGCGATCGACAATCTCCTGCGCCAGGGCATGATCCAGCTCGAACATGGGGCTAATTTCCTAAAAAAGGTTGTTCACCGGCACAGCGCAAAGACTGCTTGACTGTGCGCCAGCACAAAGACAGCTGCCCGTCACGTCACCGAGACTGTCAGGGCGGTCAACGTTACCCTCGCACCGCGAAAAATCATAATAAAGAGAGAATCCCATGTCACAGAGCGCCACTGCCGCACTGGCCAGCGATGACGATAAAAACGCCATCTACAAGCGCATTACCCTGCGCCTGATCCCCTTCATTTTTATCTGCTATCTGTTCAATTACCTCGACCGGGTAAACGTTGGCTTTGCCAAGCTGCAGATGCTCGATGCGTTGAAATTCAGTGAAACCGTATACGGCCTGGGAGCCGGGATTTTCTTTATCGGCTACGTGCTATGCGGCGTGCCGAGCAACCTGGCGCTGACCCGGTTTGGCCCGCGGCGCTGGATCGCATTGATGATGATCGTGTGGGGTACGCTCTCCACATGCCTGCTGTTTGTGACCACCCCCACGCATTTCTACACCCTGCGCCTGCTCACCGGTGCCGCTGAAGCGGGCTTCTTCCCCGGCGTGGTGTTGTACCTTTCGCAGTGGTTCCCGACCTTCCGCCGTGGGCGAATCATGGCACTGTTCATGTCGGCGATCCCGGTGTCCGGTTTGCTCGGCAGCCCGTTTTCCGGCTGGATTCTCAATCACTTTGCCGCAGGCCAAGGTGGCTTGGCGGGCTGGCAGTGGATGTTCCTGCTGCAAGGCATCCCGACCGTGATCCTCGGCGCCCTCGCCTATTTCCTGCTCAGTGACAGTTTCGCCAACGCCAAGTGGCTCAAGCCCCATGAGCGTGCGGTACTGGAAGCTGACCAGGCCACAGACCTGGCAAACAAGCCGAAAACCACCAGCGACTCCCTGGCCGAAGTGTTCAGGAACCCGGCGATCTGGGCATTCGGCCTGATCTACTTCTGCATCCAGAGTGGCGTGTATGCGATCAACTTCTGGCTGCCGTCGATCATCAAGAACATGGGTTTCAGCGACAACCTGGTGATTGGCTGGCTCAGCGCGATTCCGTATCTGTTGGCGGCAGTGTTCATGCTGCTGGTGGGCCGCTCTGCCGATTTGCGCAAGGAGCGCCGCTGGCATTTGGTGGTACCGATGTTGATGGGCGCCATTGGCCTGGTGATCGCCGTTAACTTCGCCACCACCCCCGCTATCGCCATTCTCGGCCTGACCATCGCCACCATGGGCGCCCTCACCGGCCTGCCGATGTTCTGGCCGGTGCCCACCGCGATGCTCAGCGCGGGTGCGGCGGCGGGTGGCTTGGCGTTGATCAACTCCATGGGGCAGATGGCGGGTTTTCTCAGCCCGTATATCGTGGGTTTTGTGAAGGATGCTACCGGCTCTACGGATGTGGCGTTGTACCTGCTGGCGGCGGTGATTGTGAGCGGCAGTGTTCTGGCATTGCGGATGACGCGCACGCTCAAGGCCTGACGCCTTCAACGTGGGAGGGATCTGCTCCCTCCCACTTGGGCCATGTATTTACAACAGGCCGCCACCGTCGATATCAACCACCGCACCGGTCATAAAGCCATTTTCCATGGCCAGTACATACCCCGCCGCCACTTCTTCAGCCTGCCCCACCCGCCCAACCGGCAACCCTTGGCCCGCCTTGGCAAACATTGCCAAACGTTGCTCTTGGCCAAGCCCTGCATAGGCCGGTGTGTCTATCACCCCTGGGCTGATCACATTGACTCGACGCGGCGCCAGTTCTTTGGCCAGTTGCTTGCCCAAGGCCTCGGTCGCAGCGTTAATGGCCGTCTTGATGAACTGCCCTGCCGCCAACTTGCGCCCCAACTGGCCCGAGGTCAGGGTGATGCTGCCCTGCTCGTGCAAAAACGGCAGCGCGTGTTGAATGGCGCGTAGTGCGCCCCAGAGCTTTACATCGAAGTTGTCCCGGGCTTCATCCAGGTCTGTTTCGATCAAAGGCTTGGCCCGCACCGAAGGCCCCGAGGTGTAGACCAGATGGTCAAAGCGCCCCACGGTTTCGAACAACTGCTTTAACGAGGCGCTGTCGGTGACGTCCACCGGCTCGTTGCGCAGCCCGCTGTCGGAACCTGGCGCCAAGCGGCGCCCGGCCACGATCACATGCGCGCCTCGCGCCAAGGCTGCCTGGGCAACTGCCGCGCCGATACCGCTGCTGCCACCGATGACGATGATGGTTTTACCGCTCAGAGAAGAGGTCATGAGAAAACTACCTGGGTCAGAAAGTGAACGTTCATCTTCCCAGCTTGGTAATCGATGAAAAATCCGGGTAAAACGACAAGATCTTTAAAGGATTTTTATCAATGAGTTCGATTCTCGACCTTGAAGTCTTCGTGCGCAGCGCCGACACCGGTAGCCTGACGGCCGCCGCCCGTGGCCTGGGCCTCACGCCAGCGGCCGCGAGTATCGCCCTCAAGCGCCTTGAAACCCGTCTCGGCATCCGCCTGCTTGCCCGCTCCACCCGCAGCATGCGCCTGACCGAAGAAGGCCGGCGTTATCTGGACAGCGTGCGGGTAGCGCTGGAAGCCCTGTCCGAAGGCGAACATGCCATCAAGCAACAAGGCCAAAGCCTCAGTGGTTTATTGCAATTGGCCGCTCCCTCGGACTTCGGTCGCAATGTGCTGTTGGGCTGGTTGGATGAGTTCAAGCTGGAGCACCCCACTATCCGTCTGCAACTGTTGCTCAACGACAGCAATGCCGATTTGTTTCGCGACACTGTCGACATCGCCTTGCGCTTTGGCGTGCCGAGAGACTCCAGCCTGGTGGCCCTGCCGGTGGTACCCGATCACCATCGCATTGCCTGCGCCAGCCCCGACTACTTGGCGCGCCACGGCACCCCGCATACGCCCGAAGACTTGGCCCACCACAGCACGCTGCGCTACATGCGCCGGGGCCAGGCCAATAGCACCTGGTATTTCCGCCAGGGGACCTTGCTCCAGGAGGTTGAAGTGAGCGGTGACTATCTCAGCGACGATGGCGAGATTGTCCGCCGCTGGGCGTTGGCGGGGCATGGCATTGCCTATAAAGCCAACCTGGACGTGGCCCGTGATATCCAGGCTGGGCGGCTGGTGCCCCTGCTACTCGACTGGCAAGGCGAACCCACGCCATTCAACCTGATGTGCCCTCACCGCCTGCAAGTGTCAGAACGCGTGAAAGTGCTGCATCGTTTTTTACAGGCCCGTTGCGAGACTTTGCTACGCGCATGAACAAATCCGCTCAGGGCTTGTTCCAGAGCGCTCGGGTCTGGTATTGCATGACTCACGTTTACCTGCCATGAGGAGCTTTGCATGATTTACCGTACATTGGGTCAGTCCGGGTTAAAGGTCAGCGCTCTGACCCTCGGCACCATGATGTTTGGCGAGCAGACCAGTACCGAAGACTCGCTGCGCATCATCGACAAGGCCTGGGACCAGGGTATCAACTTCATCGATACAGCTGACGTGTATACAGGCGGACGCTCCGAGGAAATCGTCGGCGAGGCGATTGCACGCAACCGCCAGGATTGGGTGGTGGCCTCCAAGGTCGGCTTCGGCCCTACCGACGGCGTGCCCAACCGCAGCGGTTTGAGCCGCAAGCGTCTGTTCAACGCGCTGGACGCCAGCCTGGCACGCCTGGATACCGACTACCTGGACATCTACTACCTGCACCGCGAAGACCACCACACGCCGTTGGAAGTGACCGTGTCCGCCATCGGTGACCTGATCCGCCAGGGCAAAGTCCGCTACTGGGGCCTGTCCAACTACCGAGGCTGGCGCATCGCTGAAGTGATTCGCGTGGCTGAACGCCTGGGCGTGGATAAACCCATTATCAGCCAGCCGCTGTACAACATCGTCAACCGTCAGGCCGAGGTCGAACAGATCACCGCTGCAGCGGCCTACGGCCTGGGTGTGGTGCCTTACAGCCCGCTGGCCCGAGGGGTCCTTAGCGGCAAGTACGCCCCGGACGTCACGCCCGAGCCCGGCAGCCGTGCCGCGCGCCAGGACAAGCGCATCCTGGAAACCGAGTGGCGGGTTGAATCACTGCGCATTGCCCAGCAGATCCAGCAATACACTCAAGGGCGTGGCGTGCGGATCGTCGAGTTCGCAATCGCCTGGGTGCTGAACAATGCGGCGGTGAGCTCGGCGATTGTCGGGCCGCGAACCGAGGCGCAGTGGGACGCCTACACCGGAGCGCTGGCGGTGAAGATCAGCGCTGAGGACGAGGCGTTCATTGATTCGTTGGTTACGCCAGGGCATTCGTCCTCGCCGGGGTTCAACGATGTCGGGCATTTTGTATCCGGTCGATTGGCACGCCTGTAGACTACCCGCGCAATAATTGGCTTTCGCGAGGACAGCGTGTCTAAAGGTGTTGTGTTATCGGTCTTGGCCTCGGTGCTGTTTGCCGTGATGTATTACTTCACATCACTGCTTACGCCCCTGAGTGGCCTGGAGATTTTCGGCTGGCGCATGTTGCTCACCGTGCCCTGCATGACGGTGTTCATGCTCGTCAGCGGCGAGTGGCGCAGGGTCTGGGAACTGCTGCGCATGCTGGCGGCCAAGCCACGGCTGGTCGGCGGCGTACTGGTGTCGTCGGCCTTGCTCGGCGTGCAGCTGTGGTTGTTCATGTGGGCGCCGCTCAATGGGCGCAGCCTGGACGTGTCCGTGGGGTATTTTCTGCTGCCGTTGACCATGGTGCTCACCGGGCGCCTGGTCTACGGCGAGCGCCTGTCGCGGCTGCAACAGATTGCTGTGGTGTTTGCCGCGCTGGGTGTGCTGAATGAGCTGTATCAGGCCGGTGGTTTTTCCTGGGCAACACTGGTGGTGATCATCGGCTATCCGGTGTATTTCGTGGTGCGTAAATACCTGAGCACCGACCATTTGGGTGGGCTGTGGCTGGACATGGCGTTGATGCTGCCGGTGGCCTGGTGGTTTGTACAAAGCGGCGAACAAGGCTTTGCCGTACTGGATGGGCATCCAAAGCTCTATGCATTGATTCCCATGCTGGGCCTTATCAGTGCCTCGGCGCTGGTGAGTTACATCATTGCCAGTCGCTTGTTGGCGTTCAGCCTGTTCGGGCTGCTGAGCTATGTGGAGCCGGTATTGCTGCTCGCAGTGGCGCTGCTGTTGGGCGAAGGGATCGAAGGCGGACAGTGGCTGACCTATATTCCGATCTGGCTGGCGGTGATGGTGCTGGTGTATGAGGGGTTCAAGCATTTGGTGCGTCAGCGCCGGGCTTGATGGGAGGCTGAGAGTGGATGTCGGCTGTGGGGGCGTCCGTACCCCTCTGTCGATTGAGTCAGGTCCTGACTTCGGTTGTCGGCACATCAGGTGTGCCGGCAACTTGTTCAATGACGGTGGCGGTATTTTCCAACCTCTCTCGCCACTTACCGTAATAGGGGATGTTGTTTTGAGCTTGGTTGCCTGCGCTTTCCAGCTTGGCATCCATCTCTTGCTGATCGACACCAAACAGCTTGCCGATACGGTTGTCGCGGTTCAATTCAAGCAACGTTCCTTTGACGGGGTCTTTCGCGATGGTTTCGATGGAGTGGGCTATGTCTTCAGGAACACCCAGCGCTTTCAACGCGGTGGCGAGGCCATGCCCAGGACTTCTGAGTTGCTTCAGGAATTTGTCGTAAAGACCGTTTAGATTATTGGCATCCACATTGTCCAAGGAAACACGGGCTATTTTTTTGCGGAACGCATTGAACGTCATGGGTTCAAGCGGTTTGTTTTCGTTCAACCCATTTTGAACGAAATAAAATCTGCGCTTCTTGGCGTCCTTTTTTTGTCCCTCGCCGTACAAGTTTCCATAAGCGTCGTAACTATAGACGATGGCTTCTCCATCTGGCCGATATCCGACATAAAACGCCTTGCCATCAGGTTCCAGTTTATAGAGCTGTGTTCGCACCAGCCCGTCGACCTGAACCGGAGGGATCGAAGTGTCCTTGTTTAAACGCTCGAAGATATCCCCCTTCTCATAACCAAAACTTCCCACCACTGCATTGCTATCGCCATCAGCGAACATGCCAAATTTCTGGTTGACCCGCTCCTCCTGCTTGGGCGCTTGATCATTGGCAAAATGCTTCGTAAATCGCTTGCGCTCAATCGGATCATTGGCCACGTTTTTGAGCCAGTCCGTCATCTCCTGCGCATTATCGAACTCATGAAACGAGGTCACGTCGTCTTCCGGCATGTACAGGACGAAATTAGGCCCCTCTTCTGTAGGCGGCACCCGCTTGATCATTATCATGTCGTTGGACTGAACACCATCAACGGCAAATGTCGAGACCTGCACCCCTGGACTTCCCGGTTTGTTGGGCGACAGCGCGGCCTCCGTCAGTTGATACGCTTTGGCCGTGAGTGTGTTGCCCACATACTCGGTTTCACTGTCATCGAGAAACTTTTTACGCGCCTGATCGACCGGGTCTGCATTACCGGCTGAACGAGCATTGCGCACAGGCCCTATCTGCTCGGTTGATGTAGATGGGCCAATCGGGCGTTGAAGGGGAGGAGAATTCACATTCATAAGAGGGCCTCTTGATATTGGATACGCAGAAATTGTCTGCGCCCTACCCTCTGAGTGATATTTCAAGAAACGTCTGTTCCCAATAAACCACAGGCCATTTGCAACACGCTGCATCAGGCACAAAACAGCCCGGTAAAAACCGGGCTGTTTTGCTTTAGCCTGTCGATCAATCGGCGGTCAGCACACCACGACGCACCTGGTCGCGCTCGATCGACTCGAACAGCGCCTTGAAGTTGCCCTCTCCAAACCCATCGTCGCCTTTACGCTGGATGAATTCGAAGAACACCGGGCCCATCAGGGTTTCCGAGAAGATCTGCAGCAGCAGGCGCTTGTCACCGGCAACCGACGAGCCATCCAGCAGGATACCGCGCGATTGCAATTGATCCACTGGCTCGCCATGGTTCGGCAGGCGACCTTCGAGCATTTCGTAGTAAGTGTCTGGCGGCGCGGTCATAAAGCGCATGCCGATCTTCTTCAGCGCGTCCCAGGTCTTGATCAGGTCGTCGGTGAGGAACGCTACGTGCTGGATCCCCTCGCCATTGAACTGCATCAGGAACTCTTCGATCTGCCCGGCGCCCTTGGACGACTCTTCGTTCAACGGGATCCGGATCTGGCCGTCCGGCGCGCTCATGGCCTTTGAGGTCAGGCCGGTGTACTCGCCCTTGATATCGAAATAACGCGCTTCACGGAAGTTGAACAGCTTCTCGTAGAAATTGGCCCAATAGATCATGCGCCCGCGATAGACGTTGTGGGTCAGGTGGTCGATGACCTTCAGGCCAGCGCCTACCGGATGGCGGTCAACGCCTTCAAGGTAGACGAAGTCGATGTCGTAGATCGAGTTGCCTTCGCCGAAACGGTCGATCAGGTACAACGGCGAACCGCCAATGCCTTTGATCGCCGGCAGGTTCAATTCCATCGGGCCGGTGTCGATGTGGATCGGCTGGGCGCCCAGTTCCAGGGCGCGCTTGTAAGCCTGCTGCGAGTCCTTGACCCGGAACGCCATGCCGCACACCGACGGGCCGTGCTCGGCCGCGAAGTAGGAAGCGAGGCTGTCGGGTTCGTTGTTGAGGATCAGGTTGATCTCGCCCTGGCGATACAGGTGCACGTTCTTGGAACGGTGGGTGGCCACTTTGGTGAAGCCCATG
The DNA here is from genome assembly GCF_900119375.1 of Pseudomonas sp. NFR02. Lineage (NCBI taxonomy): Bacteria > Pseudomonadati > Pseudomonadota > Gammaproteobacteria > Pseudomonadales > Pseudomonadaceae > Pseudomonas > Pseudomonas sp. NFR02. The sequence continues at coordinate 496,242 of NZ_FPJJ01000003.1, forward strand.
ATCTCGAAGATCGGCTCCAGTGTGCCCGGGGTCGGCGAGGCGAATTCGATGAATTCAAAGCCCATCAGGCCCATTGGGTTTGCATGTTGGTCGGTCATGTTCGGTGCCTCATCATTCTTGTAGGTAGCAATTGTTTAGTTGCGAGCAAGGATGAGGCTGGAGGGTGGCGCACAAGAAAGGCCTCGCACGCTGCGGGCGAGAAAGTCACCAAAGATGAGGGGGGAGCCAAGTAGCTTCATGGTGTCATCAGTCTCTGACGGCCGAGGCTTGCGTGAGCGCAAGTCCATATTCTTGTATGCGTAAACTGATTCTACACAGCGTAACCGGGTTTGTCCGTAGTCTTATCAAATCCCCATTACCCTGCCCTGCGCAAGGGGTTTGTTACACAGGTAGATGCCCAGCAGGATGACCGCACCCCCCACCCACATCGCCATCGTCAGCGGTTCGTCCAGCAGCACCGCGCCGCAAATGACCGCCGTCAATGGGTTGAGCGCGATGAACACTCCGGACCGTGTGGCGCCTATGCGACGAATGCCATCGTAATAGCCGATATACGCCAGCGCCGAACCCATCACGCCCAGGTACATCAGGCTGAGCAGTTGCGGTAGATCAATAGCGTGCAGCCCTGCCATGGTCACGCTGGGTGAAACCAGCGCCGTAACGCTTAGCATCAGCGTGCCCAGCAGCACCGACCAGGTCACGGTCTGCAACGGCCCCAGGCTCTGATTGAGCCCACGGGAGAACAGCGTGTAAACGCCCCACCCCGCCACGCAACCGAGGATCAGCAGGTCACCGGCCCAGGCCATGGTCGCGCCCTGCAATGCCTGGGGATTGCGACTGATGATGACGGTCGCCGCGCCTGCCAGGCACAACGCGATACCGATACATTTGATGCGGCCCAGGCGCTCCTTGAACAACCACCAGGACGCCAGGCCGATCACCGCCGGGTTCAACGCGACAATCAACGAGGCGCGTGACGCATTGGTGTACTGCAGCCCATAAAAGAAGCACAGGTTGTAAAAGAAAATCCCAAAGAACCCCAACACCGCCAATTGGCCCCATTGGCGCGTGCTGGGGCGCACCAGGGCCGTGCGCGAAGCGGCCATGAACAGCAGCAATGCTGCGCTGGCCAAGGTGAAGCGCAGAGTGGCGGCCAGCAGCGGGTGGACCTGATCAGCCAGGTAGCGCCCTGCGACAAAGGTGCCGCCCCAGATCATGGTGACAGCGGCAAGCTTCAGATAAGTGAGGCCATCGGCGACGTGACGCATAAGGCGGTGCTCAGGTGAGGGACGAATGGGCGTATTCTTTGGCTAATCACTCCTCATCGTAAAATGAGCCTTTACTCATGACCCTGACCCAACTGGAAATCTTTTCTCTGGTGGCCGAACTGCAAGGTTTTACCAGTGCGGCGCATCGCCTGGGTATCAGCCAGTCGGCGGTGTCCCACGCGATCAAGGCCTTGGAGCAGGAACTGGGGGTGGAGTTGTTTCGGCGCCATCAGACGGCGGTGGAACTGAGCGAAATCGGCGCACAATTGCTGGGACGCGCCCGGGCCATGCTGGGGCTGGCCAACACCTTGCAGCAGGAAGCGGCGGATGCACGCGGCATGAAGCGTGGCACGCTGCGTATCGGCTCGTTCGGGCCGACGGCGTCGGTTCGGTTGTTGCCGCCTATCCTCAGGCGCTTTCGCCAGGTTTATCCGGGTATTGAAGTGCATGTGGATGAAGGGCCTGATCGCCAGGTCGTTCAGTGGCTGGATGAGCGCCGGGTGGATATCGGTTTTGTGGTGCTGGAGCAGGAACGCTTCGATACGGTCGCGTTGCTGGAAGATCAACTGGTGGCGCTGCTACCGGCCGGGCACCGGTTGGCCGCCCTTGAGGCCGTGCCCCTGCAAGCGCTCTGCGATGAACCCTTTATTCTGACTGAAGCCGGCTCGTCGGAGCTGGTGATGCGCTTGTTCAGTCAAGCCCGATTGCAGCCCAAAGTCCGGTACCGCTGTGCGCAGTTGCTCAGTACGTTGGAGGCGGTCAGTCGGGGCGATGGTTTGAGTGTGGTTGCGCAGGCCTCCTTGCCGGAACATAGCGACTGGCGTTATGTGGCGTTGCCATTGGCGCCGCAGGTCCCACGCCGGATCGGACTGGCGGTGCTGGATCGACGACAGTCCTCCCCGGCTACCCTGGCATTCATCGAGCTGGCGCAAGGGTTGTACCCCTCGCTCACTTAGTGACCTGGCTATGCGCAGCGTCCTCTCATGCGTCGCACCCTACATAGTCACCCAATGTAGTGAAACGCAGCGTCGGCGACACCCTCCACACTCTGTACTTCAACGGACTTTGCGGGTTCGGGCGGGGGCGGTGCCTGATACCCGCCACCACTGACCGAACGGCGAGGTCAACCCGCTTGAAACAAGTGAGCAGGCCTGCGTAATGCCATCTATCATCGGCTTATCTCACTCTTTTTCTCGCGACTGACTGCCCCTATGCCCCTGACTGTCAAAGGCCCACGAAGCCGAGCCGCACGCTATTTCATCAGTGCAACCAGCGGCGTGTTGCCCATCTTGCTGGGGGTTGTGATTCTGTACTGGCAAGCCGAGCGCACCCTTGAGCAAAGCACGGCGCAAACCGCTCAAGAAGCGGTCCGCCAGTTCGACCTGATGCTCGACAATACCGCCATCGCTGCCCAGGCTTTGCTGCCGCTGGCCGGTAAACCTTGTGACAGCAGCGCCAAGTTGGCGCTACGTGAACAAGTCACGCGCCGGCCGTTTGTGCGGGCCACGACGCTGTCCTGGCAGAAAAACATCTATTGCAGCTCGTTGTTTGGCGGTCGCTACCAATCGCCCGTCAACCCGGACGACTATGTGGATGGGCGCCTGTGGTTGATGAAAGGTAACCCCGTTACACCCGATACCGCCCTGCTGGTGTACCGCCTGGTGGAAGGCGATCAAGGCGCGTTTGCCTCGGTTGACGGTTACCACCTCACCAACGCCTTGCGCTTGATCAGCCGTTACGCGTACTTGGTATTGCAAGTCGGCCCGAACTGGCTGGGGGCCGACGGCAAGGTGCATCAAGGCGCGTTGCCGGTATTTGCCGTGGCCCCACAACGCCTGGCTTCCGAGCGCTATCGCTACAGTGTCGAGGCCGGGATGCCCGAGGGTGAAGTCTGGCGCTACATGCAGGCGCGGTATCCGGCGCTGTTCAGCCTGGTGGTGTTTTTCGGCATATTGGCGGGGCTGCTCGCTCACTGGCTGCAAAAACGCTCGTCCGCGCCAACCCACGAGTTACAACGCGCCTTGGGCGCCAATGAGTTCATCCCGTATTTCCAACCGGTGGTACGGGGTGACACACGCCAATGGGCCGGCTGTGAGGTGCTGATGCGCTGGAGGCATCCCAAAGAAGGCCTGGTGCGCCCGGACCTGTTTATCCCCCTGGCCGAAGACTCTGGCCTGATCGTGCCGATGACCCGCGCCCTGCTGCGCCAGACCGCCGCGCAACTGGCGCCCCATGCCGCACGTTTCAGCCCCGGCTTTCATATCGGCGTGAACATCACTGCACGCCATTGCCAGGACATGGCGCTGGTGCAGGACTGCCAGGAATTTCTGGCCGCGTTCCCACCCGGCCAGGTCACCCTGGTGCTGGAGCTGACTGAGCGGGAGCTGATCGAACCCACCGAGACCACCCGCCGGCTGTTCGAGGCCCTGCATCAACTGGGCGTCATGATCGCCATTGATGACTTCGGCACCGGCCACTCCAGCTTGGGCTATTTGCGCAATTTCAATGTCGACTACTTGAAGATCGATCAAAGCTTTGTCGCCATGATCGGTGCAGATGCGCTGTCGCGGCATATTCTCGACAGCATCATAGAGTTGTCGGTCAAGCTGGATCTAGGCATTGTTGCCGAAGGTGTAGAAACAGCCCAACAGTGTGAATACCTCGTGGCCCAAGGCGTGGATTTCCTACAGGGTTACCTGTTTGGCCGACCATTACCCTGCGATGAATTCATTAAATCCTTGGGGATCGTTGAATAGCCTTGCGCGGTCTACGATGAAAGATTGGTCTTTCTTTAAAAGACATGATTTACTCGGAATGAATTAACTACTACAATTTTTTCTGCCTGTGCAGAACTCGCAGAAGGGTCTTTTTCGTTGACGTGGCTTAACGTTCTTGGCTTATAGCTTTGTCTGCAGTTGATATCCGCAACTACATTATTGGAGTACAGATTTTGTCCAGACTCGCCGAATTTCGCGCAGCAGAAAAAGCCCTTCAAGAGCAGCTTGCACAGCTGGAATCTTTGAAGAATGACGCTGGCTTGAAGAAAGAAATCGAATTCGAAGAAAAGCTCAAGACGCTGATGGGCAAATACGACAAAAGCCTGCGCGACGTGATCGCTATCCTCGACCCAGCGCCACGCAAAGGCGGCGCACCGGCCGCCGCCGCGCCAAAACAGCGCCGCGCACGGGTGGTCAAGGTTTACCACAACCCGCATACCGGCGAGCTGATCGAGACCAAAGGTGGCAACCACCGCGGCCTTAAAGCCTGGAAAGAACAGTACGGCGCTGCCACTGTAGATTCCTGGCTTCGCGGCTGAAACATGTACTAAAAAAAAGCCCCGCATACGCGGGGCTTTTTTTGCTCTAGCGGTTCGGAATCGAATTTAACTTAGCGTTCACATTGTTCACATTCACTCAGCTTGAGCGGGTCAAAGTTTCAGACTGTTACGCACCGAACTGATTTCCTCCTTGCTCGCCTCGTACGCTTGCGCCTGGCCCGCGTATGAAAATACATAGGCCTTATCGACATCCAGCGCACCGACTAATGTTTGCGACAATACGTGTCGACCGTTCTCGGTAATCACACAGGTAGTTTCCAGCGCGTCAAGCCGACTCAATGTCGTGGGGTGCATTTTGCTGCACACGCTTTGATAACCGCCACGGGCAAAGTCTTTCTGGATCGACTTGCGCATCTCCAGCAACACGCCGGGAAGATTAACTTTATGGCCGGTTTCAATCGGCGTCCCGGTCAACTCCATCACCATCAACGTGGCGCCATTTTCATCATTCTTGATCGCTCGCTGCCGGGACACTGCTTGGGGCTTGGCAGGGAGTTCGCCGTCAGGCACGACTTCTTCGACCTGCCAACCGCTGGGCCAATGGACCTGCGGGTCAGCTGCCAGCACAAACGAGCTGCCCAACAACACGCACACAGCACTCAACAGCGGCCTACGAAACTCGATCATTGCAAAAAACACCCAAGGTTCCAGCCGCAAAGTGTGCGGCCCGGCGCGCGCTGACCGCAAGGGTTTAGCGCGCTTTTTCATTTGGCGCAGCCGGTGCGCCTTGCGTATCATGGCCCGCCTGCATGGAGGCAGGCCGCAAGCCAATGGACCGCTCATCTCACATTTTTTCTGGAGGGCCCATGAGCCTGCACGAATTGAACACTTTCCCGGGCGTCACTGCCCAACCCGACAACGCTACGGCAAACTTCGTGTTCAACCACACCATGTTGCGGGTCAAGGACATCACCAAGTCGCTGGACTTCTACACGCGCATCCTGGGTTTCTCCCTGGTCGAGAAACGTGACTTCCCGGAAGCCGAATTCAGCCTGTACTTCCTGGCCCTGGTGGACAAGGCCCAGATCCCGGCCGACGCCGCCGAGCGTACCCAATGGATGAAATCGATTCCGGGCATCCTCGAACTGACCCACAACCACGGCACCGAAAACGATGCCGACTTTGCCTACCACAACGGCAACACCGACCCACGCGGCTTTGGCCATATCTGCATCTCGGTGCCGGACATTGTGGCGGCGTGCGAACGTTTCGAAGCCTTGGGCTGTGATTTCCAGAAACGCCTGACGGATGGCCGCATGAAGAGCCTCGCGTTCATCAAGGACCCGGATGCCTATTGGGTTGAGATCATCCAGCCGGCGCCGATGTAATAAGCACTGCGTGACGCGGAGCGTCACCGGATGCATTCCCCCGCGGAGCGTGGGAACGAGAATCCCGCGCCGGGCGTGGGAACGAGAAAAACCCCATGATCGCTCATGGGGTTTTTCATTTTCAGCCCAGGATTACGCCGGAGCAGAGGTGCGGATCAAGTGATCGAACGCGCTCAACGAAGCCTTGGCGCCCTCGCCTACTGCAATCACGATCTGCTTGTACGGCACGGTGGTTACGTCACCGGCGGCGAACACGCCAGGCAGTGAAGTCTCGCCACGGGCATCGACAATGATCTCGCCGCGCGGCGACAGCTCTACCGTGCCTTTGAGCCAGTCGGTGTTGGGCAGCAAGCCAATCTGCACGAAGATGCCTTCCAGGTCGATGGTCTTGAACTCACCGCTGTCGCGGTCCTTGTAGGCAAGGCCGGTGACTTTCTGGCCATCGCCTTTGACCTCACTGGTCAATGCACTGGTAATCACATCCACGTTCGGCAGGCTGTAGAGCTTGCGTTGCAACACGGCGTCGGCGCGCAGCTTGCTGTCGAACTCAAGCAAGGTGACATGGCTGACGATACCGGCCAGGTCAATGGCCGCTTCCACGCCGGAGTTACCGCCGCCGATCACCGCCACACGCTTGCCTTTGAACAGCGGGCCATCGCAGTGCGGGCAGAAGCACACGCCGCGGGCTTTGTATTCCTGCTCACCGGGCACACCCATCTCTCTCCAGCGGGCGCCTGTGGCCAGGATCACGGTCTTGGACTTGAGGGTCGCACCGCTTTCGAAGCGAATTTCGTGCAGCTCCCCGGCATTTTTCGCCGGTACCAGGCTGCTAGCGCGTTGCAGGTTCATGATGTCCACATCGTACTGACGCACATGGGCTTCCAGCGCACTAGCCAGTTTCGGCCCTTCGGTTTCCTGTACCGAGATAAAATTCTCGATGGACATGGTGTCCAGTACCTGGCCACCAAAGCGTTCAGCCGCCACACCGGTACGAATACCTTTACGTGCCGCGTAAATGGCAGCCGAGGACCCGGCGGGGCCACCGCCAACCACCAGGACGTCGAAGGCGTCCTTGGCGCTGATTTTTTCCGCGGCTTTCTCGATACCGCTGGTGTCGAGCTTGGCGAGGATTTCTTCGAGGCCCATGCGGCCCTGGCCAAAGTTGACTCCGTTCAAGTAGACACTCGGGACCGCCATGATCTGGCGCTCATCGACTTCAGCCTGGAACAGCGCGCCATCAATCGCAACGTGGCGGATGTTCGGGTTCAGCACGGCCATCAGATTCAGCGCCTGGACCACGTCCGGGCAGTTCTGGCACGACAGCGAGAAGTACGTCTCGAAGCTGAACTCGCCTTTGAGGGCGCGGATCTGTTCAATTACTTCGACACTGGCTTTCGACGGGTGGCCACCCACTTGCAACAGGGCCAGCACCAACGAAGTGAATTCATGGCCCATAGGGATGCCGGCGAAACGCAAGCTGATCTCAGCACCCGGGCGGTTGATGGAGAACGATGGCTTGCGCGCATCATTGCCATCGGTGTTCAGGGTAATCAGCGTTGAGAGGCTGGTTACGTCCTGCAAAAGAGCAAGCATTTCCTGGGATTTCGCACCGTCGTCGAGGGAGGCGATGATCTCGATCGGCTGGGTGACCCGTTCCAGGTATGACTTCAACTGAGCTTTAAGATTGGCGTCCAACATACGGGCGATTTCCTGTTCATTCGGTTTATTGCAGACAAAAAAACGCCCGAGCGACTCTCGCCCGGGCGTTTTGAGGGCGGATGCAGCTTACTTAAGTGCGGATACCCGCCCTTGATACGCGTTCACAGACTTAGATCTTGCCGACCAGGTCCAGAGACGGCGCCAGCGTGGCCTCGCCTTCTTTCCATTTGGCTGGGCAGACTTCACCCGGGTGGGCAGCGACGTACTGAGCGGCCTTGATCTTGCGCAGCAGCTCGGAAGCGTCACGACCTACACCGCCGTCGTTCAGCTCAACGATCTTGATCTGACCTTCCGGGTTGATCACGAAGGTGCCGCGGTCTGCCAGGCCAGCCTCTTCGATCAGCACGTCGAAGTTGCGGGAGATGGTCAGGGTTGGGTCGCCAATCATGGTGTACTGGATTTTGCCGATGGCTGGCGACGTGTTGTGCCAGGCAGCGTGGGCAAAGTGGGTGTCGGTAGAAACGCTGTAGATTTCGACGCCCAGCTTCTGGAATTCGGCATAGTTGTCAGCCAGGTCTTCCAGTTCGGTTGGGCAAACGAAGGTGAAGTCGGCTGGGTAGAAGAAGACAACCGACCACTTGCCTTTCAGGTCAGCGTCGGTCACATCGACGAAGCTGCCGTTTTTGAAAGCGGTGGCTTTAAACGGTTTTACTTGGCTGTTGATGATAGGCATCGTTGACTCTCCGTCAGGGGTTAAGAAGTTGATGAGGTGAATCCTACCGGCTCTCTCGGTCGATGGCTCATTGGCAAACCTGATGCTGACGATTGGGTTTCTCTATCAGGTGACGCTATTAATAGAAAAAATCTCAAATCAGCGGTTGGGTTGCCAGGGTCATGCCCAGAAACGGCGTCGCTTCAACATAGCGCATCGCAGATTTCATGTCGTTCCAGCCGACGTAACTCATCAGGGACTTCAAATCCCAACCACTGCGATGCGCCCAAGTGGCAAAGCCCCGACGCAGGGAGTGGCTGGTGTATTGATCGGCGGGGATGCCTGCGCGCTCAAGGGCCTGGCGCAATAACGGGATCACACTGTTGGGATGCAAGCCCTCCTCACCCAGGTTGCCCCAGCGGTCGATGCCGCGAAACACCGGGCCGCGCACCAAAGCCGAGGCGCTGAGCCACTCGCTATAAGCCTGCACCGGGCACAGCCGGAGCAACGCTGGGGTCTGGTAGGTTTTGCCGAGGTTGTCCCGGTCACTTTTGCTGCGTGGCAAGTACAGGCTAATGCCTGCGCCTGGCACGGCCTGCACGTGCTCAATGCTTAATCGGCACAGCTCATCACTGCGAAAGCCGCGCCAGAAGCCCAGCAGAATCAGCGCAGCGTCGCGCTTGGCCCGTAGCAAGCGCGGCTGGTCGTGATGCTCGCTGGCCTGTTTAGCTTCAATGTCCAGGGCGGCGATTACTTGCTCCAACTGCGTGAGCTGCAGAGGCTCGGCCTGCCGCTCCCGCGTCGGGTGCACGGCGCGGATGCCCTTGAGCACCTTGCGTACCACCGGCGCCTTCGTCGGGTCGGCAAACCCTTGGCTGGTATGCCATTGCGCCAAGGCCGAGAGCCGCAGTTTCAAGGTGTTGACTGCCAACACCCCGGCATGCGCCACGAGGTAGCGCGCCACGCTGTCGCTGGTGGCCGGCAGGAACCCTCCCCAACTGACTTCGAAATGCTCGATGGCCGCGCGGTAGCTGCGGCGCGTGTTGTCGCGGGTGGCAGCGTTGAGATATCGGTCCAGGTCGCTCATAGGCGTCTTTTCGTACCGCTGACGGGTGAATGGCTGATGAAAATGCTTATGACACGGGATAATACGCCAATATCCCATCTGTTAAATCATGAATTTCAACGAGTTTTTAATCATGTTATAGTATGTATATACATACCATGTACCACAGTACTAAATCGACGGAGACCCCATGGCTCGCGGCGGCATAAACAAAGCAGTAGTGCAAACGGCACGCCTGGCGATCCTCGCCCGTGGCGAAAACCCCAGCATCGATGCGGTGCGTATCGAAATGGGTAATACCGGCTCGAAAACCACCATTCATCGCTATTTGAAAGAGCTGGACGAAAGTGAGACGCGCCAGACCATCACCCAAGCGCCGATCGACGATGAGCTTGGTGAACTGGTCGCACGCCTGTCCCAACGCCTGAAAGAGAAGGCCCAAGAGCCGATCGACCTGGCCCTGGCGCAATTCGAGCAACAAAAAGCCGCCCTGCTCGCCCAGTTAGAAACCCTGGAAGAAGCGCACACCCAACTCAAACAGCAATTTGATATCCAGGCCGCTGCCCTCGCTGAAGAAAGCGCGGCGCTGCAAACCGCCAGCACCAGCCTGCAGACCGAGCAAACCCGTAACGCCGGGCTGAGCCAGGCGTGCAGCGACTACGAGCTAAGGCTCAACGACAAAGACGAGCAGATTCGCTCACTGGAAGAAAAACACCTGCACGCCCGCGATGCGCTTGAGCATTACCGCACTGCCATCAAGGAGCAGCGTGAACAGGAACAGCGTCGCCATGAGGGCCAGTTGCAACAGGTACAGGCCGAATTGCGTCAGGCCCAGCAAAGCGCTCTGGTGCGCCAGGACGAAATCACGCAACTGCATCGCGACAACGAGCGCCTGCTGAGTGAGCAGCGAGTGACAACCAAGGAATTGAATACGCTGCAGGAGCACGCTCGCCAGGACCAGGCGCTACAGTTGAAACTCAAGGAACAGCTCAGCCAGATCGACAGCGAGCGCACCCTGCTCCAGGAGCGCCTACGGGTTGCCGTGCTGGACAGCCAATCGCGCCAAGCGTCACTGCTTGAATATCAGCAGCACAACAAGGCGCTTGAGCTGGACCTGATCAAGGCCCAGGCAAGCATCGAAGCCCTGCGCCTGGCGACCGTCGTTGCAACGGTGCCAGAGGCAGCAGAGCCAAGCTGATCAGGGCGCCACAGGCGTGCGCATGGTGACGAATTCTTCCGCCGCCGTAGGATGCACGCCGATGGTTTCATCGAAATGCTGCTTGGTCGCGCCCGCCTTGAGCGCGATCGCCAGCCCTTGCACGATCTCACCCGCATCCGGGCCGACCATGTGGCAACCCAACACTTTGTCGGTGTCGGCGTCGACCACCAACTTCATCAAGGTCTTTTCCTGGCAATCGGTCAGGGTCAGCTTCATCGGCCGGAACCGGCTTTCAAAGATCTGCACGTTGTGGCCATTTTGGCGTGCATCCTCTTCAGTCAGGCCGACTGTGCCGATATTCGGCAGGCTGAACACCGCCGTCGCGATATTGGCGTAATCCACCGGGCGGTATTGCTCGGGCTTGAACAACCGCCGCGCCACGGCCATGCCTTCAGCCAGGGCCACCGGCGTCAGTTGCACACGACCAATCACATCGCCAATCGCCAGGATCGACGGCTCGGCGGTCTGGTAGAGATCATCCACCGCGACGAAACCGCGCTCGTCCAGTTTGACCCCGGTATTTTCCAGGCCCAGGTTATCCAGCATCGGACGGCGGCCAGTGGCGTAGAACACGCAATCGGCTTCCAGCACGCGGCCATCCTTCAAAGTGGCCTTGAGGCTGCCGTCAGCCTGCTTGTCGATGCGCTCAATGTCGGCATTGAACTGCAAGTCCAGGCCGCGCTTGGTCAGCTCTTCTTGCAGGTGTTTGCGCACCGAACCGTCAAAGCCGCGCAAGAACAGATCGCCGCGATACAGCAATGACGTTTGGGCGCCCAAGCCGTGGAAGATGCCGGCGAACTCAACGGCGATATAACCACCACCCACTACCAGCACGCGCTTGGGCAGCTCTTTAAGAAAGAATGCCTCATTGGAGCCAATGGCGTGCTCGCGCCCTGGAATCTCAGGGATCTGCGGCCAGCCGCCGGTGGCAATCAGGATGTGCTTGGCAGTGAAGCGCTCACCGTTGATCTCCACCTGATGGGCATCGACCAGGCGTGCATGCCCTTCATGCAGGGTCACGCCGCTGTTGACCAACAGGTTGCGATAGATACCGTTGAGGCGGTTGATCTCACGATCCTTGTTGGCGATCAGGGTCGCCCAATCAAAGTTCGCCTCACCCAGGGACCAGCCAAAGCCGCTGGCCTGTTCAAAGTCTTCGGCAAAATGCGCGCCGTACACCAACAGCTTCTTTGGCACGCAGCCGACGTTCACACAGGTGCCACCCAGGTAGCGGCTCTCGGCCACCGCCACCTTGGCGCCAAAACCTGCGGCAAAACGCGCCGCGCGAACACCGCCGGAACCGGCGCCAATTACATACAGGTCAAAATCGTAGGCCATTTCACTCTCCTCGGCAGGACACCAGCATACCGACTTACATGGGGCTGAAAAACGAAAAAGCCACCCGAAGGTGGCTTTCGCTTAAAACGTACCGGCAAGCGTGAATCAGTAAGCCTTGCCCGTCTTGTAGAAATGCTCGTAGCAGAAGTTGGTCGCTTCGATGTAGCCCTCAGCGCCGCCGCAGTCGAAACGCTGGCCCTTGAACTTGTAGGCAATCACGCAACCGTCTTTGGCTTGCTTGAGCAGAGCGTCGGTGATCTGGATCTCGCCGCCCTTGCCTGGCTCGGTTTCTTCGATCAGCTTGAAGATGTCCGGCGTGAGGATGTAACGACCGATGATCGCCAGGTTCGATGGCGCGTCTTCCGGTGCTGGTTTTTCGACCATGTCGCGTACGCGGATCAGGCCATCGCCAATATCGTCGCCGGCGATAACACCGTACTTATTGGTTTCGGTTGGGTTGACTTCCATTACCGCAACGATGGTGCAACGGTATTTCTGGTAGAGCTTGACCATCTGGGTCAGCACACCGTCGCCTTCCAGGTTGACGCACAGGTCGTCCGCCAGGACCACGGCGAAGGGTTCATCACCGATCAGCGGGCGGCCGGTGAGGATGGCGTGGCCGAGGCCTTTCATCTGAGTCTGACGGGTGTAGGAGAACGAGCACTCGTCGAGTAGTTTACGGATACCGACCAGGTATTTTTCCTTGTCGGTGCCCTTGATCTGGTTTTCCAGCTCATAGCTGATGTCGAAGTGGTCTTCCAGCGCGCGCTTACCACGACCCGTGACGATGGAGATCTCGTTCAAACCGGCATCCAGTGCCTCTTCCACACCGTACTGAATCAGTGGCTTGTTCACCACTGGCAGCATTTCTTTGGGCATGGCTTTGGTCGCTGGCAAGAAGCGAGTGCCGTAACCGGCTGCTGGGAACAAGCATTTCTTGATCATATGAGTCCTTACAAAGGGCTGTGCGTACGGAATTCGGCGCAGTCTAATCAGGCCGCAGTCACCTTACAATGGGGTCCTGCTGGCGTTGCAATGTCATCATAGAGAAAAAATGTCGGCGTAAGTTCCGCTGATGCTGCATAGCGCATCACCAACGGTCGGCCAGAATCCGACTTGGCCCCTTGTTTAGAGGGGCTGCATTGGTTTTAGCACGCTTTTGCGCCCCTGGCACTGACCCGCAACAACTTGCGCCCCGCCCCGGCATTTGGCGCTATCATGGGCGCCTTGAACCAAGACCACGAGATTGCCAACAGATGTCAGAACCAAAAGGTGTAAACGGCTACCTGATCACGAAGCGAGCGGACGGCTGGCACTTGATCAATTTTCACGGTGACAGCGTTGCCGGCGTATTCGAGACCGAAAGCATGGCGATCGCCGTCGCCGAAGTGTTTGTAGATGAGGCAGGCCATGCATCGAGCAAGCGGCCGAAAACCAAGTAAGCCTCGTTGCACCGCTTTTAAAGCCCCGTTAAGCGGGGCTTTTTTGTTTGTCTGTACCTAGATGGCAGTTCGCTATAACCTTCAACAACGCCACGACAGTGTCAGCGCGCCCTTCCAATACCCTCGATGACGAACCTTTATGAAAAAAATCCTGGCACTGACCGCAGTACTGGCACTCGCCGGCTGCACCACCGCTTCCGACACCTTGCTGAAAAATGGTGAACAAGGCTTGACCATCGATTGCTCGGGCGAGGCCAATTCATGGGCCAGTTGCTACGAAAAGGCGGACGCATCCTGCGCCGGCACCGGTTACCGCATCGTCGGCACCAATGGCACGCCGGCGCTCAAGGAAAGCGACAAGACCCTGGGCCAGGACGTGGGCAACTTCAAAGGCCGTAGCGTGGTGGTGGTCTGCAAGTAACGCTGCTACAGGTGCACTTCAGCAAACTTGATCCCCAGGCCACGCAGGGTTTCGATCAAGTCATCCAGGCGAGCAAATGATTCGACCTCATCCTGTTCGTCCACCAGGAAGTAGCTGCGCCCGCCGCTCTTCTTGAAAAACACGATCCACTCGCCCAGATCGGCGGGGTTCTGGATGACATGGGTGGCCGAAATCTGCCCTTCGGCATGGCGGGCTTTGACGTGTTCTCGTTTCATAACGGGCTTTCCAGAAAAACAAATGCCGCTCAAACCCAGGGTTTGAGCAGCATCTTTGTAGTGAATGCCCGACAGTTTAACGGATGCAGGCCGTCCCTGCAGGGTGATGGCTTTTTTTATCGGGTTTGAGGGGTGGGCCTGTGGCTCAACCGGAAATGCACTCTTCCCCTGCCTTCTTCACGTCGCCCGGGCGGATCGGCACATTGGACATGCTTTCATAAAGCTTGATGCTGCTACCGCTGGAGCGGTCTTCGATTTCAAAGATCGCCGACGGGTCTGCCGAGAACTTCTGCGGCACGATCACCTGAATGCCGTCTTTATGGGGCTCGATCTGCGGCGGCCGACGGGTCGCCTCCAATTTGCGCACCACACACGCCGCATATTCCTGCGGCTTCTTCCCTGATATGACCACCAATGTTGGCGGGGTCTGCTTGATATCTGCAACCGAAGCACACCCACCTATTGCCAAGGCCAGCACCAACACACTCCACTTCATACAAAAACCTCCGATAAAGACCCTACGACAGCGGGGATGGTAATTTTCTCCCACCAACGTAGGATTTATCTGTGATAACTCGGTAAATAACTGTTTTAAATTGTCGAAGTCGTCGACGACGGCCCGATAATAAACGCGCTGGGGCTGATAAACTCCATCTTAACCTACGTATCGTTCTGATTTTTCAGAAAAAGCCCTTCTGGAGACACCCCATGAAATTCATCCACCAGCGTGAGCACCTCAACGAGGGAGACATTGTCGTCATCGAATGCTCGCAGACCTGCAATATTCGCCTGATGAGCGATGCGAACTTTCGCAGCTTCAAAAATGGCGGCCGCCATACCTACCACGGCGGCGCATTTGATAAATTCCCGGCCAAGATCACCGCGCCCAGCACCGGCTTCTGGAACATCACCCTGGATGTGGTGACCCGTCGCGCCATCAGCGTGACCCGCAAGCCTGCGTTGTCCCACAAGATCCGTATCGTTCGTCGTACCAGCAGCAAGCTGAGCTGACCCGAACACCTGACAGGAAAAAAGCTGTGACCACCACAACCAAATACGTCATCAAGTACAAGCTCAACGGCGAACGCCGCTTTGAATTTGCCCAGTTGCAAAACAACAGCGTCGAAGAAGCCAAGCAAGCCTTGGCAAAAATTCATGATGCCAGCGACGAAATCACCGACATCAACGTGAGCAAGGCGCTGTAAGCCATGCCAGGCCCTACCGCCGATTTGTTTGCCGATGAGGCCCTGCAACAGCCTGCCGGGCGCGAGCAAATTGGCGAAGAGTCGTATGTACTGAGGGGCTATGCCTTGCCCTGGATCGAGCGGTTATTGCCTGAACTGCGGCGTGTCCTGGCTCAATCACCGTTTCGGCAGATGGTCACCCCCGGCGGCTTTACCATGTCGGCGGCGCTGAGCAGTTGCGGCGAGCTGGGCTGGACCACCGACGCCGGCGGCTATCGCTACAGCCCACTCGACCCGAGCAACCAGCAGCCCTGGCCCGCCATGCCCGAGACGTTGCGCCAACTGGCCGTGACAGCGGCAATCGAGGCCGGCTTCAGCGGTTTTCTACCCGATGCCTGCCTGATCAACCGTTACGTACCGGGGGCGAAAATGTCCCTGCACCAGGACAAGAACGAGCGCAACTACAGCGCGCCCGTGGTCTCGGTGTCCCTGGGGCTGCCGGCGATTTTCCTGTTCGGTGGCCATTCGCGCAGCGACAAAACCCAAAAGGTCTCGCTGTTTCATGGTGATGTGGTGGTGTGGGGCGGCGTTGATCGCCTGCGCTTTCATGGCGTGATGCCGATCAAGGACGGCGTGCATCCGGTCATGGGCCCGCAGCGCATCAACCTGACCTTTCGCACCGCCGGTTAATTTGACCGCAAGCTTCGGAGTGTCGATGGCGAGCGGCAGGCTTAATCTGCCCCTGAACCGTCAAGAGTGCAGGCCATGAACAACGAACACGATCCGCGCTGGGCTGCCATTATTGCCCGTGATGCCAAGGCTGACGCGCTATTTGTCTACGGCGTGAAAACCACCGGCGTGTATTGTCGCCCCAGCAGCGCTTCACGCTTACCGCGCCCGGAAAATGTCGAATTTTTTGATACGCCGGCGCAGGCCGAGGCAGCAGGTTATCGTCCCAGCAAACGCGCTGCCGGCGACCAGACCCAGTTGGCCGCTCACCATGGGCAATTGGTGGCCGAGGCCTGTCGGCAAATCGAACAAGCCGAAACCCCGCCTAGCCTGGACGCGCTCGCCCGATCCGCCGGGCTGAGTCCGTTTCACTTCCACCGCGTATTCAAAGCCAACACCGGGTTGACCCCCAAGGGTTACGCCAGCGCCCTGCGTTCGCGCAGAGTGCGCGACGGCCTCAAGGGCCAGCATTCGGTGACAGACACCCTGTACGACGCGGGCTTTAATTCCAATAGCCGCTTTTATGAAGCCGCCGACCAAGTGCTCGGCATGAAACCGCGAGATTACAAAGGCGGCGGCGCCAATAACACCATCCGCTTTGCCGTTGGCCAGTGCTCGCTGGGGGCGATTCTGGTGGCGCAAAGCCAACGTGGCGTGTGTGCGATTTTATTGGGTGATGATCCGGACAAACTGGTGCGCGACCTGCAAGACCAGTTTCCCAAGGCTGAGTTGATCGGCGCGGATCAGGGGTTCGAACAACTGGTGGCCCAGGTCGTCGGCTTTGTCGAGGCCCCTGCCGTGGGCCTGGATTTGCCCTTGGACCTGCGCGGCACAGCTTTTCAGGAACGGGTGTGGCAGGCGTTGCGCGAAATCCCGGCGGGCAGCACCGCCAGTTATGCGCAGATTGCCGAGCGTATCGGTGCCCCCTCCTCCTTTCGCGCCGTGGCCCAGGCATGTGGTGCCAACCACCTGGCGGTGGCGATTCCCTGTCATCGCGTGGTGCGCAGCAATGGCGAGCTGTCGGGCTACCGCTGGGGCGTAGAGCGCAAGCGCCAGTTACTTGAGCGCGAAACCCAGCCCCACAAAAGGCCGCTCCCGTCCAGTGAATAAAACAGACTGGCCGGGTGCTGATTGCCCTGCTAAAACAGCGAAAAGCCCTACTAACGCTGGAGAAGCAACCCATGAGCACCTGGCCAGACACCCGCATTCTTGACCTGTTGGGCATTGAGGTGCCGATCATCCAGGCGCCGATGGCTGGCGCGACGACCACCGCCATGGTCATCGCCGCTCAGCAAGCCGGTGCCCTGGGCTCCATGCCTGCGGCGGCGCTGAGCCTGGAGCAACTGCGCGAGGCCTTGGCCCTCATTCGCCAGGCCAATCATGCGCCGCTGAACGTCAACTTCTTCTGCCATCAACCGCCCGATGTCGATGACGCGCGGGATCAGGCTTGGAAGGCCTTGCTGCAACCTTACTACCATGAACTGGGCGCCGACTTTGATGCGCCAACCCCGGTGTCCAACCGTGCGCCGTTCAATGACGCAGCCTGCCAGGTGGTGGAAGCGTTTCGGCCAGAAGTGGTGAGCTTTCATTTTGGCCTGCCAGAGAAGTCTTTGCTGGACCGGGTAAAAGCCACCGGTGCCAAGGTGCTGTCATCGGCCACCACCGTCGAGGAAGCCGTGTGGCTGGAACAGCACGGCTGCGACGCGATCATCGCCATGGGCATCGAAGCGGGTGGGCACCGTGGCCTGTTTCTCAGCGATGACCTCAATAGCCAGATCGGCTTGATGGCGCTGTTGCCACAGATTGTCGACGCGGTCAGCGTGCCGGTGATTGCTGCGGGCGGAATCGCCGATGCACGCGGCATCGTTGCGGCCTTTGCCCTCGGCGCTTCGGCGGTGCAGATCGGCACGGCGTATCTGTTCACGCCCGAAGCCACTGTAAGCGCCGCCCATCACCATGCGCTGCGCCATGCCCAGGCCAGCGAAACCGCGCTGACCAACCTGTTCACCGGCCGCCCGGCGCGGGGCATCGTCAACCGCGTGATGCGTGAACTCGGCGCAATCAACCCAGCGGCGCCGGCGTTCCCCAAAGCCGGAGGCGCATTAATGCCGCTCAAGGCCAAGGATGAAGCCGGTTTCAGCAACCTGTGGGCAGGCCAGGCCCTGAGGCTGGGCAAAGACCTGTCCACCTATGACCTGACCCGCGAATTGGCCGAGCACGCGATAGCCAGATTCACCCGCGACTGACCTGCGCAGCAACTTGGTGCTGTACCGGCAATAGCCTACCGCTATATATTCCCATACATAGCGGTAAGCCTCTTTACCTACAACCTGCCGTACACCTTCAAGGAGTTGCTTCATGATGACCCGCGTTTCGCGCCTGGCCCCCCTGCTTGCCGCCTTTGCCTTGGGTACGGCCCATGCCGATGAAGTGCAGGTGGCCGTGGCCGCCAACTTCACCGCCCCGATCCAGGCGATTGCCGCCGACTTCGAGAAAGACACCGGCCACAAACTGGTCGCGGCTTACGGCGCTACTGGGCAGTTCTATACCCAGATCAAGAATGGCGCGCCGTTTGAAGTGTTCCTCAGCGCCGATGACACCACCGCGCAAAAACTCGAAAGCGAAGGCGCTACCGTCAAGGGTTCACGCTTCACCTACGCGGTCGGCACCCTGGCGCTGTGGTCGGCCAAAGAAGGCTATGTGGATGCCAAGGGTGATGTGCTGAAGAAAAACCAATTCAAGCACTTGTCCATCGCCAACCCCAAAACAGCGCCCTACGGCCTGGCCGCCACCCAGGTACTGGCCAGGGAAGGCTTGACTGACAAGGTCAAGGACAAGCTCGTCGAGGGCCAGAACATCACCCAGGCTTATCAGTTTGTGTCTACCGGCAACGCCGAGCTGGGTTTTGTGGCCTTGTCGCAAATCTACAAAGACGGCAAAGTCACCGGCGGTTCGGCGTGGATTGTTCCGGCCTCCCTGCATGACCCGATCAAACAGGACGCCGTAATCCTCAACAAGGGCAAAGACAGCGCCGCCGCCAAGGCCCTGGTGGACTACCTCAAAGGCCCGAAAGCGGCTGCCGTGATCAAATCCTACGGTTACGAGCTGTAAATGCCCCTGACAAGTGCTGATGTTTCTGCGATCTGGTTGACCCTCAAACTGGCCTCGCTGACCACCCTGATCCTGTTGATCATCGGCACACCGATCGCCCTGTGGCTGTCGCGCACCCGTTCCAAGTGGCGCGGCCCCATCGGCGCAGTGGTCGCACTGCCGTTGGTGTTGCCGCCAACGGTCATCGGCTTTTACTTGCTGTTGGCCATGGGGCCCAATGGATACGTCGGCCAATTCACGCAGTGGCTGGGCCTGGGCACCCTCACCTTCAGTTTCGCCGGGCTGGTGATTGGCTCGGTGATCTACTCCATGCCCTTCGTGGTGCAGCCGTTGCAGAATGCGTTTTCTGCCATCGGCACGCGCCCGCTGGAAGTGGCCGCGACCTTGCGCGCCAACCCATGGGATACGTTTTTCACGGTGATCCTGCCGCTGGCACGCCCTGGGTTTATCACCGCCTCGATTCTGGGCTTCGCCCATACCGTTGGTGAGTTCGGCGTGGTGCTGATGATCGGCGGCAATATCCCGGACAAGACCCGTGTCGTCTCGGTGCAAATCTACGACCACGTCGAAGCCATGGAATATGCCCAGGCCCATTGGCTGGCCGGGGCCATGGTGGTATTCGCCTTCCTCGTGTTGCTGGCGCTCTATTCCAGCCGTAAAACCAAGATGGGCTGGAGTTGATCGCGATGATGGATATACGCCTGCACCTGAAATATTCCGCCTTCGCACTGGATGTGGACCTGCAATTGCCCGGCCGTGGCGTGAGCGCGCTGTACGGGCATTCTGGCTCCGGCAAGACCACGTGCCTGCGCTGCATCGCCGGATTGGAACGCGCCGAACACGGTTTTGTGCAAATCAACGACGAGGTGTGGCAAGACAGCCGCAAAGGGCTGTTTGTGCCGCCGCATAAACGCGCCCTGGGCTATGTGTTCCAGGAGGCGAGCCTGTTTCCTCACCTGTCGGTGCTCGCCAATCTGGAGTTCGGCCTCAAACGTATCCCACGCCCGCAACGGCGCGTGGACATGGCCCAGGCCACCGAACTGTTGGGTATCGGGCACTTGCTTGAGCGTCATCCGCAACACTTGTCCGGCGGCGAGCGCCAGCGCATCGGCATCGCCCGCGCCTTGCTCACCAGCCCCAAGTTGTTGTTGATGGATGAACCGCTGGCGGCCCTGGACAGCCAGCGCAAAAGCGAGATATTGCCTTACCTGGAACGCCTGCACGACGAACTGGATATCCCGGTGCTCTACGTCAGTCATGCCCAGGACGAAGTGGCGCGACTGGCCGACCATATCGTCCTGCTCAGCGACGGCAAGGCCCTGGCCAGTGGCCCGATCGGCGAGACCCTGGCGCGCCTCGACCTGCCTCTGGCGCTGGGCGACGATGCTGGCGTGGTGATCGCCGGCAGCGTCGTTGCCTACGACACGCACTATCAGTTGCTCACTCTGCAGTTGCCCGATTGCCCGTTGCAGATGCGCGTGGCCCATGTCCCGCTGGCGGTGGGCAACCCGCTGCGGGTCAAGGTCCAGGCGCGGGATGTAAGCCTGAGCCTGCAGGCCCAAGAACACAGCAGCATCCTCAATCGCTTGCCGGTGACCGTCACCCAGACTATCGGCGCGGACAACAGCGCCCATGTGCTGGTGCGCCTGGACGCCGGCGGCACGCCGTTACTGGCGCGCATCACGCGCTTCTCCCGCGACCAATTGCAACTGCATCCGGGCCAGACGTTGTGGGCGCAAATCAAGGCGGTGGCCGTACTGGCTTAAGCATTTGGCACGACCGCAGGGCGCTGCGGTCAATCAGACATACCGGCCTGATTTGTTGCCAAGGAACCCGCCCCATGCCTGACTCTTCGTTACCCGCCGACCTGCCTCGCGACCTGCATTATGTGGATGACACCCAGCCCGGCATCCGCCGTAAAAAAGTGCGAGGCAAGTTCCAGTATCTGAACGCCAAAGGCGAGCGCATTACCGACGCGGACGAAATCAAACGCCTGAACGCCTTGGCGGTGCCACCCGCCTACACCGATGTGTGGATCTGCGCCGACCCTCGCGGCCACCTGCAAGCCACCGGACGCGACGCCCGTGGCCGTAAGCAGTACCGTTACCACCCACGCTGGCGCGAGGTGCGCGACAGCGACAAGTACTCGCGCTTGCAGGCTTTTGGCGCCGCTTTGCCCAGGTTGCGCAAACAGCTCGAAGCACAAATTGCCGAGCCAGGGTTTACCCGCGAAAAGGTGTTGGCAACGGTGGTGATGTTGCTGGACGCCACGCTGATCCGCGTCGGTAATACCCAATATGCCCGCGAAAACAAATCCTACGGCCTGACCACCCTGCGCAACCGCCATGTGGACATCAAGGGCAGCGAGATCCAGTTCCAGTTTCGTGGCAAGAGTGGCGTGGAGCACCAAGTCAGCGTCAAGGATCGGCGCCTGGCCCGGGTGGTCAAGCGTTGCATGGAATTGCCAGGGCAAAACCTGTTCCAGTACCTGGACGAAGACGGTGAGCGGCATACCGTCAGCTCCCAGGACGTCAACGACTACCTGCACCGCCTGACCGGCGAAGACTTTACCGCCAAGGACTACCGCACCTGGGCCGGCACAGCAATGGCGCTGGCGGTGTTGCGCGAGTTGGCGTGGCAGCCCGAATCCGACGCCAAGCGGCATGTGGTGGCGATGGTCAAGGATGTCGCCCGGCAGCTGGGCAACACGCCGGCGGTGTGCCGCAAGTGCTATATCCACCCGGCGGTGCTTGAGCATTTCAGCCTCGGTGAATTGTCGAAGCTGCCCAAGCCGCGAGTGCGCAAAGGCCTGAAAGCCGAAGAAGTCGCGCTGGCAATGTTCCTGGAAAAACTGGCCGAAGACTTGCCGCACAAAGTTTAGGTGGGTTAGGCTCTGCCTCCCTTCTGACTCACGGGATGACCGCCGACGTGAACAACTAAGCCTTCCAAAATGTATCTGCAACGAGCCGCCTGGCGCGCTTGTTGGCCTGTTCGACATTTTTTTGGAGGTGCTGATGACTGACGTCAAACGGCTGCCCGCGCTTGTTTCCCTGCAACACCTGTCTTTCCAGTTCGCCAATGGCGAAACCTTGCTGGCCGACGTGAACCTGTCCATTGATCAAACGCCTACCGGTATCGTCGGGCGCAATGGACGGGGCAAAAGTATCCTGGCCAAGTTGATGGCCGGCGTGCTGCTGCCCTCCTGCGGCACGTTGAAAAAACCGGCCCATGTTGCCTATGTGCCCCAGGCCATCACGGCTCAACCAGGGCAAACCATCGCCGATATCACCGCAACTGCCGCGGCCTTGGCTGCCCTTGAGCGAATGGGCCAGGGCGATGCACGCCTCGGTGACCTGGAACTGATCGACGATCGCTGGGACCTCGCCGAACGCCTGCGTCAGGCACTGGATGCAGCGGGTTTGCAGACTCTCAGTGGCAGTACCCCGGCCGATCAACTCAGCGGCGGCCAACTCGCCAGGGTCGCGCTGATCGGGGCGTTGTTGGCTGCGCCGCAGTTGCTGATTCTGGATGAGCCCAGCAACCATCTTGATGCTGACGGGCGCGACTGGTTGTTGCGTGTGTTGCGCGATTGGCGCGGTGGCCTGGTGGTGGTCAGCCATGATCGACAGTTGCTCAATGCCATGGGCCGCATCATCGAGCTGTCGCCCCTGGGCATTCAGGTGTATGGCGGCAACTACGATGCCTATCGCCAGCAACGCGACACTCACCAGCAGGCCGCGATTGCTGCGTGGGAACAGGCACGTCTGGCCCGCAGCCGCGAGCGTCGGCGCCTGCAAAAAGATCACGACGACCTGCAGCGCCACGCCGCACGCGCACGTAAACAGGCCGAGACCGCCAACGTCGACCGTTTTACCAAGGCGCGCTGGAAAAGCGCAGCAACGGAGGTCGTCAGCAGCGTGCGCAGCGCCCATCATGCGTGCAAAAACCAACTCGACGCCCAGGTACGCCAGGCGTACGAGCGCGTGGTGGATGAGACGCCCACACTGCTCGCATTATCAGGCTCGACCGTCCCCAATGGCCGCCAGGTACTGGTGCTGGAGCAGGCGCAATTGCCCTGGCTTGATCCCCTGGCACCCGCCAGCTACCTGACGGTCAACCTGACAGGCCCAGCTCGCGTTGCTGTACGTGGGCCGAACGGTTGCGGCAAATCGACCTTGCTCAAAGTGCTAGCCGGCCACTGGCAGGCGGTCAGTGGCGAGTGCAGCGTAGCAGTGCCCAGTGCGTACATCGATCAGCACCTGGCGCTGCTGGACGACCGTCGCAGCCTTGTCGAGCAACTCAACCTGCTCGACACGCCCCTGGCCGAAGCCGAACTGCGCACACGTCTGGCGTTGTTGCAGTTGGACGCGCTGCGGGTTACGCAGCCGGCAGGGCAACTCAGCGGCGGCGAGCGCTTGAAAGCTGCGATGGCGGTAGCCTTTTGGCGTGAAACACCGGCGCAACTGCTGCTGTTGGATGAACCCACCAATCACCTGGACCTGGAGTCGGTGCTGGCGTTTGAGCAGGCATTGAAGGGGTTTGCCGGCGCGCTGCTGGCCGTATCACACGACGAGGCATTCTTGCAGGCGATTGAGCCGACTCACCATCTGACGTGGCACGCCACCGGCTGGCAACTGGAGCGTGTCTGAGGTTATTGCGCAGACAGGCAAAGCGTCCTACGGTAGTGGCCGGATAATCTCACCGAGGAAACCGGCCCCATGCTGCCTTCGTCTCGCAAGCCTTACACCAATGCCACGCTCGCCCATCGACAGCGCTGGCGCGGGCGGGTGGGCTTGATGCTGGTGGCTTGTCTGTCGGTGCTGGCGGGTATGACCGATGCCATCGGCTTTATGGCCAGCGGCGATTTCGTCTCGTTCATGAGCGGTAACACCACGCGCCTGGCGGTGGCCATCAGTGCGGGCGACCTGGGGCTCACCGGGCGGCTGGTGCTGCTGGTCGCCACCTTCGTGGTCGGTAATGCCTTGGGCGTGCTGGTCAGCCGTTTCAGCAAGCGCCATGCGTTGCCCTTATTGCTGTGCATCGGCGCCTTGCTCTGTGCTGCGGCGTTGTGGCCATCGACCGATACCTTGCCCGCGTTGCTCGCAGCGATCATTGCCATGGGCATGCTCAATGCGGCCGTCGAAGAGGTGAACGGGTTACCGGTGGGGCTGACCTACGTCACCGGAGCGCTGTCACGCTTTGGTCGCGGGCTGGGCCGTTGGTTATTGGGCGAGCGCCGCAATGGCTGGCGCGTGCAATTGATTCCGTGGGGCGGAATGTTCATTGGCGCTGTGATCGGTGCACTGCTGGAACAGCAGATGGGCCTGCGCGCATTGTGGGTCAGTGGTGCGTTGGCTGGGGCCTTGGGGGTGGCGACACTGTTGATTCCGCGACGCTGGCACTTGGGTTTCATGCCCCGTTGAGGTGGGGTGGAGGAGCTCGTTCGACGTTTAAGCCTCGACATCCGTGTACCGGTAAAGAGCCATCACGTCGAACGAGCGAGTGAATCATAAGCCAATGCCCGGCGGCTGTCCCGCCAGGCGTTTCTGAATATGACTAAGGCAACCGACTTACAGACAAGTGGCCAGTGCTGCCAGGCGACGTTTGGCTGGCATATTGTCCTGTGCGGCGTAGTAGTTGACCGTAGAACCCGCGCCGGTGCTGAGTACATCGACAAAGTAATCGCCACCGGTGGTGTACACCGTAAAACCACCCGCCTCGGTCGCTTCCTTGAAGCCGCCGGCATCGATGCCGAACACGCTTTCATCCTGCCAACCGAACTGGATGCATTGGGCAACCACCAGAGTGGCCTTGTCCGATGCCAGGGTCTTGTAGGGGCTGCCTGCGCGCGCCTCTTTCATCTTGGAACCTGCACAACCGGCCAGTGCCGCCAGTATCAATGCGCCTATTACCACTTTGTGCATGCCATTGCTTCCTTGGAAAAACCGTGACTCTACCACTGTGCGAAAGCCAACTGACGCGCCCATGAACTTTGTTTCACTGTGAAAGGCAAACACGCCGCCTATAGTGGCCAGGCTCATTTTTTGGAAGTCTCCCTTCTGCCCGCCACCCCGCGGGCTTTTTTTGCCTAGGTATCAAAACCACCAACGGAACAGATAGAACAGCGCCATGCTCAATAGCACGGTGGTCAATACGCTGCGCGTCCAATACATCAACGCCACGGCGCAGATGCCGGCCAGCAGGTAAGGGTTGCTCGGGCTCAGGTTAAGCCGATGGTCAGCCAGAAAAATAATCGGCCCGCAGATCGCCGTGAGCATGCCCGGCACGGCGAAGCCCAAAAATTCACGCGCGCCGCGATTGAGCCGTACCGGCAAGCGTGGCTCGATAAACAGGTAACGGTTGAAGAACACCACCAGGCCCATGGCCACAATCATCAGGTAAATCATCGTTGCCCCACTCCCAGCCGTTTACAGGCATAACCCGCGCTCATACCCAACACACCCGAGACCACCACCGCCGACTCCCAGTGCAGATAACTCAACCAGACCGAGCTCAGCAGTGCCACGGCAACGCATACCACCGTGGGCACGTCGCGCACCACGGGGGTGATCAAGGCGATAAAGGTGGCGGCAATCGAAAACTCCAGCCCCAATTGATCAAGGCCGGGAATGCTCTTGCCCAGCACAATGCCGGCAAGGGTGAAGAGGTTCCAGATCAGGTAAAACGTCAGGCCGACGCCCAGGGCGTACCAGCGATTGAAGGTCTGGCGGTCATAGTGGTTGACCAGGGCAAAGAATTCATCGGTCAACAAAAACCCCAGGCTCATGCGCCAGCGGGTGTTGAGCGAAGACAGTGTAGGACGCATATGCATGCCATAGAGCAGGTGCTGGGAGGTCAGCAGCAAGGTGGTCAGCACGATGGAAATCAGGCTGGCACCGCTCTTGACCATGCCGATGGCCACCAGTTGTGCGGCACCGGCAAACACAATGGCAGACAAGCCTTGGGCTTGCAGCGGGGTAAATTGCGCGTCGATGGCCATGGAGCCGGCCAGCAACCCCCAGGGCGCACAGGCCAGGGATAAGGGAATGACGGCGATGGCGCCGCGGGTGAAGGCGTAATGAGGCAATGCAGTGGGCATGGAAAACGGCTCATCGACAGACAGTCGACAAGCATGCCAGCACGAACGAAGGCTTGTCTTGAACGATCTTGCTCAGGCGAGCTTGACTGATACCTGCTCCACCGAATCCCGCGCTTCGCGCAATTCATACGCATCCTGGTTCAGCCGGTGGATGGTATTGAGCAGGCGCTGGCGCAGCACTTCATCGCCGAGTTTTTCCACGGCGCGCATCAGGTCAAAGGCCGCGGTTTCGTTATTTTCCGCGACGGAATCCAGGGTCTTGCGCAGGTTGCGGGTGGCTCGGGTCACGCGGGGTCTTCCTTCATCAGCAATGGGCAGGCACGTTAGGACATTTGTGTTTCATTTTAATTTCAAACAGTTGTGGCGGTTTCAAAGGCCTTTGATCCATATCAATTGAAACAAGATTTGACCTATATATGTGGAAATACGTATATTCGAATATATCCACTTGAAAAGTCCTTGATCATGTCAGACCTCCTCATCCCGACCGCCCTGTTCAAGTGCCTGGCCGATGCCACCCGTGCACGGGTGACCTTACTGATCCTGCGCGAAGGCGAACTTTGTGTGTGTGAGTTGATCCATGCCTTGGACGACAGCCAGCCAAAAATCTCCCGTCATCTCGCGCAATTGCGTAGTTGCGGGCTGCTGGTGGACCGACGTCAAGGGCAATGGATCTACTACCGCATCAATCCGGCACTGCCCGCCTGGGTTACTCAGGTGCTGGACACCACTCTGCAAGCCAACCAGCCATGGTTGCAGGATGACGCACTGCGTCTGAATGCAATGGGCGACAGACCACAACGGGCCAGCACCTGCTGCTGAGCCATCGGAGCTTTTATTCATGCTTGTCGCAATTGCGATTTTCCTCGTCACCATCGTGCTGGTCATCTGGCAACCCAAGGGTCTGGGCGTCGGCTGGAGTGCCACACTGGGCGCGATCCTGGCGCTGGCCTGTGGGGTGATCAGCCTGGCGGACATCCCAGTGGTGTGGCACATCATCTGGAACGCCACCGGTACTTTTGTCGCGCTGATCATCATCAGCCTGTTGCTGGACGAAGCCGGCTTCTTCGCCTGGACGGCCCTGCATGTGGCGCGCTGGGGCCGTGGCCGCGGCCGGCGGTTGTTTGCTTATATGGTGCTGCTGGGTGCGCTGGTATCGGCACTGTTTGCCAATGACGGTGCGGCGTTGATCCTGACGCCTATCGTGATGTCGATGCTGTTGGCCTTGCGTTTTTCCCCGGCGGCGACCCTGGCCTTCGTCATGGGCGCCGGGTTTATCGCCGATACGGCGAGCCTGCCCTTGGTGGTGTCGAACCTGGTGAATATCGTTTCGGCGGACTATTTCAAGATCGGCTTCAACGAATATGCTGCCGTGATGGTGCCGGTGAACCTGGTCAGCGTGGCCGCGACCCTGGCAGTGCTGCTGTGGTTTTTTCGCCGGGACATTCCTCAAACCTACGACCCGGCTGACCTGGAAGACCCCAGCAGTGCCATCCATGACCCTGCGACGTTCCGCGCCGGTTGGTGGGTACTGGGTATTCTGCTCATCGGCTGTTTCGCCTTGGAACCTCTGGGTATTCCCATCAGTGCGATTTCCGCCGTCTGCGCCGTGCTGCTGCTGGTGATTGCCGCCAAGGGCCATAAGATTTCCACGCGCAAAGTCCTCAAGGAAGCGCCTTGGCAGATCGTGATTTTTTCCCTGGGCATGTACCTGGTGGTGTATGGCCTGCGTAACGCCGGCCTGACCGACTACCTGGCCACCTGGCTCGACACCTTCGCCACCTATGGTGTGTGGGGCGCGGCCATGGGCACCGGGTTGCTGACGGCGCTGCTCTCATCGGCGATGAATAACCTGCCGACGGTACTGATTGGCGCATTGTCCATCGAGTCCAGCCATGCTGTGGGCGTGGTCAAGGACGCGATGATCTACGCCAACGTGATTGGCAGCGACCTGGGCCCGAAAATCACTCCCATAGGCAGTTTGGCCACTTTGCTGTGGCTGCATATCCTGGCGCGCAAAGGCATCACTATCACCTGGGGTTACTACTTCAAGGTCGGGATCGTGCTGACCTTGCCCGTGCTGCTGATCACCCTGGCCGCCCTCGCCTTGCGCTTGAGTTTCTAAAGGAACGCGCCATGAAAGTCCTGTTCATGTGTACCGCCAACAGTTGCCGCAGCATCTTGTCCGAAGCGATGTTCAATCACCTGGCGCCAGAGGGTTTCGAGGCGGTCAGCTCGGGCAGTTTTCCCACGGGCCAGGTGTTGCCCCGTAGCCTGAGCACGCTGCAGGCGGCGGGCATCAGCATCGAAGGTTTGTACAGCAAGGGCAATGATGCCTTTCAAGGCTGCCCGCCGGATGTGGTCATCACCGTGTGCGATAAAGCAGCCGGTGAAGCGTGCCCGGTGTATTTTGGCCCGGCGGTGAAGGCCCATTGGGGCTTGGAAGACCCCTCCGAGATGCAGGGTGATGAGGCGCAAGTAGAGGCAGCATTCAAGGCCACCCTCGACATTATCACCGCACGCTGCGAAGCGTTTTTTGCGCTGCCCTTTGCACGTCTATCGCCGGATGAATTGAAGGCTGAACTCCACCGCATTGCCTCAACGCCGCTCCTACAGGGTCCTGTGACAGGCGCTGACTCTGTGGGCAATGCATGACCAGTGTGGGAGCTGGCTTGCCTGCGATTGCGGTGGCTCAGTTGAAGATTGAGTGGCTGACATACCGCCATCGCGAACGTTCCTACAGAGGACGTGGTATCCCTCTCTCGGACTGACGTATGCTCTGGCACTTTCTCGAAAGGAACTGAGCATGCTGTCGATCTTTGTCTATGCGCTGGTATTCGGTTTTGTATTTTGCCTTTCTCCCGGCGCCGTGCTGGCAGAGACTCTGCGCCGCGGCTTGCTCCATGGCTTCACGCCGGCGTTGCTGGTGCAGTTCGGCTCACTGGTGGGCGACGCCGTCTGGGCCGTGATTGGCCTCACCGGTATCGCACTGCTGATTCAGCATGATGCAGTGCGGGTTCCACTTACAATCGTCTGTGCGCTCTACCTGGCCTGGCTGGGCATCCGCAGCCTGATTGATGCCTGGCAGTTACCCGCAACCGACAACGCCCCTGCCAGCTCAGGCAAAAATGCGTTGGCGGTGGGCGCGGCGATTTCCTTGGCTAATCCGAAAAACATCGTCTACTGGGGCGCCTTGGGCAGCGCACTGTCGGGGATTGTCGGCACCACCCCCAGTCACGGGCAGACCCTGATGTTTTTTGCCGGCTTCATGCTGGCGTCGGTACTCTCGTGTTTTCTTACCGCCGCCTTGGTGAACCTGCTACGCAAGAACGCATCACCTAGCTGGCAACGTGTTAGTTATGCGGCGTGCGGTTTAGTATTGATTTATCTGGCGATACTCGCCGCGCACGGTATATAAAGTTATCCAGCCAATAACTTGCATGCCTCTTGTCTGAACAAACTCTGAACACGGGCTAATTTAATTAATCATGCGTTGACATTCTGTGACGCCCTGAGTAGATTGCCCGTGCCCGCAACTGGGGCCTTTTTTAAACCTCACAAAAGAAGCCAATGGACACAGTATCTAGTCGCTGTCCGAGCACCGCCTCTGCGGGCATCGGGCGCCAAACCCAGAATATGACAGGACTCGCGTTCCAGGTCCGGTAAGCTGCGCTAGAGCTTGATGCTCCATCGTAACTGCCTCACCGGTCGCCCGTCCGGTCCCGAGGTGTGTTATGACCTTCCAACTCCTTGTTTTGCCTGATACACGCACACTGGTCGCCGCCCTGCGCGCCAAGCTGTGCCGAGCGCCGGCGGGCTTTTCGCCAACCCGCTCGACCTTTGTCACACCCTCCCCTCAAGTGCGCCCGGCACCGCCGCTGGCGCACTGGCGCATCTGCCCTGAAAGCGGCCACCTGGTGCAGCATTGGGATCATGCTGACCCTCAAGACCCGCAGAGACCCAAGGTTTCCCGCCTGGCGCAAGCGCGCCTGATGCTCGGTCTTTACCTGAGCACTCGCGCCGCCTGAGCTAGCTGGAAACAGCAACTTTCTTATTGATGACCCTGGAGTTCTTTATGAACAAATCCAGTAGTAGCCCGCTGCACGCTCGTTAACTAACGCGCTGTTAGCGGGCCCTTCAGAAGTTATGTGAACACCTTATTTAAACCGATCGCAAAGTTTGCGGCTCGGCATGCTTTCGCTCGCCTGTATTCAGGTAAGTACCGGGTATGTTTTGTCGAGAATTGGCGACAGGAGTACAGACAATGAGCGCCGTAAAAAACACGCCTCTGCACAAAAAAAATGGCACCGCTGCCGACACCAAGCTGTCGATGCGTGCCGCCCGTGAAGCCCACAATGGCCTGGCGGCCACCCTCGCCAATGTACGGGCCACCCAGGACGGCCTGACCGAACTGGACGCTTCGGCGCGTCTGCAACGAGAAGGCTATAACGAAGTCGCCCACGACAAGCCGCCACACGCTATCGTCCAGTTCCTGCAGGCTCTGAACAACCCGTTCATCTACGTGCTGCTGACCCTGGGTGGCATCAGCTTTGTGACTGACTGCTGGCTGCCGATGCAGGAAGGCGAAGAAGCCGACCCGACCAAGGTCGTCATCATCATGACCATGGTGTTGCTCAGCAGCCTGCTGCGTTTCTGGCAGGAACACCGTTCGGCCAAATCCGCCGAGGCCCTCAAGGCCATGGTACGCACCACCGCCACCGTACTGCGCCGCGAGCAGGTTGGTGCTCAGCCCACCTTGCGCGAAGTGCCGATGCGTGACCTGGTGGCCGGCGATATCGTGCAATTGTCCGCTGGCGACATGATCCCCGCCGATATCCGCCTGATCGAGTCCCGCGACCTGTTTATCAGCCAGGCTGTGCTGACCGGTGAAGCCTTGCCGGTGGAGAAGTACGACACCCTGGGCGATGTCACGCAAAAATCCGCCTCTACCCTGGCCGCCGACCAGGGCAACTTGCTGGACTTGCCGAACATCTGCTTCATGGGCACCAACGTGGTCAGCGGTCGCGCTAAAGCAGTGGTGGTGGCAACGGGGCCGCGCACCTACTTTGGCTCCCTGGCCAAGGCGATTGTCGGCTCGCGGGTGCAAACCGCCTTCGACCGGGGCGTGAACAGTGTCAGCTGGCTGCTGATCCGCTTCATGCTGGTGATGGTGCCCATCGTGTTCTTCCTCAATGGCTTCTCCAAGGGCGATTGGGGTGATGCCTTCCTGTTTGCCCTGGCGGTCGCCGTCGGCCTTACCCCGGAAATGCTGCCGATGATCGTCAGCGCCAACCTGGCCAAGGGCGCCACGGCCATGGCCAAGCGCAAAGTAGTGGTCAAGCGCCTCAATGCGATCCAGAACTTCGGTTCGATGGACGTGCTGTGCACCGACAAGACCGGCACCCTCACCCAGGACAAGATCATCCTCGAACATCACGTCAATGCCTTCGGCCAGCGCGATGACGCCGTGCTGTCCCTGGCCTGGCTCAACAGCTTTCACCAGAGCGGCATGAAAAACCTGATGGACCAGGCAGTGGTGCAGTTCTCCGAACAAAACCCCAAGTTCCAGGTGCCGTTTGCCTACAGCAAGGTCGATGAATTGCCGTTCGACTTTGTCCGTCGTCGCCTGTCGATCGTGGTCAAGGATGCCGCCGGTGACCAGTTGCTGGTTTGCAAGGGCGCGGTGGAAGAGATGCTGAGCATTTCTACCCATGTCATGGAGGCCGGCGAAGCCTTGCCCCTGGATGACCGCCGTCGTGAGGCACTGCTGGCACTCGCCAATGACTACAACGAAGACGGTTTCCGCGTGCTGGTGGTAGCGACCCGCAATATCCCTAAAGCGCTGGCCCGCCAGCAGTACACCACCAGCGACGAGCGCAACCTGGTGATCCAGGGCTTCTTGACCTTCCTCGACCCACCGAAAGAAACCGCAGGCCCGGCGATTGCGGCGCTGCAACAGATTGGTGTGGCGATCAAGGTGTTGACCGGTGACAACGCCGTGGTCACCAGCAAGATCTGCCGCCAGGTTGGCCTGGAACCCGGCCAGCCGCTGCTGGGCGTGGAAATCGAAGCCATGGACGACGCCACCCTGCTGCGCCGCGTAGAAGAGCGCACGGTATTCGCCAAGCTCACGCCGCTGCAAAAATCCCGCGTGCTCAAGGCCCTGCAAGCTAACGGGCACACCGTCGGCTTCCTCGGCGACGGCATCAACGATGCACCGGCGCTGCGGGATGCCGATGTGGGTATTTCGGTGGACAGCGGCACCGACATCGCCAAGGAATCGGCCGACATCATCCTGCTGGAAAAGAGCCTGATGGTGCTGGAAGAAGGCGTGCTCAAGGGCCGCGAAACCTTCGGCAATATCATGAAGTACCTGAACATGACCGCCAGCTCCAACTTCGGCAACGTGTTCTCGGTGCTGGTGGCCAGTGCGTTCATCCCGTTCATGCCCATGCTGGCGATCCATCTGCTGCTGCAGAACCTGATGTATGACATCTCCCAACTGGCCCTGCCGTGGGACAAGATGGACAAGGAATACCTGGCCAAGCCACGCAAGTGGGATGCGAAAAACATCGGCCGCTTCATGATCTGGATTGGCCCTACCTCGTCGATCTTTGACATCACCACCTTTGCCCTGATGTGGTACGTGTTCTCGGCCAACAGCGTGGAAATGCAGACCCTGTTCCAGTCCGGCTGGTTTATCGAGGGGCTGCTTTCGCAAACCCTGGTGGTGCATATGCTGCGCACCCGCAAGATCCCGTTCTTCCAGAGCACGGCCGCCTGGCCGGTGTTGATGATGACCTGCATCGTGATCGCCCTGGGCATCTACGTACCGTTCTCACCGCTGGGCACCCTGGTGGGCCTGCAACCGCTGCCGCTGGCGTACTTCCCATGGCTGGTGGGCACCTTGCTGGCTTACTGCTGCGTCGCCCAACTGATGAAGACCATCTACATCCGCCGCTTCAAGCAGTGGTACTGACCCTCCTCGCCGTTAAAACGCAGGCGGCTGCCTGGTCGCCTGCGTGCAATACAAGGATTTGCTCATGCGCGTGTTGATCTGTGCAGGTCGTCATTACGCCGACACCAAAAAGTCCCGCCATGTGCTGGACGCTTACCACCGCCTGCGCCCGGTGCAGGTACTGATTCACGGCGGCAACCAGTTCCTGGGCAGTGAGATCGAGGAATGGGCGCGGGAAATCGGTATCGACGTGGTGCGTTATCCACCCAATTGGCAGCGCCATGGCAAACAGGCGGAACGCCAGCGCAACCACTTCATGCTGGCCGACAGCCGCCCCGACCTGATCATTGCCCTGCCGGGTGGTGACGATACCTCGGAGCTGGTTTGCCAGGCCAAAGCCAGCGGCATTTCGGTGCTGACCGTAGAAAGCTGAATTCAAGCGAGGTGCATCATGCACAAAAAATACACGCCGGCACGCCGCGACGGGTTTACCAAATATCGCGCACGCCACTCTCGTCACACCCTGCTGTTACTGCCGCCAGCAAAGCGCCGTGCATTGCAGCGCAACTTGATCTTTATCGGCATGACCCTGGGCCTGGTCTTTGTCGTCGCGTTGATTTCAAAAGCCCAAGCCGCAGGCGGCGCTTATGTGGTTGATGACGGTGCGATCAACGCGCCGGGGGAATGCAACGTCGACGCCTGGTACAGCGCCCATCGGCACGCGGGCAGCACCCACAACAGCAGCTTGTCGCCCGCGTGCACGTTCAGCGCTATGCCTGCCGTGCAATGGGGCGCCGCGTTGTCACGGGCCGTGGATGCAGGCAAAGGCGAGACGCAGATCAACCCGCAAGCCAAGGTGCAGGTGCTGTCACGACAAGAGTTGGGCTTGGAACTGGCGATTGCGGTCGGGGCGCATGTCGCGCTGGATCGCCATCACGGGTTCGACGGCGCAGATCTGAACATCCCACTCACATGGCAACCCCTGGCACCCTTGCGCCTGAACCTGAACGCCGGCTGGAGCCACGCCTACAACGACGGTGATCAACAGCATCGCCTGACTTGGGGCACGGGGTTCGAATATCAGTTGGCAGAGAAGCTCACGCTGATTGGCGAGCGTTATGGCCAGGAAGGCGGCGAACAGGCCTGGCAGGCTGGGCCGCGTTTGCACATTGGTGAATGTGTCGACGTGGACCTGCTGGTCGGGCGCAGCCTGATTGGCGATCGCGCCCAGTGGCTGACCACTGGGGCGACGCTGAGGTTCTAGGCTTTGGCCTGCTGCTCCAGATGCACCTGCAATTGCGGATCGATTTGCAACTGACCGGCCAGGTCGTCGAGGTAATTGCGCTCGGCGTCCTGCTGATCGTTGACCAGCATCACGCTCGCCAGGTAAATCTCCGCAGCAAGTGCCCGGTCATTGGCATACTCGGCAAAATCGGCGGCATCCAGGGGCTTGGCGACTTCGGCGTCGAGCCACTGCTGCAACTGAGGGTCGTCGGTGTGACGGCCAATCTCGGCAGAAATCATTTGCTGCTCTTGCGCATCGATTTTGCCATCGGCCTTGGCCGCCGCGATCAACGCACGCAGTACGCCGTGGCTATGGGCTTCGGCTTCAGGCCCTTCAAGCTGGTCAACGGTCTGGATAGCTTGCTGCGGGGCCGAAGCCTGTTGGCGTTGCCACGCTTGGTACGCTTGGAACGCCGCCATGCCCAGGGACGCCAGCGCCGCGTAGTTCATCCCACCGCCGCTACGCGTTTGGGTGGCCCCACCCGCCGGCGCGCCGCCCAACAAGCCACCCAGGCCACCTAATAAACCACCCAAACCGCCGCCCGCCGCAGACGCATTGCCGGTGCCGGCGCCCTTCAACAACCCTCCAAGCAACCCGCCCAGGCCGCCGCCCGCAGCTCCGCCGCCTTGCTGCCCTGCACGCAACAGTTGTTCCAGTAGATCGCTGGTATTCATGGTGTCGCCCTCCGGGGCGCAATAGTGGCGTTGATCAAACATAGTCCTCCCCTGATGGAACACCATGACCGTCGGGCGGGCAAGCTTTATGATGACGCCATCACGCCGAAAAGGGAGAACAGCGGTGAATCGCATCGAGCATATTGCGTTGATGGCCACTTACAACCAATGGATGAACCGCAAGGTCTACGACACCGCCGGCACCCTCACGCACGCACAATTGACCCTGGACCGCCAGGCGTTTTTCGGCTCGATCCTCGGCACGTTGAACCACCTGATGCTGGGCGACACCGTCTGGCTCAAACGCTTTGCCGAACACCCGGCCCACTTTGCGGCCTTGACGCCACTCAACGGCATTGCTACGCCCGGTGACCTCAAGCAATTGGCCTTCGCCAACCTTGCTGAATTATCGGCCCATCGCGCCTGGCTGGATCAACTGATCATCGATTGGGCCAACAGCCTGCACGAGTCCCACCTTGATCAACACCTGCGCTATCACAACATGCGCGGCGTGGCCGCCGAGAAACCCTTCTTCGGCCTGCTGGTGCACTTTTTCAACCACCAGACCCACCATCGCGGCCAGGTGACGACGCTGCTCAGCCAGGCGGGTGTGGACGTGGGAGTGACCGACTTGCTGGCGCTGATTGACTAAATGCCGACACGGTCAATGTGGGAGCTGGCTTGCCTGCGATGACGGTGTAACAGGTTCAATACCTGTGACTGACACATCGCTATCGCAGGCAAGCCAGCTCCCACAGCTGCCCTGTATTGCCCACAGCATCGGTGCTGTCACCTCACCTTGCTGCTCAAGTTTTCCACACTGCGCTTCACATCATCCAGGCTTCGCTTGAGGCCATCGATTTCGCTTTTCTGCCGCTCTATCGTGCTCTTCTGCTCATCCACCGTACGCTTGAGACTCGACAGCTGGCTGTCACTGCTACTGGCACTCGAGCCGTCCTTGCGCTTGAACTCATCAAACGCCCGCTCCTGGCCCTCCACTTTGCTTTTCAAGCCTTGCAATTCGCTTTGACTCTGTTTTTGCCCAGCCTGCAGCGCCTCGACATCACCAACGGAAACACCCGACGGCTTCAACACATAGGCACCGCCCACATCCATCGAGCCGGCCGTCAACTTGTCTGAAGACGACGCACTGAACTCACCCCACTGCACCGCACTCCCCGCCTGCGCCGGGCTGAGCATGGCCATGCCCAACAAACCCGCCACACCTGCGGCGATGATCCAAGCCTGCTTACGGACACTGAGCATCAAACGACTCCTTGCGAAATGCCGAAATGGCCTATCGCTATGACTGTCATTTATGGGGCTTGTTCCTGGGTGGCTTGCGTTCATCGGGACTTGACACAAAGGCCCTGTAGATCACTGATCTGCCACGCTTTTTCCTGCGCATCTTTATGCGGGAAAACCGGCTTGGAGGTTGCGCTGAAGCGGCTGGATCTATATATTCCCAACCCTGTTACACCGCGCTACCGCCCGAATGGCGAAACTGGTAGACGCATGGGACTTAAAATCCCCCGCTCGTAAGGGCGTCCCGGTTCGATTCCGGGTTCGGGCACCATCTCCTGTTCCACTGACGGCCAGCACTGTTTGTGGAACCCTTGAAAACCCGCCGTTTGGCGGGTTTTTTCGTTTATGGCATTCCTCGCCAGGGTCCAGTGCTTTTGGACTTGCAAACCCTCAGAA
This sequence comes from Pseudomonas sp. NFR02, assembly GCF_900119375.1. Taxonomy (NCBI): domain Bacteria; kingdom Pseudomonadati; phylum Pseudomonadota; class Gammaproteobacteria; order Pseudomonadales; family Pseudomonadaceae; genus Pseudomonas; species Pseudomonas sp. NFR02. Next base: position 533,009 of record NZ_FPJJ01000003.1, read on the forward strand.
ATCTACCGTACCCGAGAGCAATACCGTGCGCGGCGCGCCCAAGCCGCCAGAAAGGCCGCTGCCATCCCCGCCGTTCCACGAACCAAGCCAGTACGCCTTATTGGTGACGTTCTGCACGGTGGCGCGCAAGGTCATAGGCTTGGTCTCGACCTTGAAGGCATAGCGAGCCCCCACATCGTAGGTGGTGTACGAGTCCAGCGACACCCGATGATCGTTGGTCGCGTATTGTTTGCCCGTGTGGTTGATGTTGCCGGTCAGGGTCAACCCAGGGACGTCGAGGAGGTCATACTCCGTGCCTAGCTTGGCAATCACCTTGGGCACGCCTGTCACTTGCTTGTCTTTGACACCACCGGTGACCACCTTGGTCATTTCTGCCTGGGTATAGGTCGCACCGCCCATCAGGCGCAATCTTGGTTGCAACTCGCCAAAGAACGACCATTCCACGCCACGGTTTTGTTGCTCGCCGTAGACGCCGAAGACATTGGTGAGCGGATCGGTAAAGGCACTGGGCTTCTCAATCTGGAACAGGCTGACGGTATGGGCGAAAGAGCCCAGGTCTACCTTGGTCCCCAGTTCGTATTGCTTGGTCTGGTACGGCTGCATGACCGCACCTGCGTTCTCTGCCGAGTCAGGGGCCGACGCGCCTTGGCTGAGGCCCTCGATGTAGTTGGCATAGAGCGACACCTCATCCGTCACCTTGACCAGAAGTGCGGTGGCGGGCGAGACACGGCTTTCGTCATAGCTGGTTTTCGAAGCCCTGGGGCCGAAAGCGTCGGTGGTGTTTTGCACGCGCTGACGACGGGCGCCTACGGTCCATTGCACACGGCCTTCGGCGAAGGACAGCGTATCGGCAATCGCATAGCTGCCCAGGTTGGCCCTGGTTTGCGAGGTGGTTGCACCATAGCCCGGGAAGGTCGGCGCGTTGCCAAAGTCGAGGTTGTCGTAATTTGTGGTGCCGGGGATGGCGGCTCTCGCGTCCTTGAAACTGTTGTCGGAGGTAAAACGGGTCGCGGCGATGGTCCAGGCATGATCCACGGGGCCCGTCTGGAATTTGCCCTTCAACCCGACCTCACCCGATTGCTGGGTGCCACTGCGAATCGAACGAATGGCCGAAGAGCTGATGCCACCCACATTGTTCACCAGGGTGCTTGAGTTGATCATCGCGTTGTAACCACCATCGCGCTGCCCCCACGCCGCGTAGGCAGTAAGCGAATCCGTCAGGTCGTATTCGCCCCGCACCATCGTGGTAGTGGTGTTGTTGATGGTGTAGGCCCACTTGGGTGCCAACGCATAATCGCCCTTCTTGGGGCTTGGCAAGTGGGTGACGTTGGGGGCAATTGTGTTGATCCCGAAGTAGTTGAGACCATCAATGCGTTCACGCTGTTTGTAGAAATCGAGCGATATCCGAGCCCGCTCGCCACGCCAATCCAGCCCGAGGGAAGACAGTGCCATTTTGTGTTGCTGATTATCCACGGGGGTATCGCCGTCACGGTAAACGCCGTTGAAGCGCACACCAAACTGCTTCTGATCACCAAAACGTTGCCCCAGGTCCGCGTGCACACCCCCTAGGCCTCGGGACTCATAAGTGGTGGTCAAGCGTGCCAACGGTTCGTCGCCGGCGCGCTTGGGTACCAGATTGATGCTGCCACCTACACTGCCGCTTGGCGGCATGCCGTTGAGCAGCGCCGAAGGGCCCTTGAGCACTTCGATGCGCTCCGCCAATTCGGTAGAGCCGCGCATATTCGGCGCCATGCCGACCAGGCCGTTAAAGGTGATGTCATCGGCGTTGCTGTAGAAGCCGCGGATGAAAAAGGTTTCAAAGTTGCTGCGTTTGGTGGGCACGTACACCGAGGGGTCGGTCGCACCGATCACCGAGCCGATATCCTGCGCCTGACGGTTCTGTATGTATTCATCGGTATAGCTGATGGTATTGAAAGGCGTCTCCATGAAATCCTTGTTGCCCAACAGCCCAACGCGGCTGCCGGAGGCAACCTGCCCGCCAGCATAAGCCGGCGGCAGACCTGTAGCGGGGTCCAGGACGCCCTCCACCACCGTTTCCGACAATTCCAGGCTGGCGCTGCTTGTGCCTGCTTGCGGGGCAGCGCTCGCGGCGGTGGGCGCCGCCGTCAGCCCCAGTACCAGCGCCATCTGCACAGCCGTGAACATATGACTCAAAGTAAAGCGTTGCGCAGCCTGCGGTGAATCAGGGGTAGCGCGATGTTGGCGACAGCGTTCCGACATGCTGAATTCCTTTTGATTCGGAGAATGTGTATGTGCTCACTAGGCTTTCCGAACCAGAAGGCAAAACCCTCAATAACAATCATTAGCATTTGTGTTTTTTGAAAATAAAGGCGAGTGCCTGCACGGCACCCGCCCTTGCGCCCCCAAGCACAGCGGGTCAGCCCTTGTAGCCTTGAACCACCTCGTCGGCCATGCGACCCAGGCACGTTGCACTGACGGTACACAGGTACCAGGTCTGGGCGTCGACAAAGATCACACGTCCGTTGGTCCAGGCCTTGGTTTTGCGCAGCAGCGGGTTATCCAGGCTCTTCATGTCCAGCGCCGGCCGCCGTTCCATCACTGCGGTACGGTCGATCACGTAGAGAATGTCGGGATCGGCCTGCTGGATGAATTCATTGGAGATGGGCTGGCCATGTAAGCCAGCCTCGATGTCGGTGCTGGCGGGTTTTACGCCCAGGGTGTCGAAGATGAAACCGTAGCGCGACTTCACGCCATAGGAGGTGAATGCGCCGTTGTTATGCAAAACGATCAGCGCTTTCTCCGGGCGCCCATCGGTGACGCGCCGAGTCTGTTCAACCTTGGCGTCCATTTGCGCAACCTTCTGACGAGCCAACGCTTCTTTGCCTAGAATGCGCCCCAGGGTCATGAGGTGATCCTTGGCGGTGGCGAAGAGATTGCCGTGTTGGTTGGTCAGGTCCACATCGTCATAGAGCGTCGGTGCGATCTGGCTCAGTTCTGCGTAACTTTGCGCCTGGAGCGGCGAGATCAGGATCAGGTCGGGCTTGAGGGCATGCAACCGTTCAAGGTTGGGTTGGATGGTCGACCCCACGTCCATGATGTTCGGATTGTCACGGTACTGGGTAAGGAAACTCGCGACATAGTCCTTGGCGATACCCACCACCGGCGCGTCCAGCTGGTCGAGTGTATCGAGTTCACTCATATCGAACGCCACCACACGTTGGGGGAGCTGGGTGATCATCGTGCTACCCAGTGGATGCTCGATCTTGATCGGCTCGTAGTGCGTATGCGCAGCGACTGGCGCGGACGCCTGTGCCGAGGGTTTGTCACAGCCCTGCAGGCCGGCCGCCACCGCGACCGCCAGCAGTGCCCCACGGATTGTTTTTGCCTTACCAATACTCATATCTGCTCCCTTGATAATGATGGGTTGAAGTAGTTGCAGACGAACCCCTGCTCGCTCTGCAGAATCTCGAAATCCAAATCAAAGAGATCGCGCAGGTGCGCCTCGGTGACAACCTCCGCTACCGGGCCACGCAAGTGCACCGCGCCGTTTTTCATGGCCACGATATGATCGGAGTAGTTGGCCGCGAAGTTGATGTCATGCACCACCAGAATCACGGTGCGACCTTGTTCGTCACATAAGCGGCGCAGCGCACGCATGATTTGTACGGCATGCTTCATGTCCAGGTTATTGAGCGGCTCGTCCAACAGCAGGTAATCGGTTTGCTGGGCAATGGTCATTGCCAGGAACGCCATTTGCCGCTGCCCGCCGCTCAGCTCGTCGATGTAAGAAAGGCGTAATGGTTGCAACGACAGAAACTCGATGGCTTCGTCAATGACCTGGCGATCCTGGACGGTGAGCGCCCCTCGGCTATAAGGGAAACGCCCGAAAGCCACCAATTCTTCAACGGTCAGCCGCAGGTTGAAATCGGGTGTCTGGCGTAAGGTGGCGACACGCCTGGCATATTCGCGGATGGGCACATCCGCAATGCTACGCCCGCCAATCAGCAGTTCGCCGCGGGTCGGCGCCAGCAGACGTGCGATCAACATCAGCAAGGTAGTCTTGCCTGCCCCGTTGGGCCCAATCAGCGAAGTCACCTGCCCTGGCGGGAACTGAACGCTGACGTCACTCAGGACGTGCTTGGTGCCGTAGGTCTTATAGACGTGACGAAGGGAAATCATGAAGCGCCTCGGGTTCGAATCATCAGCGCGAGGAAATACCCGCCGCACACCAGGTTGATGAGAATGCTGACGGAGGTGTTGTAGTTGAACATCTGCTCGACCATGTACTGGGCGACGATGAAAATGCCAATGGCAATGGCGCAACTCATGGGCAATGTAATCCGGTGCCGGGCGGTGCGGGCAAGCGCATAGGTGATGTTTGCCACAAACACGCCCATGAAGGCCGTCGGCCCGACGAGACTGGTTGAGACAGCCACCAGAATCGCGATCAGCGCAAGTTGCAGGCGCACGCTGCGTTGAAAATCGACACCCAGGGAAATCGCCTGGTCACGCCCCAGCGACAACACATCGAGCACCGGCAGGCTTCTTTGCGCGATAAAGCACGCCGCCGCCACCAGCAGCCCCGAATAGATCACTTGCGTGGGTTGCGCCTTATTAAAGGAGGCGTAGTTGAAACCCTGGAAGATCGAGAACTCACCAGGGCTGATCTTCAGTTGGATAAACTGGGTAAAGGTGCCCATCACCATGCTCAGTACCAGCCCAAGCAGGAGCAGCAGGTACACGTTGTTGCGTCCGTCATGGAACAGCCAACGGTGAATGAGCCCTGAATAAGCGAGCATCAACAGGATCGACAACAATACGTTACCGTTACGCCCCAACAGCACCAGGCTCTGGGTACCCAGCACCAGGATCAGCAAGGCCTGGAACAACAGGTAGATTGCCTCATACCCCATGATCGCCGGCGTCAGTATTCGGTTGCCGGCAAGGGTCTGGAAAATCACCGAAGAATAAGCAACGCATACTCCGGCAATAACCATCGCGGCCAAACGGGTCATTCGCTTGGGAATGACGTACTCGAAGTCAAAGCCTGAGCCCAAGAACAGGAACGCTATCGCCAGGACCAGCACCAGTGCCCATAGACCATAGCGGGTAGCCACACGCCTCATGCGTATTTCCTGATCAGCAACACCAGGAACAACACACCGCCTACGCTTCCCGCGGTGAGACCGATGGGCACTTCGAAGGGATAGATCAACAAGCGGCCGAGAATGTCGCACGCCAGCAACAGCGACGCGCCGCACAACGCGACGATGGGCAATGTTCGCTCCAGGTTCTCGCCGTAGTGCAACGCCACCAGGTTGGGAATAACCAGCCCGACAAAGGGAATGGCCCCTACGGTAATGACCGTGGCGGAAACGGTGACCGCCACCAGCATCAACCCCAACGCCGCATTTGCCGTGTAGTTCAGGCCCAAGCTGCCGGCCATGCCCTCGCCCATGCCGAGTACAGTAAAGCGGTGCGCGAACAGATAAGTGAGCACGACTATCGGCAAGATCAGGTAGATGATCTCGTAATTGCCCTGGACGATCTTCGAGAAGTCTCCGAGCATCCAGCCCTGCATGCTCTGCAAGATATTGTGACGATAGGCGTAGAACTCGGCGATGGCGCTCAATACGCTGCCGTACATCAGGCCGATGACCGGAACCATTACGGTGTTCTTGAACTTGATGCGGCGGATGATCGCGACATAAAGCAGGCTCGCCGCAAAGCAAAACGCCAAGGCAAACAGCATACGGCCGGCCGCACCGGCAGCGGGGGCCACCGTCAATGAAATCAGAATGCCCAGCTTTGCTGCATCCAGCCCGCCGGAAGTTGCCGGTTCGACGAAGCGGTTGCGCACGATCTGCTGCAGAATCACGCCGCACACGGCCAGCCCCACCCCCGTGAGAATCAGGGCGGCCAGGCGCGGAAGGCGGCTGGCAGTCAGTGTCAGCCAAGCGTCATCGGATAACGTGAACAGTGCCGTCCAGGAAACCTCTTTGACCCCCACCATCAACGAAAGGCAACAAAGCACGGCAAACACGCAGAGTAAGATTGCACGGCTCAAGAACCGCCCTCACCGTCTGATTCTCCAGCAATCCGCCAGCCTTTCGTGGCTTGGCGTTGGGCGAGAAAGTGCGCGTAGAGCCCTGGCTTGGCATTCAACTGCGCATGGGAGCCCTGCTCGCTGATCTGGCCGTGATCGAGCACTAGAATCTGGTCGGCCATGACCACTGTCGACAGCTGGTGCGCGATGACAATCAGCGTGCGCGTGCCGCGTAAACGCGCCAACGCTTGCGCGATCGCCGCTTGGTTCTCGGCGTCGAGAGCGGCGGTGGCCTCATCGACCAACAAAATCGGCGCCTCTTTGATCAGCGCACGGGCGATGGAGATTCGCTGTCGCTCTCCCCCGGACAGGCGTGCACCGCCCTCGCCTACTGGCGTGTCCAGGCCTTGGGGCAAGCGTTCGATGATCTCCAGGACGCCAGCCTGTGTTGCTGCTTGCATCACTTGGGCATCACTGGCATCGGGTTTACCGATGCGAATGTTGTCGGCGATGCTGCCCTGAAACAGGTAAGCATCCTGAAAGATCTGGCTGATCTGACCGGCCAGCTGCCCACTGGACATCTGCCGAACATCTACACCGCCCACCAGCACACGGCCTTGCGTCACATCGAAAAAGCGCGCAATCAGCCGCACCAGGGTGGTCTTGCCCGAGCCAGAAGCACCGACCAGCGCCGTCATGCTGCCGGGCTCGATACGCAGGCTGACATCGCGCAACACATCGGCCTGATCCTCGGCATAGCAAAAGCTCACGTTTTCCAATACGACCGATCCATCGACCGGCGCTTGCGGGGCCTGCGGCTCCGGCAAAGGGTCGACCTCGAAGATTTCGCGCACGGCATCAAGCTGACCGCGCGCGCCACGTAGCACTTCGCTATAACCTGCGACCTCCAGAAGCGGGTCGATAAAGCGGCTGACCAACAGCAACGACACGATCACAGCGATGACCGAAGACGGTGCCAGGCTTGCGCTCAACTGATCACCCAGCCATAGCGTGGCAGCCACCAGCAAGACGGCGAAGCCGGCCTGCACCGCCCAGGCATTGAACACCACCGACATCGCCGAGACGTGGATCAGCCGCTTTGCAGACTGCTGCTGGCGCCCGATGGCCTGCTCGAGAAACTGGGTGCCGCCGTCCTCGCCATTAAAGGCGCGCAGCACCGATTGTGCCTGGGCAAACTCGACCATGCGCTGGCTGGTCTGCGCGGCGCTGTGCTGAAAGCGTTGGTCGGCGCGCTGCCCCAGTTGAGCGGTCAGCGCAAAGATACCCAACAAGAGGGGTAAAGCCAGTAGCGCGATCAATCCCATTTGCCAATGTAAGTTGAACAACGCGGCAAGGATTACAACCGGTGTGACCACCCCTGTGATCAACGGCGTGAAAACGTGGGCCGGAAGCTGAGCCAATTCCATCATGCCCTGGGAGGCCAAGTGGCTCAGTCGTGCGGTATTTTGTGCGCTGAACCAACCGACCGGCAAACGCGCCACATGGTCGCCCAGCCGATGACGACCACGCTGCAGAACAGCGATACCGACGCGGATACCCGCCTTCTCCACCGTCCGTCGCAAGGCCCAGCAAACCAGCACCCCGATCACGAGCGCAGTCAGCCATTGCCCTGCTGAGCGCACATCACCGTTCAGCAGACGAGTGAGCACCGGTACCAGAGTGACAATCGTCAGCCCGCAGAGCAGGCCGTAGACGAGCGTCATCCAAAGGTAGCGGCGCAATACGCGGGCATCTTCGCCCAGCAGTTGATTAAAGGTTTTCAGCATGACGATACCGCCTGTTCCTTGGCCTGTTCGTAGCCGCCCAGCGCCCACATTCGAGCGTAGCGGCCGTTGCGGGCGAGCAGTTCGTGGTGGCGTCCCTGCTCGCAGATCGTGCCGTTGTCGATCAGGATGATTTGGTCAGCATGCATCACCGTATCGAGGCGGTGCGCGATCACCATCAAGGTTCGGCCCCGGGCGAAGCGCGACAGTGCTTGTTGAAGCTTCACCTCGTTCTCGGCATCGGCCGCCGCCGTGGCTTCGTCGAGCACCAGCAGTGGTGGGTCCAACAATATGGCGCGGGCAATACTCACGCGCTGCAACTCGCCGCCGGAAAGCTGTACATCCTCCCCGATCACCGAGTCGTAACCTCGCGGCAAGGCGCAGATGCGCTCATGGATATTGGCAGTGCGGGCTGCGTCTTCGATTTCCTGCTGACTGGCCGAGGGGCGGCCCAAGGCGATGTTGTCGCGCAGGCTGGCATGGATAAGGCGTACCTCCTGCAACACAAAACCGATGCGCCGGTACAACTGCGTGCTCTCGATGTGCCTGAGGTCGACGCCGCCCAAGGTGATGCGCCCTTCACTCGGGTCGAAGAAGCGCAGCAACAGACGGGCCAGGGTCGACTTGCCGGAGCCCGAAGCACCGACAATCGCGGTCACCGTGCCCGGCTTGAGGGTGAAGTTGACGTCCTTGAGCACCGGGGTCTGGCCGTCGTAGCTGTAGCCGAGCTGCTCGACACGTATTTCGGCATTTTCCGGCAACGCTGGCGCGGCAGCTGCCAAGGTTTCCAGCACGGGCGTTTGCAACAGCGTATGAACGCGCTGCGCTGCGCCCGTAGCATTGTTCAAGTCATGGGTGACGTAGCTCAGCAGCAACAGCGGCGCACAGATTCCCGGCGCCACCAAGGCAAAGGGCAACACGTCTACCGGTGTGATCCAGCCCAGGCTCACCCAAAGCGTCCCAAACGTCAGCACTACGCCGAGCACCGCCACCGGGGCAATCATCGCGTGAGCGTTGGCCATCGCGCTGACCAGCGGGCGGGTGAAGTCGGTAAAGGCCTCAGCGAAGCCATCAACCGCCTTGCGGTAGCTGCCATGGGCCTTGCCCTCGACCCCGAAAGCCTTGACCACAGGAATGCCATTGACGAACTCAACCACTGCATTATTGATGCGTGCCATGCCGGCGCCAAATGACTGCATGTTCGCCCCACTGGCCTTGGTGGCCCTGGAGAAAAACAGGAAGAACAGCGGGAACGGCAACAGCGAAACAATCGCCATGCGCCAGTCCATGACGAATAGGTAGAGAACCGAAACAAGAATTGCGCCGATGGTACGACCCAAGGTGGTAAAGAAGTGCGCGGTCAGGCTGTGCAACGTGCCAATGTCGTCTTGCATCGCTTGCTTGACCTCGCCGGAAGCCCGACTGGTAAACCATCCCAATGGCACCTTGGCCAGACGGCGGGTAATCGCCCGGCGCAAATGGCCAGTGATGCGGTTGTCGGCCAGGTGCGCAGCCATTTCGCCCAGCGAAATCAAGGTCATCCCGAGAAACAGGCAGGCCAGACTGATGATGACAACCCGCCAGACTTGATCCTGCATCTGGCTCCAGGCTGTCGCCACCTCATCTTGGGCCATTGCAAGCTGTGCGATATGGGCGATACCGGCCAGGGGCACCAGCGTCAGCATGGTACCGATGGCGGCCAATACCGCCGCGACTATCAGTTGCCCACGTATGGGTCTGAGTATCTGAGATACCGTGCCGGCAACGCCGGGTTCATCTGTAGCACTCATGAGTTCTCCTGAATAACCACTGCAGGTAGCCTGAAGGCCACCTGGCTTCCTTTAGGTTTGAGTGGTATGCGCTGCGTACTTTGTATTCCGAACGGCAACGCAAAATCCTCAATCGAGACGTTCATTAATCGATGAGGCGGTGCCAGGCACCAGCCCGGGCACGAATGGGTAGCAGGCTCGCAGGCCAGACGCGATGTACTTCTCGACGGAAGACACCGACACTTTCAACTCGCAGGCAATGTCGCGGTGGCCCATACCATGCAACTTGCACAGCAGCAGCGCTTGGCGGGTTTTGGCTGGCTTGCGGCGCAATGCGTCATCGATCTGAGCCAGCGCTTCACTCACGAGGGCACGTCGCTCCTCTGACGGGACCAACAGTTCGGCCTGCAACTTGAGCGCCTCCAGATGGCGGGCCTCAAGATGACGTCGGCGATAAAGATCGATCACCATGCCTTTGGCGATTTGGGTCAGGTGGGCGCGAGAATCCTCGGTGGAAGGAACCCGGCCTTTCTTGATGAGATTGAGATAGACATCGTGAGCGAGATCAGCGGCATCGACCGAGCTGCCCAACTTGCGGCGCAACAGGCTGCATAGCCAACCGTGATGGTCGACATAGAGCTTTTCAAATTGCTGCGTGGACGCGAACGCTCCGTTGTTCACAACACCTCTCCTGAGACGGTCAATTCGCGATCAGCTTTTGACTAATGCGAATAGGTATGATTATTATTTAACATCATACGGCGTTCATTGACCCCCTGCAAATGTGAGTTGCTTGCACCTTCTCTTGCGCCTGGATTTCTGAGCGTTGCAGCAGACCGAGGATCGGCCTGTCGGCACTGCGGTGCCCTCTCTACTTCTTACTGTTCAGTTTGATAAGGCGGGAAATTTCCATGATGGAACTCAATCCAGACTCGTTACCGAAACTGTCTGTCACTGATAACGAAGAGCATTTCTGGCTCTTGCAGCAGCAATATCCCGAACGCGTGCTCAAGCACTTCAGCGCCTGGCGATTCGACGCCGACATTGACCTTTCACGACTCATGTCAGCGATCAGGAGCGTTATCGAAACACTCCCCGATCTGAATGCGCGCTACCTGTTCAACGACGATGGCGAAGTGCACAAAGTGCACGCCGCTGACTGGCAGTCCTGCATTGAGCTCATGCATCTACACTCGGACGTAGAGGCCACCGAGCATTTGCGCGCGCAGCAAATGGCGCCCTGGGACGCGCAAAGCCAGCCGCCATTCAAGGCGTTGATTATCCAAACCGGGCAAGACACTATCCTTGGCTTCATACTCCATCAGGTCCTCGATCAGAGTTGCCAGGAAGACCATTTGTATCACCAGGTATTGAGCGCCTATATAGGCCACTCGGCCAGCAATACGCCTTGGTTGCACGGCTTGGCGAATGGTGAAGCGCTATCGTCACCCATCAGTGCGCCCACCGCCCAGCCTGCGGCCAACGACGACGTTGCGTCGATTATTCTTGATGAGTTTCGAGCGGCCCTGGTAGAGCCTGACATGCAACTCACTGATGATTTCTTTGATTTCGGCGGTCATTCGCTACTGGCCACACGCATCATTGGCAAGCTGCTGAGCGGCCATGGCATTGAAGTCCAGTTCAATGATTTTTTCAGCGCGCCGTCGGCCGCCGCCTTGGCTGCACACGCCCATATCATCGAGCAAAACGATGCAACTGCTGTTGCCATGGACCGCCAGCAAGACGTACAGAGGGCACCTTTCGCGCTGGCCCAAGCCTCCCTTGGGCGGGCTTACGCAGCCTTTGAGTTCGGGACAATTTTCAACCTGCCCTTTGCCCTGGACTTCCTCGACCAGGTGGATGAAGCACTGTTCGAGCAAGCTTTCCGTGACCTGCTCAAGCGTCACGCCAGCCTGCGTTCAACCTTCCACTTCGAGGGCTCTGAGGCGTACCAGCAGATCGTGCCGTTCGAGCAGCTGTCCGAATACAAGTGGTTCTGGCCAAGCCAGGAAAGCCGGGGTGCAACGCTCAAAAGCGAAGCCACCTATCAGTTCGACCTGACCCGCGAGCTACCCCTACGGGTTCGCTTCATTTACGACCCGCAACGCCAACGCCAAACCCTGTCATTGCTGATCCACCACATGGCCATTGATGAATGGTCACTCAACGTGATGATGGAGGAACTGGCTCAGGCCTACCTCGCCCGTGCAGCAGACAAAGCACCCACTTGGTCAGCGCCTGCACCGTCATTCCATGAGTTCGCCCTACGACAACAGGCCACTGGCATCAATCAACAGCATCTCGACTACTGGACGAGCATGTTGCGCGGCGCAACCCAGGGCCTGGCACTGCCGTCCCCTGACTATCAGGCCAGCGTGCCGGCCAGCGAAGTGTCGACGAACGCGCAATGGTTCGAAATCAAACCCGACCAGGCGCTCACCGATAACCTGTATGCCTTCGCCAGACGGAATAACGCTTCGCTGTTCGGTGTGGTCTATACGGCGATTGCGTTATCCCTGCATAAGCTCGGTAATTTGAAAGACCTTGTGATCGGTACGTCCGCCTCCGGCCGCACCGACCCAGGGTTTTATGAAACGGTCGGTTACTTCACCACGATGGTGGCGCATCGGGTGCAGTTCGATCCCCAGCAGGCCGTTGGCGCACTGATTGAAAACACCACTCGCCTGATCAATGATTCCATGGCTTATGCCGATATTCCGATGGAGCAGATCCAACAGGCCCTCGGCATGACGCCCGCAGACGGCCTGCTGTTCGACGTGTACATTCAAATACACGCCAACAACGCCTTGAATGGCACCCTGAGCACACCGGACGCCGGGACGATCCGCTACCGGCAGATTGACCCGGACAAGAACCAATCGATGTTCGGTATTCAGTTCGAAATCATGGAGAACACGATCGACGGCAAACGCTCGCTGCGCCTGGTCATTACTTACCGTTCGGACCGCTACAGCGCAGCACAGATGGCGCGCCTGAGCACGACCATAGATCAGGTGTTCGCGCTGTTTACGACGCCCGACGCAGCCCGCACCGCCCTTAACCATATCCACCTATAACCTGATCAGGGTCTTGGTAATGCTACCAAGACCCTCAACCCTCGGCTCTACGCTTCATGCATCCCGTATCGCTGGAACGATGACCGTTTGGGCAAGCGGTAGTAAGGCTGGCCAAGCAACTGGTTGATAATCGTTGCATTGCGAATCGCCGCAATCCCCAAGTCCGGCGAACCAACACCATGCTGGAAGATCTCCGCATTCTGCACGAAGACACGGCCCGTGCCTGCATCGCAGCGGCGTGCGGTGAAATCGTCCTGGACGATACAGTCACCATACTCATCGGTTTCAAGCACCACGCCCTTGAGCCTTTCAAACCACTGCGGCCATGTATGCCCGTAGCCTGTCGCCGCCACAATGGCATCAGCTTCAAGAGTGCCGGTCTGGTTCAATTCACGGTGCCGGTAAGCGATTTTCAGCATGCCATCAATCTCTTCCACGGCCTGCACCTCGCAATTGGATAGCAACGTCAGGCCCGGATCACTGCCGCCAATCGAGCGTTCATAGATCAGGTCGTAGATATCAGCGATGGTCGAGAAGCTAATGCCTTTGTACAGCAGCCCTTGCCCTGCAACGATGGCACGGCGTCGCTCCCTCGGAATGCTGTGGAAGTACTCCATGTAGGACGGCGTAAAACACTCCTGCCCCAGTTTCGAATACTCCATGGGATGAAAACCCGCTGAGCGTGTGATCCAGCGAATCGACGCCCCTGCTGCAATCCGCTCGGGTGTCAACTCGCTGAACAAGGCCAACACACATTCGGCCGCACTTTGGCCGGAGCCAATGACCGTGACCCGCTGGCATTTCGACAACTGTTGCTGACGCTTGCCGAACTCCGCCGAGTGCATCACCGGCGCGGTGCTCTTGACCTGTGCCCACTGGGGCAATACAGGCGCCGTACCGACACCAATCGCCAGGTCCCGACTGTGATAATAGCGCTTGAAGCCTGACACTGATTGGCTCTCTACCAGAAACTGGCCAGCGTTGGCGTCATACGTCACATCACAGATCTCCTCGCCGAAATGGCAGGCTGGCAGCTGCTGCGACGCCCAGCGGCAGTAGTGATCGTATTCACGGCGAGGCACCTGAAAGTTTTCGTAATAGTAGAACGGGTACAGGCGATCGTGCTGATGCAGGTAGTTCAGATAACTGAGCTGATGGGTGGGATCCGCCATCGTCACCAGGTCGGCCAGAAACGGAACCTGAAGCGTTGTGCCTGGTAACAAAAGCCCTTCATGCCAGCGAAATTCCGCTTTCCGGTCAAGGAATACACCGGTCACGCCAGGATGCTTGGACAGTAACGCGGCCAAACCCAGATTAAAGGGGCCAATGCCAACGCCGGTAATATCAACACTTTGTACATCCATCATCCAATCCATCTCCCTAGGCCCAACTGTTTGGTTATTGCAGTTGACGTGCGCGCAGGCGCGCCACCGCGCTTATATCAACATCCGTTACACGCTCAGGAACTCTCAGCCATGAGCAGGCGTTCAACGTCTTGTGCATTGCGACAGCGTAGGAGCTGCCCTGGCGAAAGGCGCACCGAGAAATCCTCTTGGACCCGCGCCGAAATCGCCTTCAAATGCTGGGGCCGTAGCCCAAGGCTAATAAAGTCCACGCTGGCATTCGCCCCATCCGCCAGCGGTCGCCCCAGTACGCTCAAGTAGATATCCAATACCTTGTTGCGTGGGGTCGAGCGCCTCATCGCAGCGGGCTCACTTGCGTCATTTACCGAAGCCGTAAGCAGGCTGCGGGCCCGTTGACGATCAGGCTTGCCGTTCTGCGACAGCGGCAACGCGTCCACCCTGAGCAAACGCGTGGGCACATGGGAGTGCGGCAGGTGCTGACGGGCGAAGTTGCGGAGTTCGGTGGTGGTCGGCTCTTCGCCGCCCTGCTGACAGACATACAAAGCGCCAATGCAGACCTCGCCTTGGCGCTGCTCGCCGTAATCCACGACCAACACGTGCCTGAGCGACGGATGATTGATCAGCGCTATCTCGATATCCGGAAGCGATACCCGCACACCGCGAACTTTCACGTAGCCATTTACCCGACTGTCGAAGATCAAGGTACCGTCGCGGCGGTAACGCCCGCAGTCACCGGTCCGGAACGCCCGAACGGCTTGGCCATGTTCATCAGTGACGGTCACGAACTCGCTTTGAGCCAACTCGCCGTTTTCGAGGTACCCCAGCGCGAGATTGACGCCGGCGGTGTGAATTCGGCCAACTACGCCTGCCGGGCAATGCTCGCCTCGTGGGTCTAGGACAAAGTAGCTATTTCCGGGCAAGGGCCTTCCATAAGGAATCAGCGCACGGTCATCGTCCGTAATTTCATGCCAGATACTCCAGATGGTGGTCTCCGTCGGCCCCCCCAGGGAAATCAACCGAGATGACGGCAGCAGTTCACGCAACTCGGCGATCACGGCCGGCTTGATGTAATCACCGCCCTGGGCAATCAAACGCAGGCTCTTCAAATCATGGCTGGTGCGGCATGAAAGGAGCATTTCCAAAATAGCGGGCACAGAGCACCACAACGTCACCTGATGTTGGGCGATCAACTGGTTCCAGCGTACGGCGTCCTTTTCCTCGCCACCCCCGGTAAGCACCAATGTTGCCCCTGCCGTCAGGCATCCGAAAACGTCAAACACCGACATGTCGTGGTGAAGTGGAGTCACGGACATGAACACATCGCGCTCGGTGACAGCCCAACGTTCAAGGGTGCTGCCGACGACATTGGCGGTGGCTCGGTTGTTCAGAACCACGCATTTGGGTTTACCAGTGGTGCCCGAGGTATAAAGGTAATAGGCCGGGGCGTCGCTTAACGACAGGTCATCCAGCACGGGCATCGCCTGGGTCTGCACAGCCAAGAGTTCCGCCGGTGTAGCCGTGACTGAGCCGACAGACTCATGCTGGGCAATCACCACAAGATCGGGCTGACAGTTTTCCAGCAGGTAACGCAACCGCTCGGCCGGCGCTGAAATGTCGATGGGAACCCAGATTACGCCTGTCAGAGCACACGCCAACGTCACCATCGTATGTTCCGGGCTGCGAGGCAGGCAGATGGCGACGACTTGCCCACGTGATAATCCGCGCGCTTTCAATGCCCCGATGATGCAGCACACGCTGTGGCCGAGTTCGGCATAGCTGATTAGCCGATCACCACTGATAAGAGCAGTTTTGGTATTGCTCCGATCAAAAATGTTGGTCGCGATCCTGTCGAGAAACCCTTCGCGGCACGCTTCAGTGACCCGACTATTGAAACGGTAGTGGCCTTTTTCGATTATCGCCTTGGCATCAACGGCCAAAACCCCGCTTGTGGTGGCTTGGTCGACCGCTTTTTCGATTGCGTTCAAAACGGCGCTGACAAGCTCCGGCTCCAGCACTGCGCGTGCATAGTCGATATCGAACACCAATTCGCCGTCGGCATTGGCCGAGAAGCGAATATCCATCGCCACCTGTGGCGTCTGGGTCAGACCGCCGTGCAGGCTCATCGGGCTGCCCTGCGCCGAGACTGGCCAGGAAAACCCGTTGGTGATCACCACCGGAAGCACCGGGCCGGGACCATGGGACTCGAACAGCAAACGAGCAAGGTCCACCCCTGAAAAGCTCAGGTGCTGCAACCCTTCCAGCACATCTACTTGCAGCTTGGCAGCGCGTTCGGCAAAACCATCTGGCTCGGCGCTCCAATTGATCGCGATAAAGCTCGAGCGATTCGCAAAGGCACCGACCGTTTGCGGGGCAACAGGCACCGCAACACACAAACCACCCTCATCGAGCCAGTGCGAGAGCACTTCGAGCACCAATGCCATTAGCGTGGTGTTTTTAAACAGCCGCTGCCGCGCGCCCAACTTGCAATAGGCGCCGAACGTAGGCTTGGGGATCAGCAGGCTCTGTCGCTCGTAGCGTGAAGCGCCCACCCGATCCAGCGCAGTGATCCACGGCAGCCGCGGTGCCCCGCTGACCGCAGCAAGCTTGGCTTTCCAATAAACGGAATCTGCCTTGCGCTTACTGTCCAAATCCTCTGGCTCGGATGCCGTCTGCGGGAACGACTCCTCGCCAGTTGTGCCGTCGAACAGCTCGACCATGAGGGTGGCGATTGAGCGCCCATCGAGAATCAAGGCGTCGAGGCGTACGAAGACGCTCAACTGGCCCTCCGGAAGCTTGAAGATCGTGACGTTCCAGGGCGAACGGTCCAGCTCGAACAACGCATGCGCATACGCCTCGCGGCGCGCCTCGACGTAGTTGAGCGCCTCTTCTGGCGATAAGGTCGTAAGGTCGACTTCGTCCAGGTTCAACTGCACCTCATCGCTGACGAACTGCACGAGTTTCTGCGCGTCGATGCGTACTCTCAGGCTTTCGTGGCGCTGGACCATCTCGACCAGCCGGCTCCGCAGCAGTGCCGGATCCATAGCGCCGCGGTACTCGCGAAACTCTTGCATGGCCACACCACCCAGCGGCATCTGCGCGCTGCGCCCAAGCAAATAAGCCTGCTGTAAAGCGGTCAGTGGTTTTGCGACAACCGCTGGCTGGGAGAGTGGCTGGTCCAGAACAGCGGAGCAAGCGGCCACCTCGCGCACCATCAGCACGAAACGGTCGAAAAACTCCGACACCCAGGCGGGTGGTAACGCATCCAGACGGATATCCCAATTGATCAAGATGCCGCCGTCGGCGCAGACAACCTGCGCGTCTAGCGCAACCTGAGGCCCTTGGGAAACCACCCAGTTCATGGGGCCCAACACTCGCCGCACCCGCTCAGAAAGAAGGTCTGCGCCAGACAGATCCAGCCCGGCGGTAAACACAACAGGGGCCAGTTGCGCAGCGCCATGATGACGCGACAGGTCGCGCATCAGGTTCACCCCGGGATAAGCGCAATGCTCGAGCAAATCCACCATATTGCCTGCCAGTTGCCTGCACAGCTCGGCCAGGCTCCGGGCCGCCTCCAGATCGATATCCAGAATCAGCATGTTGGCAAAATCGCCGACGATCCGCTCAACCTCGCCCACCAGCGCAGGTCGCCAGAACGTAGGGACATTGAGGCGAAATCGCTTGTCTCCCGTTTGGGCGCCGAGGGCCGCTGCAAACACCCCCATCATCAAGGTAGACAGCGTTATTCTGCGTTCGCGGGCGAGACGCTGTAACGCCTGGCGCTCTTCTGGACCCAGCCATGTGCTGAGTCGATCGCTGTGCGGCTGGTCAGGCGGGGTTTCAAGAAAAGGTAACGTCGGCGCCGGCGTGATATCAGACAGACGCTCGCGCCACCAGCGACGGTCCCGGTCGCGGGCCGTTTTAAGTGCGCTATCGGTGCGCGCTTTGTCATACCAGTCGAAGAACGATGGCGTGTGTGGCAGAGCGGCCTCTGGATGTTCATAGAGCTCTGCCAGGTCTTCTATCAACGTGCGAAAACTGGATGGGTCAATGGCGATCATGTCCGTATCGACATGCAGCCGAAACGCATCATTGGCCAGCAGGCTCACACAAAACCGTGCTGCGGGCCCTTGACACAGATCAAGCTGCTGATGAGTCCATTCCTCACGCTTGCAGAGCAGGCGCTGCGCAACCTCCTCTTCACTTATCGAACGTAAATCCTCCACCTCCAATAGCGGTGACTGGTCCATCGCAGCAATGGATTGAAGCCCTTCCGCATTCAGCCTGACTCGCAGCATGGGGTGCAGCCGACATACCTGCTCAAGTGCCTTGCGCAGCCGCTCCAGCTCAATGCAATGGCCATCGAATTCGGCATACAGATGAGCTGAAACTTTCCCTAAAAACGCATGAGCAGTCCGCCCGATCCAACAGGCGGCTTGCATTGAAGTTAACTCTCTCATGGCTCACTCATGTGATTGACAAATCGTAATGATTAGCATCACATATTAGAAACGATAATGATTCTATTTCAAGTTTCTTTTTATCCCTAGGCCACGGAGGCTTCCCCCAAATGAGAACGGGCACCCTAAGAACGACCGAGATGGAAGAGGTGCAACTCGCAGAGGTACAACGTAGTTTTTCGTTCACATCCGGCGATCGCGAGTTAGCGGTCACCGGGATGCTGCAGAGAATTGAAACACCTGCCATTGGCGGCGATGACGCCAATAGCCTGTTCCAGCAGACAATTGCGCAAGCGCTTGATCGGGCGCGCGAAGCTGGCCAGAGCAACCCAATCATCGTTGGCGCCATCCCTTTCGACCCTGCTGAACCTTCCTGCCTCTACATTCCCGAACACGCGCAATGGCGGACCCGAGACATCCACGCGAAAACGGGTATGTCGACGCTGCCTGAGTTGATCGAACAGAAAAACATTCCGGACGAACAGGCCTTCAAACGGGCGGTGGAACACGCCGTCGTCAACTTCCGCCACAGCGACGTACGCAAGGCTGTGCTCTCGGTTCAACGCGAGCTGATATTTGCAAACGATGTGGATGTGAGTGCCCTGCAGCACAACCTGAAAGCCCAGAACCCGAGCGGCTACCACTTCCGTGTGCCAATGCCTGATGGCACCACGCTGATCGGTGTCAGTCCCGAACTTCTGGTCCGCAAGGAAGGCCTGAGCTTTCTGTCCAACCCGCTGGCAGGGTCAGCCAAGCGCATGGCCGATCCAGAAGCCGACCGGCGCAATGCAGACTGGTTGCTGACATCGGAAAAAGATCACTACGAACACGGGTTCGTGACCCAGGACATCGTCAGCCAACTGGGGAAACTGTGCACGCAGCTGAATGTGCCGCAACGCCCCTCCCTCATCAGCACGCCCGCGCTCTGGCACCTCTCGACCCGCATCGAAGGTACGCTGGCAGACCCGGCTGTATCGGCCTTGCAGCTTGCCTGCCGCTTGCACCCCACACCGGCTGTGTGCGGCTTCCCCACCGAGCGCGCCCGGCGCCTGATTCGCTTCGTCGAACCCTTCGAGCGCGGCCTGTTCACCGGCATGGTGGGTTGGTGCGATGCCCAGGGCAATGGCGAATGGGTCGTAACGATTCGTTGCGGCACGGTCAGGCGAAACAAGGTCCGCCTGTTCGCCGGCGCAGGCATCGTTGAAGCCTCAAGCCCCGACTCCGAATGGGCAGAAGTCCAGACCAAGCTTGGCACCATGCTGCGCGCCTGCGGATTGGCCCACTAACTCGAATTTTTTTTCACACGTGAATACTATGACTATTGAATTTAACCACTGGCCTCTGGAAAGCGCACAGCGTTATCGGGACAAAGGCTATTGGCTCGACAAACCGCTCACCCACCTCCTTCAGGAACGCAGCCAGTCGCAACCCGACGCCCCCGCGATTATTTGCGGCGATCGCCACTTCAGCTATGCCGAGTTGGACCAATTGTCTTCCAACCTGGCCTCGCGACTGGCCGCCAGCGGGCTTGGCAACGGTGACACTGCACTGGTGCAGTTGCCCAATATCGCGGAGTTTTACATTGTCCTTTTTGCCCTGCTCAAGTCAGGAATCGCCCCCCTCAACGCGCTCTACAGCCATCGCAAACTTGAACTCAAGAGTTACGCCAAACAAATCGCGCCAACGTTGTTGATTGCCTCCCGCGAGCATGAAGTCTTCCGTGACGACAGCTATATCGCCGACTTCAAGGAGGTGGGTTCAAGTCCAGACATCATCTTGCTATTGGGCGAGCAACGTCACGAAAACAACCTCGCCGACTGGATCAATACGCCGAGCGAGAGCAACGTGAACGTCTCCCCCTCGGGGCCCGGCGAGGTCGCATTGTTCCAACTGTCAGGCGGCAGCACGGGCACCCCCAAACTCATCCCCCGCACTCACAACGACTATTACTACAACGCCAGGGCAAGCGCGCAAGTATGCGAACTTACGCCACGCACGCGCTTTCTATGCGCGCTACCTGCCGCCCATAACTTCTTGCTCAGCTCCCCCGGCGCCCTCGGTGTTCTGCATGCTGGCGGCTGCATCATCATGGCGCCCAGCCCGGAGCCCTTGACCTGTTTTTCGATCATCCAGCGCCAAGAGGTCAATACTGTGGCCTTGGTGCCAAGTGCAGCCGCCTTGTGGCTGCAGGCAGCGCCGGAGCATAAAGAACAACTGCAATCGCTTGAGTTCCTCCAGGTCGGTGGCGCCTGTTTTGCCGACTCGCTGGCACGCCAGGTGCCCGGCGTGCTCGGTTGTAAGCTGCAACAGGTATTCGGGATGGCCGAAGGCCTGATCAACTACACCCGGCTAAATGACTCCGACGAACAGATTTTTACTACCCAGGGCCGTCCGATCAGCCCCGACGATGAAATCAAAATCGTTGACGAACAAGGCCTCCCCGTCCCGGACGGAGAACCTGGCATGCTCGCCACACGTGGCCCTTACACTTTTTGCGGGTACTACCAAAGCCCCGAACAAAATGCCCAGGCGTTCGATAACGAGGGGTACTACTACTCCGGCGACCTCGTCCAACTCATGCCCAGCGGCGATTTGCGCGTGGTCGGCAGGGTCAAGGACCAGATCAACCGTGGCGGTGAAAAAGTCGCCTCGGAGGAAATCGAAAACCTCATCGTCCTCCATCCTGATGTGACTCACGCGGGCTTGGTGGCCATGCCCGATGACAGGCTGGGAGAAAAAAGCTGCGCGTTCGTCGTCTCACGCAACCCGAGCCTGAAGCCGCCCGCGCTCAGACGTCACCTGATGGAACTCGGCATCGCCGAATACAAACTGCCCGACCGCATCCGGTTAATCGAAACCATGCCGCTGACCCCCGTGGGCAAGATTGACAAGAAGCATCTGCGTCAGCTTCTGGCAGCGGAAACCACCCGCGCCTGGTTGCAGACTCGCGTGCGGCAACTCGTCGAGGACTGTGAAGACCTGGACCCCGAGGAAAACCTGATTTTCTATGGCCTCGACTCCTTGCAAGTGATGAGACTCGCTGCCGAACTCAAGGAGCGTGGCATTGCCGTCAGCTTCGAAGAACTGGCGGATTCGCCCACGCTCAGCAGCTGGTGGTCATTGGTAGACGCGAGGCAGATAGCCGCCTGACCGGGCGGCGTCACCCAGTCGTTTTAAAAGGAGTTAGACATGACTTTATCCCCTGCCGACCAAAGCAAGCTTGAAGGCTTCTGGCAGCACTGCGTGACACATCAGTATTTCAACATTGGGTATCCCGAATCAGCCGATTTTGATTACTCCCAGCTGCACCGTTTCTTGCAGTTTTCAATTAACAACTGCGGGGACTGGAACGAGTACAGCAACTACCTGTTGAACTCGTTCGACTTTGAAAAAGACGTCATGACGTATTTCGCCGAGCTGTTCAACATTGCCCTTGAAGACAGTTGGGGTTACGTCACCAATGGCGGGACGGAAGGCAATATGTTTGGCTGCTACCTGGGACGCGAACTGTTTCCGGACGGCACCCTGTACTACTCGAAAGACACCCACTACTCCGTGGCAAAGATCGTCAAATTATTGCGGATCAAATGCCGTGCGGTCGAATCGCTGCCCAATGGCGAAATCGACTACGACGACCTGATGGCAAAAATAACCGCCGACCAGGAGCGTCACCCCATCATCTTCGCCAACATCGGCACCACGATGCGTGGAGCCGTGGATAATATCGTGACCATCCAGCAACGCCTGCAACAGGCAGGCATTGCCCGCCACGACTACTACCTGCACGCTGATGCGGCCTTGAGCGGGATGATCCTGCCCTTCGTCGATCACCCACAACCCTTCTCGTTTGCCGACGGCATCGACTCGATCTGCGTCTCCGGCCACAAGATGATCGGCTCGCCCATTCCTTGCGGAATTGTCGTGGCCAAACGCAACAACGTCGCGCGCATTTCAGTGGAAGTGGACTATATCCGCGCCCATGACAAGACCATCAGCGGCTCGCGCAACGGCCACACACCCCTGATGATGTGGGCGGCACTGCGCAGCTACTCATGGGCTGAATGGCGCCATCGAATCAAACACAGCCTGGACACGGCACAGTACGCCGTCGACCGCTTCCAGGCCTCGGGCATTGATGCCTGGCGCAACGAAAACTCCATCACCGTCGTGTTCCCTTGCCCATCAGAAAGAATTGCGACGAAATACTGCCTGGCCACCTCCGGTAATTCGGCACACCTGATCACCACACCTCATCATCACGACTGCAGCATGATCGACGCCTTGATCGACGAAGTGGTTGCCGAAGCTCAACTGAATACCCTTCGATCCAAGCGAGCATTCACTGAACAAACGGTCGTCGAGCGATTGCCCGCGGCGTCATTCAACTTGCGTACCCATTATTGAAAGAGACCAGCCTCATGCTGCCGCTAAAACCGCCACAAGCCTGCGAGAACCTCAATGACATTCGAGCGGGCATCGACTTTTTTGACCGCCAGATCCTTGACTCGCTACAAAAACGCCTGCGTTACGTAAAGGCTGCGGCGCAGTTCAAAGCCAACGAACAGGACATTCCAGCACCTGAACGCGTCGCGGCCATGCTTGAGGAGCGGCGACTATGGGCGGTAGAAGCCGAACTTGATGTCGCTTTCGTCGAGAAGCTCTACGAGCAGATTATTCACTGGAATATTCAACAGCAAATCCTGCATTGGCGGGCCACCCGACAACCAACGTACTCGGCGCAGGCCAAGTCATGACGATGGCGGGTGGATGCCTGACGACTTGAGGTCTGCGATTCACGCGGGCTGTCCTTGTTCGAGTGGTGTGTGTTCACAACTATCACCGTAGACCAAGGGCGGCCTTTTCTTCATTTTTTTGTAATCAGATCAGCCTGTTAGCTGTTAATTAAGTGCCATTCAAATCTGTCCCCTTTTTTTTTCGCCATAATGCTGATATCGAATTCTTTGCATTTGACCTTGCCCGTAATTCGATTGGCCGCAGTGTCGGGTAGAGTCACCGTAGCCCCATCTATTCTGCTCTACGCCCCCCCGGCACTACCATAGCCCGCGTTAAAAATCCGACTCGCAATTAAATAAAACACAGACACCATCTTCCTTCCCAACCAAGCTGATTGGCTTTTTACTTACGCCACCGTCAACTGAAATCTCAACCATAAGAGTTTGATCCTCAAATGAGCGTAATTCTTCAATTAATTCAGAAATGGTCTTCCCACGTGTAATCCAATCCGGCATCTCAGTTTTTTTCATTTCAATCACCAATACGTTTCATATTCACGTCAAAAGTACCCAGTCTCGTATCTTTCGAGCCAAGCGCTTTAACCGATTTAGCTGCTTTCCATGCTCCTCCGTTATGTCCGTCAAGGTCCCTAGTGATATACAAATTCCCCTGTTTGAAAACAGCCTGCCCATCATGAACTGTTTCGTTGATTTTTTTATACCCCAATGCTTCTGCAGCCTGCTTGGCCTCCTTATTTGTCCTATAGACAGGTTCGGCAAGAGGGCGAGGAGAATTTGCCTCGGAATCTTTACCGCCCTTACCTTTTCGAGCAGGCATCGCCCCAAATAAAATACTGGAAAGTAGCTCACCACCGCCAATCAGATATTTGTCGCTGTCATACGTCGGATTCAGCTCGGTCCCTTCGATGATTTGAGCGACTTTCTTTCCGACGAACGCATTCGCTTTGTCTATATTCTTCGAGATCGCCTGCCCCGCCTCGGTCCCCTCAACAGCCTTCATCGCAATGAATTGAGCAACCCCTTTCGGGCCTTGAGCCGCGGCCAACACATAGGCTATGGCTTCCACACTCTCAGGATGTTTGTTTTTATAAGCCTGTATTTCCCCGAGTTGACGAATCAGACCTTGAAGTTCTTCAATCCCTGTCGGGTTGACTTCCGACGTATCCAGTACCACTGCCTGAGGGTCGGGTTTATAGGTGCTCGACTCAACAAGCTTCTGCGCGTCGCTAAGCACCTGGGGTTCGATCCCATTTAACGACGCCATACTTCTCAGGACGCTGTCGATGAATTCGGGATCCCCCATTTTTGCCATTGCCGATCGAGGACTCATACCAGAGAGAATGAGGGCTTCAAGCGTGCTTTCTGCCAAGTCTTTGCCGGCCATGGCTTCTGCACGAGCATCCATCGGACGGCCCTGCATGACTTCCACTCGATTGACTAATGCATGCAATGCCCCGGCGGCCTTGTTGAAGTTGTCCAACGCCGTTTTATCGTAATTGAGTAGCCCATCAGACCATTGCTTCAGCGTTTCTCCAGGTTTGAGCACAGCATCAATGGACGAACTACTCGCATACAAATCCGTTCGTTTTTCATCATCCTTGGTGATCTCATAGGCCTTACCCACATCCCGGTTCAACCCGGCCGTAGAGTCACCTCCCGTCTCAGCATCCTTGCGCACAACGACTTCACCTGCCCCCACCGTGGCGCGGACAATCTGTTCACGTTCTTTCTCGTAGTTCCAACCCTCAACGCTCCAACCGGTCTTACCTTCCTTGCCTTTGCCCGCCTGGCTGCTGTCTTGTACGGTGTTGCCTTTGCTTTCACTGCTCCCGGCTTTATAGGTGCCGCCTACGTTCAGGTAGTACCCATGCTCTTTGTCTTGCCCGGCGATATCGCTGAAGCCGAGGGTGCCGGTGTCCAGTTTCAGGTTGCCGTTGTCAGCGGCGATGACGGCTCCGTCGATCTGGGTATGGTTCTCTGTTCTGATATCGACGGCATTTTTGCCGGTGATACGGGTTTGCTCTTCGACCCAGTCCGTTTTGCCTGTGGTCTTGCCAAAGCCGACCGAGCCGCTGACACCCGCACCCGGGCCGATGGTGGCCGTAACGCTGATATCAAACTCTTTGCCCTTGACCTTGCCCGTATCAGCGACCGACGAAACCTTGAGGTCGCCGCCCACGCGCCCCACCACTTCGTCGCCTCTGAGGTTCGCTCCGCCGATGGTGGTGTCTTTGCCGCTGGCGAAACCCAGGCGGTCGCCGGCATAGAGATAAGCCTCTTGTTGGCGTTGGCCTTCTCGCTCCAGGTTACCCTTGCCCATACTGACGCTGACGTAGACGCCAATACCTTCAGAGCCAAACGTCAGACCTGCTTCCCCGCCGCCACTGTGGCGGTTGTTTTCGCTGTTGCTGTCGTTATGCGCCGAACGAATGTTCAAATCGTTGCCGGCATTCAGCTCGATATCTCGCTGAGCTTTAGCCTGCGTTCCAACCAAGTTCAGGTCATTGCTGGCCTTGAGGTTGATATCGCGACCGGCTTCCAGCTGTGAAGCCGTAGACGAGCCTTGGGAACTCTCGCCCGTAGCCGTGCCGAAGCTACCGCCAGCGCCCAACTTGATCCCGCCGCTGGTACCGCCATGAATGCCGCCCCAACTTTGGGTGTGGGTGGTTTCTTCACTAATCCCGCCCTTGGCCACGTCCAGCGTGACGTCACGTCCTTTGATATTGATGTCACGTCCGGCGTCCAGGTGGCTTCCCTTCACCAACACATCGTTGCCAGCGTTAAGGTGCAGATCGTTACCGGCGCTTAGCGTCGAAGAGCGATTGGTCTGCTCGATAACCTGCTGGCTGTTGGTCTGCTTACTGTTGCCGAACTTCCCGTCCAGCGTCGGCCCACTGACAAACTGACTGACCGAATCAACTGCTTTGAGCGTGCTTGAGCCCTTGCTGACATTGTCCTCGCCTTTCCCTGCTCCGCTGACAGCGTCCTTGGTATTAGCGTAGTTATGGTTGATCGAAACACCCAGGCCGTTGCTCTCTTTCTCGCGTATCTGCTCGGTGAGCACACTTTCACGCGCAGCGTCGATATTGATATTTCTACCCGCCGTCAGCTCGATATCATTGGCAGCGCCCACATCAGAGCCGCGCTGGTTGATATCACGCTTGGCGTTGATCGCCACATCTTGCCCGGCATTTATCTGGCTGCCGGAAGCGGTTTTGTGTTCGACACGGTTTTTCTCCGAACTGCCTTCGGTGCCGGCGAAGAGGCTGATGCCATCGCCGTTACTGGAAATGCTTGAACCCGTCTGTTTTTTCTTCTCCCACGTACGTTCGCTGCTGGTGTCTTGCGCGGCGACCACATTGACGTCGCGCCCTGCATCCAGGTTGACATTGCGCCCTGCGCTGATGCCACTGCCAACCAGATTGATGTCGCGCTCAGCCTGCAAAGTTGCATCGCGCTCGGCACTTACATGGCTGCCCACGCTGGTGCTGCTCTGAGCTTCACGACCGGCCTTCTTAGCGGACGAAATGGCAACCGATGTTGGCCTTTCCGTGTAACCAAACTTCTTCTTGTGCTCTTCACTGCGGCTATAGGCCGTGTCGTTCGCAGAAATCAGGTTGATATCACCCGTGCTATTGACCAGCCCGGAGCGCAGTTCAGTGTCGTTATCGGCACTAATCTCACTGGCCCGCACCCGCACATCATTACCTGCCGCCACCACCACGTCATTGCCCGCCTCCAACTCACTGCCCACTTGGCTCGCAGTAGTCTTCAACTGGCTTTTGCCACTTTTGGACAGCCCCAGGAACCCGGACTTGGTCTTCTTGCTGTAGGAACCATGCTCCTCGACACCCGACAACACCGCAATGTCACCCGTGGCCCCCAGCAACATGTCGCCACCGGCCTTCAACTGGCTGCCGATCACGGTGACGTCACGCCCGCCATCGATGCTCATCCCGCCATCAGGCTTCTTGGTGGTATTGATGGTCAGGTCTTTACCGGCTTCAACGACCGAGGCCACGTTGGTGCTGTCGTAACTCTCCCGCTGTTGGCTTTTGCTACGACCGAATGAGCCCTTGCTCTTTTTCGAGTAGAACGAAGCGTCTTCGTCCAGTGCCGACAGGATGCTCACATCGCGCTGTGCATCGAGGGTCACGTTGCCGCCCCCGGCAATCCGGCTGGCGGTGAGTTCCAGGTCTTTACCGGCATTGAGCGACACATCGCCGCCGGCCGTCAGCACGCTGGAAACCTGGCTGATGTGGTCCTTGGACTGGGTGACCTTCTTGGACTTGCTGGAGGAATGCTGTTCGTCGGCGGCCGACGAAATGCTCAGGTTTTCGGTGGTCGTAATGCTCAAGTCACGCTTGGCGTCGATGCGGCTGGCAATGGCGCTGAAGTCACGCCCTGCCGATACCTTGAGGTCACGGCCTGCCTCCACGCTGGCACCGTTTTGCGTCACGGTTTCGGTGCGCAGGCGGCTGCCCAGATCCAAGCCATTGCGTTGCTCAACGGCATCGATGTGCACATCGCGGCCAGCGACCAATGTGGTGTCACGTCCGCTTTGCAGTACGCCACCGGTATTGGCGATGTCACGACCTGCATTCATCGTCAGGTCATTGGCAGCCTCGATGCGTGACGCACTGTCGAGATAGTCGCGTCGCTCGGCAGTACCGTTACCAGTGCGGGTCACGGCACGCTCGTTGATCACATCCCCCTTGATCGCCGTCAGCGTGACATCGCGTCCGGCGATGATGCCGCCGGACTTGTTGACGATGTTGTTACCCGCCAGCAGGTCGAGGCGGTTGCCGGCTTCGATCAAGCCGCTGTTGATCAGGTCATTGCCCGCTTTGGCGGACAGGTTGTTGGTGGCACGCAGGGTCCCGGCGTTCTCCAGGTTTTCGCCGGCGATCAGGTTAAGGTCGTTGCCTGCGATCAATGCGCCATTGGGTGCAAGACGATTGTCGGCCTGGGCCATGTACAGCACCGGCACCAGCACCTTTTCACCGTTCACTTCGTGCTGTTCGAGCCAGACGATGTCATGGGTCAGCGCCGCGACCTGTTGCGAGGTCAAGGTAACGCCCACTGCCAGGTTCAGTTGCTGCTTGCTCTGGATCGCATTGTCCATCAGGTACTTGAACAGCTTTTCGTCGGTGTTCTGGCCGTCGATAAAACGCTGCCCTGTGCGTGCTTGCACGGCCTGCTGGATCAAGCGTTGTTCATAGAGCCCGTCGCCCAGGCGCTTGGCACTTTCGTCCGGGTTGTAACCCAGCCCTGCGAGCAAGTAGTCGGAGCTCATGAACTGCTTGAGGTCGGTGAGCACCGGGTTGGTTTCGATCAGGTATTTATGTGGTTGCGACTTTGGCGCGGTAGGCGTGAAGCCTTGCACGCGGTTGATGGTCTGGCTGGCGACCGGAGTGGTTTGCGCCAGCGCATTGACCGGCTGGGCAATCACCTCCGCGACCTGGGTTGGGCTGCTGCCCGCACCTTGTGCGACGGGTGTGTTCACCACCGGCTGCACGCCTGGCATAACCGGCGTCACGCCAGGGATGTTCAACGTCGGCCGAGCGGGCTCGCCCGGTGTGGCGACCTGAACGTGGGTGTCCCTTTGGGTCAGCGCCAGGTCTGGCTGATCCGCAGGCCCTGTGACCTTCGCCACTGGCGGCGTTGAACCGCTGGACGGATCTTGGGCGTTGATACCGTCGCCCCGGGCGATTTCACCTGGGGTGATCTGGCTGGGCGTCCAGCCACTGCCGTTGGCCACATCGCCGGCCCCGGCAACGTTAAGTGTTCTGGTGGTGGCGGTGACACCACTGACCTGACGTGCAGTGGAGTCCACCTGACGCGTAGCTGCGCCCTGTTGAGTGACGCTTTTGAAATCGAAGGTGCGCGTTTCAAGCGCCGGTTGTGCATCCTGGCGTTGAGCCAGTCCGAGGGTCGCACCGCCCATGGTCCAGCTTTGTGGGCCACTGGTGGCTTGGGTGGCCTGGGCATCCTCACCCGCCCGGCTACTGAGGCGGAACAGTCCGTGAGTGCCCGTGGGCAAGGTGAACCCGCGTAGCGTCAAGGGGTTGACTTGTTGTTGGGCCAAGTCCGGTGGCAGCTGCGCATTCAAGTCGATTGCAACAACAGCATTATTGACTGGACGAGTGGCATCAAACCCACGTCCGGAACCTGTCGATATCGGCTGGCCCTCTTGGATGACACTGTTGACCAGATTCTTGCTGGCATTGATTTGAACCGCACCGCCAGCCTGAACGATGGCTTGGGCAGTGCCTGCACTGCCGGGCTTGGAGATCATCCGCTGATCGTAGAAATTGACTCCACTCAGAGTGGCCGGTAATGCCGACCTGGTGCCCGCGTTGTAGGCTGGCGCAGGAAACAGGGCTTGGAAATTGACATTGAAGGTCGTGTACGTTTTCCAACCAAACGTCAGGTTGGTTTGTCGCTGAGCCGTCCCCCCCATTCTTGTGTAGGGCGTCACCATCGACTCGTTCCAGTTTTGATCCCAGAAATGCAGGGTTCCCGCGCGTCTCGAACCGGAGCCTTGAAGCTTATAGGACGGATCATTCGCAGCGTTGTAATCCATGATCGAACGCCAGAAACGGGAGATATTCTTGTCTTCCTTGAGGTTAGGAAGGTCGAAAGACTTGAGAACCGAATACTTTCCTAATGTGGCGCCAACGTTACTGAAGTTTTCCAGCGCAGCACTGATATTGCCGGTGGCCGAAATAACCGAGGCAGAGTTCAACAGGCTACGTCCCTGAACATCCAGGTTCCTGCCGGACGAGATGCTTGCGGACACCGACTCCGCATCCACCTTGGATTCATATTCTTCCATCAATACCATGTGCCCGGCCCGTGCCGACGTGCCTCTCATCCCGATAGCGCCGGAAACCAATGTCGATGAAACATTGAAGAATTCTTTTTTGTTTTCTATCGCGCCCACATGGAGCGTCATATCGCCCGCGCTTTCCAGGTTGGCCGAAATATTGTTCAGGGTGCCCGCCCAATTGCCCTGTATATCCCGGGCGACAAAGAGTTTGCCCAGGCTGTAAACATCCGCGTTTTTATTGGTAAAACTCTCGGCCAGCAGCGACATGTCACCACCGCTGATGATCGCGCCGCGCTCGTTGAGCAAGGTCTGCGTGTCAATCAGCATGCCCTCACTGCTGCCAAGAGTGCCCGCGTTAGTCAGCGCTCCAGCACTGATCGCCAAATTGCCCATGGCGCTGATACGGCCCGAGTTAGTCATTTGGCCTGCGACGCTGATGGTAGCCCCCCGGCCCCCCGTAATACTTGAAGCAGCATCAAGGTTTAACGAAGCGGCGCCGACGTTCAGGGTATCTACGCTGCTGATACGCCCACTGCCGCCGTAGGTCCCCGTTAGCCCCAGGCTGAGCGTGCCATCACTGGCAATCAACCCGTTATTCACCCAACTGCCACCCTTACCTTCCAGGTGCGTCGAAGCCAGCAACTGCCCGGTTTCCGTCTGGGTAAAGTGATTGACGTTGACGTTCAATCGCCCTGCCTGAATGACACTGGTGTTGGTCCAGGTATCCGCGTTCAGAGTCAGGCCACCACGAGTTACAACAGTGCCGCCCGCGCCGGTTACGTTGGGCAACGAGATGTCGAATGTGCCCTCACCCACATGCAGCAATTGGCCGCCGTTGTTCTGGAAGCTGGCGGCCGCCAGGGTCAGGTCCTGGTTGGCGGTTTCCACGGCGCCGTTACGGTTGTCGAACACGCTGCCGATCTGGAACTCTGTCTTGCCGGCGCGTCCCAGGGCGCGCAACTTGCCGCCCTGGTTATCGATGGCGTTGGCGGCCACGGTCAGGTTGTTGGTGCTTTCGATCAGGCCGTTGTGGTTGGTCAGTTGGCCATCGAGGCCAAGCGCGATCTGGTCACCGGCAATCTGGCCGGCGCTGTTTTCCAGGGCGCTGCCATTGATGCGCATCAGGCCCTTGGCATACAACGCGCCCTGCTGGTTATTGAGGGTGGCAACCGTCAGCCATGCATCGCTGGTTTGCGCGCCGAGATAGCCGCCCTGATTATCGAATTGACCGGCATTGAGTAGAAGGCGCTGGCCTTGAATCAAGCCGCCCTTGGGGCTGCCATTGAGGTCATGGCCATTGCGAAGCACTCCCACCACACCGGCTTCAATGGCGCCCTTGAGACTGGCGAGCACACCGCTACGGTTGTCGAGGTTCCCGGCCTTGAGGTGCACGTCACCGGTCTGGCTGATGATATTGCCGCCTTGGTTGTCGAGATCGCCATTGACCTCGACACGCAGGCCGTTCTGCCCCTGCAACTTGCCCTGCGCGTTCGTCAGGCCAAAGGCGTTGATGCGCAGGTCGCCGTCCTGGCTGTAGATCAAACCGTCAGCGTTGTTTTGAACGATGGCGCTGGCATCGATGGCCAGCGGACCTTTGGCCGCGACGGTGCCGCCTTGGCTGTTGTTCAGGCCGCCCATGGCCAATGACAGGCGTCCCTGGCTGGCCAGTTGGCCGCCTCGGTTATCCACCTCGATGGCGCGCTGGAGTACCAACGACCCAGTGCCTGCGATCTTGCCGTTGACGTTGCCAAGGTTGCCTTGCAGGTTGAGCACCAGATGGTCGTTACCCATCAGCGAGCCACCGGTGTTGAGCAAGTTGCCACCCAGGAAGTTCAGGTTGCGCAGGGCCGTGATATTACCGGCACTGTTGTCGAGGTCGGCCGCGCTCAGATCCAGCGTCGAGCCGCTGTCGATCAACCCACCTTGGGTGTTGTTCAATGCGCCAATCACGTTCAAGGTCTGCTGCGCGCCGCTGGAGATAACACCTTTGTTGCTGTTATCCAGGCTCGCGGCGCTGACACTCAACTGCCCTTGGCTGGCCAACGCCCCTTCGCCACTGTTGAGCAAGCTGCCACTGAGGCGCACGTCAAGGTCGCCGTTGCGACTGGACAGCGTGCCTTTGTCACGGTTATTCAAGTGAGTGCCGATCAGGTTGAGGCCCTGCCAACCCGATATCAGGCCGCCGCGGTTAACCACGTCGCCTGCATTGAGCGTGAGTAACTGTTGGCTGATAAGCGTGCCGGCGCTGTTGTCCAGGCTGCGCCCCGTCAAGCTAAGTGCATTTTGGCTGGACAGTTCGCCGCCCTGGTTTTGCAGGTCGCGTAGGCGTTTTAAGGTCAACGGGCCTTTGGCAAAGATCAGGCCCTTGCGGTTATCCAGATCACCGTTTGCCAAGTCGACGCTCAGGCGCTGCTCACCTATCAACCTGCCGCCACGCAAGGCCATGGACGTGAGCGTGAGGTCCATATCACCCTTGGCCGATACCTCGCCGGCGTCACTGGCGTCTAAACTCAGGGCATTGAGTTCCAGGCTGCCCTGGCTGTTGATCAGGCCTTTGGCGCTGTTGTCCACGGCCAACGCATTGAGCGTCAGCGCGCTGGTACCCAGCAGGCTGCCGCCCTGGTTATTGAAGTTGCCCGCGTTGACTATCAATGCCTGCGCGGCGTTGATCAAACCTTGTTGCCCGTTGCTCAGCAGCCCCGTGCTGGTCAATTCAAGGGCACCACGGCTGGTGAGCGTACCGCCGCTGTTATCGACCACGGCCGCTTGCGCACTCAGGCTTGCACCTGCAACCAAACCCTTGATGTTAGTGAGTACCTGGTCGATACGCAGTGTCAGGCCCTGGTTGCTGAGCAGGCGACCACCGCTGTTATTCAGGTTGCGCGCCACGATATTGAAGGCCTGGCCACTGGAGATTTCACCGGCCTGGTTGTTCACACCATTGAGATGGTTGAGCACCAGCGGCCCGGTCGCGTTGATGAGGCCCTGCTGGTTGTTGAGCTGGCCATTGTTCAGGTCCAGGGTCAGGCCCGCGTTGCTGAACAGCTTGCCACCTTGTT
Organism: Pseudomonas sp. NFR02; assembly: GCF_900119375.1. NCBI lineage: Bacteria > Pseudomonadati > Pseudomonadota > Gammaproteobacteria > Pseudomonadales > Pseudomonadaceae > Pseudomonas > Pseudomonas sp. NFR02. The sequence continues at coordinate 566,133 of NZ_FPJJ01000003.1, forward strand.
GATCAAGCCCATCGACGCTGGCCGTCAGGGCCTGGGCACTGCCGATGTTGCCGGCGCTGTTGTTCAGTAGCCCAGCCTTCAGCTCCAAGGTGTCGCCACTGGTGAGACGGCCCCCAGTGTTATCCAGCGCGCCAGTGGTTACACTGACCGCCCCTTTGCCACTGAGCACGCCCTTCTGGTTCCCCAGGCTAGCGCTGCGCAGTTGCAGCGTGCTGTCAGTCACGAGCTCACCGCCCTCGTTGTCCAGAGCCCCCTGCGAACCCAGCACCAACGCGTCGGCGCTGGAAATCCGCCCCTGACGGTTGACTACGCTCGCCGCATCGACGCGCAGGCGCCCTTCACTGTTGAGCACGCCTTGAGTGTTATTCAGCTCCCCTTTCAGCTCAAGTTGCAGAAGCTGCTGGGCGAGCAGTTTGCCGTTGCTGTTGTCCAGGTCCTGAGCGCTCAGCATCAGCCGCTGAGTATTGAGCTGGCCTTGGTTGCGATTAAGCAGCTGGGTGAGCGTAAGGTTTAAGGATTGCCCGGCCAGCACACGACCCGCATCGCTGTTATCCAAGGTGTGCCCTGTAACGGTCAGGTCGGCGTTGGTCGATAGTTCGCCACCACGGTTGTCGACCCGATCGACCAGCAGTTTCACCGCCTTATCGGCGCCAACCAGGCCTTTGCGGTTGTCCAGGACCGCACCACGCACATCCACGGCTGTGGTGCTGATGAGTTGACCGCCGCGGTTATCGACCTGATCGATATCAACCGTCACCAAGGCTTTGCCCGATACATCACCGTCACGGTTGTCGAGTCGAGCGGAAGACAGCCGCATGGCGCCGTCGGCAATCAGCGTTCCGCGCTGGTTATCCAGCGCCTGGGTGGCAGAGACGTCCATGACGCCACGACTGTTGAGCAAACCATCAGTGTTGTCCAAGCGAGCACTGTTGGCGTTGAGGGCGGCTGCGCTGATCGCACCTTTGGCGTTGCCCAAAGCGTCTTGAATCTGCAGGATCAGGCCCTGGTTACTGATCAGCTTGCCACCGCCGTTATCCAGGTTGCGAGCCGCCAGCACGAAGGCTTGCTGGCTGGAAATTTCGCCGCGCTGGTTATTGATATCAGCCAGGTTTTTCAACATCAGCAGCGGACTATTGATCAGGCCACCCACGTTGCTCAGTTGGCCGTGGTTCAGGTCCAGGTCGAGCTGGGTGTTGCTGAACAGTTCACCGCCCTGTTGATTCAGGCCGGTGATCGCGGCGGTAAGATTTTTACTGCTGGCGATACGTCCGCTGTTGGCCACCTGGGTGGCTGCCAGGTCCAGGCGATCAGCGCTGGTGATACGGCCAGTGTTGTTCAGCGTGCCGGTGGCCAGGGTCAGCGCGCCACGGCTGTTGAGCAGGCCTTTGGGGCCGTTGTCCAGGCTCGCGCTGGTGAGCGTCAGGGCGGCATCGGTCTCCATGACGCCGCCCTGGTTGGTGATAGCACCGCTGGCAGCAAGTGTGAGCGCACCCGCCGAAGAGACGGCACCCGCGTCGTTGTTGAGCGTCGCGCTGCTCACCTGCAGGGTACCTTCGCTGCTGATTTTGCCCAGCTGGTTATCCAGCCGACCATCCAGTTCAGTGCCGGGAATGGCGACCAGCGACATGCTCAGCGATTGCTGGCCCGCGAAAGTGCCTTGGCCGTTATCCAGGCGCGCGCCGTTGAAGCGGTTGTCCCGGGCGAAAATCATCCCTTGGGCCTGGTTGATCACATGGGCCACGGCCAGTTCCAATGCGATACCGGCGATCAGTTTGCCCGCGCTGTTATCCAGGTGCTGCGCCTTGAAGTCGATGCTGCTCTGGCTGGAAATCTCGCCCGCACGGTTATCAATGGCGTCGACCGTCAGTTTCAGCGCTTTTGTGGCGCCTACCAGGCCGCCATCGCGATTGTCCAGGGAAGCCCCGCTCAAGCTCAGCTCGTCCTGGGCAACCAGTTCACCGCCCTGTTGGGCCAGTACACCGATAGTTGCCTGTAGATCCGCCTGGCTGGCGATTCGGCCAGCCGCGTTTTGCACATTATCGGCAGTCAGTCGCAGGGGCCCTGCTGCACTCACCAGCCCCTTCTGATTACGCAATTGTTGTCCGGAGAAGCTCAGGGCCGCTTTGCTGCTGAGCGAACCTTGCTGATTGTCCAACTCACCCACATTGAGCTGAAGGTCCTTCTGGGCAAGGATCACACCACCACGGTTGTCGACGTTGGCGCTGTGCAGCGTCAACAGGTCCTGCCCGGTCAGCCGCCCTTCGCGGTTATCCAGACGACCGGCACGCAGTTCCATCGCGCCTTTGGCCAACACTTGCCCTTTGGCCTGATTGTCCAGTAACCCATCAATCGTGGCCTTGAGTTGGCCGTCGCTGCCCAGTTTCCCGGCCTGGCGGTTATCCAGACTGGCGGCCTGCACGTTCAACGAGGTGCCGGCCCCGAGCGTGCCGGCCTGATTATTCAGCGCGCCCTTGACCTTCACATCCAGGCTGACATCACCGAGCACCTGCCCGGCAGTGTTATCCAAACTGGCCGCCTTCAGCTGCGTGTGGCCTGCGCTGACGATTTCGCCCTGGTCGTTAAGCAGGTCCTCATTGACCGCCAGGCGCGCATCCAGAGCGCTGCTGACCTTGCCTTCACGGTTGTCCAGGCGCGAGGCACCCAGCTCGACACCAGCGGCTGAAATCAGCCCTTTGACGTTAAGCAACGCCTGTTCGATTTTGAGGGTCAAGCCTTGGTCGCTGAGTAAGTTGCCGCCGCTGTTGTCCAGGGTGTCGGCACGCAAGGCAAAGGCCTTGGCGCTGGAAATTTCACCGTTACGGTTGTCGACGCTTTTGAGGTTTTTGAGCAACAACTGCCCTGGCGCGTTGATAAAGCCATCGGCGTTATTCAAGTGCCCCTGGTTCATGTCCAGGGTCAGTTCGCTGTTGCTGTAAAACTCACCGGCTCCGCGCTGGTCAAGGCTGCTGAGGCTGGCGTTGAGCGCCTGGCCACTGGCGATACGGCCCTCGAAGCGGTTGTCTACGTCGGTCGCTGTCAGGTTGAGGCGATCAGCGCTGGTGACACGGCCTTGATGTTGGTTAAGCAATACGCCTGTGGTCAGTTGCAGTGCACCGTCAGCCACAATGCGCCCGTGGCTGTTGTCGACACTGCCTGCATTCACCGTCGCCGTATCAGCGCTGAGCACCTCGCCGTTCTGATTGGCGAGGGCATTGGCGGCGCTCAACAGTAACGCCCCGCCGCTGCTGATACGCCCGCCGTTGTTGCCAAAGCTGGCGCTGCGCAGTTGCAAGGCGGCGTCGCTGCGCATGACGCCTTGGCTGTTGTCAGCCTGCCCGGCCAGGGTCACGTCCAGGTTGCGTTTGGCGTAGACACTGCCTTGGGCGCTGTTATCCAGGCTGGTTGCCTTGAGGTTGACATCCTGCTGCGCAGAAATCAGGCCCTTGAGCTGGTTGTTCAGCCTGGCGAGCGTCAGCTGGAGCGTACTATTGGCCAGTACGCGACCGGCATTGCTGTTGTCCAGCTCACGGCCCATCATCGTCAGTTCGGTAACGCTGGAAACTTCACCCCCTCGGTTGTCCAGCTTGCCGATGGACAGGTTCATGGCTTTACCCGAATTGAGCAACCCGGCCTGACGGTTGTCCAGCTCGTCCCCCTTGACTTGCAACTGCCCGACCGACGTGATGCTGCCACCTCGGTTATCCACGCTACCCACCACAAGGTGCGCCTCACCCTTGCTGGTCAGACGGCCCTTGGACTGGTTGTCCAGGCTGGCAGCATTGACCGTCAGCATCTGACCGGCAGCTAGCGTGCCTTTGTCATTGTTGACCGCGCCGTGGCTGGTCAAGATCAAGCGGTTATCGCCCTGGATGCGCCCTTGACTGTTGTTCAGCGCAGCCACTTCGACTGTCGAGTGCTGACCCAGCAATTCACCGTTGCGATTGTCCAGCACACCTTCTACGCCGAGGTTCAGGTCGGAAACGGCACTCAGTTTGCCGCCCTGGTTGTCCAGGCTGGCGCTGCTGACCTGCAAGGCTGCCGCGGAAATCAGGCCACGGGTGTTATCCAGTGCCTGGGCGATTCGCAGGGTCAAGGCTTGTTGGCTGAGTAACTTGCCGTCCGCTGTGTTCAAGGCGGTTGCCGCCAGCTCAAAGGCGTGGGCGCTGGAAATTTCACCGCCCTGGTTATCAACGCTGCCCAGTTGCTTGAGCAGCAATTGCCCCGGCGCGTTGATCAAACCACCGTTATTGTTTAGGTAACCACCTTGCATATCCAGGCTTACATCGGCTTGGCTTACGACATGCCCGTTACGACTGTTGTCCAGTGCAGTAACGGTCATCCCCAACTGAGTGGCACTGCGCAGTTCTCCGCCTTGGTTGCTCAGGTTGCCCGTTGCAATCTTCAGCTCGCCAGCACTCGATAGCGTTGCGTCATCGTTGGTTAAACCACCGGCATTGATGGTCAGGCGAGCATCGCTGCGCAGCGTGCCTTGGGCGTTGTTCAACTGACCGCCAACATCGACGCCCAGTTGGTGTTTGGCGTACAGGCTACCGCCCGCGCGGTTATCGATGCCTTGTGCACTGATCTGTACCTGCTGAGCGGCAATACGACCGTTGAGCGAGTTGTTCAAGTCAGCAACGTTCACCTGCAAGTCAGTGCCGGCGCTCACCAGCCCCGCTTGGTTGAGCATATTCGCGGCTATACGCGCCGTCAGCGACGCATTGCTGGTCAGGGTGCCCTGACGGTTATCCAGGCTGGCGCTGTTGACGGTCACGCTTTGCCCGGCGGCCAATGTGCCTGCCTGGTTGCTGATCGCGCCACCCGCTTGGAGCACCAGCGTTCCATCACCCTGCACCAGGCCCTGGTCGTTATTGAGCGTCCCAACCCCAAGCACCAGGTGCTTGCCTAGCACCTTCGCGCTGCGGTTATCCAGCTCGCCATCGACTTGCAGGTTGAGGCCCTCCACCGCAGCGAGTCGACCGGCCTGGTTAATCAGTGTGCCCGCACGTACCTCCAGGGCCTTGGCGGTTAACCCACCTTTGGTATTGTCCAGGGCGCGGGCAATGCGCACGCTCAAGGCTTGCTCGCTGAGCAACTTGCCGGCGCTGTTATTGAGTTGATCCGCATTCAGATCGAAGGCTTGGGTGCTGGAGATTTCGCCGCCCTGGTTATCGACGCTGTTCAGTTGAGTCAGCAACAACTGGCCTGGGGAGTTGATCAAGCCGCCTTGGTTGTTGAGGTGACCCCGATTGAGGTTCAGGCTCAAATCGCCTTGGCTGAAGAGTTGGCCGCCATTGCTGTTGTCCAGGTGACCTACGGTCAACTGTGCGCCTGAATCGGCACTGAAACTTCCGCTTTGATTGGCGAGCAAACCACCCACCCGGGCGTTAAGCCGATCACGGCTGTGAACTCGACCGCGTTGGTCGTTGAGCAAACTGGCAACGTCAATATCCAGGCCGCTGGCTGCAATCTGACCGGCACCATTGTTCAGTGCCTGGGCGATACGCAAGCCCAAGGCTTGATCACTGAGCAGCTTGCCAGCGCGGTTGTCGAGGCTGTTCGCCGCGACGCTAAACCCACGGGCACTGGAAATCTCGCCACTGCGGTTGTCGACGCTATTGAGATTATTCAGCGCCAGCTGGCCACTGGCATTGATCAAACCTGCATCGTGGTTGTCGAGGTGGCCGTTGCTCAGGTCCAGGGTTAGGTCGCTATTGCTGTAAATGCGCCCTTGGTCATGCTGGTCGAGGCTGGTGACACGGGCATTGAGAGCCTTGGCGCTGTAGATTGATCCACCTTGGCTGTTATTGACCGGGCCGGCCGCCAGTTCAAGGGCGCCACCACTGGCGAGCACGCCATGTTGTTGGTTATTGAAGTTCCCGGCATTGACCTGTGCAGCGGCCCCCGATTCGATGCGGCCCTGCTGCTGATTATCCAACGTGCCGGCGATATTCAGCCCCAGCTCGCCCTGGCTGGTGAGGATGCCTGACTGGCTATTGTCCAGTTGCCCCGCGTTGACCCGCACCATCTGCCCGGCCACCAGGCGACCGTTTTGATTGTTCACCGCCGCGCTGGCAGTCAAGCGCAGCGCCTGGCCCGCAGATATCAGGCCGGCGACGTTGTCCAGGCTGTCGACCTGCAAGGTGACGTCAGCAAGGCTTGAGAGCTCGCCCTTGCGATTGACCAACTGCCCGATGCGGCCACTGAGCCCTCGGTCGCCCACCACCAGGCCTGCGTCAGTATTGAGCAACTGCCCGGCATTGAGCTCAAGGCGTGAGGCGCTCAACACGCGGCCTTGCTGTTGGTTATCCAGTTCTTCGGTCGTCACCTTCAGCTGGTTTTGCGCGCTAAGGGTGCCGCCGCGGTTGTCGAGAGTGCCATCCACATTCACGGCTAGGTCACGACTGGCGATGACGGTCTTGCCGTTGTTATTCAACTGGGCGGCAGTGACGTGGATATCGCCCTGAGCATTGCGCGTCCGATCAGCGTTGACACCCGCTTCGATGACGCCGTTGTTGGTCAACACCCCACCGCTTTGCAGCGCCACGCGATCACGCGCAGCCAGGCTTTTTTGATTGAGCAAGCCGCCTTGCGTCTTCATCTCAAGCACGCTGCCCGCCGCGACCACGCCCTGGGCTTCCACGCTGCGGGCCTTCACGTTAATGGCGCCGGCCGCTGTTGTCTGGCCCATGACCACGTGGCCACCGGCATCGATCTGAATATCACCGCCGGCGACCATGTCCCCCGACAACTTCACACCGACACCCGCCTCGGTCCCCACCAGCTTGACTGCGCCCACATACATGCCGCCCAGCGCCGACGAGTCAATCGCCAGATCCGGCGCCTGGCTGCCATCTGCGGCCCGTGCGGTGGCATTTAAGGTGCGTGCGTCGACGTCATTACGACCGGCGATGACGGTGAGTTTTTTCGCCTGGATCTGGGCATTGATGGTGGTGGCGCGGGTGATGATTTCGAACTGATCGACGTTGCTGGCGTTCAGGCCGGCGCCTTCGATAGCAACACTGCCCTGGTCCACCTGGTAGCGATTGATCTGGCCGTTTTCAATCACGGCTTTGCCGGTGGTGAGCGTCGCTTGCGGGGTGTTGATAAAGCCGCAACCGTTACAACTGATGCCATACGGGTTGGCAACGATCACATGGGCCGATTGCCCGGCCACTTCGGTATAGCCGCGTAGTTGGCTGGGGCTGCCGCCGTTGACTTCGTTGAGAATGATATTGGCCGCGGTGCCGTGGAGATTGGGGTTGCCGACAATGATGCCACCCAGTTGTGTGGACTGGGTACGGTCAGTGGCGTTATTGAGGATGACCCCGTTGGCGCCGACGTTGTAGTCATGAAATTGGTTGTGCGAAAGACCATTGGCATTTGGCGTGGCGATGTTGACGATGGGCACGCCATTGCCCGCTTGTCCAACCGTCGTACCCGGCGCATTCACCACAATGCCGTCCGCCTGGGCCAGCAATGGGTGCCAGAACATCGCGTTGGCCAGGATTAACGCCAACCCACGTTTAGGCAGCCCCAGGAAATGGGCGCGGCTTTTTACGGCAGCAGAAGGCTGGCGCGCGAGGAATGCGTACTGGCGAACGTCCATGTCATGTCTCGAAGCCCGAAGGCGGTCAAAAATTTAAAGGAAAAAGTCCAGACGGAAATAGATCGGCGCTTCACGGTCCGTGATCGCTTCCGGTCGTTCCAAAGAGTGTGCAAAGGTCACGCTGGCCGCGACGTTCTTGCCGCGCGCAAACAACTCCACCGAGTTGCTGCTCATGCGCCCATGCTGCTCGGCGTTGTAGCGGCCATGGCTGATGACGCCCTGGTCGTAGCCCAGGCTGGTGCCGTATTCAGTGAGCACCGGCTGCATCCAGGCCCAAGTCACCGGCCGACTCCAGCGCAGGTCGTTGCGCCAGTAGCCGCCGCTGTCGCCGGCAAGCATTTGGTCTTTGTAGCCACGAATCGACGACTGCCCGCCGAGGCTAATGCGCTGTGGGCTGAACAACACGTCTTCGCTGTGCTGACCGGTCATCAGACTGCTGAAACTGAGGGACTCACCCCACAGTTTGAATGGATACAGATAGCTCACCGTGGCGGTGTACTTGCGGTAGCGCGCATCCGGCTGCCCAGGCTTTGGATCGTGATTGGCCTGGGCATCGAATGCGCCGATGCCGTTTTGCATGCCAAGGTCAATGTTGAGGAATGAACCGCCGATACGCCGACCATGGTTGATACCCACTTGCGCTTCGCTGAGGCGGTTGCTGCTCAAGGCAAGCTTGCTGTCTTCAATGAAATTATTGGTGCGAAGATAGGCGATGCCGGTGTTCAGGGAAGTCTTGCTCAAGGCATCCCGATGGATGACGCGCTCCAGGCGCAACTGGTGATTCTGACTGTCGCCGGTCTGCTTGAACTTGAAGTGGTTGGCCTCGGCCTGGGAGCGGTACTCACTTTCGATGTAGCTGTACGAGAGGTTCCACCAACCGAACGGCAGGCTGTAACTGAGCATCGAATTGCGCGAGGTTTTCTGGTGATCGCTGACGGCATCGTGGCCGCCACGTAGCGAAAGCTGGTCGGCCAGGCCCAACGGATTGTCCCAATCCAGGCTGGCGCCCCACTGCTGCTCACCGGTGCTGCGCTGGCCGCCGTTGTGCCGCGACAGGCCAACACGCCAGGGCTTTTGCGAGGTGTTTTTGACCAGTACATCACTGCCCCCCACGGCCTTGCCCGGCGCCAATTCCATCTGCGCCTGGTTCGACGGCAAGCGGTTCAACTGATCGACCATCTGCTCGATTTCGCGCAGATTGAGCAGTTCGCCCTGCTTGCCGGGGAAGCTCATGGTCAATTGACGGTCAGTGATTCCGCTGCCTTCGGCAGCCTTCAGGCTCTCCAGCTTACCTTCGACCACTTGGATCTTGAGATTGCCGCTGGAAAGGTCCTGCTGCAGCAAATACGCGCGACTGGTGACCAGGCCTTTGGCCAGATAACGGTCGGTGATCACCTTGAGCACTGCGTTGAGTTGCGGCACACCAAGACATTGGCCGAGGTAGGGCTTGATCAGATGAGCTCGCTCACCTTCAGTCAGCGCATCCGCGCCGCCCAGCTCGATGGTTTTGATCGGGAAGCAGCGGGTATCGACAGGTGTTGCCGAGGTTGCCGGCGCGGCGGCTTTACCCGGCAAGTCTTTGAGCTCCTCAAGGCGCCGTTGCTGCTCTTCGAGCAGGCGGTCCTGGCGGTCACGGATCAGGTCGGTGATGCCGGGGGCGTTCTGCGGCGTGGCCGCTTGCGCCCATCCGGAGGTGCCCAGGCAAAAAAAAGCGGACAGCAGGCTTAACCTGGTCCGACGCGGTAAACGCCACACTGTATAGATCCCTCTATATGGCTTTATGCCATCCAATGTGGCGATGATAAGATGTCATTTTGATGGCGTCAATTAACAGTGCAAACTCGTTCAACCCTTCACGCAGAGCGGCTCAGGCGTGAAAATGAAGAGTTTTTGCCCGTTTGAGTCCGACCGCTAGGCACTGACGCTGCGTGTGGTACCGAGCCATTGCGTCAAACAGCAGGCCATAAAAAACCCCACAGCTTCGGGGAACCTGTGAGGTTTTACCTTCCGTTTCGCAGGTGTCGCATCACACCACGCTGATCATCTCTGCACTCAACTGCGCCGCATTGAACCCCACCAAGGTGACACTGCTGTCCCCCGCCAGAATTACGCTGTCACTGCCATGCTGGGTAGTGGCACCGAGCACGGCATCGGCGCTGGCAAACAGCGACTTGGCGAACACCAGCAGGTCCTGCCCATTCTGGTGAATGTTGAAGTCGCTGATCACGTCGTGGCCAAACCCGCGTTGATCGAAAACAAACAGGTCGCTGCCCACGCCACCGCTGAGTTGGTCATTGCCCAACCCGCCGATCAGGACGTCATTGCCGCTGGCGCCATACAGCGCGTCGTTACCCGTGCCGCCCAGCAGTGTGTCGTTGCCGTCGCCGCCGTGCAGCAGGTCATTGCCAGCGCCACCGTCGAGCCGGTCATTGCCGTTCTGGCCGAATATCAGGTCGCGCGCGGCGGTGCCTTTGAGGGTGTCGGCCAATTGGCTGCCTTCGATGGATTTGGCATACGCCTTATCGGCGCCGAACAGGCCTTCGAAGTCGAGTTTGCCACTGGTCACCGTATAGGCCGGCGTGAGGACCTCGCCAATGCCACCGAAGAGCCCGCCGAACACGGGCACCTGGCCGAGGCTATTGGCCAAGCCGGTTTCGAACTCCACATGCTCTACGCCGTGCAATTCCTTGAGGCCGTATTGGCCGCTGCTGTCGTTCAAAAACAACGTGCCATCGCTGAGTTTCACCGCTTCGTAGGAAGATGCAGTGCCTTTGAGGAAGACTTTGTCGTTGCCTTCACCGCCGGCGACAATATCGGTACCGGTACTCACGCGGAAACTGTCGTCACCCTTGAACCCGTCGAGGAAGTCATCGCTGCGCCCGTCCTGCAGCTTGTCCGAACTGTCGGTGCCCAGCAGGAAGGCCGGTGTGCCGTAATGGTTGGAGGTGGCGGTCTGTTTGTCGCTGACCCAGGTAAAGCTGCGGCTGATGGCGTCGAGATTGCTGATGATGATGGTGCTGTCGCGTTCGATGTAATCGTAGAAGGTCGATTGGGCGATACGCTGGATAGGGTTGATGAAAATGCCTTCCAGATGCGCGGCCCAGCCTGACAGGTTGGCAATTGAGAACGGACCATTGGGCCAGGTTGGCAGCGCGTAGATCGTGTCGAACAGCACGATGTTGTCAGTCGCCGAAGTGTAACTGGCGTCACTGCCTTGAAGCGCATCGATAATGGCGCTGCCCACGTTGGTCTCTTGCCCCGTGAGGCGGTGGACCACATCGTTTTCAAAACCGAAGTTGAAGATTCCGTCGCTGTTGCTGGACTTGGGCGACTCCATGCCAAAGTAGTCCGAATCCTTGAAAAAACCGTCTGCCAAAGTGTCCTTGCCGATATACATGCTGTTGGTAACGGAGCCACCCTGGCTGTAGCCGGTTACCAGAACATCTTTGCCGCTCAGGTTGTGGTCGGTGGCGTAATCCTTGATTGAATTGAGCAGGTAGTCGTAGCCGTTGATATAAGAGTTATCGATCATCGCCGGCCAACCCAGCAGATCAATGGGTGAGTTAGTACCTGCAATGGAAAAACCCATTTTGACTAATTGGCCGCTGTCATCGTATTGACCAAACACCCTGGCCTGGGAGCCGAACACGCCGTCACCGGTAAAACTTCCAGTGATGTCGGTGTGGCTGCTATCCACCTGCAGTTCGCTCGCGCCGATTTCACGCCAGCCCTTGGGCAGCGCGAAGGTGTTGCCCTCGCCCAGCACAAGTCCCGGAATGTTGTAGAGCGCGCCGACGGTCGCGACACCACTGGTGTAAGTGGCAAGGGTCCAGGCATCTGAAATCAGGACGCGGGCATCTTGCCCCTTGTAATCGAATATAGCCATGTCAGTACTCCTTGAGCCCAGCGATCAACACCGAAAGTCAACGGTAATACCTGATGCGTCGGGCTAAACAATATGCATTGAAGTTGTTGTTGTGCATTCTGTTCAGGCTGCTTCGTTGCTTAATATCGAGGTTGACCATTAAGGAAGCTCGTCAACACTAGCCTAGAAGTGCCGCGTTAAAGTGACCGACTATCGGATGATAAGGGTATGTACTTAGGGAGATAGACGACAAAAGCGCCATAAGCGCTGTTTGACGAACACGAGGTGAAGTTCTGTGTTGTTCGTGACTGGCGAGTCAAAGAAAATCAAACCCTTATAGCAAGTTGTGAGCTGCAATAAGTGCTCAAGAAGTTCAGGTTTCTCTGGAACTCAGGAAGAATAAACCTCAGCACCTTGGCATACAGGCTGCTTGAACCTGGGTAATTGCTGCCGGGCCAGTTGCGCCTGCACGCCCGCGACGGCTTCAAGCACTCGTTGTGCCCAGTGCTCATCCCGCGGATCGACCACCACCACGCGAAAGCCGTGGTCGTTGCCTTCAAGGCGCACGCCCTCGGAATCATCCACGTGCAAATCAATGTCGAAGGCCGGCGGAAATTTCGAGGGGGTGTTCGACAGCCCATGCACCGTGAGGGCGTGGTTATGCCGCTCGCTATTGACTACGCCGTCGACACGAATGCCGTACAGCATCAGCCAACGCCTGATGTAGGAAGGCGCCCTTCCCGATGAGGTATAGACCCAGATACTGCAACCCTGGCGCCGCAGCTGCCGCGTCAGCGAACGAGTGCCGATACGCAGCGGCTCTCCCCACCAACGATGAGCACAAGCCGGTAGCCAGCTGCTCTCGACGTCAGCGTGGTGGAGCTGGCAAGCCAATGTGTCGTCGATATCAAAGGAGATGCGTACGCGCGGGCGCTTGGCGGCACGCGTGAGAAGCGCCTGCTGGATGGCTTGCACGGCTCGGCTGGCGAGTGTTGGATACCGGCGCATTAATGGCCTCCCTGATAAATAGGCTGTGGTGCGTCGTTCAAGAAAAACGCCTTGGGATCCGGCGCCTGTTCCTCCAGGAAGGCGGCGTACTTTTTCTTGATCTTGGGCAATTCATACAACGCCTTGACCCCATGTTTGGCCGAGTTGCGGATTACCGAGGAAGGATTGAAGTAACCCTCGGCATTTTCCAGCGTCAGCACGAACGGTGGCAACCCGGCCCGCATCAGCAGATAACTGACGATCAGCGAACCACTGCGGTTGTTGCCTTCGATGAACAACTGCGGCTTGCTGAGGATGCGCACATACACACCGGCCGCACGCTTCCACACCGATTCACTGCGATACGCGCAGTACCAATTGAACAAGTCCTTGATACCGCCTTCAACGTTGTTGAAGAAGTGCTCCTCGGTGGCGGCCAGGTGCTGCGCGTATTCCACGCGGCGCGCCGGGTCGCTACCGCAGAGCACCGTGGCGTTGATCTCCAGCATCAGGTCCAGATGATGAAGGTCAAACAGGTCAACGCCCCGTGCGACATAGTCGTCAACCAGCGCATAGCCTTCAAGCACGTTGTGCAGCACTTCGTCGGTCAAGGGGTCGCGCGGCTCGGTAAATTGCGTGCTGAGCTCGGCAAAGCGGCTCTGCACTTTACGGAGCGCGCGTTCAATCGCTGACAAATCAAGACGATGCGTTGCAGACATTGGCATTCCTGGGCTGACGGTGGCGCACCTGTGGTTTCTATCGAACATGGAGTTACTCAGCTGAACTTGCCACTGATGTAATCCTCGGTCATCTGTTCACGCGGGCTGCCAAAAATCTGCGCGGTCGGGCCCATTTCCACCAGGTAGCCGGTACGCGTGCCCTGGGAAATATCCACCGAGAAAAACGCCGTGGTGTCCGCCACGCGAATGGCCTGCTGCATGTTGTGGGTGACCAGGGCGATGGTGTAATCCTTCTTCAGTTCCACCATCAGCTCCTCTACCCGGCGAGTCGCAATCGGGTCGAGTGCCGAGCACGGCTCATCGAGCAACAGCACTTCCGGCTCGGTGGCGATAGCGCGGGCAATACACAGCCGTTGCTGCTGGCCGCCGGAGAGCGACAGGCCGCTGACCTTGAGCTTGTCCTTGACTTCATCCCACAGCGCAGCGCCTTGCAGGGCGTGCTTGACGCGATCGCCCAAGTCGCCTTTGTAGCGGTTCAGGCGCAGGCCGAAGGCGACGTTGTCGAAGATGCTCATGGAAAACGGGTTCGGCTGCTGGAACACCATGCCGATGTAACGGCGCACCACCACCGGGTCTACACCCTTGCCGTACACGTCCTGCCCCAGGAAGTGCACATGGCCCTCGAAGCGAAAGCCTTTCACCAGGTCGTTCATGCGGTTGAGGCTGCGCAGTACCGTACTTTTGCCGCAGCCGGACGGGCCGATAAAACCGGTGATCTTGTTTTTCTCGATCGGCACATGGCTGTCACGCACTGCCATGAAGTTGCCGTAGAAAATCCTGTCCAGCTTGCAGTCCATGACCACAGGCGATTGGGTAACAAACGGAGCGGCTATTTGCGCAGTTGAGACGTTCAAGATTCAGATGCTCCCGTTCTTAATACTTAGGCTTGCCGAAGATACGGCTCACAATATTCACGACCAGCACGATCATCACCAACACCAACGAGGCCGCCCAGGCGAGCTCCAGCTGGTTGTCGAAGGGCATGCCGGAAAAGTTGTAGATCAGCACGGCAAGGGAGGCCGTGGGGTTCATCACCGCCAGGTCGCCGTCGTGGTAGATCCAGTAGTTGCTGAACAGCGCGGTGAACAACAACGGCGCGGTTTCGCCTGCGGCACGAGCCACAGCAAGCATTACGCCGGTGAGGATCGCCGGCAGGCCGGTCGGCAAGATGATCTTCCAGATCACCTGCGAGCGGGTGCAACCCATGCCGTAGGCAGCGTCCTTCATGATCTTGGGCACCATGCGCATCGACTCTTCAGCCGTCAGCACCACGATGGGCAGCATCAGTACCGCCAGGGCTACGCCGCCTGCCGGTGCCGAGTAGGTGCCGGTGGTCATGACCACCAAGGCATAGGCAAACACGCCGGCCAGGATCGAAGGCAAGCCGGTGAGCATCTTGGCGGCAAAGCGTGCAGCGTTGGCCAATTTACTGTCCGGCCCCAGTTCGGCCAGGAAGATCGCGGCCATGATGCCGACCGGCACCGCAATCGCCGCAGCGATACCGACCATCACAAAGGTGCCTGCCATGGCGTTGCCGAAACCGCCGCCTGTTTCGAAGCCGGTGGGCGGCAGTTCGGTGAACACCTCCAGGCTCAGGCGTGCGCCGCCACGGGTGATCAGCATGTAGAGCACGGAAATCAGCGGCACACTGGCCAGCAGCGCGCCAAACCATACCAACGTGGTCAACACCAGGCTGCGCAAGGCGCGGCCTTCGAACTTGCGCTGCAAGCTCGGTACAGCGGTGATAGGGGATGTGAGATTCGTCATCATCGGTTACCCCGTTGGGCGTAGAGCATGATCATGGAACCGATGACATTCACCAGCAGCGTGATGAACATCAAGACGAGAGCGGCGTACATCAATACCTCCACCTCGTTGGGCCCGGCTTCGGGGAAGTTCAGCGCCAACAAGGCTGCCAACGTATTGGCCGGCGCGAACAGCGACAGGGAAATGTTGTTGGCGTTGCCCACCAGCATCGCCAGCGCCATGGTTTCGCCCAGCGCACGACCGAGGCCAAGTACCAGGGAGCCAAAAATACCGGTGGCGGCGGATGGCACCATCACCTTGAGAATCGCCTCCCAATGGGTGGTGCCCATGCCGTAGGCGGCCTGCTTGGTCTTCATCGGCACGCTGGTGAGCGCGTCCTGGGACACGGCGGCAATCGTCGGCAGAATCATGATGGCCAACACCAGCGCCGCCGGCAGCAACCCCGGCCCGCTCAAGGACGTGCCGAAAAACGGGATCCAACCCAGTTCGCTGTTCAACCAGGTGGTCAGTGGCCGAATGGCCGGGATCACCACGTAGATGCCCCACAGGCCGTACACTACGCTGGGGATGGCGGCGAGCAGTTCAACGATGGTGCGAAACACAGCGGCCAGCTTGGCCGGCAGAAAATCCTGAGTCAGGAAAATCGCCATGCTGACACCGAAAAAGCCTGCAATCAGCAGCGCGATGAAAGCGCTGTAGAGCGTGCCCCAAATGGCCGGCAAGATCCCGTACTTGCCCTGATTAACGTCCCAGACGCTGCCAAAAAGCACATCGAACCCGTGCTTTTCCATGCCCGGCAAGGCCTTGCGTCCCACCTCGAATACCAAGGCTGCGACCAACGCCAGAATCAGTACCACCCCGATTCGCGCGAGCCCACGGAAGGTGCGATCGACCAGGAAGTCTTTGGCCGAGGGAGGTTGGCAAGCAGAATCCCGGTTAACCGGTACGACGAAAGGTTTGTTCATTGGCTAATTCCGGAACAGGGGGGAAACGCCCCCGGCGCGGCAAACAGCCCACACCGAGAGCGGCCTCACGGGTGTTACTGAATGTTGGCGGAGGCTTTGCGTACCTGCTCCACCACCGATGGCGGCAGCGGGATGTACCCCATCGAGTCGGCGATTTTCTGCCCCTCGGTCAGGCTGTACTCAACCATTTCGCGCATGGCCTTGGCCTTGGCAGGGTTGCCGTTGTCCTTGCGGAAAATCATCCAGGTGTACGAGGTGATCGGGTAAGACTTGGCACCGTCCGGGTCCGGCAACCAGGCCACCAGGCTTTCCGGCATCTTCACGGCGGCCAGGGCCTCGGCGCCGCTTTCGGCGTTCGGCACTACGTACTGGCCGGCCTTGTTCTGCAACTGGGCGAAGTCAACCTTGGCCAGTTTGGCGAAGCCGTATTCGATGTAGCCAATCGCGCCTGGGGTCTGGCGTACGGTGGCAGTCACACCATCGTTCTTGGGCGACTTGATGAATTTGTCGCTAGCCGGCCAGTTGACGGTGTTGCCCTCCCCCAGTGCCGTTTTGAATTCAGGGTTGATGGTCGCCAGGTGTTTGGTGAATACCGCCGTGGTGCCGCTGGAGTCTGCGCGCACCACCACGGTGATCGGCGTGTCGCCAAGCTTCAGGTCCGGGTTGGCGGCGACGATCTGTGGGTCGTTCCACTTGGTGATCTTGCCCAGGAAGATATTGGAGTAAACATCGCGTGGCAGCTTGAGGCCCTTGGGATTGCCCGGCAGGTTATAGGCCAGCACGATTTCACCGGCGGTCATTGGCAGCAGTTGCACGCCCTCGGCGACCTTGGCGATGTCTTCGTCTTTCATGGCCGAGTCACTGGCGGCGAAGTCGACGGTTTTATTCAGGAAGTCCTGCACACCTGCGCCGCTGCCCTTGGACTGGTAATCCACGGTGACGCCAGCGGTCTTCTTGCTGAAATCCTTGAACCAGGTGAGGTAGATCGGTGCAGGGAAGCTGGCGCCAGAGCCGGTGAGGCGCACGTTTTCGGCGGCGAAGGTCATGGAGGAGGCACACAGGGATACCGTAACGGCGAGTGCTGCGGACTTCATCAAGCTTTTCATTAAAAGGAACTCGTTGTGGTGACGGGCTCCCGAACTGTGAAGCAGGGTTGTTACATTTTTATGAAAATTGAATGGCGAGGGGGTGTTTTGTCCCGCTTTGCCGCCACAGCGCTGTATTTTTAGGGCATGGGTTAGTAACAAAATACGACTACAGTGCTGTCATCCCTCTAGCGGTACTGATCTTGCGCCCGTGACGGTCGAAGCTGATCCCATTGATGCTGCGCCATCCAACTGTGGGAGTTGGCTTGCCTGCGATGACGGTCGGACAGCCAACGCCTATTTACCTGACACCTCACCGTTGGATCGCGGGTGTGTCAGGTAAATAGGCGTCGGGCGCAATGTCGCCATCGCAGGCAAGCCAGCTCCCACATTTGGACCTAGGGGTGTCAGGGAAATAGGCGTTCTACCGCTCCCCCCCACGGCTAGCGGCCGCCTTCCATCAGGCTTACTTGCCTTCAGTCAACGCGTTGTAGCTGGTGAACAGGTTGCGGTAGTCCGGAATGTGGTTGGAGAACAACGTCCCCAAGCCCTCGATGTCGTTGCGCCAGTCGCGGTGCAGCTCACAGGCCAGGCCAAACCAGGTCATCAGTTGCGCGCCGTTGGCGGACATGCGGGCCCAGGCGGACTGCTGGGTCAGTTCGTTGAAGGTGCCGGAGGCGTCGGTGACCACAAACACTTCAAAGCCTTCGGCCAGGGCCGACAGCGCCGGGAACGCTACGCACACTTCGGTCACGACGCCGGCAATGATCAATTGCTTCTTGCCGGTGGCCTTGATGGCCTTGACGAAGTCTTCGTTGTCCCAGGCATTGATCTGGCCTGGGCGCGCAATGTACGGCGCATCCGGGAACAGGGCCTTGAGCTCGGGCACCAGCGGGCCGTTGGGGCCGGTTTCGAAACTGGTGGTGAGGATGGTCGGCAGCTTGAAGTACTTGGCCAAGTCAGCCAGGGCCAGCACGTTGTTCTTGAATTTGTCCGGGTCGATGTCACGGACTAGTGACAGCAAGCCGGCCTGATGGTCAACCAACAGCACAGCGGCGTTGTCTTTGTCCAAGCGAACGTAAGGTGTAGACATCGTGGTACTCCTGATAAAGAAGGTGACGCCCCGAGTAGGCGCCCCGTAAAGAACCCAGCGTGTTTACTTGCGCTGTGAGTCTAGTACTTCGTGGTTGTTTGCCACTTCCTGAGCCTTGACGTAGCTCTCGATGAGAAGCTGGTAGTGCGGCATGGCCTGGGTGTAGACGTTGGCCCACTCCTGGGCATCCGGGCGGTTCCAGGAGCCTTGCAACTCCGACAGCGTGCCCATGATGTCGATCGGCACCACGCCGGCCTGGGCCAGGCGTGCAACGGTCAGGTCGGTGGCCAGCCTGGAGTGGTTGCCCGAGGCATCGACCACCGCGAACACCTTGTAGCCTTCATGCACCGCCGCAATCGATGGGAACGCCAGGCACACGCTGGTCAGGGTGCCGGCGATCACCAGGGTCTTCTTGCCGGTGGCTTTGACGGCGGCATGAAACTCCGGGTTGTCCCACGCGTTGATTTCGCCACGGCGGGCCACGTACTGGGCGTGCGGCGCGGCTTCGTGGATTTCCGGGATCAACGGGCCGTTGGGTCCTTGCGGCACCGAAGCGGTGGTGATAACCGGTATTTTCAGCAGGGTTGCGGCCTTGGCCAGCGCGATGGCGTTGGCGCGCAATTGAGGAACATCAATGTCCTTGACGATCTGGAACAGACCACTCTGGTGGTCGATCAGCAACATGGCGGTGTCAGCGGGGTCAATCGTCGGCTTTTGACCATTGAAGTTTGCAGCGTTACCTGATGCAGTCATTTGCATTTCCTCTTGCTTGGCGATACCTCCCTGGCGTGTGCGCCGGAACAGCGCCCGGCCGTGCCTGCACTTCCTGTACAGACACGCTTGGGCAACGACCTGGACGTGTGTCAGCAGGCCCACCCAAAAAAACAGTGGAACCACCTTAATCATCGCGTTCAGGGTTAGGTAGTGGCTGAAACGGGCCGCTCCATCTCAAAAATGGAACAATGCAGCCGCACGGTGGCAAGGGCACTTGGACGTGCCGGTCGTTACAATGCGATCATCGGCTCCATCCCGTGGATTTCAGGCACTTGCGCCAATCATGACCGTTCACTTATTTCCAGGCAGGTGCCTTCATGGATATCAAACAACTTAAATTCCTGATCGCGCTGGAGCAGACGCGCCATTTTGGCCAGGCCGCTGCCCGCTGCAACATCACCCAGCCCACCCTGTCGATGCGCCTGCGCAACCTGGAGGAAGAACTGGGGCTGGAGCTGGTGACCCGCGGTCAACGTTTCGAAGGCTTTACTCAGGCCGGCGAACGCGTGTTGGCCTGGGCCAGGACCCTGCTCGCCGCCCATGACGGCCTGTTCGCCGAAGCCGCTGCGTGTCGCGGCCAGTTGGTCGGTAACCTGCGCCTGGGCCTGGTGCCCCTGAGCGGCTTCAATCCGATCAGCTTCATCCAGGGCTTGTCCCACAGCTTCCCGGAACTCAAGTTCAGCCTCACCTCCATGAGTTCGGACAAAATCATCGAAGCGCTGGGCACCAATCAACTGGACTTGGGCGTGTGCTACCTGGACCACGTGAGCCCCAACTACCTGGAATTTTTCGAACTGGGCGAAACCCGTGTCGGCCTGCTGTACGACACTCGCCACTTCCACTTCGAAGGCACGCAGATGAGCTGGGAAGAAGCCGCCGAACTGCCCCTGGGGATGATCAGCAATGGCATGCACTACCGAAAATCCATCGACTTGAGTTTCCGCAGTCGCGGTCTCGATCCCCAGCCGATTCTGGAAAGCGACTCCACCTATCAACTGTTCCAGGCCATCCACGAAGGCTTCTGTTGCGCGATCATGCCGTTGGACAGCGGCCTGGAAAACCCCATCGAAAACCTGGCATTTATCCACCTGCCAGACGCCAGCGTCCTTGCGCCCCTGGGCATGGTGATGCGCAAAACCGAACCGCGCTCGGTCATTGCAGAGAAGTGTTTTGCCGAGGCGAGGCAGTTGTTTGCACCCAATACCCACGCTTAGCCGGCCTGCGTTTGCAGCGCGCACAAAAAAGGCGCTCCGTAGAGCGCCTTTTTACCGCCGATTGTTTTACTGCAGGCTGACCTGACGCAGCTCGGGTTTGGCCTCACCACCAATCATGATGCGTTTTGGCTTGGCCTCTTCAGGCACTTCACGCAGCAGGTCGATGTTGAGCAAACCGTTGGTCAGGGATGCGCCACGTACTTCGATATGGTCCGCCAAGCGGAACGACAACCGGAACGCACGTTGGGCAATGCCCTGGTGCAGGTAAGCGACCTTATCGTCGGTTTCGCGTTTTCCGCCGGAAACCGTCAATACACCCCTCTCGACCTGGATATCCAGATCCTCCTCGGTCAGGCCAGCCACGGCGATCACGATGCGTTACGCGTCGTCACCGTGCTTTTCCACGTTGTGAGGTGGATAGGAATTCGGAGCCTCGCTGCGCAGCGCCGACTCGAACAGGTCATTGAAGCGATCAAAGCCCACCGATTGACGGAACAGTGGGGCCAACGACAGGGTAGTAGCCATTTTAAAATCTTCTGAGTTTCTCCAAGTGATTTAGTACGCAACCCGGATTCGGCATCGCGTGATCCAAAATTTATGGACGCGCAAAAGGAATTCAAGAGGGCTGGAAAAAATTTTTCTTGTGCAAGGGGCGATCACCGAAGCCCAAGTGTTATGACGTGTGCTCTAATCAAAATGCCAGGCGTGCTTTACCCCGTGAGCGCCTGAGACAGCCCTTGAGGTACAAAAAAATGAAAATGACATTCCCGGCCCTGGCATTGGGCATTCTGATCTCCCAAGGGGCCCTGGCCGCTGGAGATGGTACGGCCGCGCTGGGAGGCGGTGTCGGCGGTGTGTTGGGCAACGTGGTAGGCCAGCAGCTTGGTGGCTCGACCGGTGCGGCCATCGGCGCCGGCGTGGGGGGCGCCGCCGGGAGTGCGGTGGGGGCGCAAAAGGGCAACAAGACCGAAGCGGCGATTGGCGGCGGTTTGGGCTCGGCAGGCGGTTCGCTGATTGGCAATCGCCTGGGCGGCACCACCGGCTCGACCATCGGCGCCGGCGTGGGGGGCGCAGCCGGTGGCGCGCTGGGTAATAACCTGGCCGATGACGAGAGCGGCCATCGTTCAGGCGGTGCCAAGCACAAAGGCAACAAGCATAAGCACAAGAACAAGCACCACTGATCGCGTGGCACGGCTTGCCATGTAGGAGCGAGCTTGCTCGCTCCTACGCCGGGCCAATATCCCTTTACATCGGCGTGCTGCTCACCACCCGCAACGCCAACCCTTCATACGCGTCCAGCGTGATCGTGAACGCACCCTCCTCTGTCAAATCGCCTTCCACCCGCTCATTGATGATATCCACCACCGGCCCCGGTGCGATGTTGGGCAGGTGCAGGGTTTCGGTGATCGGCGTGGCGCCAAAGTTCAGCGCAGTGATTTGAGTGCCCTTACCCGCCGGCAGTTCGTGGACCATGATCAGCAAGCCGGGATGCTCGACGTCCGGCACCAGGATCTGGCGGCTGGCGGCGATGTCGTAGGCGCGGCGTACGGCGAGGATTTTTTGCAGTTGGGAGGCAAAGGAGTCCGGGTCCTGCAGCTGGCTGTTCAGACTGCCATACAGGCTTTTTGAGCGCGGCATTTGCCCCGCCGACAGTTCGGCGTCGGGGTTCAGGTCTACCAGATCATAAGCGCCACGATGGATCCAGCGGGTGTCGCCATCGGCCATCAAATGCGCCACCTCTTCGGCCGCCAACGGCAGCGCGCCCACCAGGTCCCAGCCGGACAAGGCAAACACCCCAGGTTGCATGGCGTTGTACATCACCAGTAGCAAGTGGATCTGGCGAACCTGCTGTATATCCGCCGAAGTGATCGCCTCCAGGTCACGGATACCCAGGGCTGCGGTGATGATGCTGGCGGTGGTGCAGGACACGCCGTTGGTGACGAATTTGAGGTTATACGGCGCATGTTCGCCGGTGAGGCGTTCATACATCTGCTCGCGGATATGCTCGCGCAGGATGTTGCCGGGGAAGGTCTGGCCCTGGAACAGGAAGCTGTCATGGGCGTGCAGCGTCCAGAAATGCACCAGCTCCAGGGTCAGTTCATCATGGTTCTGCAGCGCGTGAATCAGCGAGCCGGGGTCGATGCCGAGGCTGTGCATCTGGCGCAGCATCAGGCGCAGGAATTCGGTATCGCCCATCAGCAATGCATGCTGGTAGGCCGGCCGGGTGATGAAGTCATAAGACAGGTCAGCGCCGCCGTGGGACATCGACGCGATGTCGTCCACGGTGAGGTTGAGTTCCTGAAAACTGAACCCGCCCGCCTTGCGAATGGCGCCGCCGAGTAACTGATTGCCGGTGATCGACAGCGGATGGCTTTCGGACCAGGCCGTGCCATCGAGCTTGCGCTCCACGCCGAGAAAGCCGTTGGCATCCAGGCGCAGGATTTTCGCGCCCATCACATCAATGGCGTGCAGCGCATCACCGATGATCATCTGCTGCGCAGCAAACGAAGGGTCGAGCCAGTTGAGCGACGGCTGGCCTTCCTTGAAGTAATGCAGGTACACCCAGCGCCGCGGCTTGCCATCCACGCCGAGCACCACCGGGGTGGCGCTCCAGTCGGTTTCTTTGACGCCGGGCTCGAAGAAAATCACCCGCTGCAATTGGCCGACGATGTAGTGCTTGTCACGCAGTGCGTCTACCTGGGAGGGGCTGAGGTTGTGTGCATCGCGCCCGGCGGCCACGTCGGGCAGCAACGGCCAGTCTTCCTCGCGGATTTCGACCATATGGTACAGGCCGGGATAGTCCTCATAGGCCATTTCTGCCAGACGAAAGTCCGCGCCCTTGCCGGTGTGCGACGGGATCACATCGTCGATGATCACCGCATTGTGCGCGGCAGCCATGCGCGTCAAGGCCTGCAATTGTGCCTCGGTGCCCAGTTGCGGATCGATGTCGAAACTGATGCGGTCGAAATTGCCGTCGATGGTCGGGGTGTGCTCGGTGCCAGACAAGCCACCGGACTTCTTCAACGGGCCGTTGTGAATGCCCTGGATGCCGATCTTGGACAGGGTATGCCACAAGGTTTCGTCCCCCAGCGCCTCCAGCACGGTGCCGCCTTCGCGGGTGACAATCGAGGCGGGGTAGGCCGTGAACCACACCGACGACAAGGCCGAAGCGTCACGCGGCCGGGTCTGTGCATAGGGCTGCTGCCACAGGCGGCCTTGCCCCGAATAAAGCTTGGCCCGCTGCCGCGCTGCGTGGAGCATGGAATGTTGCACCAGCCAGTTCACATGGTCGTTGTTCGCCGCGGTCATAAGCTCGGTACCTGTCGTGGTGAAAAGGGTCGGTGTAAGCATATGAGGGGCGTGCGCGGCATTCGTTGCATCGACTTGGCTTCATCCAAATGTGGGAGGGGGCTTGCCCCCGATGGCGGTGGATCAGATAAAAATAGCCTGACTGACACACTGCTATCGGGGGCAAGCCCCCTCCCACATTAGATTTTCATCTGGCCTGCCGCCTTGCGTCGCTTGCCGGTACTGCCTCGGGGTGAACCCGGTTGAAGATTTGAACTGCCGGGTAAACGCGCTGTGATCGGTGTAGCCGCATTGCAGCGCCACCTCGGTAATTGGCAGCTCGGTATGCAACAACCGCCGGGCATGCTCAAGCCGGACTTTCTGGATCATTTGCCGAGGCGTGAGGTGAAACACGCGTTTGCAGTAGCGCTCCAGTTGCGCCACGGAAATCCCGGCGATGCGGGTCAATTCACCCAGGGTGACGCGGCGGTTGAAGTGGCTGCGGATGTGTTCGTCCACCGCCGCCAGGCGCTGATAGGCCGGGTGGGTTTCGCTGGCAGACTGCAAGTCCACCGAAATTCCGGCCAGGCCGATGATCGCGCCGAGTTGGTTGTACAGCGGCCACTTGTGGGTCAGGCACCAGCCGGGTTCGCGGGTGCCGTAGAGGTGCAATTCGAGTTGATCTTCCAACACCAGGCCCTGCCTCAGCACACGACGGTCCTGTTCGGTATAGCCGGGGCCCAATTGTGCGGGAAACACTTCGGCGCTGGTCTTGCCCAGCAGCGGTTGCAGGTGCTTGAGGCCGCAGCGTTGCACCAGGGTGCGGTTGGCGAGCACGTAGCGGGCGTCGATGTCCTTGATGAAAATCGCGGCGTTGGGCAGTACATCGAGCATCGGCAGCAACTGCTCTACCCCGCTCAATAGCTGCTCGATGTTGTGGGGTCGGCTGCCCTGGAAAAGGCTCGCGAACGCGCTCTGCAACATGACTTTATCTGCCCTTTTTTTCGTCGACAGCCAGCAGATTGCGCCATGGAACGAGCGCTGTCGAGCGCGGCAAATTGTGCTGAATTCGTCATCCATCGCCGCATAAAACATCAATCGTCAGCCGGGCATGTGGGTTCAGGATAGCGCCACTGCATGCCTATCCAATAACTCACAAGAAGGCGCCGCTATGTCAGGCCAAGGCAAGTTCAAGAAACAGCTGTCACTGATGGACCTCACCTTTATCGGGTTGGGGGCCATCTTCGGTTCGGGTTGGTTGTTCGCCGCCAGCCACGTGTCTGCCATCGCAGGCCCGGCGGGAATTTTTTCCTGGTTGCTCGGTGGTTTCGCCGTGCTGCTGCTGGGCATTGTCTACTGCGAACTCGGTGCCGCCCTGCCCCGCGCCGGTGGCGTGGTGCGCTACCCGGTGTATTCCCACGGTCCGCTGCTCGGGTACCTGATGGGTTTTATCACGCTGATCGCGTTTTCCAGCCTGGTAGCAATTGAAGTGGTCGCCTCGCGCCAATACGCCGCAGCCTGGTTTCCGCAGCTGACCAAGGCAGGTTCCAGCGACCCCACTACCCTGGGCTGGCTGGTGCAATTTGCCCTGCTGTGCCTGTTCTTTGTGCTCAACTACCGCAGCGTGAAGACCTTTGCGATCGCCAATAACCTGGTGAGCGTGTTCAAGTTCATCGTGCCGTTACTGGTGATCGGCGTGCTGTTCACCTTCTTCAAGCCGGCGAATTTCCAGGTGCATGGCTTCGCGCCGTTCGGCTTATCAGGTATCGAGATGGCCGTGTCGGCAGGCGGGGTGATCTTTGCCTACCTGGGCCTGACGCCGATCATTTCGGTGGCCAGCGAAGTGAAAAACCCACAGCGCACCATCCCCATCGCCCTGATCCTCTCGGTACTGTTGTCTACGGCCATCTATGTGCTGCTGCAAACCGCGTTCCTCGGCGGCGTGCCTACCGAAATGCTCGCCAATGGCTGGGCCGGCATCAGCAAGGAACTGGCCCTGCCCTATCGCGATATCGCCCTGGCGCTGGGCGTGGGTTGGCTGGCCTACCTGGTGGTGGCCGATGCGGTGATCTCTCCCAGCGGCTGCGGCAATATCTACATGAACGCCACCCCGCGCGTGGTGTATGGCTGGGCGCAGACTGGCACCTTCTTCAAGATATTCACGCGCATCGATGAAAAGTCCGGCATCCCGCGCCCGGCGCTGTGGCTGACCTTTGGCCTGTCGGTGTTCTGGACCTTGCCGTTCCCGTCCTGGGAAGCGCTGATTAACGTGGTGTCTGCCGCCCTGATCCTCAGTTATGCCGTGGCCCCGGTGACGGTCGCCGCCCTGCGCCGCAATGCACCCGACATGGCGCGCCCGTTTCGGGTCAAGGGCATGGCGGTGCTGGGCCCGCTGTCATTCATCATCGCTGCGTTGATCGTCTACTGGTCGGGCTGGAGCACGGTGTCTTGGCTGTTGGGCCTGCAAATCCTGATGTTTGTGGTGTACCTGCTGTGCGCGCGCTGGGTGCCGACCGCGCACCTGAACCTCAAGCAACAAGTACGCTCATCGGCCTGGCTGATCGGCTTCTACGCCGTGACCATCCTGCTCTCCAAGCTAGGCAGCTTTGGCGGTATTGGTGTGATCAGCCACCCGTTTGACACCCTCGTGGTGGCGGCCTGCGCCCTGGGCATTTACTACTGGGGCGCAGCCACCGGCGTACCCGCCCACTTGGTACGCCTGGAGCAGGAAGAGGACGAAAGCGAAGCCGTCAGCGACGCGCACTACAGCGCCCCACTGTCCCCGACTACCCACTGATGGAGCGCCTTATGAAACGACTGCATGTGATTGACTCACACACCGGCGGTGAACCTACACGCCTGGTCATGAACGGCTTTCCCGAACTGGCGGGTGCCTCGATCGCCGATCAACTGGACCACCTGCGCACCCACCACGATCAATGGCGCCGCGCCTGCCTGCTGGAGCCCCGGGGCAACGATGTGCTGGTGGGCGCGCTGTACTGTGCGCCAGTCACGCCGGGGGCGACCTGCGGGGTGATCTTCTTCAACAACGCCGGCTACCTCGGCATGTGCGGCCACGGCACCATTGGCCTGATTGCCTCGCTGCACCACCTGGGGCTGATCCAACCGGGCGTGCACAGTCTCGACACGCCGGTCGGCCCGGTCGCGGCCACCTTGCACGAAGACGGCAGCGTGACCCTGCGCAATGTGCCCGCTTACCGCTACCGCAAGCAGGTGCCGGTTGAGGTGCCTGGGCATGGCGTGGTGCTGGGCGACATCGCCTGGGGCGGCAACTGGTTCTTCCTGGTGTCGGACCACGGCCATGAGTTGCAGATGGATAACGTGGAGGCCCTGACCGACTACACCTGGGCCATGCTCAAGGCCCTCGAAGCCCAAGGCATCCGTGGCGCAGACGGTGCGCTGATCGACCATATCGAATTGTTCGCCGACGACGCCCACGCCGACAGCCGCAACTTCGTAATGTGCCCCGGCAAAGCCTATGACCGCTCCCCCTGCGGCACCGGCACCAGCGCCAAGCTCGCCTGCCTGGCCGCCGACGCAAAACTGGCCGCAGGAGAACCCTGGGTACAAGCCAGCATCACCGGCAGCCAGTTCCTGGGCCGCTATGAGTGGGACGGCGAACACGTACGCCCATTCATCACCGGCCGCGCCTACATGACCGCCGACAGCACCTTGCTGATCGACGAACAAGACCCGTTTGCCTGGGGCATCTGAGCCCATTATTCATTCAACTGAAACCGGAGTTAGCACCATGAGCGACAACATCTTCACCGGCTGCATGCCCGCCCTGATGACCCCTTGCACCGCCGAGCGCCAACCGGACTTCGATGCACTGGTGGCCAAGGGCCGCGAGCTGATCGACATCGGCATGAGTGCCGTGGTGTATTGCGGCTCCATGGGCGACTGGCCGCTGCTCACCGAGGCCCAGCGCCAGGAAGGCGTGGCGCGCCTGGTGGCTGCGGGTGTGCCGACCATCGTCGGCACCGGTGCGGTGAACAGCCGTGAAGCCGTATCTCACGCAGCCCATGCCGCCAAAGTCGGCGCCGATGGTTTGATGGTGATTCCCCGCGTGCTGTCCCGAGGTGCTTCGGCCACTGCGCAAAAGGCCCACTTTGCAGCGATCCTAAACGCCGCCCCCAACCTGCCGGCGGTGATCTACAACAGCCCCTACTACGGTTTCGCCACCCGCGCTGATTTGTTCTTCGAACTGCGCCGCGAGCACCCGAACCTGATCGGCTTCAAGGAGTTCGGCGGCGCCGCCGACCTGCGCTACGCCGCCGAAAACATCACCTCCCAGGATGACGATGTGACCCTGATGGTCGGCGTCGATACCCAAGTGGTGCACGGCTTCGTCAACTGCAACGCCACCGGCGCCATTACCGGCATCGGCAATGCACTGCCCCGCGAAGTGCTGCAACTGGTGGCGCTGAGCAAAAAAGCCGCCAAGGGCGATGCCAAGGCGCGTCGCCAGGCCCGCGAGCTGGAAGCTGCACTGGCGGTGTTGTCGTCGTTCGACGAGGGCTGCGACCTGGTGCTGTACTACAAGCATTTGATGGTGCTCAACGGCGACCAGGGCTACGCCCTGCACTTCAACGAAACCGACGACCTCAGCGCTGCCCAGCGCCGGTATGCCGAGCAGCAGTACGCGCTGTTCCGCCAGTGGTATGCCAACTGGTCGGCTGAACAGAACGTCGCTTGATTTTCTGTAGGCGCGAGCTTGCTGTGGCGAGGGAGCTTGCTCCCGCTGACTGCGCAGCAGCCTCCGGCTTTTATTGGGGGCGCTTCGCACCCCAGCGCAAGCAAGCTTGCTCGCCACAAAAGCTCGCGCCTACAACACTCCTCTGTTTTTCTGGATGCCCCCATGACTCTGACAGGCAAGATGCTGATCGGTCAGCAATCCGTTTGCGGCCATCGCGATGCGATCCGGGCGATCAACCCCGCTACCAACACCCCACTGGAACCCGCCTACGCTGGCGGGGATGAGCAGCACGTCGACCAGGCCTGCGCACTGGCGTGGGCCGCGTTCGACGCTTACCGCGAAACCACCTTGGCAGATCGCGCCACGTTGCTTGAAACCATCGCCACCCACATCGAAGCCCTGGGCGATGAGTTGATCGAACGCGCCTGCGCCGAAACCGGCTTGCCTCGCGCACGCATTGAAGGTGAACGCGGCCGTACCTGCGGGCAACTGCGCGCTTTTGCCCGCACCGTGCGCCTGGGCGAATGGCTCGACGTGCGCGTCGATACCGCACAGCCCCAGCGCCAACCCCTGCCCCGCGCCGACCTGCGCCAGCGCCATATCGCCCTGGGCCCGGTAGCCGTGTTCGGAGCCAGCAACTTCCCTCTGGCCTTCTCCGTGGCGGGCGGCGATACCGCATCGGCCCTTGCCGCCGGTTGCCCGGTGATCGTCAAGGCGCATAACGCGCACCCCGGCACCAGCGAGCTGGTGGGCCGCGCCATCGCCCGGGCGGTCAAAGATTGTGGCTTGCCGGAGGGTGTGTTTTCACTGCTCTATGGTGCGGGTAACGAGATGGGTATCGCATTGGTGCGCGACCCGCGCATCCGGGCTGTGGGCTTCACGGGGTCGCGCAGTGGCGGTATTGCCCTGTGCCAAGCGGCGCAGGCACGCCCGGAGCCGATCCCGGTGTACGCAGAAATGAGCTCGATCAACCCGGTGTACCTGTTTCCTGCTGCGCTTGAAGCTCGGAGCGAAGCCTTGGCCGAAGGGTTCGTAGCGTCGCTGACCCAAGGCGCCGGCCAGTTCTGTACCAACCCTGGCCTGATGATTGCCCTGCAAGGCGCCGCTCTGGACCGTTTTATTCAGTCTGCCAGTGAGCGGCTCTCGCGTTGCCCGTCCCAGACCATGCTCACACCGGGCATCTTCTGCGCTTACGAAACCGGCCTGAAGACCCTGGCCCAGCACGCTCACATCGCCGCCAAGGGCTTGCCAGCGACCGGGCCGAACCAGGGCCAGGCCCATCTGTTCGTGACCCAGGCCGAGGCGTTCCTGGACAATGAACACCTGCACGCCGAAGTATTCGGCGCCGCCTCGCTGGTGGTGCAGTGCCGCGATGTCGAGCACATGCGCCAGGTGTCCGAGCACCTGGAAGGTCAACTCACCGCCACCCTGCACATGGATGACCACGACCTGCCAAAGGCGCGGGCATTGCTGCCGGTGCTGGAGCGCAAGGCTGGGCGCCTGCTGGTGAACGGCTGGCCGACCGGCGTAGAAGTGTGCGACGCCATGGTGCATGGCGGGCCCTTTCCGGCGACTTCGGATGCGCGCAGTACCTCGGTGGGCACGGCGGCGATCCTGCGATTCCTGCGCCCGGTGTGTTACCAGGACGTCCCGGACGCCTTGCTGCCCACCGCGCTGCAGCACGACAACCCGCTGCGGTTGCGGCGCCTGCTCGACGGCCAGCGAGAAGCATAATCATGGCCGATCCCAAGCAAGCAGACATCGTAGTAGTCGGCGCCGGCATTATCGGCGTCGCCTGCGCCTTGCAGCTGGCACGCCAAGGCCGCCAAGTCGTCGTGCTCGACCCGCAGGCACCCGGCATGGGTGCCTCCTACGGCAACGCCGGCCACCTGGCGACGGAACAGGTGTTTCCCATCGCCGACCTGTCGATCCTCAAGCGCTTGCCCGCCATGCTCCTGGACCCCATGGGCCCGCTGCGCCTGGACTGGACCTATCTGCCCCGCGCCCTGCCCTGGTTTATCCGCCTGTTGCTCAACCTGCGGCCAGCGCGTTACCAGCGCACCGTGGCCGGTCTTCGCGCGCTGAACGAAGGTAGCCTGGGCGCGTGGCAACGCTTGCTGCAATCGATGGGTCAAACGCAATTGCTGCGTGAAGACGGTTCGCTATTGGTGTATGAGCGCGCCGAATCCCGCGCTGCACTGGATGCAGTGCAGCAACGCATGCGGCAGCAAGGCGTCGCCGTGGACTTCTGGAGCGGCGATGCGGTGCGCAAGGCTGCGCCGCAACTGAGCGACGCCATACAAGGCGGGTTGTTCTTCCCCGCTACCGGACACTTTCTGGACCCGTACACGGTGGTTGGCGAACTGGTGAACGCGGCCAAGGCTGAGGGGGTGCAATTTCTTCAGCAGCGCGTTCTGGACGGACGCCTGGAGAGTAACGGCGTTTCCCTGATGACCGACCAAGGCGTACTGACAGCGCAGCAAGTGCTGATCGCCTGCGGCGCCCACTCGGCCAAACTCACCGCAGCTCTCACCGGCAAACAAGTGCCGCTGGACACCGAACGCGGTTACCACCTGATGCTGCCCCACGAACAACAGCGCCTGCCCTTCGCGGTCACTTCACTGGAGCGCAAATTCATCATGACGCCCATGACCGGTGGCCTGCGCCTGGCCGGCACGGTCGAATTCGCCGGCCTCGACCGCCCGGCCAATATGCAACGGGCCTGGCAGTTGCACCGGTTGAGCAAAGGGCTGTTCCGACATGACCTGAGCGACAGCGCAGCCACGCCCTGGATGGGGTTTCGCCCTTCCCTGCCCGACTCACTGCCGATCATTGACCGGGTGTGCGAAGGCAAAGTGCTGCTTGCGTTCGGTCACCAGCATCTGGGGCTGACACAAGCGGCGGTGACGGCCGAGCGGGTTGGGCAGCTTGCTGCGGGTGAGCGGGTGCCGCAATTGCACCTCTACCGCCTGGAGCGATTCTGAGAATACCGAGAACCCAATGTGGGAGCTGTCGAGCCCCAGCGAGGCTGCGAAGGGATCGCCGCGCAGCCCCTGAAGCACCGCAGAGTCTGTATCGCCCAGGGCTCGACCTGCTACTTGACCAACCGCTTCTCCTTGGAGGGGCGATAGCCGAAATACGCGCTGTAGCATTTGCTGAAATGGCTCGGCGAGACAAACCCGCACGCCACCAGCACATCCACCTGTGACAACTCGGTGTGCTGCAACAGGCGTCGCGCTTCAGTGACGCGCAATTCCATGTAGTAGCGTTGCGGCGTGGTACCCAGTTGTTCCTTGAACAGGCGCTCCAGCTGGCGGCGGGAACGGCCGGCGTAGACGGCGAGCTGATCGAGTTCCAGGGGCTCTTCGAGGTTGGCGTCCATCAGCTTCACCACCTCGCGCAGCGGCGCGCTGACACAGATGTTTTCGGTGGGTTTGATGCGGCGGTAGCGCGATTCTTCGAACGCCAGAATATCTTCGATGCCTTCGACCAAGGCTTTGCCATGCAGGCTCTTGATCCAGTCCAGGGCCATATGGAAAGCCCCCGAGGGGCTGGACGCGGTGAGGCGGTCGCGGTCGATGACGTAGGGTTCGCTGGTGACCTGCGCCGCCTTGGACACTTCGGCCAGTGCCGGCCGATGCTCGGGATGGATGGCACAGCGATAACCCTGCAGCAGCCCCGCACGCCCGAGGAACCACGAGCCGTTCCACAAACCGGCGAGGCGCACGCCCGCTTCACCCGCACTGCGCAGCCATTGGATAAATGGCTCGCTGGCCTTGAGTTCGGTACGAAAACCACCGCAGATCACCAACAGGTCCAAGTCCTGCAAGGTCGTCAGCATCAGGTTCGCATCCGGGCGAATGACCAGGCCCAGGTCGCTGATGACTTCGCCCTCACCCCAGCCGAAGGTGCGCGTAGCGAACAGATCAGGGCGCAACAGATTGGCAGTCACCAGCGTATCGAGGGTCTGGGTAAAGGCCGGCAAGGAGAAGTGTTCGAGCAGCAGGAAACCGACACGGGTGACCGAGGTTGATTGCTGGGGGTTATCACTGAGGTAGCGCAGGTTCTTGCCTTGCATGCCACCGCTGAACTGGCGTCTTTCCATCGAGGGTCGGCCCACGCTTATTGTTGTGCAGTGGGCGCTATCTTAGGGGCAAATGCAGTGGCTGTCTCAGGTGACGCTCAAGGCGGGTAGCGGCCATTGCACTGATCTTGATAAAAACTGTTCGCTTCAAAAGCCACGGCCCAGGCGCTGCGCGCTGATCTGATACGGTTTTTTCTTTTCAATCTGCGCCTGTATTGAAAACCGCTTGAGGCGGACAATAGCCCCATCCCGACATTCCTGTCGTCCCCTTCCCCTCGGAGGCCTTATGACCAAGATGGCAATTTTCCTGTTTGGCTTTTTGGTGTTGACCATTGGCATCGGCATGTTGGCGACCATCTCGCCGGTCTAAGCCCGCATCGTGGCGAGGGAGCTTGCTCCCGTGACGACCTGATACCCGACGCCGATCTACCTAACGCCCCACGATCAAACTGTGGGAGCTGGCTTGCCTGCGATGACGGCCTGCCAGCCGACATCTATCTACCTGACACCCCGCGATCAAACTGTGGGAGCGGGCTTGCTCGCGAAGGCGGCCTGACAGCCGACACAATTGGATTGTGTGCATATCCATCGCTGCGGTAACGGCCACTTAGGGTTCCGCCAACGGCGGGTCACTTTGGAAAAGAGCCGGAATGCCGGCCCAGCCCAAAGTAACCAAAGGGCTCTTGCCCCACCCCTCGGCACCTCGCCTTGGCTCGGTGTGCCCGAACGCAGGCTTCGCATCGTGGTTACCTACGCCCGCCTCAGCCCACAAACAGCATCGGATACAGCGACAGCACCAACAGCCCGGCCATGGACCAGTTGAACATCCGTAACCAGCGCGGCTCGCGCAGCAAGTTGCGCAAGCCACTGCCACACCCCACCCATACGCACACACTCGGCAGGTTGACCACCGCAAAAACCAGGGCGATCACCAGCACATTGGTGACATAACCCTCGGCCGGCGTGTAGGTGGTAATCGCCCCCAACGCCATGATCCAGGCTTTGGGATTGACCCACTGGAAGGCCGCCGCACCGAGGAAGGTCATCGGCTTGCCATGTTCATTTGGGTTATCAGACATACCGCCCGCATTGGCAATCTTCCACGCCAGATACAACAAATACGCGGCGCCGACATAACGCAACAGCGTGTAGGCCCACGGAAACAGCTTGAACACCTCGCCCAAGCCAAGCCCCACACAAATCACCAACAGCATGAAACCGATACTGATCCCCAGCGCATGGGGCATCGAACGGCGAAAGCCGAAATTCACGCCTGAGGCCAGCAACATGGTGTTGTTGGGCCCCGGGGTGATCGAAGAGACAAACGCGAACAGCACGAAAGCTGATAACAGGCTGGTAGACATGATCATGGCGCGGCATCCAAGCGGTGGTGATGTGCCTGCGACAGTAGTGGGTTATGGCGCGCTGCGCCTCGTACAGCTAGGGGGGGATCGAGGCATACACTTTTGAAGCCAGCCGCGAAGGCTGGCACAGGAGGATGGACACTCAGCGGCTTTGAGCTTCACGCTGCTGGTCAGTGGCATGTTGTTTTTTTACATGCTTACGCGACCTGAGCTCGTATTGATGGTGAATAAACCAGGCAACCAATAACAACCCCGTGACGCCAAAAACCAAGACCAACAGCTCTAGTGCGGTACCTTCGTGTGAAAACATTTTTCGTTCCTCGTCCTGAAGCCGTGTGACCTAAAAAACAGACACACCGAAATTGTTTGTAATAATTCAAACATTTTCAGGGTAGTCGGCAAAAGCTCAGGTGACAACCCCCGTTCGAACCAGAACCCTTGATCTAGACACGTCACTCGTCGAAAAAACGCATAAATCACAGGCAATAAAAAACCCCGTAGACGCTAATCTACGGGGTTTGCGCAAGCTTACTTGCTGCCAGAAGCGTCCTGCTCGACCACCATATCCAACACGTAGACCGTCGAAGGCGCATCCGCTGGCGGATTCTTCCATTCGTACTGTTTGACCCGCAGCACAGTGCGCACGCCGTCATGATGCACAAAGCCTTCGATAGGCTGGTACAGCGGATGCCAGGTGTCTTGGGTCGCCAGTTGCAGGCCCGCGTCGTCATAACGACGCTCGCGCACTTGCAGGCACTGATAATCTGGAATCAAAGGATGGCTGCACTTGACCGTCTTGGCCGCCACTTCCAGAAACTTGACCTCACCCTCGCTACCGTAGCGGGTCTGCGGGGTGGCCTCGCCTTGCAGCTTGAGCACCGAGCCATCCGCTGTCGTCAGTTGCAGCATCGGCGCCACGTTATCGCCGGTGATCACAGCGCGCAGCTCACCCTTGAACAGCCGCCCTACCTGGGCATCAAGGTCCATCAGGCTCTTGTCACAGGCCATCAGCGTAGAGGCCAGTGGCTGAACCTTCAGAACCCCGTCCTGATAGTGAAAGCCGCCGAACTGACGATTGCAGCCACCGCTGATGCTCAGGTTCTTGTCACCGAAGGCAACGCGCAACTTGCGCTCGATGCCTTTGTTCATCGCCACAAGAGGCTTGCCCGACGCGTCCGTTGCCGAGACCAGGTTCCAGTCGTAAGCGGATAAGGTTGGCTGGGCTACAGCTGCTGAGGTAGTAGGCATTGAAGGTGATTCTTCATGGCTTTTGGAAGGGGCGGCACAGCCTTGGATGAGTGCAGCACACACGGCTACAAGAAGAATTTTTTGTTTCATGGGTCACTCTGTCAGCTTTGATGAGTGCGGGCGTTATCTTGCGCTGGCAGGATAAGCGCGCGGCTAAACCGGCATGAGGAGGTCGCTTGAGGCCTTACTGAGCGTAGACCCAATGCGCGCTTGGCGGACCTCGTCCTTGGCCGATAGCAATCGGACATCATTTGTTTGGTTCAGTTTCACGAGGCGTTGGAAGTGCAGGCAAATCCCAGACAATAAAAAACCCCGTAGACGCTAATCTACGGGGTTTCTAAGAGTGGAGGCCGAGGTCGGAATCGAACCGGCGTAGGCGGATTTGCAATCCGCTGCATAACCATTTTGCTACTCGGCCTCAAACGATCAATGCCCTTGTTGCTGACATTCACCGCATACAAACTTGAGTGGGCTACGTGATGCCTGCCTCTACTCTAAACCATTGAATACATTGAAGTTTTTAATGCTTCATTGCGTTCGATGGGCGCCATTATGTACTCATTTGCCTAGGCCTGCAACCCCTTGATTTCAAAAAATATTCTGCCTTGGCATCAAGGGGTTGCGGGTCTGCCCTACTCCTTCACTGTTTGGATTTTGTAGTGCGGGTCGGCCTTGATCTGGGCTTCGGTGAAGGGCAACGGGTGCAGTTTTTTCTCGGAGAAGCCTTGGGTCTGGTCCTTTGAATAAGCGGACGCCGGGTTGCTGGACTCGGAGAATGCCAGGACGCCGACTGCGTTGGGGCCTTTGTCGTCGAAGCTGACGATTTGCAGGTAGCTGGTGCCGCTGACGACTTCGCGTTTGCCGTCGGCGCGGGGCACGGTTTGCATGGCGTTGTAGATACCCAGTTCTTGCGGGCCGCCGTGGATGGGGGTTTGGCCGGAGACTTGGATATCGCCCCAGCGGGTCTGCCCCAATTTGCTGACCTCAACGCTGGAGGCCAGCATGGCTTCCAGCAGGGCCTTGGCGACAGGGGCGCGGTCAATGGCGAGGCCGCTTGGGGTGCTCAGTGGATGGGCCGGGTCGAAGGCCACGCGCCAGGCATCGGGGATTTGCTGCAGGTGTTGCATCAGGTTAATGAAGTGCACTAGGCCCACGCCGCTGTCGAGGTTGGCGCGCTGGTCCCAGTTTTTCAGGCTGGTGCACAGCGGTTGCAGTGCAGCGGCATCGGCCCCGAGGTTTTTGGCGCAGAACGCCAGCAGGTCGGGCATGACCTGGCCCGCCAGGTACACCTCGTTGTCCATGACCATGTCTTGCAGATCAGTGACGGTGATCGGCTGCTGCTCAAGGGTTTGCAGGCGCTGGAGCGCGAAGCGCGCGCGCGGGCCGAGGCCGATGTTGTCCTGGCTGATCACCGGCGAGAAGCCGCTCAGCGGCGCCTTGGGGTTGGCCATCCAGGCAGAATCATTGGAGTGCTGCACGTAGTCGGTGCGTTGCAGTTGGGGCAACTGGTCGGCCGGAAAGATACCGGGCTGGGCCGCGCGCGGGTCGATATCCCAGGCGCAGGCGCTGTGGGCGCCGTCAAGCATGATCATTTGCAGGCCGGCCCGTGGGTCGCTGCATGTTGCCAGTTTAGCGGCGCTGACGTTGGGCACCACCGACAGGTTCATGTACAGGCTCTGGCCCTGGTCATCGGCGGCCAGGGTGTTGACCCAGGGGATGCCTTGCAGGGTATGCACCGAGCTTTGCAGTTCCTTGAGGCTGCTGGCGCGGTTCATGGCGTACCACTGTTGCAGCACCCGGTCGTTGCCCAGGTTGGCGTCGCGCAGGCTGAAGGCGTAGTGGCTGTCCCAGTCGAGCTTGCCCGGCCATTGCACCACGGGGCCGAACTGCGAACTGTAGACGTTGTGGGACACGGCCTTGAGGCTGCCGTCAGCTTGCTTGACCTGGACTGTTACGGCCGTTTTTTCCAGTGGGATGGACTTGCCGTCCAGCAGATAACGGGTGGCGTCCTTGGGGTCGAGGGTCAAGCGGTACAGGGTGAAGTGTTTGGAGGTGTCGACGGTGTGGGTCCACGCCACATGCTGGTTGAAACCGATGTTCACCACGGGCAGCCCTGGCAATGCGGCGCCCATCACATCCAGCTGGCCAGGGATGGTCAGGTGCATCTGGTAAAAACGCATGCCGCCCAGCCAAGGAAAATGCGGGTTGGCCAGCAGCATGCCACGGCCATTGAATGAGCGGTCACGGCCCACGGCGACGGCATTGCTGCCTCGGTCCAGCGTGAAGCGTTGCTGGTTGGCCGCGGCCAGTGCAAAGCCTTTGGCGTCGGATTGGACATCGGCGGTGGCTTGGGGTGGTGTTGCCCCGACCAGGGCTTCGGCGAATTGGCCGACGCCCCCTTCCACCAATAGCCTGCGGGTCAACTTGACCAGGTCTTGGACTACCAAGGGCCGTACCCACGCGGCCTGGCAATGCGCGGGTGCGCCCTGCTCCCTGAGGTAACGGTTGTAGCCGGCCACGTACCCTTCGAGGCGCTGTTGCATCTGCGGGCTCTGGGCTTTCCAGAATGCCGCCACTGCCTCGGGGGTATTCAACCAATTGAAGAACGCATCGCTGGCGAGGTTGTTGCGCTCTTCCAGGGTCGCTTGGTCCGGCCCGAAAAACTTGGCGCGCTCGCCATTGACCGTGACCACTTCATTGGCCAGCAAGCACAGGTTGTCCTGGGCATAGGCGTACCCCATACCCACCCCCAGGCCACGCTCGTCAAAGGCGCGAATATGCGGCACGCCATAACTGGTACGCCGGATATCCACCGACGCCTGCGTTACCTGTTCCCGTGCCGATACGGCCAGGCTCAACCCCAGCAACAGCCCTGCCACGCCCACTCTGGACAACCCGTTGGAAATAATCACGCCGACTCCACAGTCAAATTGAACACCCTCACAAGGGATGGTTACCCCACCGTAAGAACGCAAATCGACCGGAATAATTTAGCCGCACAAGGCTGTATATCGTCAGCGCTTGAAAGGTGACAAATCTGATACCGACAAATTTTCTACATTCATCGTTTCATGATTTGCCTCACTCGTTCGTCTTATTACTCAAGAGCACCATCTTTTCCTGATCAGGCTCTGAAAAGAAAAGGAGTTTTTGCATGTATAACCCGCAAGTGCCCACGGATGGACATTCAAAGGCCACCGATACTCACTTTGGCAACGATACACAGGCGTTCGGCAACGCGCCCGAACAGCAAGGCAACCAGCGCATACGCCACTTGCTCAAGTGTTTCGGCTTGCGCACCAGCCTGATTCGGCTGAAGGTCATCGACGCCCTCCTCACCGCTGCCGACAACCAGCGCACCCTCGGGGTACGCGGCGTGCACAGCCACCTGCTGGAGCTGGGCATTCCGTTGTCGTTTCTCAGCGTGCGCGAGGTACTCAAGCGTCTGTGCAGCGAGGGTGTGATCACCCTGAACGCCGACAAGAGCTACAGCCTCCATGAAGAGGCTGCCAAGGTACTCGAAGGTCGTGCCTGACTGACACGCGTCAGAAGTTAGGCTTGACCTTGCGGCGCATGATGCCGTTGATCACCACGACGACCACGGCAATCGCGATGGCCAGGTACTGGAAGGTTTTCTCGCTGATCACGCCAGTGTTCTGCAGATAAGACAGACCAAACATCGCGCCCAGTACAGCCAGGGCAATCAGAAGCGAGTATTTCAAGCGTTGCTTTTGGGTCATGACGAATTCCTGGACCTGAAGGATGTATCCACTGTGTATCGCCGCGCATGCCAAGCACATACCCAATTACGGGGATGGCACGGCGTCGGCGGGGTCTTATGTTACAGGCGATGAACAGATTTGGCTTGTCCTACGCCTGACAGACCTTTGATGCCCCTTGGAGAATTGTGAAATGCTTCGACGACTCATCCTGCTGGTTCCCTTGATGATCATGCTGAGCCTGGGCGGTTGTTTCTTCTTTCCGCACGGCGGTGGCTGGCATGATCGCCACGATGATGGCGGCCGAATTTACGAACGTCGCTGATCCCCTCGGGAGTACTCCGCTCTAACGAGCTGCCCCTGCGTGCTCACTGTGTGCAGCAAGCCCACTTTCCCCGTGTTGCTGCACCGACGCGTTACATATTCGTTAATAACATTTCCCCGGGTGCCTTCGGAACCTTCCGTCGCTCTCATCCCAATCATTCGAGGCCCAAACAAGGAAGAATCATCCCTCGGATTATCATCAGGACGCGTGGGCCAATGCCATTGGAATAACTCACTTGATTTCAGGTATCGCCCACCATCGCCTGCGCCGAAACGTCTCCAGCGATGAAATCGCCCCTCCTGCCCACACCCGTCCGGTGCCAGGGACGGTCCAGACGATAGCCGTTCCGGACGTGGATGCGATCACGCCGGTCAGTGCGATTCGTTCTGACCTGATCAAGGGCCTTCAAATAACTGATCAACGCTTGTTGCTCAATCAATACCAACAACTCAACCAGGACATCCAGGCACTGCTGCTGCGCCAGCCGACGCTCAGCAGTGTTATCGAGCAGCAATTGAATCGCAGCTTCGGTACTACACCGCCTGTAGACGCCTCGTCACTGTATGTGCATCGCTATCACACTGATGAACACGGCCAACGCACATTAATCTCGGTGCAGAGCATCACCGAAGCCCTGTTCAACGCACTGCGCCAGCTCAAGGCACCTCCCGGCGCCCAGGCCTCGACCAGTACTGCCAGCACGGAAGTCGGCTTCTACACCAGCGCCTCGCCAAGCGAAAGCAGCCAGCAATTGCACGCTCGCGACACCCTCCTTTCGATTGCACAAACCATCGAAAAAGAACTGCCCCTGAGCCTTTCCCGATTCTGGACCGAGCCACGCACGGGCGAACCCAACCCCGAGTCACCCCAGAACGAATTGCTCAGTATCCACCGAGAGATGCTGTCCACCCTCGCCGCCTTGGGCGTGGAAGACGGTGCGTTAACGCCCGCCGCCAAATCATTGATCGACAAGGCGCTTGAGTATCCAACCCTGCAGGCTCGGGAAAGCGCGATGAGGGATGGCGAAAGGCCCGGTGTCTACCCGCTCAAATTGGATACCCCAAGCCCAGAGGGCAGCCTGCTGGCAGGGGCCTTCCTGATCACCAGCAGCGATGGATCGTCGGCGACACGCCCATTCAGTAGCGCACAGACAGACCGCACCTTACTTCCTGGCCAACAGCAAGGCCTGACGGTGCTCTACACACCTCGCGATGGCTACGAAACACTCGACAGCCCGGCCAAGGCACTTGCGACCTTGCGTCAACGCATTAATGACGACCCCGAAGCCGCAGCGCAGCTACTGCAGAGTTTGCCGATGGAGGTTCAAAACGGCTTGAAGGATGACTGGAAAAACCACTTGAGCCAGGACCTCGCCCCAGTGACCGGCGACGTCATTGCCGCAGGCGTGCCGCAGTTGCTGGAGCGCCAGCGGCATCAGGTGAGTAACGCACTGCAGGCGTTGTATGAGTCGAACAACGTTGAGCCGACGCTTGTCGACCCATGGGGGCATCTACTGACTGAGACGGGCCTGCCTGAGGCTGCCGACCTGGGACCGCATTTCGACGGCAACAGCGCCCTGTTGGCGCGTGCGCAATGGCTGGACGAGCGCGCGAACAGCATCGACGCGCGCCAGGCATTGGATCAACGCCTGGGTGATCAGAAAAACTGGCGATACCTTGCGCAAAAACTCAACGAGTCTGCCCAGGCCTTGCCGCAAAGCCCAACAGAACGTGAGGTGTCGGCCCTGCTGAAAAATACGCCGATGAATATCGCGCCAGACTCAGCCCATTACCAAGCCTACATACGGACACCTGGCATGTCCGTAAGCCTCGAAGCCTTCCTGCTTGAAAACGGCGTGCCATTGCCCAAGACCGTGGTCGACTTGCTGGCCTTGGCGCAAAGCGCAAAAGCACGCGCACAGCAACACCCCTTGGGCAACTTCGCAGGGGGCCTGTCCTGGCCGATCCCCTTGGATGTCAGCCAACAAGACACGCTGCGCACGGCCGCCGTCGAACATGCCAACAGCGATCCCGACTTACCGCAGGGGAATCCCAAGCGCGGCGTACTGGAACATCTGGGTAGAAACCTGAGTTTCTCCGAGCAGGCACTGGCGGACCCGGTCAAGGTGCTCGAAACCCTGATCAGCTCCAAGGATGGCCAGGCTCTCGGCCAAGCCATGCAAACCAAAATGAATGGTATCGCCACCGACACCAGCGCAAACGACTATGCCCTGGCGGCGATCCAATTGATGCTGGACCCCGAGTCGTTGACGGCGCCTGTGCAAAACCATGTGGCGGGTTTCGACCTGGCGCAGAAAAGTCATTGGGGCAAACCGCTTTCGACCATCACCAACAGCCTGCGCCAACACTTGATTGACACGGGGCGCGAATCCCCTGAGCTCGCTGGCGCGGCCGCACATCTGTTACTCAGACGCACTGCGCCGCAATTG
The DNA here is from genome assembly GCF_900119375.1 of Pseudomonas sp. NFR02. Classification (NCBI taxonomy): domain Bacteria; kingdom Pseudomonadati; phylum Pseudomonadota; class Gammaproteobacteria; order Pseudomonadales; family Pseudomonadaceae; genus Pseudomonas; species Pseudomonas sp. NFR02. Next base: position 607,429 of record NZ_FPJJ01000003.1, read on the forward strand.
CTGGTCAAGGACATTCCTGATTCGGTAGTTTACGGCAGCGCCGCGTGGGCGAACCTTTGCATTGCAGTAGCCGCCATTGAAGCCAAGACTCCAGGCCGCGTGGCCGCCCTGTCTTATGCCGAAGTGATGATCACCGCCGACACTGCTGGCGCCGTGCCCGCCTCTGCGCAAGCCGCAGTGATGTTGGATTGGGCCGTGGCCAATGACATTCTTCCAGCGAAAGACGATGCCCTGTATCAGCCAGCCGACCTGGAAAAAGCCCAGGCGCTGTTCAAAGCACAACTCGATACGCTGATAGAAGCCTCATCGCTCATCGGCGGGAGTTTTCCAAGCCGTAAACACATGGCGCTGGACCTGCTCGTGAAGACATTCGGCCCCGGCATGGACTTCGAGCTCAAGATGTTCTCCAGATACAATGGCGATACGCCGAGCGCGCCGCGCTCACTGGTGGAAATCGTCATGGAAGAACGGGTCATGGAGGGTCGCTGGGTACTCACGAAAGAAAATACCGGCGTGGACCTTGATTCGGTTATTGCCTTCACCCACAGCGCGCCATTCAATATTCAACGAGCGTTTGAGGATGCCTTTTCTACCGCCTTGGACAATCATAAGACCGTTAAAAAAACAGCTCTCCTCAACGCACTCAGCAACCTGCCGCCCGAAGACAGAAAAAACTTGACCCAGGGCAAGCTCAATTATTTTCAAGAAAAAAGTTACAAGGTGGGCATCATCCCTTTCGAAGGCGACACCTTGTTTCACACCAGCCCTACCGTACTGGTCACCGCGCAAAACAATGGACAAACAACCACCTATGAGTTCGATACGGTAAATGGCGTTATCCGAAGCCGGGGCAACAGAAAAACACCGGCGGCCCCTGTCAAGTTCTCCAACGAGATAATCAGGGAAGAGCCATTTTATCCGGACAGAGACAACGTCAAGATCGTTGACAGTGGGCAATCGATTCTCGCAAGTATCCCGGCCAACCCTGTGCCGTTTTCATGGATCGACCTGGGTGATTTGAAGGAAAGCAAGCTGGATCGCGAACAGCCCTCCACGGCACCCCAGCCGTATATGTTCCTGAACCCACGCACTCACCATATCGCCGACTCCGTGCTCAAGGCGTTGGACCTGGACAACCCCGCCATCAAGAAAGCCGCTGCGGGGACCACGACCTTTGAGCGTAATCATGAAAAGCTGACGAACTTCAAAGAGTTTTTGCTCGACCTTATTCCCTTCCGTTCCGCAATCGTCAATTTCATGGACGGCAACTACGGCGAGGGTATCACTGACGTCACCCTGGATATTTTCGGTTTGGTCACCGCCGGCATCGGCCTGGCGGCCAAACTCGGAAAAGTACTGGGTACGGCTGGGTCAGCAGTGAGCAAGGCGCTCAAGGCAACGAAAATCATGGTGCCAGCCCTGCTCAAGGAGTTGAACCCGTTAAACGGCGTGAGTGATCTGCTAAAGGGCTCGGGTAAACTCATTTACGAAAGCGTTGAAGCGATAGCTGGTGCGGTGCCATCCCTGAAGGGAAGCGCAAGCCACGAAGCGCTGATCAGCGCCGCAAGCCGCTACGAGGCAGCGGCAACCGGGACCTTCAAGGTGGGCAACCAGCGGGTTCATGGCTCTGCCGTCAAACACAACGGTAAATGGTACCCCTACGATGTGCATAAGCAGGAGGCTTACGGTGCGCCTCAAGCTTTTGATCCTGCGCATACGCTGATGCCACCCTCACCCCATGCTGACTTTTCCCCTCGGGGGCACATGAACGCTCGGCAAAACACGCGATTTCAACCCTACAAAAGACCCACCCCAAAAGCGCCGAACATCAATGGACACACGCCGACGATCGTAAACAAAACAGATCATCTGGACGCCATCAAAGACGAATACGTAAAACATATTAAAGGCGCCCCCAACGAAGGCCACTTCACACCCAGCCGAAGGCAACCGACACAAGAGCGGTTCAACGCAGAAATGGATGCTTTCCATCAAAAACTGGACCCGTTGAACCCACAAAATCGCCCCATAATTCCAGAAACGAAACCTTACGAGACAGTGCCCGACCTGATCGAAAAAGCCTTGGACAATTCGGACGTGGTGGTATTCGGGGAGAGTCACCAGCATTTGGCCATGTTCCGCGAAATTGACGCAAGCATCGACCTGTTCAAGCGCAAAAATGTAAAGGTGGTCGGCATTGAAGGTGTCGTCTATGACAACAATGGACTACTCAAGGACGATGGCATGGGCCATACAGGCCACGGTTTGCGGCCCGCCCACCCTCAATTCAATCTGCAGACGTTGATCAGAAAATTCAAGGATGCCGGAATAGAAGTCGTGCCCCTTGACCACTTTTATCTGACACGCCACCGGCATGACCGTAAGGCCTACACGACGCTAAGCGAAACCGAACGAAACCTGAAAAGACTCAAAGAGTTCAACTACTACGCCGCACGCGTCATTGAACAACACAAGCATAAGGGTAAAGTGATCGCCTTGGTGGGCCGCCAACACATCAACTCCACTCAAGGCGTCACCGGCTTGGCTGAGGCGACCGGAGGCATTGGCATCGGTGTTTACGAACGAACAGGCATGAAGGTGGGCTACGGCACGAACTCCACGGATGCCAAACCGGGCCCGCTGGGTACCCTGAACGCTGACAACGATCTGGCGGGAGATCTGCAAATCTTTTCGCCAGCAACCTGATAACACGCTAAATAGTTGCCTGCGTAGCACGCAGGCAACGTTCGAGCCCATCAGCCGCCATGCACCCACCGCTGGTGCAACCAACGCGCTAACGCATCCAGCGCAAACCCCAGCACCCCAATCACCACCACCATCGCCATCAACTCCGAATACGCCAGGCGATCACGCGTATCGAGGATGTAATACCCCAGTCCCGCACTGACCCCAAGCATTTCGCAGGGCACCAGTACGATCCACAGGATGCCGATGGCCAGGCGCACGCCGGTCAGCACATGGCCGACGACGCCAGGAATGATCACCCGACGCAATGTCTCCCAACGCGTCGCGCTCAAGCTCTTGCTCAACTGCAACCAGCGCGGGTCGAGCTGACGCACGCCCGCTGCGGTGTTGAGCATGATCGGCCAGACAGCGGCAAAGGCCAGAAGGAAGTAGATAGGCTGATCGCCCACACCCATCAGCATCACCACGATCGGCATCCAGGACAGTGGTGAAATCATCCGCAGAAACTGGAACGCCGGCGTGGTCGCCGCCTCTAGGTTACGCGAACTGCCCACCAGCAACCCGAGGGGTACGCCTACCAACAACGCGATAAACAGCCCGACGAAAATACGCTTCAGGCTCACGGCGATATGCAGGTACAACTCACCCCGCCCGAGCAATTCCCACAAGCTGCTGGCGGTGGCCTCCAGGGAAAAGCGCGCCGATAGGCCATCAGCCTCGCCGAACACGTTCACGCCCAGCCACCACAGCACCAACAAACCCGCCAAGCCAATCAGCCCCAGCCACCAGCCGGGGATTCTGCTGTTGTTCAAACGCCGATCTCCTCGTGCCGCTCATAACCATCCGGCAAACCGAAGGTCTGCATGCCACCCACGGCTTCGATCGCGTTGCGCACGAAGCGGTCGTCCACCAGGTCCTTGGCCACGAAGGCAGGGTCCAGGCCTGCGAGAAACTTCTTGTCGCCTTCGATCAAGGTGTCCTTCAAGCGCCGCACCAGTTCTTCGGTGTAGCTGGGGAACGGGTACGGTTGGAAGTCGATGCGGTGCTCGTCCCAGTTGGCGTGCTGGATCGCGCCGTCGGCCACGTAGGAGGCGCGGTCGCTGGCCGCCGGCGCCAGGACTTTGCTCAACACCGGCTCGGCATGGGGCGTGTAACGGTTCGGGCCATCCTTGGACAGCAGCTTCACTGCCTCTTCACGGTTGTCGCGGGTCCACACCTGGGCCTTGACGATGGCGTTCACCACCTTCTGCGACCACTCCGGACGGTTGGCCAGGTCGTGCTCGTGCATGAACACCACGCAGCAGGCATGGTTTCGCCACACGTCACCCGTGAAGCGTTGCACGCGACCGACCCTGAGGTTTTCTGCCAAGGCATTGAACGGCTCGGCGACGATGTAGCCGTCGATGCGTTTGCTCGCCAAAGCCGGAGGCATGTCCGAGGGCGGCAACACGATCAGGTTGACCTCATTGGCAGCAATCGAACTGCCGGTGGCGCGGGTGACCGGCGTGAGGCCGTTATCGCGGAACAGTTGCTGCACCACCACGTTATGGATCGAGTACCAGAACGGAATCGCCACCGACTTACCGCCCAGTTGCTTCACGTCGGTAATGCCAGGGGATACGGTCAAGCCCGAACCGCCCACATGGTTCCATGCCACGACTTTGGCCGGGACCTTACTGCCGTAGCGCGCCCATACGGTCATTGGCGACAGCAGGTGTATCACGTTGACCTGGCCGGAGATAAACGCCTCGATCACCTGGGCCCAGCTACGCAACAACACCGGGCGCTCGGCCTTGATGCCTTCGGCTTCGAACAGGCCGTTGTTGTGGGCAACCAGCAGTGGCGTGGCGTCAGTGATGGGCAAGTAGCCGATGCGGACCGGCGCGTCGGGCTCATTGGCGGCGCGCGCCTGCAGGCTGCTCAACAGGGGCAAGGCGCCCGCGGCACTGAGCACGGCAGAGAGCTTGAGAAAGTCACGGCGCGAGTGGGTCAGGTCATCCAGACACATGGGTAAACTCCTGTTGTTCAAGGGGGTTGGGTTGAGGGCGGCTCGCCTGCCGTAAGGTTTTCAAAATCTCGATACGCAGCGCGCCAATGGCCTCGACCTGCTCTTCCCGAGGGTGCGGCAGGTCGATAGCCCACTCGCCCAACGTCCGCGCCGGGCGGTTACCCAGTAGCAGGATGCGGTCCGACAGCAACAGCGCTTCGTCGATGTCGTGGGTGATCAATACGGCCGCCGAGCCTTGCTCACGATTGACCTTGAGCAACAGGTGCTGCATATCGGCGCGAGTCACTTCATCGAGCGCGCCGAAGGGCTCGTCGAGCAGTAACACTTGTGGCTGACGCGCCAGGCAGCGGGCCAGTGCCGTGCGCTGTGCCATGCCACCGGACAATTGCGCCGGAAACTGCTGACGCGCAGGCTCCAGCCCCACCGCTGCAATGGCGTGGTCAACACGACGGCGGCGTTCTTCACCACTCAAGTGCGGTTGGCGAGCGAAATCCAGGCCGAAGGCAACGTTTTTTTCCAGGGTCAGCCAAGGCAACAGGCTCGGGTCTTGAAAAGCCACCACCACGCGCGGATGCGGGCCGCTCAACGGCTCGCCCAATACCTGCACGCGGCCAGCCTGAGGTGCCTGCAAGCCGGCTAGCACGCGCAGCAGGCTGGATTTGCCCACGCCGCTCGGGCCCAGGATCGACACCACTTCACCCGGTTGCAAGTGCAAGTCGAAGCCTTGCAACACCGGCCCGCTGCCATACCCCAGGCAAATGCCCTGGGCCGTCAATACCGCCTGGCTCATAGATTGGCCTGGCGGTGGAGCTCGGTACGCAGTTGCACCAGGCTGGGCGTTACGATCGGTACAAAGGCCGACTCGCGCCAGCGCCGGGCAAAGCCGCTGCCGTGGGCGGTCAGGTAGGCCTTGCCACCGCTGGCTTGCAGTTCAAGCTGCACAGCGCTGGCGGCGGTTTCGGCCAGCGCGATACGCAGCTTGAACAGCGGTATCGGCTCGGCGGTAAAGCGCCCGGCCAACAGCCCGCTTTTAAGCTCGCTGACCAGATGATCCAGGGTCACGCGCAGGGCTTCCAACTCGTCGCGCAACACGGTGCGACTGGCGCCCAAATGGTGGGCTACTTCAGCCAGGGAACGCCGCGCCAAACCAATCGACATGCCGCACTGCAAGCCTAGAAACGCCGGGCGTACCGCCGGTAAAAACTTGCGCGCATCCTCGTGCAGCAACCATTCGCGACTCAGCTCCACGCCTTCCAGGCCAAGCGCTGCGGTGTTGCTCGATTGCAGCCCGAGCAGCTCCAGGTCGCGGGAGCGCTGCAACCCGGCCACCGAATCCGGAATCGCCAGGATAAATGGCGCGCCGCCCCCTGCATGCTCGATGGCCGCCGCAGCGACAAAGCCATTCTTGCGCAAGTTGGTCACCCAGTGCAGGCGACCGTTGAGGGTCCAACCGTGGTCGTTGGGCTCGGCGCTGATCTGCAACGACTCGATACCCGACAGAAACTTCATCGCATTCGACAGCCCGGTGGCCCCAGCCAACTTGCCGCTGAGCAGGTCAGGCATCAGTTGCTCGCGCAGACGCTGATTGGGACTCTGCAGCAAGTACTCGATAAACGAGCGCTGGCCCCAGCACACAAACGCCGCCGCCAGGGAATGGCTGGCTACATTGGCGATGGCCTCGACCGCACCCGCCACGTCACCGCCCAGGCCGCCCAACTGGGTGGGTACACCGATTTTCAGAATATTGGCTTCTGCCATCCGCGGCAGCACTTCCTGTGGATCGCAACTGCCCACGTCCAGGGCCTGCGCTTGAACATCGAGCCAACGGCTCAAGATTGGGTCAAGCATTCATGTTTCTCCTTTTACAGCAGGTGGGCCAACGCCAAATCAGTTGGCCGGTTTTTCCCAACGGTATTGCGCCAGCTCCGGGTTCAGCGGGGTACGGGCAAACACGTTGGCGAAGTTGCACAGGGTTGCCAGGCTGACCCCCAGGATGACTTCCAGCGCGTGGCCGTCGGTGTAGCCGGCGGCGCGGAACGCCTCAAAGCCCGCGTCACTCACATCCCCACGGGTGGCGATCACCTCACGCGTAAAGGCGGCGAGTGTCTCATAGCGTGCGTCAGGCAACTCACCCCGGCGGCGCAAGGCCTCGATCACCTCCTCGGGCAGCTTCGCTTTGTTGCGGGCAACCGCGGTATGGCCAGCGACACAGAAATCACAACCGTGGCTGGTGGCGGCAATCAATTGCACCACTTCACGGTCGGCCAGGCTCAGTTCTGCCTTGGCATTCAAGCCGGAGACGGTGATGTAGGTTTCCAGCGCGGCCGGTGCGTTGGCCAGTACGCCCAGCAGGTTAGGAATAAAACCCGAGGCTTTGAGCGCGTTTTCCAGGAAGGGTTTGGCGGCTTCCGGTGCGGTTTCAGGCGTGAGCAACGGTACACGGGACATGAAGTGGACTCCTGTTGGGTTTCAATGCCCCAGTCTGTTGGTTCTAAAAAAAGCGCTCAATAGGCTAAAGTAGCGATTACTTGCTCTTGAGTCTTTCCATTAGATGAATTCGTCCGATGTACTTGTCGATTGGTTATTAGATAGCCTCGAACTCAACACCAGTTTGTTTCACGTCGGCCGTTATTGCGGTGACTGGCACGCGAGCACCCACGGCCTGGCACAGGCGAGCTTCCATTTGATTGTGCAAGGCGAATGCTGGCTGCATATCGACGGCGATCCAATGCCCCACCACCTGAATAATGGTGACGCGGTGTTTCTGCTGCGTGACTTTGCTTTTCGCCTGTCCGGCCAAGCCACGGCAGCCGGCGCCCAGGAGTGCCCACGCCGTGCGATGCTGCCCCTCGACAACACGGCCACCGACGGTGTGGGATTAGTCTGCGGTTTCTTTCACTTTCAATCCGGCTTGTCGACACTGATCGTCGACACCCTGCCCAGCTGGATCATCCTGCGCGCCGGCGACCCGTCGCTGACGGCCGCACGCAGCCTGTTCGAGTTGATCCTGCACGAATGCGCACGCACGCCAGCGCCCTCTTCCGCGCTGCTGGAGCGCCTGTGCCACCTGCTGTTCCTGTATGTATTGCGCCAGCAAGTACTCGACAACACCGAGCTTGGCGGCTTGGCGGCGCTGGGACGGGCACCGGCGTTTGCGCATTTGCTGGAACAATTGATCGCCCGCCCCGCCGAGCCCTGGAGCCTGGAAAGCATGGCGGCCTGTACCGGGTTGTCGCGCTCGGCGTTTTTCAAGCGCTTCAGCGAATTGTGCGGGCAGTCACCCGGGCAAGTACTGCTGATGATCCGCATGCGCCACGCCTGTGGGTTGCTCAAGGCGGACCAGACCGTGGCCGAGGTTTCGCTGGCAGCCGGGTATCAATCGGTGGCGGCGTTTACCCGAGCCTTTCATAAAGTTACCGGGCAACAGCCTGGCGCCTATCGCAGGGCGCAAGCCTAGCCTTGTAAACCGGTGCCGGGCCGGGCGCACAACTGCACCAGCCAATCGACGAACACCCGCACCCGCTGCGACAATTGCCGATGGGGCGGGTACAACGCAGTCAGCGCCATCTTCGGCACGGCCACATCAGGGAGCACCTGCACCAGGGTGCCCTCGGCCAGTTGGCGCAGGGCGTGATAACGAGGTGCCTGGATCAGCCCGTAGCCGGCTTCGCACGCAGCGAAGTAACCCGCGGAGCTGTTCACGGCAACCACTTTCGGCAGGTTGATCGGATGCAACTCGCTGCCCAGCAGAAATTCCAGGCCAAACCGTTTACCGCTGGCACTGGAAACATACTCGACCATTTGGTGACCCGCCAACTGCTCCAGGCAGGTGGGCGTGCCCATGCGTTCAAGGTACGCGGGGCTGGCCAGCGTCAGTTGTTCCATCATCGCCAAGGGCCGCGCCACCAGCGATTCGTCCAAGGCCGGACCGCCCCGCAACACACAATCGACGCCTTCGCGAATCAAATCCACTGGCCGGTCATTGAGGCCGATCTCCAACTCGATCTGTGGGTACAGCGCGGTGAACGTTGGCAAGGCCGGAATGACAATCAAGCTCCCAATGCCTGAGGGCATATCGATGCTCAAGATGCCCCGAGGGTTCTGGCGCCGCGTGGAGAACACCGCCTCGGTTTCCTCAAGATCGGTCAGCAACTGCACGCAACGTTGATAGTACGCCGCGCCATCCAGGGTCGGGCTGACGTGGCGCGTGGTGCGCTGCAGCAGTTGCACGCCGAGATGGGCCTCCAGTTGCTTGATCAGAATTGTCACGGAGGCGCGTGGCAATTGCAGGCTGTCGGCGGCCTTGGCAAACCCGCCCAACTCGACAATCCGAGTGAACACGCGCATGGCGTTAAAACGATCCAAGAGAATGCTCCCGTGGGAGATTGTTTAGATATTACGAACAGTGATAGCACTTTTAGCGGGTTTATCTGCATTTTTTCAAGGGTAACAATGGACCCCTCATCACCAGGAGCTTCCCTATGCACACTCGACAACTCGGTAAAAACGGCCCGCATGTATCTGCCATTGGCCTTGGCTGCATGGGCATGACCGACTTCTACACGCCCGGCAGCGATACCACCGAAGCCACCGCAACCTTGCACCGCGCCCTAGAGCTGGGCGTCAATTTTCTAGATACCGCTGACATGTACGGCCCGCACACCAATGAGCAACTGATCGGCAAGGCTATTGCCGGCAAGCGCGACCAGGTGTTCCTGGCCAGTAAATTCGGGATTGTGCGCGACCCTGCCAACCCCATAGTGCGCGGGGTGAATGGCCGGCCCGACTATATCCGCAACGCCATCGACGGCACCTTGCAACGCCTGGGGGTGGATACGCTGGACCTGTACTACCAGCACCGTATCGACCCCGACGTGGCCATCGAAGAAACCGTGGGTGCCATGGCCGACCTGATAAAACAGGGCAAGGTGCGCTACCTGGGCCTGAGCGAGGCGTCCGCCGCTACTCTGGAACGGGCGCATAAGGTCCATCCCATCAGCGCCCTGCAAAGTGAATATTCGCTATGGAGCCGCGACCAGCAAGACAATGGCTGCCTCGCGGCCTGCCAGCGCCTGGGCATCGCGTTTGTGCCGTACAGCCCACTGGGCCGAGGCTTTCTCACCGGCGCGTTGAAGAGCCCGGATGATTTCGGCGCCGATGATTACCGACGCTTCAGCCCGCGCTTTCAGGGTGAGAACTTTGCGAAAAACCTGCGGCTGGTAGAACAGGTCAAGACGCTGGCGGCAGACAAAGGTGTGACGGCCGGGCAACTGGCGCTGGCCTGGGTCTTGGCTCAAGGCGATTACATCATCCCGATTCCCGGCACCAAGCGGCGCACCTATCTGCAAGAGAATGTGGAGGCGCTGTCGATTTCTCTCAGCGCGGACGAACTGGCTGCGCTGGATGCGATCTTCCCTGCCGATGCAACCGCAGGCCTGCGTTACCCCAAGGACGTGCTGGCCATGCTGGATATCTAGTGCCTGCTGGGAGCCCTTGTCCGGGCCGTTCTCAGCGGGATTGACGAACGGCCTGCCGACGCCCGTGCAAAGCGCGGGCGTCAGACTATCCTCACAGCTCCTAGTGTAAAAACCGCCACACAGGAGGTGTGTCATGCACGCGACTGAGCATTCGGTCCGCTTGGAGCAGATCAGTCAGGAACGCTTCATCCACACGCCGATCGAGGCGGTTTATGACTATGTGACCCAGCCCGACCGCTGGCACGAGTGGCACCCCACTTCCCTTAGCGCCGACACCGGCAACACCGGCTCATTGCCGATCGGCACGCGCTTTACCGAAATCATCGACCTGCTGGGCATACGCGTCTCCATGAGTTACCGCGTACAAATCGCCCGCCGCCCCAGCGAGTTCAAAACCGTGTTCACCTCCCTGGCGGTTGATGGTTCCATTCATTACTACTTGCGCGCTCATCAGGGCGGCACGCTGTTCAAGCGGGTGCTGACTTATGAAACCGAACTGCAACTGGCGTCTTTGCACGAGCGCATGGTCGCGTTGTCGGCGATTGCGTTGGACCGGCTCAAGCAGCGACTGGAAAACCAGCGCTTCGTATAATTTAGAAACATTACAACGGCGTCACATTGCAAACATACCCGCAAAAGCAGGGAGAATGCCCGGCTTATCGCCGCGCCTTCAGTGAGACCCACGATGAAAACCCCATTGCGACTGGCCCTGCTCAGTGCCTTGTTCACCACTACCTTGGCCCAGGCCGCCGAGTTGATCCCCATCGACGTCCACCGCGACGCCAACTGCGGCTGCTGCAAAAAGTGGATCAGCCACTTGGAGAGCAACGGTTTCAAGGTCAACGACCACGTTGAAGCCAACATGAGCGCGGTGAAGCAGCGCCTGGGCGTCGCGCCACGGCTTGGCTCCTGCCACACCGCGGTCATCGACGGCAAATTCGTCGAAGGCCACGTACCCGCCGAGCAGGTCCTGGCCTTGCGCAAGCGCAACGACCTGCTGGGCCTTGCCGCACCGGGTATGCCCTTAGGCTCACCAGGGATGGAAGTGGACGGACGCAGCGAGGCCTATCAAATCATTGGCCTGACCCGAGACGGTAAAGATGTAGTGGTAGCGGACTACCCGGCTCACTGACCGGTGTTGATGGGTTACCTGGGGCTGTTCGTCGCGGCATTTGGCGCCGCGACGTTATTGCCCCTGCAATCGGAAGCCGTGTTGGTGGGCCTGCTGCTCAGCGGGCATTACAACCTATGGCTGCTGCTGGGCATCGCGACTTTGGGTAACGTGCTGGGCTCGCTGGTCAATTGGCTGCTGGGGCGCTCGGTGGAACGCTTCAAGGAACGGCGCTGGTTCCCGGTCAGCACCAGGCAGCTGGACAAGGCTCGCAGCCATTACACGCGCTGGGGGCATTGGACGTTGTTGCTCAGCTGGGTGCCGATCATTGGTGACCCGCTGACGTTGGTGGCTGGTGTGATGCGTGAGCCGTTGTGGCGTTTTTTGCTGTTGGTCAGCGTGGCCAAGAGTGCGCGGTATGCCGCGCTGACTGTACTCACCCTGCTCCACCTCTCTGCTCAATAATGACCACTTGTCGCCACTGTCAACCCTGACAGCTAGACATCCGCTGCTGCCCAGCGCCTCATCACTCTTGCCCATGCGCCCGCGATTACTAGGTGCGTCCCTTAGTGCAAGGAGTGTTGACCATGCCGACTGATCCCATTATCCCACCTGATAAAAGCCCTCAATCCCTTCCGACAGGGCAAAGGGTTCATGTTGACTTAGATGAGCCTTATTCAAGGTTTTCTAAAGTGGACATGACTCCTTTTCCTGACGAACCCTATGATTACGGACTAGGTATCCGCCAAGTAGTGCCTCATCTCACCATGCTGTTCGAGCGCTGGGCGACACTCAATCAGTTTGATGAATACCAGCTGTACACGGACAGGGATACGCTTCCGCTCGCCCGTGATTCAGTTATTTCGACCACAGAGGCTCGTTACCCGCTGCATGTACCTGAACACAATGTTCCTAGAGGCGAAGTCTTTATCAAAGGACGTGTCGTGCGTGTAGGCCCTGGCACCCCCAGCGATTCACCCGGGCAATTTATTTACGTCAAGACCACTCGCCCGGGCGGGGTCAGTAAAGACCCAGAACCGGGATTGCCCGGATGGCATGATGGGCTGACCATGGAGGTGGAGGGTTTTGCAGAAGGTGAGCCTATTAAGCCTGCTGATATCACCAATGGATTGTGGTGTGTCATACACCCGTATCTCCATATGCGCAGGAATGATCTTATCGATCTGCGGTGGGACGGTATCGAAGTTAAGCAGCGGTTGACCCAAGCCGACGTCAACGCCGGGGAAGTCAAAGTACATGTTCCGAAGGATATTATTACTCAGGGTAGCCTAAAAGGATCAATTACCATCAGGTACCGAGTGATCGACTTTGTGGAGAATATTTCTGGTGGTGAAAAATATCAGTTTTCCAAGCCGTACCAACTTATCAGTGAACTAGATCCCAACTTACGTAGCGCACCCGAGTTCCTCATAAATGGAACTGCGGCACCACAGGTAGATTTTGATAGAGATCACGCCTCGCAGTTCAGTGTGAAAGCACGCCCCGATGTGATCCCCCCTCCCATTCCGGCCCCCCGTCACCTCGTCACCGTTACCTTGAGGGCGACCCTGGCGGATGGCACGACGAAATCCTTCGTATTAGATAGCGTAGAAGACCAAAACATCGGCGAGACCATCACGTCGGTTCCCGCTGAAATCATCTTTGAAATTGTAGGAGGATCGTTCAACGCATCTTACGAATGGCGTGACAGCGCCGGCAACACACTCGGGCAATCAGCCAGCATCATGATCGTGGTGGTGGGCACGCCGGTAAGGATGCCGCCGCTCACCATCGAACCGATTGAGTTGGGGTTGATTGACCCTGATCATTACTGCGTAGCCCACATCCCCCACGACTACATTCCGTATGCGTTCGATTTATGGGAAACCTTAGTCATAGAGGAAGTCGTTGCCGGCGGTGGTGGCGCTTACTACGAGCAGGGCGAGTTGGCGGGCGAACCGGGTGGCACGCGATTGATCTCCCAAGCGGTACTACAAAGGTTCAGGGGGCGCAGCAATGTCGTTGCTTATTACCTGGTCGACGATGGCAAGGCAAAAAAACCGCCTGGCCTTGGCGTACTCACCGTTCGAAAATCCGTGGAGCTGGGCATCCAGGTCGGTGCACGCAACCCTACAATGCCGGTGGCACGGCTAGAGGGCAGCATTGGCAATAACATCAACCCAGAACATGTGATAGGGCCAACGGTACGGGTGATATTTACTTATACGGGCACCCAAGACAAAGACGTCCTTCACTACACCATACTGGGTTCCAAACCTGACGCCTCGCTCCATGGCACGATCAACATTAATACAGGCACAGAGGGCAAAGAACTGCCATTAGCGGTGCCGCGAGATATCGTTGACCGTAATAACGGCGGTACCCTGACTATCACCTACAGCCTGCTGCGCAAGGCTCCCCCCGAGCAAGTGCTACGCTCCGAGGTACTCAAGCTTACTGTGGGCGCTGGAATCAATTTGGGGCGTCCTGTTATTCGAGGCGCCTCTGTTTTCCCTGACCAACTGAACCCTCTGGCAGCGTTGAGCGGCACCCAGGTGATCATAAGATTCCCAATGCGCGACAACGAGGATATTTTTCTGGATTGGCTGACCGCTGACGGCACCGGCAGCACCACTGTAGCGGTCAAGGGTAACGCGACGACCCAGGAAGTTGAGGCGCCGATACCGGAGCGCATCATCGCCGAGGGAATCCGCGAGGCCAATCATCGAATAAGCGTGCAGTACCGTTTCTTGCGCGACGCAATTCCTTATGAGTCCGAGATCGTACCCCTGGATCTGCTGACGCTCACCGGGTTGCCCAATACCTATATCGAAGGTATCGGCGATGTGCCTGAACTCCAGCTCTCTCGGTTGACTGCCGGGGCGCGTACCATAACGCCCACTTGGCATTTTATTCATCCTGTTTGCATCGTCTGGCAAGACTTTTATGGCACCGACACGAATGGCCTTCCATTTCACACAAGCACCTATACCGGTGAACCTTTAGGTGAAGATGGCGCGTTAATCGGCTTGAACCGCCGCGCACCGGTAGAGCAATTACGTTTGCTGATGGACGGCTCGCCCCTCACGATTCAAGGTTGGGTGGCGTTGAGCGGTATCCCCGACATCACCAGGGCCATACCGCTTCCCACTAAAACCTATACCGTACGAGCGACCTATTTCAGTGATTTGACGAATTTCTTCAATTACGACCGCAATGGCTGGGAAAACATTCTCAACGCAAGAGGTGAGCTTGCGGTGGAAGGGGCTGAAAACATTTGTTGGCGTACCAGCAAAACTGCAGGTGAAACCGTGCAACCAGGTCTACAAAAAACCTACCTTGATCTGAAGGTAAACACGCGCTATGAGGTTAGTTTCTATTGCAAGGTTTCCGGCACGACTTCTATGACTACTGCACGCCTTGAGTTGGGAGCGATGAGCGCGACCAGGTCGGTGGAGCCGAATCGAAACTGGGCAAAGGTCAGCCATGTGTTCACTACACCCGCTGCTCCGCCCGTGCAAAATCTCACTGCCCGCCTTTCACTCTCAGTCGGGACCGCTGCTACGTTTATGGTGGATCAAATTGTCGTTCAGGAAACTTCCCTGGTGACATGAATACATGCGATGAGTAAATGAGAGGGGATGTTGAGAGGCAGTCGCACAGTGGCTGCCTCTTCTTTGGGTGTAAGCCGGTTGAACTCTTCCGGATGACTAATCGTTGCTTTCGGCTGATGGGTCGAAGTATTGGTTATCCACATTGCCACCCCATAACACATAGGTACCATCGGTGCGTCGCGCGGCAAATGAAGGGTCGTTATGAACGGGCCTTGGCGGTGGAGGGTTTCCAACATAAGGGAATCGTTTTATCGAGTACAATTCAACGACATTGCTGCGCACATAATCAGCCAACTCGGGAGGAATTTCACCCGCATCCTCCATCCGTAGAGTGGCGCCCCATACAGACACGGCCCCTTCCGTTCCCCCCTGGGTGGTAATCACCCCATAGGCCCCGTTGGTGCAGTAAACATCCCGTATGAGGCTGGCCATTAACGTTTGCCGCAGCGCAGCACTCATTTCGCCGCCAGACGTATGAAGGCCATGCAAAACAATCGCATTGGTCCTGCCGTCATCGTGGCGACTGAGTAAGAAAAAACTGTGATCATTGGCATATAAGCTGAGATGACCATCCACAATAATGGCTCTGGACGACACGTTTTTGTGTTGTCTCTGCGGCTCCTTGTTTGTGCCAGGCCGGGGCGGGTCACCTGGGACTGCATTAGCGCCGTTAAAGGCCGCCTCAAACTGCACTTTTACCTGAGGTGGTATCGGATCGCCCCCGAATCCGATGGCCCCCCACGCCTCGGCCTGACCCGATTGGTTAGCGATCACAAATGCCCAACGGTTGGCCGTGCAAAGAATGATATTGCCACGCAAGGCCAAGTTGGCCGCACCGTCAGACATGTTCCCGCCTTCACCCACTCTCCCCCAACTGACAGCAATGCGACGCCCTCGGGTGATGGCGCAGAAGGCTGTCGTTGCCGCGATCACCGATTCGATCCCGCCGTCATTGAGGATCTGACGCAATTGTTCAACGGGAATGGTGCCGCCGCCCGTCGTATGTCCCCATACAGCAAAATCGCCATCAGCGGTTATGGCACAGAAGGAAATAGCTGTCGCTACAATCCGGGTAATAAACATCGAGTTGAGCTGGTCCCGAACGGCGGGTGGTATCGTGCCGCCTTTGTTCGGATCACCCCACGCATACACACGGCCGTTCTGGGTTCGCACAGCAAAGGCGTCATCTGCCGCGTAAATAGCCAAGGGTGGGTCAAAGAGCAATGCTTGATGAATAGCATTGGGGATCGTGGCAATGGGATTATTTACTGGACCAATTGCGGCAATACGGTTGGCCCCGGCAGCGGGGTTACTATAAATAACAGCGAAGCCACTTCGGGTGCTGTAAACAGAGCGAATGCCCTGCAAGGGTGGCAACGTGGCGGGAACATCGCCCCCCCAACACAACAACTGGTTAGTACTTCCCAGCGGCACCAGCGCCGCGAAACTGCGTTCGGACGAGAACAACCGAACGGCCTTGTTATTTTTCAAAAAACTGATTATTTCGGGTGGAACCGGTAAGCCCCATCCATTTTGCCCTTTTAGATGAACATCGCCACTGGAGGGGTCAAGCAATGCAAAAACGCCGCCCGTGGAAACAAACAACCTGTCAGTGGGTTCGGGCACGTGAAATGAAAAATTACCGCGCTGTTTTAGATAACATGCTTCGTTTTCTTCATCAGAAATATTTTGAAAATCCGAATTTATTGGATAAAGCGGGGATTTAGCCTCTTCACCCAGCGCGCCGTCAGACGATACGGGAACCACCGAAAACTGTAGAAATTTCCCACCGTCCGCTGCTCTCAACTTTATGTCCAATTGCCCTTCGTCCGTCAGGCGTTCACCATTGATATACCAATAGAATTTAGACAATCCTTCTGGGCTACCCCCATTGCTGTTGTAAAGATAAAAACCATGTACGGTTGCGCCGACAAAAACATCCCCCACCACTTGAACATGAGTGGCCTCCGGGATCACAAGTTTAGCCTTGATTTTTTTCATAGCGTTCTCCAAGCACTTCATAGGGCGTAGTTGGATGTAACAATGAGAGGGTGCTTCGAATGCAAATCTTCGTTACAAAGACCAAGGTCGCTTGCAAATAACCCGCGCAAGCGCGGGTTATAAGGTTCATCCAAGCGGCTGTTTTTACGTATCGTGCTCCCGAGGGTCGTAATGTTGGTTTTTTACATTGCCGCCCCATAACACATAAGTGTCATCGGTGCGTCGCGCAGCAAACGAGGGATCGATGTGCACAGGTCTTGGTGGTGGCGGTGGAGGCGGTGGTGGAGGTGGCGGCCGAGGTGGAGGATCGGGCTGCTTCACATAGGGAAAACGCTTGATGGAATATAGCTCCACTACGTCACTGCGAACATGCTCGGCCAGTTCAGGCGGTATTTCTCCGGCATCCTCCATCGCCAGCGTAGCACCCCAGACTGAAACGGCCCCGACTGTGCCCCCCTGAGTGGTAATCACACCGTACGCCCCGTTGGTGCAGTACACGTCGCGGATCAAACTGGCCATCAATGTTTGCCGAAGTCCCTGGCTCATGACGGCCCCATGGCTAGGGTAGCCGTGCAGCACGATCGCATGAGTTCTTCCATCGTCGTGACGACTCAACAGAAAGAAACTGACATCGTTGGCATACACGCTGATATTGCCTTCCAGCACAATGGCGCGGGACGAAACGTTAGGGTGGTGCCTCGGCTTTTGCCCTTTGATAGGCGAGCGCTCTGGCTCCCCCGGCACGGCGAGAAGGTCCGTGGGCGATACGTTAGGATCCGCGCTGATCCTGAAGGCCTTCTCTATTTCCCGTTTCACGTTGTTGGGCAGTGGAGCACCACCATAAAGCGCTGCGCCCCACGACTCCGCCTGGCCGGAAGCATTGGCCATCAAGAAAGCCCAACGATTGGCCCTGCAAAGAATGATATTCCCACGAACAGCCAAGTCTGCCGCACCGGCCGACATGGTTCCGCCCTGGCCGGCCGCCCCCCAACTGTAGGCCCGACGAGGGTTTCGAGTGATGGCACAAAATGCGTTCTCGGCGGCAATCAGCGATTCAATGCCGCCCTCCTCAATAATTTTACCGTACTGGGCAACTGGGATGACGCCGCCACCACCGGGGTTCCCCCACGCTACGCAATCACCATTCTTGTCATCAATGGCGCAGAACGACATCGCCGTTGCCACAATCCGAGTGACAAACATTGCGTTGAGTCGTCTCCTGACGTCATCGGGGATGATGCCGCCGTTGTGAGGATGCCCCCAGGCGTAAACCTTACCGCCACTGGTTCGCACGGCAAATGCATCATCTGTCGCATAAATGGCCTCCGGTTGATCCCATACCAGCGCTGATTGAATCTCATCGGGCACAGTGGAAACGGGCCTGCCCACCGGACCGATGGCAGCGATTCGGTTACTGGCACCCTGAGGGTTGCTATAAATGATCGCGAATGCACTTCTTGTACTGTAGACCGACCGTATGCCTTGCAGCGGCGGAAGGGTTGGTGGAATGGTGGGCCCCCACATCAACAACTGGTTGGTACCGCCCAATGGAATGAGCGCCGCGAAACTCACCTCTGAAGAAAACAACTTGATTGCCTTGTTGTTTTTCAGAAAATTCACAATCTCCGGTGGCACCGGCAAACCCCAGCCTGTCTGACCTTCCAGATGAACGTCACCCGTATTAGGCTCGAGCAGCGCAAACACCCCGCCCGTCGAAACGAACAGCCGATCCGCAGGCTCCGGAACGTGAAAGGAAAAGTTGCCGCGCTGCTTCAGGAAGCACCACTCATTTTCATCGTCCGATATATTCTGAAAACCTGAAATTACTTTATAGGTTTCAGAAAATCGCTCCATACCTCGCGTACCGTCAGACGCAACAGGAATGACCGAAAACTGTAAGTACTTACCGCCATCAGCGGCTCTTAGTTTCAGGTCCAATTGGCCTTCTTTTTCAAGTCGTTCGCCATTGAGATGCCAATAAAACTCAGACAATCCCTCTGGGCTGCCACCGTTGTTGCTGTAGAGATAAAACCCCCGCACGGTAGCACTGACATGCACATCACCCAAAATCAGAACCTGGGTTGCTTCCGGTACAGTGTCGGTAGATTCAGTTATTTTCATAATACCCTCCAACTCGGCAGGTTAGGCACGTTGAAAGTCTTAAGACTTGACCGCGTTTGCGCCTACCGTTACAGACTCCAATAGGAGCCTCCTCCAGTCGTTTCGGATTTACGGTTTTGTGGGGTCAAGATGTTCATTCGGAACAAGCACCGTGCCTCCCCAATTGACCCATGTATCATTGCCAAGCCTTGCAGAGAAAGCGCCGTACCGACCAATATTTGGGTTATAGGGTGGCATCTGTTGGATGGAATAGAGCTCTTTAATCTCCGTTCGCAAATGCGGTTGGAGCAGATCAGGTATCTGCCCTGCTTCCTGCTGAGCATTATTGGCGCCGAACGCGACGACGGCCCCGGTGACCCCCCCCTGATTGGTGATCATTGCGTAGGCACCGTTCGTGCAATACACATCGGTGATTTGACTGGCCATCAACACTTGACGGGTCGCTGAAGGCATCGCCCCGCCAAACCCTGCATGGCCCCACGTAATCAAATCAATCGTTACACCACCACTGCCCTTGCTCGACAGAAAAAAACTCGAATCATTCGAGCTCAACGTGACATCGCCCAACTGAGTCACAAGATGGGTCAGACTGACGCGCTGCTTGCCGATGCTATGGCAGACACAGGCGGTGTCAGACGTGTGCGACCGCTGTGGATTTACATTTGCCACCTGCAATTTTTCGAACACAGCCCGCACACGCTCCTTCGCACCGCTGGCTTCAAGCACTTCACCCGCATCTACGACCGTGAACGACTCCTCTGAGTCCGCGGTGCCCTCGGCAGCGGGCGTGTTTCCGCCCATGCCATTGACGCCCCAGGCCGCAATACCGCCGCCATCGTTAACAATGCAAAACGCATATGCCGTACTTGCACACATCACGATGTAGCCGCGTGCGGCCAGTACCCGGGCCTCTTCGCTCATTACTCCACCATAGGGGCCGCCCCAACTCAACGCGGTTGCGCGTCGCTTGGTAATCACGACAAAAGAGTCACGATTGGCGACCACATGTTTTGCACCATCACCATCCAGGATTCTTTCCAAGTCAGCCGAGGAGATTGCACCACCACTGTTGGCCGGGCCCCAAGTTACCAAGGTGCTAACGGTAGGATCACCAATGCGTACCGCACCGATCGCGCAAAAAGCGCCTGCTGTGGCAACAATTCGGGTGACGTTTATCTGATCCAACTCTTTTCGCTTGTTCTGGTCGAAGGTACCTCCCGCTGCTGGGCTCCCCCACGCGTAAACCCGCCCGCTTTCGGTGAGAACCGCGAAAGCCGCCGCAGTACTGTAGATAGCCTTGGGTTGATCAAAGAAAAGAAACTTTTGTATCTCATCAGGTACCCCGCCGCCGTTGGCAACGCTGCCGAACGCACCAATCCTGTTTTTACCCGGCGGCGGATTATCATAAATCCAGGCAATTGCCGACTCATTGCAATACACGTATTTAATATTGCTCAAATCCAAATCATGTGGAATAGGCCCGATATTTCTTCCCCACAGGAGCAGTTGGTTTGCAGTGCCAACCACCGGCACCAACGCAGCAAAATCCCATGCGGTTGAAAACATCCGAGTGGCGGGGTTATTTTTCAGGTACTGAGCTATTTCTGCTGGCGGGATACCACCAGAATCGTTGCGGCCCTTCACAAAGATACTTTGTGTGGTACCACTCATCCACGCAAATGCGCCCGAAGTGGAGTTTACGAGTCGATCATTGGGTTCGTTTCGATACAAGGAAAAAGCACCGTACTGCTTAATGAAACTACTATTGCTTTCCTCTTCCGAAATGTTTTGATAGCCACTGACGATGGTTTTAACTTGCGAATACACTTCAATACCGCTAACCCCGGAAGCGGATACAGGTGTGACTGCAAATCGGACTTGTTGCCCAATCATACCTTGCTTAATAGTGAGGTCGAAATTGTCCGTAAGAGGCCCCGGGGTTTCACCCACATACCAGCGGCACAGTGACCGCCCTTCTTCCGTTTCTCCTCCTGTCGCATTGTATTTATAACTTCCGCGTACCGTGCCTCCGGGCATATTTTCGCCAATGATAGTGACATGGGTTGCGATGGGAACCGATAAAGTAGTTTTGCTCATGGTACTCTTCTCCAACGTTGCTTGACCCCACTAGTTGGCGCGTATTGACATAACCCGTCTACTGTCAGAAGTAACAGGTAAGTGCACCATCCGTCCGATTTCGGTGGCACGCTGCCAAGCGGCGCGCACCGATGATTAATCAAACGTTAATGCAGCAGACTCACCCTCTTCTTTTTATCTTTGGAGAAGCCCCATCGTGAATTTGCACACAGTTTCTCTCACAGGCCTGCTACTCGTTGGCGCAGCGCCGGCATTCGCCGAATCCCCCGCCTATGGTCCTGAACTCCAAGGCTTCCAATACCCCCACCCCCTCCAACACTTCGCCTTCCAATCCCAAGGCAAATCCCTGCAAATGGGCTACATGGACGTCCCCGCCACCGGTACTCCAAACGGTCGCAGCGTGGTGCTGATGCACGGCAAGAACTTCTGCGGCGCCACCTGGGAAGGTTCGATCAAGGCGCTGAGTGACGCCGGTTACCGCGTCATCGCCCCAGACCAGATCGGCTTTTGCACCTCCAGCAAGCCCGACCACTACCAGTACAGCTTCCAGCAACTGGCGACCAACACCCATCAACTGCTGGAAAAGCTCGGCATTCAAAAGGCCACGGTGATCGGCCATTCCACCGGCGGCATGCTCGCCACACGCTATGCGCTGATGTACCCCCAGCAAACCGAACAGTTGGGGCTGGTGAACCCCATTGGGCTGGAAGACTGGAAAGCCCTCGGCGTGCCTTACCAGAGCGTCGACCAGTGGTACCAGCGCGAGCTGAAACTGAGCGCCGACGGTGTACGCAACTATGAGCGAAACACCTATTACGTGGGGCGCTGGAAACCTGAATACGAGCGCTGGGTAGACATGCTCGCCGGCTTGAACAAAGGCCCGGGGCATCTTCAGGTTGCCTGGAACTCGGCGTTGATTTACGACATGATCTTCACCCAACCGGTGTACTACGAGTTCAAGGACTTGCAGGTGCCCACCCTCCTGCTGATCGGCACCAGCGACACCACCGCTATCGGCAAAGATGTGGCGCCGGCGGCGGTCAAGGCCAAAATTGGTCATTACGAGGTACTGGGCAAGCAGGTGGCCAAGCTGATTCCCCGCGCCACGTTGGTGGAGTTCCCCGGTCTGGGCCATGCACCGCAGATGGAAGAACCTGAGCAGTTTCATAAAGCCCTGTTGCAGGGGCTGAAGGCCCTTTAATTGCCACTTTTCGAGGTCCGCGTGCATGTCGATACAGATCGCAGTATTGGATGACTGGCAAAACGTGGCCAGCGACGTGGTGGATTGGTCGACGCTGGGCAGCGTAGGCAAGGTGCATTTTCTCCACGACTACCCCGCCGATACCGCCACCATGATCGAGCGCTTGAAAGGGTTCGAGGTGATTTGCCTGATGCGCGAACGCTCAACCTTTGACAAAGCCCTGCTGCAAGGGCTGCCCCAGCTCAAATTGCTGGTGACCGGCGGCATGCGTAATGCCGCCATCGACCTTCCCGCAGCCAACGCTCTGGGC
This sequence comes from Pseudomonas sp. NFR02, assembly GCF_900119375.1. Classification (NCBI taxonomy): domain Bacteria; kingdom Pseudomonadati; phylum Pseudomonadota; class Gammaproteobacteria; order Pseudomonadales; family Pseudomonadaceae; genus Pseudomonas; species Pseudomonas sp. NFR02. The sequence continues at coordinate 630,075 of NZ_FPJJ01000003.1, forward strand.
ATCCAGGTGTGCGGCACCGACAGCTATAAACACGCCGCACCGGAACTGACCTGGGCCTTGATCATGGCCTCTACACGCAGCCTGCTCGCCGAAGCCAACTCACTGCGTGCGGGCGGATGGCAGGTCGGTCTGGGCGGCGATCTGCATGGCAAGACCTTGGGCATTCTGGGGCTGGGCAGCATTGGCCAGAAAGTCGCAAAGTTCGCCCAGGTCTTTGGTATGCGGGTGATTGCCTGGAGTGAAAACCTCACACCGGAGCGTGCGGCTGAATCGGGCGTGACCTGGGTCAGCAAGCGCGAGCTGTTTGAGCAGGCGGATATTCTGACCATCCACCTGGTGCTCAGCGAGCGCAGCCGTGGCCTGGTGGATGCGCAAGCGTTGGGCTGGATGAAACCCACCGCGCGGCTGGTGAACACCGCACGCGGGCCGATTGTGGATGAGCAGGCGCTGGTGCAAGCGTTACGCAGCGGTCGTCTGGCCGGGGCGGCGCTGGATGTATATGCCCAGGAACCGCTGCCGGCTGACCATCCGTTTCGCCACTTGCCCAATCTACTGGCGACGCCACACGTGGGGTATGTGAGCGAGCAGAATTACCGGCAGTTCTATCAGCAGATGATCGAAGATATCCAAGCCTGGGCCAAGGGTGTGCCCATTCGCGGGCTCACCTGACGCACCACTTTAGTGCGTTATTTCACCCTGTCTTTTGATAGGAGCGAGCTTGCTCGCGAAAAACGCCAACGATAACGCGGTCATTCTGGTTTTACTCGGCGGCCTTTGGTTTTTCGCGAGCAAGCTCGCTCCTACAGAGGCAGGGCGGTATATCGATAAAAGTTTTTTGTCCTACAAAATCGGCTTGAAAACCCAGCAGGCGCTGGGATCTGTCCTAGACTCATGACCGATGGGTCCGTTCCAAAACAAAAACCCCGCAAAAAATCTAAACTTTCGAAACCTGCCGCTGGTCAAGTTTTAGGTAAGGGCGAGCACGCGCGCTTCAGGCCGAATGCCCGCTCATCCAATCTTTTTAAGCCGACGTTGCAACTGGCATACGCCTTGCCAGCTTGTATAGCGCTTGTGTGCCTGGCCGCAGGATGCGGTCACTCGGAGCCGATGGCAGCGGGCCATTAGCCAACCAACAGATGGGAGTGCATTATGATCAGTGCCGCAGTAGATACTCAGGGAGAGCGTTTTAGTCAGCCGGCAGGAGGGCCAAAGTCTTTGGCCGACCTGCCCAACACTGTGCGGCCGGTCGTGAGTCAGAATCCGAATCGAAAGAAAGTCTTGTTTGTCACCTCCGAGTTCGCGGACCTGGTGAAAACCGGTGGCCTGGGCGACGTCTCCGCTGCTCTGCCCCGCGCCATGGCTCACCTGCATGATGTGCGAGTACTCATTCCGGGTTACCCGCAAGTGATGGAAAGCGACAACCCGATTCATATCGTCGGTGAACTGGGCGGCCACGCTGCGTTGCCACCGTGCAAGATCGGGCGCATGGACCTCAAGGACGGCCTGGTCATCTACGTGCTGATCTGCCCCGAACTGTATGAGCGTGAAGGCACGCCCTACGGCGCCAACAATGGTCGCGACTGGCCAGACAACCATATCCGCTTCGCCCGTCTGGGCCTGGCCGCCGCCGACATGGCCGCCAACCTCGCGCAAATCCACTGGTGCCCGGACCTGGTGCATGCCCATGACTGGCCTGCGGGCCTGGCTCCGGCGTACATGCACTGGCGTGGGTCGCGCACGCCAACCCTGTTCACCATTCATAACCTGGCCTACCAGGGCGTGGTCAGCCTGGCCTCGACGCCAGAGCTGGGCATTCCGCCCCATGCCCTGCAACAAGAAGGCATGGAGTTCTACGGCAAGATGTCGTTTCTCAAGGCGGGCATGGCGTATTCCAGCCATATCACCACCGTGAGCGCCACCTACGCCCAGGAGATCACCACCCCGGAATTCGGTTGCGGCCTAGATGGATTCCTCGCCAGCAAGACCCAGCAAGGTCTGCTCAGCGGCATTCCCAACGGTATCGACGAAAGCTGGGAGACGTCCACCGACACGCATCTGATCCACAACTTCAATATCGGCGACTGGGAGGGCAAGGCTATCAACGCCGCCCATGTGCGCGAGTTGTTTGAGCTGCAGCCATCCACTGGCCCGCTGTTCGCTGTGGTCTCGCGCCTGGTCTACCAGAAAGGCCTGGACCTGACCGAAGCCGTCGCCAGTTTCATCGTCGAAAACGGCGGCCAGATTGCGATCATCGGCCGTGGCGAGCCGGAAGAAGAACAGGCCATGCGCGAATTGGCACTGCGCTTCCCGGGCCAGGTGGGGGTACGTATCGGCTTCAACGAGACCGATGCGCGCCGCATGTTCGCCGGCAGCGATTTCCTGCTGATGCCGTCACGCTATGAACCCTGCGGCCTGAGCCAGATGTATGCGCAGCGCTTCGGCTCGTTGCCGGTGGCGCGTAACACCGGCGGGCTGGCGGACACCATTGAGGATGGCGTCACCGGCTTCCTGTTCAATGAATCCACCGTGCAAAGCTACGAAGAGGCGCTGCGCCGCGCCTTCAAGGTGTTCGCCTTCCCCGGTCTGCTCAACGCCATGCGCAGCCGTGCCATGACCCAGCCGTTCAACTGGTGCCAGGCCGTGGAACCCTACGCCGAGCTCTATGAACGACTGGTGGCCAAGGCATTGGGAAAATCGAACAAGTAACGACTGGAACAACTAAGGGAGGTCTTCATAGATGCCGTTACGGACTCTGGAAACCTGGCCCCACGGCGCAATCATGCTGGACGCGCACCGCACGCGCTTTGCGTTATGGGCGCCAGACGCATTTTATGTCAGCGTTGAATTGGAACAGGGTAAAACCATCGTCATGCTTCCCCAGGCCGGTGGTTGGTTCGAAGTCGAAGTCGCGTGCCCTGCCGGCACGCTTTACCGCTTTAATATCGATGGCGAAAACACGGTGCCCGACCCCGCTTCCAGGGCCCAGGCGCTGGATGTGCATGGGTGGAGCCGAGTAGTCGACCCCCTCGCCTATGAATGGCGCCACAGCCAGTGGCAGGGTCGCCCGTGGCACACGGCGGTGATCTACGAACTCCACGTCGGCGCCATGGGCGGCTACGCTGCCGTCGAGAAACACCTGCCCCGCCTGGCTGAACTAGGCGTCACCGCAGTTGAATTGATGCCTTTGGCGCAATTCCCCGGCGAACGCAATTGGGGCTATGACGGCGTGCTGCCCTATGCGCCCCACGCCACCTACGGCACTCCCGAGCAACTCAAGCAACTGATCGACAGTGCCCACGGCCACGGTTTGGCCGTGATCCTCGATGTGGTCTACAACCACTTCGGCCCCGACGGCAATTACCTGGGCCAGTACGCCCAGGGGTTCTTCCAGGAGGACGTGCACACCCCCTGGGGCGCTGGTATTGATTTCGAGCGCCGTGAAGTGCGGGATTTCTTCCTCGATAACGCCCTGATGTGGCTGCTCGAATACCGCTTCGACGGCCTGCGCCTGGATGCCGTGCACGCCATTGACAACCCCGGGTTTCTACAGGAACTGGCACAACGGGTACGCCAGCAGGTGGACGGCGGACGCCACGTGTGGCTGATGCTGGAAAACGAACTGAACCAGGCCAGCCTGTTGCAGCACGATTTCGACGCCCAATGGAATGACGACTTTCATAATGTGCTGCACGTACTGCTCACCGGTGAAACCGACGCTTACTACAGCGATTTTGCCGAGCAGCCCACCGCCAAGCTGGCGCGCTGCCTGGCCGAGGGGTTCATCTACCAGGGCGAAACGACACGCCATGGTCATGCACGGGGCGAACCCAGTGCGGAACTGCCCCCCAGCGCCTTCGTCGCATTCCTGCAGAACCACGACCAGGTTGGCAACCGCGCTCTGGGCGAACGCCTGCACCAGTTGTGTTCGCCCCAGGCCCTGAAGGCCGCGACCGCCCTGCTGCTGCTGTGCCCCATGATCCCGATGCTGTTCATGGGCGACGAAGTAAATGCCGCCGAGCCCTTCCTGTTTTTTACCGACCATCATGGCGAACTGGCCGAGGCGGTGCGTGAGGGGCGGCGCAATGAATTTGCCGACTTCGCGGCGTTTCACGACCCCGAGCAACGCCAGCGCATCCCCGACCCCAACGCGCTGCAAACCTTTTTACAGTCGGTGCCCTCCTTCGTCGAGAACGACCACACCCAGCTCTACCGTCACCTGCTGAGCCTGCGTCACACACACGTGGTGCCGCACTTGCCCGGCACGGTGGCCCTGGGCGCGCAGGTGCTGGCTGACCATGCCGTCACCGCGCGCTGGCGTCTGGGCAACGGCCGTGTGCTGCAGATCGACCTGAACCTGAGTGAACAGCCCCTGGATCATCCGGCACCCCACCCGATTATTTTCCAAACGCCTGCCCAGCAAGGTGCGCACTTACCGCCCTTGAGCGCACGCGTTTGCTTATCCCCTGTTGGAGATATTCTTTGAGCGAAGCGAACCTGGAAATTCTCGCCAGCCGCGCAGGCCTGGCCGTCGATTGGATCGATGCCAACGGTCGCCCGCAGCATGTAAAGCCTGACGCCCTGCGCGCTGTGCTCAAAGGCCTTGGGCACCCGGCCGACAGCGATGCCGAGATCGACGCCAGCCTGCAGCAACTTGAGCAGGCGCAGCAAGACACCCACCTGCCGCCGTTGATGACCACCGACAGTGGTGCGGGCCTGGACCTGGCGCGTTATTTCGCCCCCGATACCCCGTGTCGCGTCAGCCTGGAAGGCGGCGAAACCCTGGAGCTGCGCCTGGACGGCGAGGCTGTGCTGCCCGGCGTGATCGCCCTGGGCTACCACCAGGTGCATATCGACGGGCAAACCTTCACCCTGGCCGTCGCTCCCAGCCACTGCTACAGCGTGGCCGACGCGGTCGACAGCCAACCCGCTCGCGCCTGGGGCCTCAGCGCCCAACTCTATGCCTTGCGCCGCCTCGGCGATGGCGGTTTTGGCGACACCCTGGCTCTGGAGCACCTGGTGCGTTCCGCCGCCGAGCGCGGCGCCGACGCTGTGGCGATCAGCCCGATGCACGCGATGTTCAGCGCCGACACCGAGCGTTTCAGCCCTTATTCACCCTCCAGCCGCCTGTTTCTCAACAGCCTGTATGCTTCGCCGGCGTGCATCCTCGGTGAACGTGAGGTGCGCAACGCCATCGAAGCTGCCGGGTTGGCTGACGAGTTGCATGCCCTGGAACAGCTCCCGCTGATCGACTGGCCGGCCGCCGCCAAGGCCAAGCAACGCCTGCTGCGCACACTGTATGAAGACTTCCGCCACGGCGCGCATCCCCAGCATGCCGACTTCCAAAGCTTCCGCCAGACCGGCGGCGAAGCCCTGGAAAACCACTGCCGCTTCGAAGCCATACAGGCCCAGCGTGCTGCCGCCGGTGAGGACCTGGACTGGCGCCAATGGCCCGAAGCCTGGCGCACGCCGCAAAGCCCGGCCCTGGCGCAGTTCGCCGAGGAAAACCGCGACGAAATCGGCTATTTCGCCTTCACCCAATGGCTGATCGCCCGTAGCCTTGAGCGCGCGCAACAAGCCGCCCGTGGCAGCGGCATGGGCATCGGCCTGATCGCCGACCTGGCGGTGGGTGCCGATGGCGGCGGTAGCCAGGCCTGGAGCCGTCAAGACGAACTGCTGGCCGACCTGACCGTGGGCGCGCCACCGGACATTCTCAACCGCGCAGGCCAAGGTTGGGGGATCTCTGCCTTTTCCCCAGAGGGCCTCAAGCGCAATGGCTTTCGCGCCTTTATCGAAATGCTGCGGGCCAACTTCGCCCATGCCGGCGGCTTGCGCATCGACCATGTGATGGGCCTGCAACGCCTGTGGGTGATCCCCCTGGGTGCATCACCCCGCGAAGGCGCCTATTTGTATTACCCGGTGGACGACCTGCTGCGTTTGCTCGCCTTGGAATCGCACCGCCACCAGGCCATCGTCCTCGGTGAAGACCTGGGCACCGTGCCTGAGGGCCTGCGCGAAAAGCTCAGCGCCCGCTCGATCCTGGGTATGCGTGTGCTGCTGTTCGAACAGAACCATGACGGCCAGTTCAAGCCCATCCTCGATTGGCCCGACAACGCCTTGGCCACCACCAGTACCCACGACTTGCCGACCCTCAATGGCTGGTGGCACAGCCGCGATATCGAATGGAATATCCAGCTGGGCCTGATCGATGCGCCCACCGTGGACCAATGGAGCGAACACCGCCTGCGCGAACGCCAGGCACTGCGCCAAGCCTTGAGCCAGGACCCGCAGAACTTCATCGATGAGATCCGCAACGACACCGACCATATGATCGACGCCAGCGTGCGCTACCTGGGCCATACCCGCGCGCCCCTGGTGTTGTTGCCCCTGGAAGATGCTTTGGGCATCGAGGAGCAAGCCAACCTGCCGGGCACCCTCGACACCCACCCCAATTGGCGCCGCCGCTTGCCCGGCGAAGCCGCCAGCCTGCTCGACAATGACAGCGCCGCGCGTCGCCTCGAACTGCTGGCCGTGGCGCGCAACCAAGCCTATGAGCGTGACCGATGAACGCACTGCCCCTGCGCGCCACCCAGCGCCTGCAATTTCATAAAGGTTTTACCCTCGATGACGCGGTGCCACTGGTGCCGTACTTTGCCCAACTGGGCATCAGCCACCTGTATGCTTCACCACTGTTAAGCGCCCGCGCAGGCTCCATGCACGGCTACGATGTGGTAGACCCGACCCGCGTCAACCCAGAGCTGGGTGGCGAAGCGGCGTTGCGTCGCCTGGTCAGCGCGCTGCGTGAGCACGACATGGGCTTGATCCTCGATATCGTCTCCAACCATATGGCCGTGGGCGGCGCGGATAACCCTTGGTGGCTCGACCTGCTGGAGTGGGGCCGCCTGAGCCCCTACAGCGAGTTTTTCGACATCCAGTGGCACTCCCCCGACCCGCTGCTCAAGGGCCAGTTGCTGATGCCCTTCCTCGGCAGCGATTACGGCGAAGCCTTGCAAAACGGCACGCTCCCGCTCAAGTTCGATGCCGCCCAGGGGAGTTTCTACGTCGAGCATTACGAACACCGTTTTCCGATTTGCCCCAGGGACTACGGCCTGATCCTGGGCAACGATGAGTTACTCAAACCGCTGGCCGAACGTTTCGCCGCCCTCGCCTATCAGCACAACGCCTACGCCGAAGCCACCACGCTCAAACAAGCCTTGGCCGAACGCGCCAGCGAGCTGCTACCCGCTATTGAACAACGCCTGGCCGCATTCGACAGTCGCCAGCCCGAGGGCTTCGAGCGCCTGCATCACCTGCTGGAACAACAGACCTATCGCCTGGCCAGTTGGCGCACCGCCGCGGACGACATCAACTGGCGGCGCTTCTTCGACGTCAATGAATTGGGCGGCCTGCGGGTCGAGCGCACGGCGGTGTTCGAAGCCACCCATGGCAAGATTTTCGAGCTGATCAGCGCGGGGCTGGTCGACGGGCTGCGCATCGACCATATCGACGGCCTGGCTGACCCGCGTGGCTATTGCCGCAAATTGCGTCGGCGTGTGGACGCGCTGTCACCCGAGCGCCGCTTGCCGATCTTCGTCGAAAAGATCCTTGGCGAAGGCGAAACTTTGCGTGAAGACTGGCAGGTGGACGGCACTACCGGCTACGAGTTCATGAACCAGTTGTCCTTGCTGCAACACCATCCCGAAGGTTTTGCACCGCTGGCCGAGATGTGGACGCGTCACAGCGAACGGCCTTCAGCCTTCAGCGAAGAAGCGCGGCTGGCGCGCCAGCAGATCCTCAATGGTTCGTTGGGCGGCGACTTCGAAAGCGTGGCCCAGGCCCTGCTGCAAGTGGCCCGCGATGACGTGATGACCCGCGACCTGACCCTGGGCGCCATCCGCCGGGCCCTGCAGGAACTGATTGTGCATTTCCCGGTGTACCGCACCTATATCAGCGCCAAGGGCCGCAGTGCGGCCGACGACAAGGTGTTCCAGCAGGCCATGGAGGGTGCACGCAGTACCCTCAACGAAGGCGACTGGCCGGTGCTCGACCATCTGGAACAATGGTTGGGTGGTCAGCCCTGGCGCAATCGCCCGGTAGGCCGCGCGCGCAAGATGCTCAAGCATGCCTGCGTGCGCTTCCAGCAACTGACCTCGCCCGCCGCCGCCAAGGCTGTGGAAGACACCGCCTTCTATCGTTCGGCGGTGTTGTTGTCGCGCAACGATGTGGGTTTCAGTACCGAGCAATTCAGTGCGCCGTTGGCAGATTTCCATGCGGCCAATCAACAACGCCTGAAGACCTTCCCCGGCAACCTGCTGGCCACCGCCACCCACGACCACAAACGCGGCGAAGACACCCGTGCGCGCCTGGCGGTACTCAGCGAGTGCGCCCCCTGGTATGCCGAACAGGTCGAGCACTGGCGCCGCCTGGCCGAGCCTTTGCGCGAGAGCGCCGAGAGCCCCTCGGCGGGTGATGAACTGATTCTTTATCAGGTGCTGCTGGGCAGTTGGCCGCTGGAGCCCAACCCCGATCTGGAGGCGTACCAGCAACGCCTGTGGCAGTGGCAGCAAAAAGCCCTGCGCGAGGCCAAGTTGCAGAGCAGTTGGAGCGCGCCCAACGAGGCTTACGAAAAGGCGGTGGAAGCGTTCCTCAAGCGCCTGCTGCTCAGTGAGGCCGGTGCGCCGCTGCGCAGTGCGTTGGACATCGCTGCGCAGGCCATCGCCCCCGCCGGCGCCCTGAATGGGCTGGCGCAAACCTTGCTTCATCTGACCGTGCCGGGTGTGCCGGATATTTACCAGGGCGATGAGTTCTGGGACTTCAGCCTGGTCGACCCGGACAACCGGCGCCCGGTGGACTTCGCTGCGCGGCAACGTGCATTGCAGGCACCACCGGACATCGGCGAACTGTTGTTCAACTGGCGCGACGGGCGTATCAAACAGGCAGTGATCGCCCAGGTACTGGGCCTGCGTAAAGCCTGCCCCGAGCTGCTGCGCCATGGCAGCTATACACCGCTGGAAGTGCTGGGCCAGCACGCGGAACGGGTGGTTGCGTTCTACCGTGAACATCAGGGCAGGCAGTTGCTGGTGGTGGCGCCGCGCTGGTCTTATCCGCTGCTTGAAAACGGGATGTTTCCCCAGATCAATGCGCAGGTTTGGGGCGATACGCGGGTGAAATTACCGTTCGCCGCCCCTGCACAAAACTGGAAGGGACTTTTTCAAACGGGCGTAGTCACACCCAACAAGGAGCTGTTGATCAGCGCTGCCCTGGGGGATCTCCCGGTCAATGTCTTTATCAATCCTGATAATCAAGAAAGCTGAAAATTTTCTGTGAGGAGTTTGTGATGAGTAAAGAAGACAAACGCATTCGCGAACTGGCGCATCAGATCTGGGAGTCTGAAGGCAAGCCTGATGGCGCCCATGATCGCCACTGGGAGATGGCGCGCAAGCTGGCGGAAGCCGAGGCGCTGACGCCGAGCAAGCCTAAACCGGCCGCCAAGCCGAAAACCGCGCCCAAGGCTGCGGCAAAGCCCAAACCTGCTGCGCCTGCCGCCGCCAAACCTGCGGCGAAGAAACCCGCCGCCCCGAAGAAGCCCAAACCGCCCGCCCCATGATTTCTCGGGCCTGCAGCACGCATTGCGCGCTGCTGGCCCTTTTCCGTCCAAGCCATGCGCTGAAGCACCGTCAGTACGGCGGCGTTCGGCCCGAAAAAAGACCCCTTGCAGGAGCAACTCGATGAGCAAACCCGACAACACCACAGCGACGCCGGTTCATGAGCCGTCGCGGATCCGTGAAGGTTTGCCCTTCCCCCTCGGCGCCACCTGGGATGGCCTGGGTGTGAATTTTGCGCTGTTTTCCGCCAACGCCACCAAGGTGGAGCTGTGCCTGTTTGACGATACCGGCGAGGTTGAGCTGGAACGCATCGAACTGCCCGAATACACCGACGAAATCTTTCATGGCTACCTGCCCGATGCTCACCCCGGGCTGATTTACGGTTATCGCGTATACGGCCCCTATGACCCGGCCAATGGTCATCGCTTCAACCACAACAAGCTGTTGATCGACCCCTACGCCAAGCAACTGGTGGGCGAACTCAAATGGTCCGAAGCGCTGTTTGGCTACACCATCGGCCACCCGGACGACGACCTCAGTTTCGATGAACGCGACAGTGCGCCCTTCGTGCCCAAGTGCAAGGTCATCGACCCGGCGCACACCTGGGGCAACGACCAACCGGTACGAGTGCCGTGGGACCGCACGATCATCTACGAAACCCACCTGCGCGGCATCAGCATGCGTCATCCTTCGGTCGGCGAGTCGGTGCGGGGGACCTGCGCCGGTTTGATGGAAGATGACGTGCTCAAGCATATCCGTCAGTTGGGCATTTCCTCGGTCGAGCTGTTGCCCGTGCACGCCTTCGTCAACGACCAGCATCTGCTGGAAAAAGGCATGACCAACTATTGGGGCTATAACAGCATTGCGTTCTTCGCCCCTGACCCGCGCTACCTGGCCAGCGGCAAGATCGCCGAGTTCAAGGAGATGGTCGCGCACCTGCATGAGCAGAAGCTGGAAGTGATTCTGGACGTGGTTTACAACCACACCGCCGAAGGCAACGAGCGCGGCCCGACCCTGTCGATGCGCGGCATCGACAACGCCTCCTACTACCGGCTGATGCCCGACGACAAGCGTTTCTACATCAACGATTCCGGCACCGGCAATACCCTGGATCTGAGCCACCCCTGCGTGCTGCAAATGGTCACCGACTCCCTGCGCTACTGGGCCACCGAGATGCACGTGGACGGCTTCCGCTTCGACCTGGCGACCATCCTCGGTCGCTACCGCGACGGGTTCGATGAGCGCCACAGTTTCCTCGTGGCTTGCCGCCAGGACCCGGTGCTGCGCCAGTTGAAACTCATCGCCGAACCCTGGGACTGCGGCCCCGGTGGCTACCAGGTGGGCAACTTCCCACCAGGCTGGGTGGAATGGAACGACCGCTTCCGCGACACCGTGCGTGCGTTCTGGAAAGGCGACGATGGCCAACTCGCCGATTTCGCCGGGCGCATGACCGCCTCGGGCGAGATGTTCAACCACCGCGGGCGCAGGCCGTACAGCTCGGTGAACTTCATCACCGCCCACGACGGCTTCACCCTGCACGACCTTGTGTCGTACAACGACAAACACAATGAGGCCAACGACGAGAACAACCAGGACGGCAGCAATAACAACCTGTCCTGGAACCACGGTGTCGAAGGCCCTACCGACGACCCGGAGATCAACGCGCTGCGCCTGCGCCAGATGCGCAACTTCTTCGCCACTTTGCTGCTCGCCCAAGGCACGCCAATGATCGTCGCCGGGGACGAGTTCGCTCGCACTCAACACGGCAACAACAATGCCTATTGCCAGGACAGCGAGATCGGCTGGGTCAACTGGGACCTGGACGATGACGGCAAGGCCCTGCTCAAGTTCGTCAAGCGCCTGATCAAGCTGCGCCTGGCGTACCCGATCCTGCGGCGCGGGCGTTTCCTGGTGGGCGACTACAACGAAGACATCGGCGTGAAGGACGTCACCTGGCTCGCGCCGGATGGCAACGAAATGACCACCGAGCAATGGGAAGACAGCCAGGGCCGCTGCCTGGGCATGCTGATGGATGGCCGCGCCCAGGAAACCGGGATTCGTCGTGCCGGGGCCGACGCCACGCTGCTGCTGGTGGTCAACGCCCATCACGATCAGGTCAATTTCCGCCTGCCGCCGGTGCCGGAGGGCGAGTTCTGGACATGCCTGCTCGACACCAACGACCCGGCTGTGCGTGGCCAGGAACGCTTTGATTTCGAGCATGAGTACGCGGTCACCGCTCGCTCGCTGCTGCTGTTTGAACTGCAGCACGAAGGCGAGGTGTGAAATGGCGTTGCACGGTTTCCTTCAGGGCTACCGAGGCTATGCCGACACGCAAGCCCTGGGTAATGCCCTGAGGGCCCTTCAAGAAGAAGGCCTTGATCAACTGCCGTTGCCGGGCAGCGGCCAGACCGTGTCCCGCTTGAGCCAACTGGCCCAGGTGGCCGGGCATGACTTGCGCCTGTGCAAGTTGTTCGAAGGCCATACCGATGCCCTGGCGATCATTGCAGAACTCGACAGCCCCTTGCCGCCGCTGGGCAGCACCTGGGGCATGTGGGCGGCCGAGCCGCCGACTGCCAAGGTGCGTGTGCGTCGCGACGGCCAGCGGCTGCTCGTCGAGGGGCGCAAGGCCTGGTGTTCCGGTGCGGCGGTGGTCAGCCATGGTTTGCTGACGGCCTGGGACGAAGAGGACCGCCAGCAATTGGTGGCCGTGGCGATGGATCAACCGGGCATCACGGTGACGGATGAGGGTTGGAAGGCGGTGGGCATGGCGGCGACCGGTAGTGTCGACATCCTGTTCAGTGCCGCCAGGGGGATTGCCGTGGGTGGCCCGGGCGACTATCTGTCCCGCCCGGGCTTCTGGCACGGCGGCATCGGCATCGCCGCGTGCTGGTACGGCGCGGCGCAACGCCTGGGTGAAGTGCTGCGCGCCCAATGTGCCACGCGTGCGGAGCCCCATGCACTGGCCCACCTCGGCGCGGTCGACAGCGCCTTGAACAGCGCCGCCTGCGTGTTACGCGCCAGCGCCGCGCAGATCGACCGCGAGCCACGCGCCGATGCGCGACAACTGGCGCAACAGACGCGTGCGTGTATCGAGGACACCGTCGAGCAAGTGATCCAGCATGTGGGCCGTGGGGTCGGCGCCGGGCCGTATTGCAAGGACCCGCACTTTGCCCAGTTGATGGCGGATTTGCCGGTGTATATGCGGCAAAGCCATGCCGAACGCGACTTGGCCGCCCTCGGCGAACAGGTCGCCGGCGAGCCCACAGGGAGTTGGGCGCTATGAAGCCCAATCCGATTGTTGGCCAGGGCACACCGCTGAGCCACTGGCAAAACAGCGCACGATTGGCCGAGTTGCCGCACATCAGTGTGGCGCAGTTGGTGCCGCCAGGGCATCGAGCGGTGATCGTCGCCCCGCATCCGGATGACGAGGTGCTGGGCAGTGGTGGCCTGCTGCAAGGGCTGGCTGCGCTGGATCGCCCTATCCAGTTGATCTCCGTCACCGATGGCAGCGCCAGCCACCCGGGCTCCCGGCGCTGGCCGGTGGAGCGTCTGAGTGTGGTGCGTCCGCAGGAATCGGCGCAGGCCTTGCACCGCCTTGGCTTGCCGCTGCACAGTTTGAAATGGCTGCGCGGCGGGTTTACCGACAGCCATGTGGCCGAGCGCGAAACCCAGCTCTGCGAATTTATCCAGCGCCACCTCAAGCCTAACGATGTGGTGTTCGCCACGTGGTGCGAGGATGGGCATTGCGACCATGAGGCCGTGGGCCGCGCCAGTGCCAAGGCAACCAAGGCCGTCGGCGCAGTGTTGTGTGAGCTACCGGTGTGGACCTGGCACTGGGCCACCGCCGAAGACCACAAGGTGCCCTGGCATCGGGCGCGCAAGATCCCGCTGACCGCCGAGCAAGTGGCACGCAAACGCCATGCGATCCACGCCTTCGCCAGCCAGTTGGAGGGCGACCCGCAAATCGGCCTGCCTCCGGTGCTGGCGCCCTATGTGGTGGAGCGCTTGCTGCAGCCTTTTGAGATGGTGTTCGTATGAGTGTGGCAACCCCCTACTTCGACCAGTTGTTTGCGGGTAATGACGACCCTTGGGCTTTTCGTCAGCGCTGGTACGAACAACGCAAGCGCGCCCTGACCTTGGCCATGCTGACGCGGCCGCGCTATGCGTCGATATTCGAGCCGGGTTGTGCCAACGGTGAACTGAGTGCCGAGCTGGCGCCGCGTTGCGACCGCCTGCTGTGTTGCGACACCGCCACCGCTGCGGTGCGTCTGGCACAGGCGCGGCTGGAGCATTTTCCTCATGCCCGCGTGGAGCAGCGTCGCCTGCCAGAACAATGGCCCGGCGGGCAATTCGAACTGATCGTATTGAGTGAGCTTTGTTATTACCTTGATGTCGATGATTTTAATCGTCTGATCGATTGCGCCCTCGCCGCCTTGACCGCTGACGGGCAAATTCTGGCCTGTCATTGGCGAGTGCCCATTGACGGTTGCCCGCAAACCGCCGAACAGGTGCACGCCGTGCTCCAACAGCGTCTGGGTGTAGCACCGTTGGTGCAGTACCAGGACCCGGATTTCCTGCTCGACCTGTGGAGCCTCGATGGCACCTCGGTCGCTCGCCACGAGGGTTTACGATGATCGGTATTCTGATCCCGGCACATAACGAAGAAGCCCTATTGGATGATTGCCTGAGAGCTGCGCGGATCGCCGCCGACCACCCGGGCTTGCTGGGTGAAGCGGTACAGATTCTAGTAGTACTCGACAGTTGCAGCGATGCCAGCGCGGCGATTGCCCAGGCCCACGAGGTGCATTGCCTGCACGTGCAGGCGCGCAACGTCGGGCACGCCCGCGGCGTGGGTGCAGGGTACTTGCTGGAGCAAGGCGCGCGGTGGATTTCCTGCACCGACGCCGACAGCCGTGTCGCCCCTGACTGGTTGGTGGCCCAACTGGCCCAAGACTGTGACGCGGTGTGCGGCACAGTCACCGTAGACGCCTGGAGCGAAGGCTTCGACCCGGCTGCGCAGATCCGCTATCAGCAGGCCTACCAGGCCCGCGACGGGCATCGGCATATCCACGGTGCCAACCTGGGCGTGAGTGCCCGCGCCTATGTAGAGGCCGGAGGATTTGAACCGCTGGAATGCCACGAAGATGTACAGCTGGTGCGTGATCTGGAGCGTTGCGGCGCCTCCATCGCCTGGAGCCATGCACCGCAAGTGGTGACCAGTGCCCGCCTGGATTGCCGGGCTGAGGGTGGGTTTGGGGACTATTTGAAGAGCTTGATGCAGGCTGGGTGAAAACGAAAAAGCGTTTAACAGCAGGGGGCTGGGGCGCCGTCATCGCAGGCAAGCCAGCTCCCACAGGGTTGTGTGCCAGGCGCTAATTTTTTGGGCAACCCATGACCTATGTGGGAGCTGGCTTGCCTGCGAAGATGTCGGCCCAGCCAACATTGATGGTGACTGACCGACCGCTTTCGCGAGCAAGCCCGCTCCCACAGTTGGATCGTGGGGCGGCAGGCTAATCGTCGACGGTTATGCGGCATCGCATCCAAAGTTGTGCGGACACCCATGCCTGTCTATGCTCCTAACGCCTCGCACAGCACTCACCCCAGCGGAGCCTGGGGTGAAGACAAGAGCGTCGTCCCGTCAACGGGGTACGACCCGGTATCAACCGACAAGGATGTGACACCCATGAAGCCTGCCTCCTTAAGCGAAGGCCGTCGCGGCCCCGCGCAAATCTGGAACAGTGCGCCGCAGTTGGCGCAAATCCCCATCATCTCCCTGAACACCCTGGTACCGCGCGGCGCTCGCGTGGTGGTGATCGCCCCGCACCCGGGCGATGAAGTGCTGGCGTGCGGCGGTTTGCTGCAACTGCTCAGCACCCAGGAGCATCCCCTGCAACTGATCTCCATCACCGACGGCAGCGCCAGCCATCCCGGCTCTCAAGTATGGCCGGCCAGCCGTTTGAGCGTGGTGCGCCCCCAGGAAAGCGCCGAGGCCCTGCGCCGACTGGGCATGCCCTTGCACAGCCTGAAATGGATTCGTGGCGGGTTTTGTGACGACGCCCTGGCCGCCCGTGAATCGCCGATGAGCCAATTCATCGCGCGCTACCTGCAACCCGGCGACGTGGTGTTTACCACCTGGCGCAACGACGGCAATGACGACCACGATGCCGTCGGCCGCGCGAGTGCCAGGGCGTGCAGCCTAGTAGGTGCCCAACTGTATGAACTGCCGATCTGGGCTTGGCATTGGCCGGCCCGGGAAAGCGCGGTAATGCCCTGGCAGCGTGCACGCAAGGTCCGCCTGGATACCTGGACCGTCGCGCGCAAGCTGCACGCCGCCCACGCCTACGCCAGCCAATTGGTGGGTGACCCGCAGATCGGCTTACCACCGATGCTCGCGCAGATATTGCTAGAGCGCATGCGCGAGCCCTACGAAATCCTGTTCACCTGACCGCCACCCTGTAGGAGCGAGCTTGCTCGCGAAAAACCTCAACGATAACGCGGGCTTACTGAATTAACGCGGCGCTTGCGCGTCTTTCGCGAGCAATCGCGCTCCTACAAACGTTGGGCTTTTCCCTACAGACTCAATCTGCCAAACTGATGCGAATAATTATCAACAGATTTACTATTCGCCACGGAAGGCACTTGGGGAGCCCTACTTTCATGTTTGTGCAACAACACGGCGGCAACGTTTTTACACCCAGTCTGATGGCAATCACTATCGCTTTAGCAACCTCCAATGCGGCCATTGCCGCCGACGCACCGGCCACCATCGAGCTGGGCGCTACCGAGGTTTCGGGCCAACAGCTTGGCGCAACCACCGAAGGCAGCGAGTCGTACACCACCGGCTCGATGAAGACCGCAACCAAACTGCCGCTGACCCTGCGCGAAACCCCGCAGGCCGTCACCGTGATCACGCGCCAGCGCATGGATGACCAGGCCATGACCAGCATCAACGACGTGGTCAACGCCACGCCGGGGCTGTTCCTCAATTACTCCAACGGCCCTGGGCGACAAGGCTTTACCGCACGCGGTTTCGATATCGACAACCTCATGTATGACGGTATTCCCAGCGGCTACAACGGTGCGTCGGTAGGCGCCCAGCCGAACCTGGCGATGTTCGACCGCGTCGAAGTGGTGCGCGGCGCTACCGGCCTGGTGACCGGCGCAGGCAACCCTTCGGCCGCCATCAACCTGATCCGCAAGCGGCCACTGGATAAGCAGAAAGTCACGCTCACCGGCGCCGTCGGCAGCTGGGACGACTACCGTGGCGAGTTCGACGCCTCCAGCCCACTCAATGACAGTGGCACCTGGCGTGGCCGTGTCGTCACCTCTTACCGCGATGCCAACAGTTTTATCGACAAGGCCGAGCAGGATCATGGCCTTTTCTATGCCGTCACCGAAGCCGACCTGAGCGAAGACACCACCCTGACCCTCGGTTACTCGAACCAGAAAGACAAGACCAACTACTTCTGGGGCGCGTCGATGGTCGGCCTGGATGGCCGCCACCTGGACCTGTCGCGCTCCTATAACCCAGGCACCGACTGGGAAAACAAGGACCAGGAAATCAACACCGTGTTCGCCGAGCTGCGCCAGCGCCTGGCCAACGACTGGAGCCTGCAGGTCAACGCCAACTATGCCGAACAGAACGCCTTGTTCTCGGGCTCCTACCAATCGCGCTGGACCGCCAACACCCTGGCCCGCACCGTGTACCAGGCCAGCTACGATGAAAACCAGGCCGGGCTCGACGCCTTTGCCAGCGGCCCGTTCGAGGCGTTCGGCCGCACCCATGAACTGGTGGTGGGCGCCAGCAAGCGCATCTACGACATGACCACCCACAACTACAGCCCGTACGACCTCAACTGGCCGATCAATGCGGGCAAACCGAACTTCACCCGCACCAACAACGTTCGCGAAGTCACCACCCAGGACGGTTTCTACCTGACCAGCCGCCTGAGCCTGGCCGACCCGCTGAAGCTGATCCTCGGCGCTCGCCTGGACTGGTACGACTACGACAACCGTGATGCCGCTGGCGACTACAAGGTCACCCGCAACCTCACCCGCTACGCCGGCCTGATCTACGATCTGGACGACCAGCATTCGGTTTATGTGAGTTACAGCGACATCTTCACGCCGCAAAAAGACAAGAGCACAGCCGGCACTCCGCTCAAACCCATCGTCGGTAAAAATTATGAGGTGGGCGTCAAAGGCGAATACTTCGGTGGCACGTTGAATGCCAGCGTAGCGCTGTTCCGTGTCGACCAGGAAAACCGCGCCGTGGCCGTGGTGGTGCCCAACTGCCCGCAGGCGTCCTGTGCCGAGGCCTCGGGCGAAATCCGCAGCCAGGGTATCGACTTCGAACTGCAAGGCGCCTTGACCGAAAACTGGCAGGTCGGCGGCGGCTATACCTATGCGCGCACCCACACCATCAAGGACGACGCCAACCCGCAGAAGGTCAACAAGCAGTTCGATACCGACATCCCGGAACATCTGTTCAAAGTGACCACCCGCTATAACTTCCAGGGCCCGCTGGAAAAACTCCGCGTCGGCGGCAATATCTCCTGGCAGAGCCGCATGTACAACGACATCAAGCTAGCGGATGGCAGCAACTACCGGCTCCAGCAAGGCGGCTACGCCGTCACTGACTTGATGGCAGGCTACCGGGTCAATCAGCACCTGGATTTGCAACTCAACGCCAACAACATCTTTGATCGCCACTACTACCAGTCCATCTCCAACTCAGTGACTTATGGCGGCGACTCCTATGGCAGCCCCCGCAACATGATGTTGACTGCCAAGTACAGTTTCTGAGCCTCATGCCCACCTCGGCTGCCCGCTCGGGCAGCCGTTCTTAAAGTCCCGCGCCCGCGTGCCGATAACGCGTGGGTAACCGGCAACAATCCTGAACATCTGCTTCACTCCACAGCGGCGCGCCTGTATGGCACACCGCGTGCTTGCTTGACCTCGACGCCCCCTCTCATGGAGTAAGAGTGAATGCCCGTCCGTTTTCTCGAGCACTATCGCAAGGCCGACCGCATCATGCTGGCATTGATCTGGCTGATGTGCCTGTTCTCCCTCGGCCTGGCGTTCTGGCACGACACCCTCATGCAGGCCGTGATCGTCGGTGGCGGCACCGGCGTGGTGCTCACGGCGCTGTATCGCGTCATTGGCGGCACCCGGGTGATGCGCTGTGCACTGGGCGCCGGCTTGATGGTGATGGCGGCGTTGCACATCAACCAGGCACACGGGGTGATCGAATCCCACTTCGGTATTTTCGCGCTGTTGGCGGTGCTGACCTTCTACCGTGACTGGCTGCCGATCCTGGTGGCGGCACTGACCATCGCGGTGCATCACGTGGTGTTCCATGCCTTGCAACACCAGGGCTTGCCGGTGTTTGTGATGGAGCATCACGGCGGCTGGACCATGGTATTCGTTCACGCCTTCTATGTGGCGATGGAGACCGTTGCCCTGCTCTACCTGGCCGTTCATAGCCAGGCCGAAGCGGTGGAGAGCCAGGAAATGCTTGAGAAAATGCTCGCCGTTACCTCGCAGTTCACCGTGGAAACCGCCCAAGGTGAAGGCAAGGCCCACGTATCCCTCGCCAAGCGTTTCGACCACTTCCTGCAGCAACTCACCCACCTGATCGACGGCGTCGCTCGCGACTCCCATGGCCTGGGCCAGCTCGGCCAGGAACTGGCCAGCGCCAGCGGCACCCTGGAAAAAGGCGCACGGCATCAACTGGCGCAGATCGGCGAAATGACCGGTTCGATGCAGCGCATGGAAGACGCCATGGGCCACATTACGGTGCAGGTCGAACAGGCAGTGGAACATGCAGGCCAGGCCAGCCAGCAGATTGTGCGCGGCCAGGAAAGCGTCGGCCGCGCCCAGCATGAAATCAGCCAACTGGCTTCGCGTATCAACGGCACGGAGTCGACCGTGGAATCCCTGGCGGTGCAGGCAGAGCAAATCGGCTCGGTGCTGGAAGTGATCAGCAGCATCGCCAACCAGACCAACCTGCTGGCCCTCAACGCCGCCATTGAGGCCGCCCGCGCCGGCGAGCAAGGCCGTGGTTTTGCCGTGGTGGCCGATGAAGTGCGCAGCCTGGCCCAGCGCACCGCCCTCTCCACCCAGGAAATCAAGAGCATCATCGAGGGCCTGCAACACGGCAGCCGCCAAGCCGTCGAAGCCATGCACGCCAGCCGCGAAGGCGTAGAGCGCTGCGTGGCAGACAGCCAAGAGGCGGTGGACATGCTACGGGCGGTGGGCGAGGACATCGCGCACATCGACCAACTCAACGGCCACATCGTCACCACCACCCGCGAGCAGACCTCGGCCAACCTGGAGATCGTCGAGCGCTTGCAGTCGGTGCAAAGCATCGCCCAGAACACCGCCGACGACGTCGAGACACTCGCCCGCAGCAGCGAACGCCTGCCACCGATCGCGGTGCGGCTGGATGCGTTGGGGCGCAGGTTTCATCCTTGAACCCAATCCGAAACACGGCGAGTCAAAGAGAATAGGTGGATATACCGCTGGAGTGCATCAAGGTTCCAGATGCGGAGCCATCAAAGCGGCAAACCAATCGATGAACGCGCCAAGGCGACGAGAGCGTTGGCGGCGAGTCGGGTACAGGGCTGAAACGCACATGGGGGCCGGCCGATAGGCCGTCATCACCTCAACCAATTCGCCGCTGTCCAATAAATGCTGAACATCGAACAACGGCACCTGAATCAAGCCAAGCCCTGCACAGCATCCTGCAATATAGCTTTCGGCATTGTTGACCACCACGCGGCTCGGCATCATGACAGCCTGCGCGGTGCCATCGACGCAATATTCCCACGCCGTTTCCTGACCGCCTGCGCTCGTGCTGTAGCCGATACAGACATGCCGATTTTGCAAATCGCCAGGCTGTGTGGGCACCCCGAATTCCGCCAAGTAGGCGGGGCTCGCG
Organism: Pseudomonas sp. NFR02; assembly: GCF_900119375.1. Lineage (NCBI taxonomy): Bacteria > Pseudomonadati > Pseudomonadota > Gammaproteobacteria > Pseudomonadales > Pseudomonadaceae > Pseudomonas > Pseudomonas sp. NFR02. The sequence goes on from NZ_FPJJ01000003.1 coordinate 650,619, forward strand.
CAATTGACCAGCAACACCTTGCCCAACGGTTTCACCACCAGGCTGCTGTTCTGCGGGGTGCCAAAACGAATGACACAGTCCACGCCTTCCTGTACCAGATCAATGGCGCGATCGGTGGAGCCCAGGCCGAGTTGGAGCCCAGGGTAGCGGCGGAGAAACTCGCCCAACGCAGGCATCACCAGGCGCCGCGCTATGCGGCTGGGCACGTCCACTTCCAGACGGCCCATGACCTGTTCCTGATGGCGGTTAAACAGTTGGTCGATATCATCGATGTCCAGCAAGACCTGGCGCGCCTTCAGCAGTAACTGGGTGCCATCGGCGGTCAGGGAGACCTTGCGGGTTGTCCGGTGCAGCAGTCGAGTGCCGGCATTGGCCTCCAGCTGTTGAATGGCGGCCGACACGCTCGCGCGTGGCAGCCTCATCAGCCGTGCCGCTTGTATAAAACTGCCAAGCTCTGCGACCTGAACGAAGACGCGGTACTGTTCGATTCTATCCATGGGCTCTCAATGCTCGGGGGGCACGGATCGATCGGCGCTCACCACGTCTGCGCCAGCGCGTTAACCGTTTACTTGGTGGTGTAGCCGCCATTGATCAAAATTGTCTGGCCCGTCACCCACCACCCGTCACTGACCAGGTTACGGATGAACGGGACCACATCCTCGATATCTGTCAGGCCCGTGCGCGACAACGGCGACAGCGCGGCAGCCGTCTTGTGGTAACTGACCGCATCCTCACCTTCGGCCGGGTAGAAGAACGGCGTGTCCATGGGACCCGGCCCTACTGCCGTGACCGAAATCCCCCGAACGCCCAGCTCCTTCGCCGCCGCCCGCGTGAATTGCTCTACCGGCGCCTTGCTGCCGGCATACGCCGCGTAGAAGGGGGTGAAAGCGCCCAGCAATGAAGTGACGATAGTGCAGATCTTGCCATTGTCATTGAGGTGGTTGCCGGCTTCCTTGATAAAAAAGAACGCAGTCTTGGAATTGACGGCCATCATCTCGTCGTACTCCGCCTCCGTGATTTCAGCCATTGGCTTTTTCAGCACCTTGCCCACGGTATTGATCGCGATGTCCGGCCTGCCAACTGCCGCGACGGCATCATTGAAGAGTTTTTCCATCGCCCCCGCCGTGGTCAAGTCCGCTTGCAAAGCGACAGCCTTCGCGCCTAGCGCCTCGATTGCGGCAACGGTTGTGTTCGCGTCAGCCTGGCTGGAGGCGCTGTTGTAGTGCACGACCACAGCCTTGGCGCCATGCTTGGCCAGATCGCGGGCGATCAACCCTCCGAGGTTCTTCGCACCACCCGCGATCAGTGCAACCTTGCCGTTGATTGAATGATTAGGCATGACAACATTCCTTTAATTGGGAGAAGTACGCCGCCATTCTAGAGTGACCCTCGACAAAGATAAGCACACCTTGGCTGGATGCAGTGTCCAGAGATATTGCCTAATCACAAAGGCCCTATCGGTGAATGAAAAGGATGTGAGGTACGCTACACTCCGGCCTTGCACACCGGCCAAGGAAGCCCCCATGAGTACTCGTGGCAGAGACCGACAGATCGACAATATCGAATTCAACGTAAGCGACATTGCCCGCAGCAAAGCCTTCTACGGCGCTGCATTCGGCTGGACATTCGTCGACTACGGCCCCACCTACAGCGAGTTCAGCGATGGCCGGCTCACGGGTGGTTTCACCACCGGTGAGACTGTGCGGCCGGGCGGGCCCTTGGTTATCTTGTATGCCGATGACTTGGACAGTGTGCAGCAGCGGCTTCAACAACTGGGTGCGGTGATTACACGCCAGACGTTTGCGTTTCCAGGAGGCCGCAGATTCCACTTTACCGACCCGGATGGGTATGAACTGGCGGTGTGGAGCGTTGCGCCGTGATCCAGCGCTTTCGCTGTATCGCTGAAGCTCGACATCTCCAACCGAGAACAGGTTGCGTTGTGTGAGCCTGTTCTGGGTTTCAAAGCTGTTGCAGCTTGCGCTGCAAGCGGGCCATGTACCGATTGACGATCAGTTTGTGCGCCGGCCCCACCGGCAGCATGTAAAGGCGCCCGAAGGTGTTGTGGGTGATCACCGATGAAGTGATCGTCAGCACACGATCAGCAATTGAAAGGCAAATCATCACATCCAGGTGCCGGTCACGCTCAGTCAGCACCAGCCTATCCGGCGCGCAGTCCTCTACCAGGAAAAAATCCAGCCGCTCACCCGCTTGCACCGTCACGCGCCGATTGCCGGAGAACCCGCCGATGCGCTTTACGCCAAATCTTGAAGAAATCCCATCCCTGATCCGAAAGGCCAATCGCAACAGCGGCCCCGGTTCAGCGGTCATGATGTTCCAGGCTTCCAGCGCGCTGATCTCAGTCGGCAATAGCACCGACCTGCAATCGTAATAATCGAGTTCAGACGGTGCACCCAACGTGTGACTGACAGAGTTAGTCGCCAAGGTTTTTCCGTCCATGACCAAAACAGGGATTTGCATCATAACGCTTCAAGCGAGATGCTGCGCTAAGCTCGACAGGGTCTGTGTAATCCAAACGGAGTACCCATTATGGAATACGACGAAAAACTGATTGAGGAAGCCGTACTTGCCCTGCTGACCACCTTCAGCTTTGATAACGGCAACTCATGGAAAGGCCACGACTTTCAAATAATGAACCGACTCCACGAGCAAGGTTTTATCAGTAATCCGGTGAACAAAAACAAATCCATTTGGTTGACGCAGGAAGGCTTGGAACGGGGCAGGCAAATTGCCGATCGGTTGTTTGGCGCGGCACCTGAAGCGCTCGCGGGGCCATAAGCCCAGCTACGGAGTGTTAAACCGCGCTTCATGCGTTTATCCTCAAGACTCCCCGACCTGCCAACCCGGAGCCGCCATGGACCTCGCCACCCTCGCCCTCTTCCTCCCCGCCTGCTTCGCCCTGAACATGGCCCCCGGCCCCAATAACCTGCTATCCGTGAGCAACGCTACCCGCTATGGCTACCGCACCTCCTGCCTCGCCGGTCTCGGCCGTCTGCTGGCCTTCGCCGGCATGATCGCCCTCGCGTCCGCTGGCTTGGCGGTGGTACTGCAAACCTCGGAGTTGTTGTTCTACGGGATCAAGATTCTCGGCGCGGCGTATCTGTTTTACTTGGCATATCAGCTATGGCGCGCAGACCCGCAGCAGGTAGAAACCGCGACGAGCAAGGTAGGCCTGTGGGCCTTGGCGCGGCAGGAATTTCTGGTGGCCGCGGGCAACCCCAAGGCGATCCTGATCTTCACCGCCTTCCTCCCGCAATTCGTGGTGCCCGGCCAACCCATCACCGCGCAATTTGCCCTGCTGGGTGTGATGTTCCTGGCTTTGGAATGGGTCGCCATCAGCGCCTATGCCTATATGGGCCTGCATATGCGCCGCTGGTTTGCCGAGCCCAAGGGCAAGCGCCTGTTCAATCGCTGCTGCGCAGGTTTGTTGTCAGCGGCCGCGGCGGTATTGTTGACTGCGCGCAGGGCGTAACCGCGGTGGGAGCGCCCCTGGCAGCCGACGCCGATCGAGCTGTGCCCCGCGATCCAAATGTGGGAGCTGGCTTGCCTGCGATGGCGGTGGTTCAGTTGAAAATTCAGTGACTGACACACCGCCTTCGCGGGCAAGCCCGCTCCCACAGGGGATCTGTGCCAGGCACTGATTTTGACGGCAATGCATGACCAATGTGGGAGCGGGCTTGCTCGCGAAGGCGGCCGGGCAGCCGACGACGATTCAACTGATGCCCAAGTTGCGTAGATACCTATGCTATCTCAACGGCAAACCATACCTCACCTCCACCAGCGCCACACCGCCCCTCTCAAGATGGCGCTCAGTCCCGGCCTCCTCGACACACCCCGCCCGGCGATAAAATCGAATAGCCCGTTCATTACCGGCCAAGACCCACAGCGTTAAACGCTCATAGCCTTGCGCCAACAGGTCTTGCAGGCCGGCATTCCACAAGGCCAGCCCGACGCCGGAGTGCCAATGCTCGGCGAGCACGTAGATGGCCATGACCTCACCTGCATTAGCCTGCACAGCGTCTTCATCACGGCTGGCACCGACTGATATCCAGCCAACCACCCGCTGGCCCACCTCGGCAACCCATACCGTCGACTCACCCGAGGCTAGCGAACGAACCCAATGGGCTTCGCGCCTAGCCAGCGTTGCTTGCAGCCCGCTCAAAAACTGGGCGGGCATCAAGTCACGGTAGGCGTCTTGCCAACTGCTGATATGCACCTGGGCAATGGCTTTTGCGTCGGCGGGTAAGGCCCTGCGAATCATGGAGATGCTCCTGAAATACGGTTATTTCAGTATGCATGCCCGTCGATGACAAAAAGCCCTGCGCTGAACACGGCCCAATATCAATGCCAACCCCAATGTAGGAGCGAGCTTGCTCGCGAAGAACTTCAACGATAACGCGGGCTTGCTAAGTGAACGCGGCGCCTGTGGGTTTTTCGCGAGCAAGCTCGCTCCTACAGCTGCAAGGCGATTCCGGCGTCGATGAAGAACGCCGGGCCCCGCGTAAAAGATCCAGCCAACATCACCCCTTGGTCAAATCCACCAAAGGCGTCTGCCGCACCTCAGTCTCCCGCCCACCCTGAATCTCGCTGACCTGCTTCAAAGCCTTATCAACAGCCGCCTTATCCGCCAACAAGCTGTAGCTGATACGGAACTGCTTGTGTTCCTTCGCCCCGATCGTAGGCACCAGGTTCAGTGGCCGCTGATAACGACGGTTATAGGAAAAACTCGTCCCCGGCTCCAACCCCGTGACATAGCCCTGCCCTTGGGTATCAGTGTTCTTCCACAGCGAAAACACCGGCAGTGTCTGCGTATTGAAACCAACCGAAACCCCCAGGCTGCCGGCCTTGTTATGCAGCACGGTCAAGGTATCGCCCTTGGCATCGGCATACGGCACCACGTTGTAAACCGTTTCGTCATAGTCCTTGGTCGGTGCGCGATAGGTTTGCCAGTCGGCCAGTTCGCCCTTGGCCTTGTCATTGAACGGCGACACCTGCTTCACCGGCGCAACGAAACGCGCGCCCTGCTCCAGGAACGGCGTGCTGAAGTTACTGTGATACAGCGCCTGGTATTCCTTCGGATAATCGCCATTGTTGGTGAGCGTGTCGTTGAGGGCGAACACCACACTGCCAGGCTCGGTGACCAGTTCGGTCGCAACAGAGAAATCGACCTTCTTGAACGCCTGCTCTTTCAGCTCGCCGCGCAGGGTGATGGCGTACGGCGGTTTTTCATCGATATGCAGGGTGACTTTATTCGCAGGAATATTCGCGGCCCGCCCGTGCAGGGTCAGCAGCTCACCGTTGTCGATACCAGGGTGCCCGACCCATTCGTAGCCGCAGCGAGTAACCAGCTCATTGAAACCTTCCAGCCAACCCAGACCACCACGGCCATTGAGTTCGATAAAGGACGGATTCACCACTTCCTTGACCGGCGAATCCCAGCCCATGCGCACATCGCCGACCGACGCCTGCAACACGTTCATGCCACGTGTCGGCACTACCGAGAGCTTCATCGTGCCGTTATCGATATCGACGATGCTCACGCCCTCCTGCCGACCACCGTGCAGGGTGCGCAGGGTAACGCTGAAGGGCTTGTCGGTTTGGATGCCGAGTTGCTGGCTGGTGACCTGCCAGTTCTGGGCGGCTTTGTCGGTGTCGAGGAGCACGTAATCCCAGGCCATGGCGTGGGAGGCAGCAGAGAATGCGCTGAGGGCAACGAGGAGTTTTAGCGGGGTCATGGCGGTGGCCTTTATTGGAGTTGTTTGCGATTTATAAACTCGATGAAACGTTTCAGCAAGCTTAAAACACGCGACAGTGTGGGAAAAGGTCATGAACAAGGTGGAACAGGTAAGGAGGTCAAGGCAATGCGCTTGCGGGCAGGCTGGAACGAAAACGCGAGTGGGCGGTGTATGAGCTTTGGTCCATCCGTGCCGGTTACAACCTTGCGTTGACTCATTGGCTGCAAACGGCCAAAAGCGGTCCATCGTGGCCCCTAAAAAGCCTGCATGATTCGTGCTTGCTCAACGAGGGTATTCAAAGTCCCGTCGCGCTCAAACCACCCGCCGTACAGGGGTCACGAAGTGGCGCTACCTTCGGGAGGAAACTACGCTGAAGAAATACTTTTTTCTTTGTGATGGAGCTGGAAAATGAAAAGGGTTTTTCTGCCACTGTCGTGTTTACAGCGCTCGTCGAATTTTCAAATACAGTGTCTGCTGAAATACCCTCTCATAAGAATGTCCGCATTCGTTGCCCAGGCACAGGCTAGCATTAACCTCTCTGCCCTTGCGCTTTTGGCAGCGAAATGAACGAACACCTACGCGACGACCGAGAACATTGATAAGGCGGCCAAGGAGGGCGTATGCATAATCCATCAACATCGAAGCTTGTACGGGAAATTGCCCGAGATGCTTTTTACCAAAGGTGGATGGTTTGGGTTCCATTATTGTTCACGTCTGTAATAGTTTTTGGAGGATACAGTGGGGACGTTATGGGGGTTCAATGGGTGGCGGAGCTTGCCACGATCGCCGGAGCCACTATTTCGTCGATTAACGTTTGGTCCGAAAAATCGTCATTTCCTCAAGCCACACAATTAATATTTTTACTGGCATGGATGTTTAGCTTTTATTACGCCTTTCTTATCGCGCGATGGAAGCCCTACCAGGAAATGTATGTTGGTTCACTTACCGGGTGGAGGCGTCATCTGAAAGCATTACCAGGAGTGGTGATGATTTGCGTTGGACTATTTTTCTTTACCTTTACGCCTCCGACCGAGCCCAATTGCACGAGGATGTGCATCTATGAGTCAACGTTCATTCAAGTGATCTATTCCACTGGGATATCTATATTTTTGGGGTATGGGTTTGCGCTGACTTACTGGTATCTGGCTAATTTCTCAAGCGCTTATTTCGGTAGGAGAAATGACTAGCCAAAAATTAGTTGTTCAAATTTTAAGACTCATGGAGTTTTCAAGGTCGTTTCGTTTTGGCCGATTGTGGCCCGTGGTGAGGGGCAGCGTTGGGTCGAAATCCGCCGGTCAGTCCCCTCCTCCCCAAAAATCCCGCCCCTCAACCCCCACACCTCTCCACCAAAAAATCCACAAACGCCCTAACCCGCGCCGGCATCGCCCCTCCCCCCACAAACACCGCATGAATCGGTTCCACATCCCCAGGATTAAATTCCTCCAACAACACCACCAACTCCCCCCGTCTCACTTCCTCCACCACACTAAACGCCCCAATCCTCGCCACCCCCGCCCCCAGCTTCGCCAACTGCGCCAATGCCTCGCCGCTGTTCCCCTCAATCGTCCCCGCCACCTTCAACGAAAACTCCCGCCCCTCCACCCGAAACGGCCAATCCGGCGCCGCCCTACGGAAGTTGAAGCGCAGGCAGTTGTGTTGCAGTAAATCCTGCGGCGTCACGGGGGTGCCATGCCGTGCCAGGTACTCCGGTGAAGCAACGATAACCTGCCCGGTAGAGCCGATAAGGCGAGCAGTCAGGGGGCTGTCGGCGAGGGGGCCGAAGCGGATGGCAACGTCGGCTTGGCCGCCGAGAATATCCACGACTTCATCGCCGAGCATCAGGTCGACGACGATGGCGGGGTAGCGGGCGCTGAAGGCGGCGATCAGGGGGACGATGGTCATGCGGCCGTGGGCCAGTGCGGCGCTGACGCGCAGGCGTCCGCGTGGGGCGCCCTGGTCGGTGATAGCGTCTTCGACTTCGGCCATGTCGGCGAGGATGCGCCGGGCGCCGCGCAGGTAGGCTTCGCCTTCAGCGGTGAAGGTGATGGCGCGGGTGGTGCGCAGCAGCAGGCGGGTGCCGATGCGCTGTTCGGTGCGGGTGATGATGCGGCTGATGGCCGATGGGGTCAGTCCCAACGCCCTGGCCGCGCCCGACAGGCTGCCGTGCTCGGCGACCATGGTGAACACTTCCATCTCTCCCGAACGCCCGCCGATGTCCATTTGTGCCTCCCGCGCAAAGCTGTAGTTCCCAACCAGGGGCTACTGCTGCAAAAGGCAGGATTGTAGCATTTGGCTCACAGATGAGGAGTCACCCATGCGTATCAATCCACCCCTTGTAGCATTGTCCGTCGGTGCCTTTGGCATCGGGGTCACAGAGTTTGCCCCTATGGGCATGTTGCCCGGTATCGCCGCTGATCTTAACGTCTCCATTCCCGCTGCGGGGCTGTTGGTAAGCGCCTACGCCATGGGCGTGCTGATTGGCGCGCCGATCATGACCCTGGCGACGGCCAGGGTGCCCCGTCGTTATCTGCTGATCGGGCTGATGGCGATTTTTACCCTGGGTAATTTGCTGTCGGCGTTGGCCAGCAACTACCAGACATTGATGATCGCCAGGCTGGTGACGTCGCTCAATCACGGAGCGTTCTTTGGGATTGGCTCAATTGTGGCCGCAAGCCTGGTGGCGCCCGAGAAGCGCGCGGGCGCTGTGGCGGCGATGTTCATGGGGCTGACCCTGGCAACCATTGGCGGCGTACCCCTGGCGACCTGGTTTGGCGAGAACTTTGGTTGGCGCACCGCGTTCTGGGGCATCAGTGGGCTTGGCGCGGTGGTCATGGCGGCGCTGTGGCGGGCCCTGCCCAATACTCCCGCGCCCAAGGGTGGCGGCCTGATGGCGGAAATCCGTGTGCTGGGGCGCGGGCCGGTGCTGGCCGCGCTGGCCCTGACCGTGGTGGGCTCGAGTGCGATGTTTACGGTATTCACCTACATCGCGCCGATACTGCGCGATGTCACCCATGCCTCGACCAACTTCGTCACCGGGATGCTGGTGCTGTTCGGAATCGGGCTCACCCTGGGCAATGTGTGGGGTGGCAAGTCAGCGGACCGCTCAGTGGACCGCACTTTGATCATCTCGCTGGTGGTGTTGATTGCCGTGCTGTTGGCCTTTTCGGTGCTCATGCAATGGCCGCTGCCCGCTGCGCTGTCGATCCTGCTGTGGGGCGCTGCCAGCTTTGCTCTGGTGCCGCCGCTGCAGATGCGGGTGATGGAGGCCGCCAAAGACGCGCCTAACCTGGCTTCGGCGATGAACATCGGTGCGTTCAATTTTGGCAATGCGATTGGTGCGGCATTGGGTGGCGCGGTGATCAATGTCGGGCTGGGCTACCCAGCCATTTCCCTGGCAGGCGCACTGATGGCGGGCCTGGGCTTGCTGATGGTATTGGGGCTGAGCTGGCGTTCGCGGCGGGCCGACGCACGCGCTGGCCGGGAGGCGGTGCAAGCCTGAGTAGCGTTGCAGGTTGTTCGTCTAGACTTCATGCACCTTTCAACCCGAGGAGCCTTGCCATGAACAACAAGAATACGATCTGCCTCTGGTACAACGGCGATGCCCTGGCGGCAGCGACCTTCTACGCCAACACCTTCCCCGACAGCGAAGTAAAGGCCGTACACCGTGCGCCTGGCGACTATCCGGCTGGCAAGCAGGGAGATGAGTTGACCGTGGAGTTCACCGTGCTGGGTATCCCCTGCGTGGGCCTCAATGGCGGCCCCCTGTTCAAGCACAGTGAGGCGTTTTCCTTTCAGGTGTCTACCGAGGATCAGGAGGAAACAGACCGCTTGTGGCACGCCATCATCGACAACGGTGGGCAGGCGAGCGCTTGCGGTTGGTGCAAGGACAAGTGGGGGCTGTCGTGGCAGATCTCGCCGCGGGTGTTGGTCGAAGCAGTTACCAGTAAAGATCCTGCCGTCGCCAAGCGTGCATTTGAAGCGATGATGACCATGACCAAGATCGACATCGCTGCCATCGAAGCCGCCATTGCCGGGAACTGAACGGTGGGAGCGCTCGAGCCCTAGCGAGGCCGCGATGGCGGTGGGTCAGGCAGCGCAAATGCCAACTGCACCACCGCCATCGCAGGCAAGCCAGCTCCCACATCTGGATTGCGCGCCCTCCCCCATGCGGCAAAAAAAGTCATACAACGGACGCCCGGTTGCGACACGGGCGATACCGGCCTATGTTCCAAGCCATGCTGTTTTTTTGCTGCCCCCCGCCCTACGTCCATCCCGTAACCAGGAGACGACATGCCCACGCCTTCACGCCCTGCCGTACTTGAACTGATCGGCAACACCCCGCTGGTCAAGGTCAGCCGCTTCGATACCGGCCCCTGCACGCTGTTTCTCAAGCTTGAATCGCAAAACCCCGGTGGTTCCATCAAGGACCGCATCGGCCTGGCAATGATCGACGCCGCTGAACGCGACGGTCGTTTGCGCCCTGGCGGTACCATCATTGAAGCCACCGCCGGCAATACCGGCCTGGGCCTGGCGCTGGTGGGCCGGGCCAAGGGTTACCGGGTGGTGTTGGTGGTGCCCGACAAGATGTCCACGGAAAAAGTGCTGCACCTCAAGGCCATGGGCGCCGAGGTGCATATCACCCGCTCCGATGTGGGCAAGGGCCATCCCGAGTATTACCAGGACGTGGCGGCACGCTTGGCCAAAGATATTCCAGGCTCGTTCTTCGCCGACCAGTTCAATAACCCGGCCAACCCCTTGGCCCACGAGACCAGCACCGCGCCGGAGATCTGGGCGCAGACCCAGCACGACGTAGACGCCATTGTGGTGGGCGTCGGCTCGGCCGGCACCCTCACCGGTTTGACGCGGTTCTTCAAGCGCGTGCAACCCGAACTGGCCATGGTGCTGGCCGACCCGGTCGGTTCGGTAATGGCCGAATACAGCCGCAGCGGCAAGCTGGAAACCCCTGGTTCCTGGGCCGTGGAAGGTATCGGCGAAGACTTCATCCCCTCGATTGCCGACCTGTCCAGCGTGCGCCACGCCTACTCCATCAGCGATGCCGACAGCTTCGACCACGCCCGCCAATTGCTCAAGGCCGAAGGCATCCTCGGCGGCTCATCCACCGGCACACTGCTCGCCGCGGCCTTGCGCTACTGCCGCGAGCAAACCGAGCCCAAGCGCGTGGTCACCTTCGTCTGCGACACCGGTACGCGCTACCTGTCGAAGGTTTACAACGACCAGTGGATGAACGACGCCGGCCTTTTGCAGTACAAGCACTACGGTGACCTGCGCGACCTGATCGCGCGCCGCTTCGAAGACGGCCGCGTGATCAGCGTAAGCCCCGACGACACCCTGCTCACCGCCTTCCAGCGCATGCGCCTGGCGGACGTGTCGCAACTGCCGGTGCTGGTCGATGGCCAGACCCTGGTGGGCGTGATCGACGAGTCCGACATCCTGCTGGGCCTGCACCACGACGCCGCAGATTTTTCCATGACCGTCGCCAGCGCCATGACCAATACGCTACACACCTTGGCCCCCAGCGCCAGCCTGGCCGAACTGCAGGCCGAGCTGGATCGTGGCCTGGTCGCCATCATTGCCGACGCCGCAGGCTTTCATGGCCTGATCACCCGCGTCGACCTGCTTAACCACCTACGGAGATCCCTTGCATGAGCCAGCCCGATAAAAGCGCGTTTGCCACCCGTGTGATCCACGCCGGGCAGTCACCCGACCCGACCACGGGCGCGCTGATGCCGCCGATCTACGCCAACTCCACCTACCTGCAAGACAGCCCCGGCGTGCACAAGGGGTTTGACTATGGCCGCTCCCATAACCCCACGCGTTTCGCCCTGGAACGCTGCGTGGCCGACCTTGAAGGCGGCAGCCAGGCATTTGCATTTGCCTCGGGGCTGGCGGCGATCTCCACCGTGCTGGAACTGCTGGATGCCGGCGCGCATATCGTCTCGGGCAACGACCTGTACGGCGGCACTTTCCGGCTGTTCGACAAAGTGCGCCAGCGCAGTGCCGGGCACCGTTTCAGCTATGTCGACCTCAGCGACTTGTCGGCGTTTGAAGCGTCATTGCAGGACGACACGCGCATGGTCTGGGTCGAAACCCCAAGCAACCCGCTGCTGAGCCTGACCGACCTGCGCGCCGTGGCCCGCATCTGCCGTGCCCGCGGGATTATCTGCGTGGCCGACAATACCTTTGCCAGCCCCTGGATCCAGCGCCCGCTGGAGTTGGGCTTCGACATCGTGGTGCACTCCACCACCAAATACCTCAATGGGCATTCTGATGTGATCGGTGGTATCGCTGTTGTCGGTGACAACGCTGAACTGGCCGAACGCCTGGGTTTCCTGCAAAACTCCATCGGCGCCATCGCCGGGCCGTTCGATGCCTTCCTGACCCTGCGCGGGGTAAAAACCCTGGCGCTGCGCATGGAGCGCCATTGCAGCAATGCCCTGGACCTGGCCACCTGGCTGGAGCAACAGCCGCAAGTGTCACGGGTTCACTACCCGGGCCTCAAATCCCACCCACAGCACGCCCTGGCGAAACAGCAGATGCGCGGCTTTGGCGGGATGATTTCAGTGGACTTGAACAGCGACCTGGCCGGCGCGACGCGCTTTCTGGAAAACGTGAAGATCTTCGCCCTGGCCGAGAGCCTGGGGGGCGTGGAAAGCCTGATCGAGCACCCGGCGATCATGACCCATGCCAGCATCCCGGCGGCGACGCGGGCGCAATTGGGGATTGGCGATGGGCTGGTGCGGTTGTCGGTGGGGGTTGAGGATGTGGAGGATTTGCGCGCCGATCTGGCTCAGGCCTTGGCCCACATTTAACCGCCATGATCGTTCCCACGCTCTGCGTGGGAATGCAGCCAGGGACGCTCTGCGTTCCCAAGCGTGACGCAGAGCGTCACCGAATGCGTTCCCACGCAGAGCGTGGGAACGATCATTGCGTATCAGCCCTGGGTGATGTTGGCCCGCGCCGCATGCAGCTTCTTGTAGCTGTCAATCAGGCGCAAATGCCGGTCCAGGCCTTCCAGCTTCATGCTCGTCGGCGTGAGCCCATAAAAGCGCACACTGCCGTCGACCGAGCCGATCACCGCGTCCATGCGCTCGTTGCCAAACATGCGCCGGAAGTTGGCCTCGTAGTCAGCCAGTTCCAGGTCCTCATCCAGTTCCATCTCCAGCACCGCGTTCATCGCCTGGTAAAACAGGCCGCGCTCAACGGTGTTGTCGTTGTACTGCAGGAACATCTCTACGCATTCCTTGGCCTCTTCATACTGCTTCAGCGCCAGGAATATCAGCAGTTTCAGCTCCAGGATGGTCAACTGGCCCCACGCGGTGTTGTCATCGAACTCAATGCCAATCAGCGTAGTGATATCGGTGTAGTCGTCCAGTTCGCTTTCTATCAGACGCTCGACCAACGCCTGCAACTCATCCTCGCTGAGGCGGTGCAGGTTGAGGATGTCTTCGCGGAAAAACAGCGCCTTGTTGGTGTTGTCCCAGATCAGGTCATCCACCGGGTAGATTTCCGAGTAGTCCGGCACCAGGATGCGGCAGGCGGTAGCGCCCAAGTGCTCATACACCGCCATGTACGACTCTTTGCCCATGCCTTCGAGGATGCCGAACAGCGTGGCGGCTTCCTGGGCGTTGGAGTCTTCGCCCTGGCCGGAGAAGTCCCACTCGACGAATTCATAATCCGACTGAGCACTGAAGAAGCGCCACGACACCACGCCGCTGGAATCGATAAAGTGCTCGACGAAGTTGTTCGGCTCGGTGACCGCCTGGCCTTCGAAGGTCGGCTGCGGCAGATCGTTCAAGCCTTCGAAGCTACGGCCTTGCAGCAGCTCGGTGAGGCTGCGTTCCAGTGCCACTTCCAGGCTGGGGTGCGCGCCGAACGAAGCGAACACGCCGCCGGTGCGCGGGTTCATCAAGGTCACGCACATCACCGGGAACTCACCGCCCAGGGAGGCATCCTTGACCAGCACCGGAAAGCCCTGGGCTTCCAGGCCTTCGATACCCGCCAGGATGCCCGGGTACTTGGCCAGCACTTCGGCGGGTACGTCCGGCAGCGCAAATTCGCCTTCGATGATTTCGCGCTTCACCGCCCGCTCGAAAATCTCCGACAGGCACTGCACCTGGGCTTCGGCCAAGGTGTTGCCAGCGCTCATGCCGTTGCTCAAGTAGAGATTTTCGATCAGGTTGGACGGAAAATACACCACCTCGCCATCGGACTGACGCACGAACGGCAGCGAGACAATGCCACGGGCTTCGTTGCCGGAGTTGGTGTCGAACAGGTGTGAACCACGCAGCTCGCCCTCGCGGTTGTAGACTTTCAGGCAGTAGGCATCGAGGATTTCACTCGGCAGCTCATCGTTGGGGCCCGGCTGGAACCAACGCTCGTCCGGGTAATGCACGAACGGCGCGTTGGCCAGGTCCTCGCCCCAGAACTGGTCGTTGTAGAAGAAGTTGCAGTTCAGACGCTCGATGAACTCACCCAGCGCCGACGCCAGCGCGCCCTCTTTGGTCGCGCCTTTGCCGTTGGTAAAGCACATCGGCGAATGGGCGTCGCGGATATGCAGCGACCACACGTTGGGCACGATATTGCGCCACGAGGCAATCTCGATCTTCATGCCCAGGCCCGCGAGAATCGCCGACATGTTGGCGATGGTCTGCTCCAGCGGCAGGTCCTTGCCGGCAATGTAGGTGCCTGCTGCGGACGTGGAGTTGGGCATCAACAACGCCTGGGCATCGGCGTCGAGGTTGTCGACTTCCTCGATCACGAATTCCGGCCCGGCCTGCACCACCTTCTTCACGGTGCAGCGGTCGATGGAACGCAGGATGCCTTGGCGGTCCTTGTCGGAGATGTCTGCGGGCAATTCGACCTGAATCTTGAAAATCTGGTTGTAGCGGTTTTCCGGGTCGACGATGTTGTTCTGCGACAGGCGAATATTCTCGGTGGGAATATTGCGCGTCTGGCAGTACAACTTCACAAAGTACGCCGCACACAACGCCGACGAAGCCAGGAAGTAGTCGAATGGCCCCGGTGCCGAACCGTCGCCCTTGTAGCGGATGGGCTGGTCGGCAATGACCGTGAAGTCATCGAACTTGGCTTCAAGCCGAAGGTTGTCGAGAAAGTTGACCTTAATTTCCATGCGGGCACACCAGAATAACGAGCTAAACAAATTGGCCGCCATTATGAAGCGTTTCGCCGGGAAGTCTCAGGGATTTGCGTATGGGCTGCCGATCGGTGCTAACTTCCAACCAGTTAGATAATGTTCACCTCTGCCAGGACAGGCCATGGAACCGATAGCGACTAACGCCGCATTGTTGATCATCGATATGCAAAAAGGCATGGCCGATCCCACCCTTGGCCGCCGCAACAACCCAGACGCCGAGCTGCGCATACAGCAATTGCTCAATGCCTGGCGCCAGGCGCAACGCCCGATCATTCATGTGCGGCATATCTCCCGCTCTGCCGCTTCAGTGTTCCGGCCAGGCCAGCCCGGCTGTGAGTTCCAGGATGCGCTGCACCCCCTGGCCCAGGAGCATGTGGTTGAAAAAAACGTACCAGATGCGTTCAGCGCCACGGGCCTGGAGCGCTGGCTGCACCTGCGCTCGATCCAGCAGTTGGTAATCGTCGGGGTCATCACCAACAATTCAGTGGAATCCACCGCACGCTCGGGCGGCAACCTGGGGTTCGACGTGATCGTGGCGGCGGATGCGTGTTTTACCTTCGATCAACCCGACTTGTCGGGGCGGCTGTGGGCCGCAGAGGATGTGCATGCGTTGTCGCTCAGTAACTTGGCGATGGACTATGCAAGGGTGTTCAATACCGGGGAAATATTAGATCCATGTAACCCGCGATGCGCTTTTTGATGCATGCTGCACCTGTGGCGAGGGAGCTTGCTCCCGTGACAGCCCTAAAGCTGCCGCTTACCTAAATGTCGCCCCGATTCGCCTGCCCCCATCGTTCATGGAAAACGGCTAAAACACCCCGGCATCCTCCAGCATTTGCGGCAACGCCTGCGGCCATACCGTATCGCTCGTCGCGAGCAGCGCCTCTGCCGACCACCAATGATGATCCGCCATCACCTGGGTCTCCTCTACTGTCCATTCGGCCCTGGAAAGCGCGTCGCTGGATGCATGCACAACGAAGTACCGCTCTACTGCCAACACGGTTTCACCGCTGGGTAACATCAACGGGAAACTACGCTCTGCCACGGATTCCCCAACGCTGCTGACGGTGATACCAGTCTCTTCGCGCAACTCACGAATCGCAGCGCTGTGGAAGCTCTCCCCTGCCTCCACGCCACCGCCGGGCGTGGCCCAGTAATCCTGGCCGGCCAGGGCGCCGTCTTTATGCACGAAGCGAAACAGCAACACTTGCTGTGCAGGGTTGATGACCAGTAATCGTGCGGCTTTGCGTTCACGCATCTGATTGATTCCTTTCTATGAGGGCCGAAACCATCCAGCTCAGAAACGCCCGTAGGCGTGTCGTAAATGCCTCGCCCTCGGCGCTCGGGTTGCGTGCTTCAAACAGGAAGTAGGCGATTTGCACGCGCATGTTCGGGTAATGCTGGACGAACAGCCCGACGTAGTCTTCCAGGGTTTGCGGCCAGTTTTGCGCATCTTCCGCTCGCAGGATGTGGGTGGCGCGGATCAAGGCCCGTGATGCTTCCCGCTGCAGGCCAAGCCGCGTGTGTTCAGGGCTGGCCTGTTCAATGCGCACCAGGTAAGTCGTGAGCGCCTGTTCAAAATCACCATTGACCGCCAGGGCGATGGCGCGGGACGGGCGAAACGGTTCGACGTGCAGTGACAGGTCTTCGCCCCAGAGACAGCGGCAATGATGTTTGAGCCAGAAGCCCCAACTGTTTCGGTTTTCGGGCGCCAACACCTGGGCGCGGTGGCCGATGTCGAAGTCGATCTTGGTGACGCTCGGATGCCGTTGCTCCAAAGCGAGTCGGGCCGACTCCAATTGTTCAAGCACCGGCGCATTCGGTGGTTCGACCAGTATCAGTGAAAGGTCAAGGTCGCAAACTCCGGCCTCGCCCTCGCCCCGTGCAATGCTGCCATACAGGTAAATCCCGTGCAGCCCCAGCTCAGGCCGGGACAAAGTCGTGCAGATGTCCGTCAGCAGGGGCTGGAACTCGGGTTGTATAGGCGTATCGGCAACGGTGAGGATATAGCCATCGGCATCGATGCCAGCAGGTTTTTGGGTAGTCACGGGCGGTGCACCTCAATCACCAACCCTTCCTCTTCACTCGGCACACTGAAATGGCGAGTGATCAGGTCGAACTCGGCATCGCTGGCGGCAAAATCGTGGTCACCTCGGGCGTTGCGGGCGTGCAGGCGCGCACGACAGGTGGCATCGTCCAGCTCCAGGTAATGCAGGCAGTGCGGCACCTTGGCTGCCTGGGCCAGGCCGAGTAACCATTGACGATTGGCGAGGGTATTGGCCGGAAAATCCAGCACCACATTGACGCCGCACGCCAACAGATTGATCACCAGCGGCTCAAGTACCCCACGAACCTGTTGGGCACAGCGCAGGTAGTCGGCAATGCTCTGGATCTCGCCGGGATAGAGATTGGCAAGCCACTGGTCTTCACTGAGCACAATGGCCCCATGCTCGGCGGCCAGGGTCTTGGCGAGTGTGGACTTGCCGGCGGCGATCTTGCCGCAGAGCAGATGCAGGGTGGGCATAACGCGATTCCTCATGTCGGGCCAGGAAGAATGAGTCATATAGCCGCTGTGGTAAACATATGCAGGCATAGGTATCTACATAACGTTGTGGGCTGTAGCAGCAGACGGTAACCACGATGCGAAGCGAGCCGCTCTTGCTCTGCTTGTGATCTTGATCTCAGGCGCCCCGTTAAACCACGTTGGCCGGAATTCGACAGGGATTTGGGGGGTAAACCGGCAGGGATGCCGGTTTAGCCGCCCCGCGCCATGGATGGCGCGTGGCGGCGGCCCCCCAAATCACTGGCGGATTACGGGCACACCGAGCCTAGGCGAGGTGCCGAGTGGTGGGGCGAGGACCTTTTGGTTACTTTTGGGTCCTTCCAAAAGTGACCCGCTGTAAAAGCGGAACCCTAGGTGGCCGTTACCGCAGGAATGGATATGTACACGGTCCAACTGTGTTGACTGTCAGGCCGCCTTCGCAGGCAAGCCAGCTCCCACATTTGAATCGCGGCGCGTTAGTTAGATCGACGCCGGCTGTCAGGCCGTCACGGGAGCAAGCTCCCTCGCCACAGGTTCAGCGTCGCACCAAAATTGTGTAGATACCTATGCATATGCAGGGGAACGCCGGATCGAAACACACCTCGACAAGCCCTCCCAGTGAACTTTCTTGCAAATGCCATGCTCCTTTCCTATGCGAAGTCAGCGCGCCCTGAGCCCAGGGTGCAGAACGATAAGGAGCCGCCACCAACATGACTACCCTCCCCACTTACCCCGTCGTCAGGCCTGGGCCGTTGCACGGGACTTTGCTTGCCGGCACCGTGCCGTTGTTTCTCGGGGCCTTGCTCAGTGATATCGCCTACGGCCAGACCTACCAGATTCAGTGGGCCAATTTCGCCTCCTGGCTTATCGCAGGAGCCTTGGTGTTCTGTGGTTTTGCCCTGCTGTTTGCGCTGGTCAACTTGGTGCGTGCCGAACACAAGGGCGGGCGCCCGGTGGCGTACTTCCTGCTGTTGCTGGGCACTTGGGTGCTTGGCTTGGTCAATGCCTTCCAGCATGCCAAGGACGCCTACGCCATGATGCCCACCGGCTTGGTGCTGTCGGCGATTGTCACCGTGCTGGCGCTTGTCGCCACCTGGATTGGCTTGACCAACCTGCGCTCAGGAGCTGCCCGATGAAACCACTCAACACACTGACCCTGCTCAGCGCCGCCCTGTTGCTGAGTGCCTGTGGCGGCGAAGGTGACAAGACCCAGGCACGCGGCCCTGACCCCAAGCTGCCCGAACAACAAAGCAGCCTGTTGCCGAGCATGAAGATTGCCGAGCCCACGCCGTGGGGCGATCAAAAGCCCAAGGTACCCGAAGGCTACAGCGTCACCGCCATCGCCACCGACCTTGCGATCCCGCGCCAGACCCTGGTGCTGCCCAACGGCGATATCCTGGTGGCCGAAGGCCGTGGCGGCAGTGCGGCCAAGCTCAAGCCCAAGGACGTGATCGCCAGTGTGATCAAGGCCCAGGGCAACACCAAGGTCAAGGGCGGCAACCGCATTACGCTGCTGCGTGACGCCGACGGTGACGGCACCTATGAACTCAAGACGGTATTCGCCGACAACCTCAACGCTCCCTACGGGCTGGCATTCGCCGACGGCAAACTGTATGTGGCCAACCAGGACGCACTGGTGCGCTTTGACTACGCCGACGGCCAGACCAAGGCCAGCGCCCCGCCCGTCAAAGTCACCGACCTGCCGGCGCAGATCAACCATCACTGGACCAAGTCATTGGCCGTCAGTGACGACGGGCGTCAGCTGTATGTGGGCATCGGTTCCAACAGCAACATCACCGAACGCGGCATGGAAGTGGAGATCGACCGCGCAATGGTCTGGCAGATCGATGCCGCCACCGGTGCGCATAAGCCCTACGCTACAGGCCTGCGCAATCCGACGGCGCTGACCATCCAACCGGGCTCAGGGCAACTGTGGACCGTGGTCAACGAGCGCGATGAACTCGGCCCCGACCTGGTGCCAGACTACCTGACATCGGTGCGTGAAGGTGCCTTCTACGGCTGGCCCTACAGCTACTGGGGCCAGAACGTCGACCCCCGCGCACAACCGCAAAACCCGGCCAAGGTGGCTGCGGCGATCAAACCCGATTACAGCCTGGGCTCTCATGTGGCCGCGTTGGGCGTGGATTTCTCCATCCCTGCCATGGGTGAAAAATTCGCTGACGGCGCGTTTGTCGGCGAGCACGGTAGTTGGAACCGTGACAACCCAGTGGGCTACAAGGTGATCTTCGTGCCGTTCAGCAACGGCAAACCGGCGGGCGAGCCCATCGACTTTGCCACCGGCTTCCGCGGCGACGACGGCAAGACCCGTGGGCGTCCAGTGGGGGTGACGGTGGACCCCAAAGGCGCGCTGATCATTGCCGACGACTTGGCCAATACGATTTGGCGCGTCACGCGTAACCAATAACCGCAGATGACAGGGGCTGCGACGCCCCTGTCAGCCGTCACTCTGCAATTGTGCGTCAAGCCAGGCCAACAACGCCGTAATCTCCTCCCGACTGCCCGTCCCTTGCTGCCTGTAGACCGAAATAGCCTCGGGCAAAAACACGCTTTCTGCGCAGGGCCGCACCAGCGCCCCACTCTCTATCAGCCGGCTTGCGGTACGACGCCAACCCATGGCGATACCGTGCCCTTCCACGGCAGCTTGCAACATCAGCGGGTAACTGTCGAAGGTGGCACTGCGCGCATCCCTGGGCAACGTGTGGCCGAACATCTGCAGCCACTCATCCCATTCCATCAAGTGCGGCGGCTCGGAGCTGTGGTGCAGAAATGTGCAGGGCTGTAATTCAATCAGCGCTAACGGCTTTTCCGGGCAGAGGTAGCCGGGGCTGCACACCGGGAACACCTCGTCGGAGGCGGTGAACATCAACGTATGGCTGCCACTGGCGCGCCGGGTACTTTGCAGGGCCACATCGAAATGCCCGTCGAACTGGGTGATCGGCCGCGTACAGGTCACCACCTGGATCTCGATCTGCGGGTATTGCTGGTGGAAGGTCGCCAGACGCGGCATCAACCAATAGAACGCCTCGCATAGCTGGCATAGCAGTACCACGCGATTGCGCTGGGGCGATGTTCTCAGGCTGACCGCGCCCTCACTGATGCTGTGCAAGGCCTGGCTGACCACCCGCCCCAGCTCACGCCCTTCTTGCGTCAGGAACACCCCACGGTTGCGCCGACAAAACAGCTTGACCCCCAGGTTGTCCTCCAGCCCGCGAATCTGCCGACTGATAGCGGCCTGGGTGAGGTGCAATTCATCGGCCGCCTTGGAGAAACTCTCCAGGCGCGCCGCCGCTTCAAACGGCAACAAACTGGCCAGCGGCGGTAAGGTTTTGCCAAGTGCATTCATAATCTGTGGTTATGCATCCAAGGCTGAAAACTCGTTTGTAGCACACCCGCCGCGCTGGGCACCATGACTCCCTCACTTCATGGAGCAGCCTGATGACCACCGCCCGCGCCTCACTCTTTACCGGTGTGATATTGGCCGTTGTCGCCACCCTGGGCTGGGCGCTGAACTTCATTGCGCCCTACGTCACCGGCGTCTACAGCCTCTACGACTTGATGGCCGTACGGTTCCTGATGGCCGGTGGGCTGGGCATCGCCTGGATGATGGTGTGCAGGGCGCAATTGAGTGCACTCAGCTGCGGCCAGTGCCTGCTCGCCGCAGCACTGGGCGCACTGGGTTGCCTCGGTTATGGCGTGTGCATTGCTGGCGGTGTGATGTTCGGCGGCCCGGTGCTGACGCCAGCGTTTGTCGGCATGGTCCCGGTGCTACTGGCGTTGATAGGCAACGCCAGTCACAAGACCCTGCAATGGCGCCAGTTGGTGATGCCGTTGTCCTGCCTCACTGTGGGGCTGTTGCTGGCGACAGTCAGCAGCCTCCACCTGCCCGCCTCCGGCACCGGTTCCTGGCTGCCGGGGTTGTGTTTCTCCCTGGGCGCAGTGGCCTTGTGGCTGGGCTTCAGCGTCATCAATCAACAGCAACTGGCACGCCTGCCTGCCCGCGCAACCGACCTGTGGACCGCCTTGATGCTGGTAGGCGCAGGCGGCGCTGTGCCTGCTGCCGTGGCTATACACGCTGGGCTTGTTCCGGTTGCCGACCCTTGGCGCGGGCTGGAACCAGGCATGGCCGCTGTATGCCTGGAGCCTGGGCATCGCGGTGATGTCTACGGTGGTCGGCGCCTGGGCCTGGAACGCGGCAACGCAGCGCCTGCCCATGGTACTGAGTGGCCAATTGATTGCCCTGGAATCACTCTTCGCCAGCCTGCTCGGTCTAGGCTTTCACCGGCGCTGGCCGACGCCAATGGAAGCCGTGGGCCTGGCTGCCGTGCTCGTCGGCGTGGTCATGGCGGTTCGTATCCTCCTGGCGCAGGCAAAACCCGCCACAACCCATCAGACCTTCGGGGAGATTCAACCATGACCCATTCAAACGACGCACTGGCACTGCCCCACACCTTTGACTTTCGCAATCAAACTGTGCGCTGGGGCCAGCTGGGTACCCAGGGGCCGGCGCTGGTGATGGTGCATGGCACGCCGTTCTCTTCCCATGTGTGGCGGCGTATCGCGCCCTTGTTTGCCCAGCAGTACCGCGTGTTCTATTACGACCTGCTTGGCTATGGGCAGTCTGAACAGGCGCCGGGCCAGGACGTGTCTCTGGGCGTGCAAAACCTGTTGCTCGCCGCCCTGCTACACCATTGGGGCCTGGAACGCCCCCATGTGCTGGCCCATGATTTTGGCGGCGCCACGGCGCTGCGTGCGCATCTGCTCGATGGCTGCGACTATGCCAGCCTGACCTTGATCGACCCCGTCGCCATGGCGCCCTGGGGTTCGCCGCTGGTGCAGCATGTGCGCCGCCATGAACAGGCCTTCAGCGAAGCGCCGGCCTATATCCATGAGGCGATTGTGCGTGCCTATCTACAGGGCGCCGCCTTCACGCCGCTACCTGCCGAGGTGCTGCTCGCCTACGTCACGCCCTGGACAGGCGAGATTGGCCAGCCCGCCTTCTATCGTCAGATTGCCCAGATGGACCAGCGCTATACCGACCAGATTGAAGAGCGGCTCGCCGAGCTGCGTTGCCCGGTGCAACTGCTCTGGGGCGAAGAAGACCAATGGATCAACGTGGCACAGGGCGACGCGCTCGCAGGTAGATTAGGTGCACGCTACCTGCGCGTCCCGCGTGCGGGGCATCTGGTGCAAGAGGATGCGCCCGAGGTCATCACCGCTGCCTTGATGACCTTTCTAGGCGGCGTTACAGGTCAGTGATTTCCTTGTGGCGCGGCACCAGCGTCTTCATCACGCTCCAGGCCACCAGGTAAGCCAGGGCGCAGATGGCAAACATGATCATGTAGCCGGTATGGATGTCGTTGATGGACTTGTAATAGTCGAACACCCAGCCGCCGATCTTGGTCATGAGCACGCCGCCCAGGCCACCGGCCATGCCGCCAATGCCGACCACCGAGGCCACGGTTTTCTGCGGGAACATGTCGGACACGGTGGTGAAAATGTTGCATGACCACGCCTGGTGTGCCGAAGCGCCCACACCGATCAGCAGCACCGGCACCCAGAAGCTGAGGTAACCCAACGGCTGCGCCAGCAACACCACGAGCGGGAACAGCGCAATCACCAGCATCGCTTTCATGCGCCCGTCATAGGGGGCATCGCCGCGCGCCATGAAGTAGCTGGGGAACCAGCCGCCGCCAATACTGCCGACCATGGTCATGCTGTACAGCACCGCCAGCGGCATCACGATATCGGCGCCTTTCATGCCGTATTGGGCAGACAGGTAAGTGGGCAGCCAGAACAGGAAAAACCACCACACGCCGTCGGTCATGAACTTGCCGAAGGCAAACGCCCAGGTCTGGCGGTAGGTCAACAGTTTGAACCAGGAGACTTTCTTTTCTGCGGTGCCCGTCGGTGCCGGGGTAAACGGTTGTACGGTCTGGTCGCTGCGGATGTAGGCGAGTTCCTCAGGTGACAGGCGTTTTTGCTGCTCCGGTTTTTCGTAAACGGCGGCCCACACGGCTACCCAGACAAAACCCAGCATGCCGATGACCATAAACGCCGCCTCCCAACCCCACAGGCCGGCAATCAGAGGGACACAGATCGGCGCCAGGATCGCGCCGACGTTGGCGCCGGAATTGAAGATACCGGTGGCCAGGGAGCGTTCTTTCTTGGGGAAATATTCGGCAGTGGCCTTGATCGCGATCGGGAAGTTACCCGCTTCGCCAATCGCCAACACCGCCCGCGACATCATGAAGCCGGCGATCGACACCGGGATCACCGCCAGGCCAATGGCACCACTGACGGCTGCGATACCCTCGCCCATCGGCACCGCAAACGCATGCATGATCGCGCCGGTGGACCAGATACCAATGGCTACCACATAGGCGGCCTTGGTGCCGATCCTGTCGACGAAGCGCCCAGCAAACAGCATGGAAATGGCGTAGACGAACTGGAACACCGCCGCGATGTTGGCGTAGTCGGTGTTGCTCCAGCCAAACTGCGTCGACAGTTGTGGTGCCAACAGGCTGAGCACCTGACGGTCGAGGTAATTGACCGTGGTCGCGAAAAACAACATCGCGCAGATCGTCCAGCGATAGCTGCCGACCGCCTGGCCGACACGAAGGGCACTGATGGGCTCGTTCAGATTCATGGCATCACTTTTTATTTTTGTTAGGTAGGACATATGTAACGTCATATGTCGTCGTACAACTGAGAGTTTTATAGCGAGACGCCCACGCAGTGTCAATCGCAAAGATTGCCGCTTATCGAGGATTTACGCGGAATAGGAAAATGTCAGGCTTGTGCAGTTGTAGGATGACAAACCCTGAGCACCAGGCTGGGCGCTTGGCCGGGTACATCATCCAGCAGGCCAAAACGTTGCATGCCGAGCTTCTCCAATACGCGGATCGACGCAGCATGATCGGGTCGCACTAACCCGAAGACTTCCGGTAGAGATAGCGTGTCAAACGCCAGCGCCAGGGCATCCCTCCCCAGTTCAGTGGCATACCCCTGCCCCCAGGCCTCGACGGCCAGGCGATAGCCAAGGTTGATGCGCTGCTGCGTCAGGTAGTTAAGTGGCGCAATGCCGCCAAACCCGATGATGTGCTCGGGGCTCTCTTTGCAGGCAATCGCCCACCAGCCGTAACCGTGGGAGGCCCACTGTTGAATCCAGTGATCCAATAGCCGTTGTGCCGCATCCAGGTTGGGCAGCGGGCCGGCAGGATTGAACAAGTTGGTCTGTGGATCGCCGAAGATCGCGAACAATCGCTGAACGTCTGCGGCCCGTGGTTGGCGGTAGGTAAGGCGTGAATAGCTGCATGGCATATGAATGACTTCCCTGCTTTGCCTGACTGACAATGACAATTCCCCCGTGGGAGCGCTCGAGCTTTAGCGAGGCCGCGATGGCGACAGTTCAGGCAACACAAATGCCAACAGTACCGCCGCCTTCGTAGCCTCGCCGGGGCTCGACAACTCCCACATCGGTTATGCGCCTGGCACAAATCCCCTGTGGGAGCGGGCTTGCCCGCGAAAGCGGAGTGCCAGT